>CAZKIO010000065.1:0-21857 GCA_964552795.1 uncultured Planctomycetaceae bacterium
TCCTGATCGCGATCCGCGCGCCGCACGGGCAGCGCAGCCGCTCGGTCGCGGTCGCGCGCAGCGCGCGCGGACCGCTGGAGAGCGCGCTGCTCGCCTTCGCGATGCTCAGCTTCTTCGTGCCGCTCGTTTGGGTCGCGACCGGCGTCTTCGCCTTCGCCGAACACGCGCTGCGCCCCGTCCCCTACGCGCTGGGCCTGGGGTGCTACGCGATCGGCCTGTGGCTCTTCCACCGCTCGCACGCGGACCTGGGCACGAACTGGTCGATCACGCTGGAGCTCCGCGAGGCGCACACGCTGGTGACCGGGGGCGTGTACCGGCGCATCCGTCACCCGATGTACACGGCGCTGCTCCTGTACTCGATCGGCCAGTGGCTCGTCGTGCCCAACGCGTTCGTGGGCCCCCTCTACCTCGTCGCCATGGTCCTGATCGTCGCCTTCCGGCTGGGCCCCGAGGAGCGCCTGATGGTCGAGCGCTTCGGCGACGCGTACCGCGAGTACGCCGCCCGCACCCGGCGCCTCGTCCCGGGCGTGTGGTGATGCGGAGCCGGCGCGTCGCGCGGAATTCCCGGCACGCGGGCAGTCCCAGACTCGGAATCGGTGTCCCATGGCGACCCGCGGAACACGCACGGCAACCGGATCCCAGCGCAACGTCCTGCTCGTCGTGATCGACGACATCGGCGTCGAGTGGCTCGACGTCTACGGGATCGGGGAGGAGCACACGACCGATCCGGCGTTCCAGTACGTGCGCGCGCCGACGCTTGCGGGCCTCGCGGCCTCGGGCCTACTGTTCCGGCAGGGCCACGCCAACCCGATCTGCGGCCCGACCCGCTCGTGCATCCAGACGGGCCGTCACGCGTTCCGCACCGGCTTCGGCGAGAACATCCTCGACCCCGGCGTGCCGCGCGCGTTCGGCCAGCGCCTCGCCGACGCGTGGACCTGGCTGCCCGAGGCGATCCTGCAGGGACGGCCCGAGTACGCCTGCGCCGCGATCGGCAAGTGGCATCTGTGCGACGGCTGGTCGACGGTCGCGGATCCGGCGCTGGTGCCGCCCGACGCCAACCTCGATCACGCGCCCGCGAACGGGTACCGCTACAGCGCGCTGCACTACGCCAACCAGGGCGGAGCCGCGCCGTGGTTCCGTGTCGTGAACGGGGCGGTCGATCCGGTCGGCGGCTTGCGCGGCCCGTTCGCGCGCGCCGTGTGGTCTCCGCACGTGCACGTGCAGGACGCGTTGTCGTGGACCGCGAGCCAGACGCGGCCGTGGTTCGTGTACCTGGCCTTCAACCCGCCGCACGCGCCGTTCACCGTTCCGCCCTTCGACGCGCTGAGCGCGGCGACCGTCGCGGAACTGGAGGCGGCGGGCCTGCAGGCCGGCGATTCGGTCGGCGCGCGCGCGGGCTACCCCGAGGTTCAACTGCCCTTCCGCGCCGCGATGGAGGGCGTGGACACGGTCCTGGGCGAGCTGCTCGCCGGCCTCGCGCCGGCGGTGCGCGCCAACACGCTCGTGATCGTGGTCGGCGACAACGGCACGGTTTCCAACGCGCTGCCGCCCGGCTTCGCGCACGCCAAGCGCTCGGTGCTCTCGGGCGGGACGCGCGTGCCGCTGATCGTCGCCGGACCCGAGGTCGCCGCGCCGGGCACGGCCACCGACGCGCTGGTGCACGTCGTCGACCTGCACCACACGGTGCTCGACGCCGTCGGCGCGCCGCCGCCGGTCAGCGTCACCGACTACGACTCGGTCTCGTTCCTGCCGGTGCTGGGCGGCGCCCCGGGAGCGCGGACGCGGGTCTACGTCGAGGCCTTCCAGCCCTGGGGGACGACGAACCCCGCGCAGCAGACGGTCGTGCAGCGCGCGCTGTTCGACGGCCGCTGGCGCTACGTCCAGATGCGCGGCACGGAGAAGCTGTTCGACAATGCGGCCGATCCGCTCGAGCTGGCCGACGTGGCGGCGGCGAACCCCGCGCTGGTGCAGCAGTTCCGGCGCGAGGTCGACGACCTCCTGGGGTCGTAGCCGCGGCGGCTCAGAAGGCCGAGTCGAGCACGACGAGGCTCAGCGACCCCGCGTAGTGGCGCGTGCCCGCACCGGTGACGTGGATCGTCTGCAGGTGCCAGACCTCGCCCTGCACGTTCGGCGGCAAGGACAGCAGCGTCAGCGGCGCAGTCAGCACGCCGCCGGCCGGGACCATGCCCAGGATGCGGTACCGGGGAGGCGTGCCCGCCGGCCCCGCGAGCTGCACGCCGTTCGCGCCGGGGACGTGCACGAACGGCGCGCCGCGCCCGATCGCGAGCGCCACCAGGTCGCCGGGCGCGCCGCGGCACTCCAGCACGATCGTGGTCGCCTCGCGCGCCACGTCCGGTCCGTCGAGGCGCCGGTGCTGCCCCGCCAGCGTCACGACCGAGGCGCCCGGGTACGTGTACACGGGTTGCCCGGGGTAGCCGTCCCAGAAGCAGTCGCAGCAGAACCACCACGGCGCGCACGGGCACTGGTACGGCGTGTTGCCGATCCCCGGCGCGCCGCCCGAGGTCAGGGTGTCGAGCAGGCGCACGGACGTGCCCGCGCCGCGGGCCTCGACGCCGTGGCCGCCTCCGCCGCCGTCGCCGCAGGGGACGCCCGTGCCGCTGCCCCCGCGCACCACCGCGTTCGCGGCGAACACGAACGTGGCGGCGTCCGCCTGCAGACCCTCGCCGCCGTCGGCGCCGACGTAGCCCAGCGCCGCGCAGGCCGTCGAACCGCCGCGCAGCTCCGAATCGTGGACCGCGACCGAGGACCGGATGGCGGAGAGGCCGCTGCTGCCGGTCATGCCGCTTCCGTGCAGCGCCCCGTCCGAGTTGGCCGCGGTCAGGGTGCAGCTCAGGAACGCGACGTTCGGGCAGTCCTGGACGAGGGCGGCGTGCCGCCGCTCGCACACCGGTCCGGTCGGCGAACCCGCGAGCGTGCAGTGTTGCACGCGCAGGGCACCCGTGTTCGACGCGGCGGTCAGGGCGTTCACCTCGGCCGCGAGGGACCCCGAACCGCCCGTGCCTTGCAGGCCGGCGAGCAGCACGTCGCCCGTGCAGTTGCGCACGCGGATGGCGCCGAAGATCCGCACCAGGTCGCCGGTGTCGGCGACGACGGCGACGCCCTTGCCGACGACGTTGAACCCGTTGTAGTCGCCCGCGCGGACGAGCACGACGTCGCCGTCGGCGGAGGCGTCGACCGCCGACTGGACGGTCAGGTACGGGCCGCCGACGGGCACGACGACGCGCACGTCGCCCGCCAGGGCCGTCCCGAGCGGAACGCAGGTTGCAAGACAGGTCGCGAGCAGGATTCGTCTCATGGTCGGTCTCCGGTTAGGTTCAGTCTACTCCGGCCTCCTTGCCGTCAGGCTGAGCGGCGTTGCAGGCCACCGCGGCCCGGTCGGCGGCTTCCGCGGCCCCGATCCTTGTCCGCCGGCGCGCGGCCGCCATGATGGCGCGCCCGATGGTCCAGTACGGCTTCCTGATCGACCACCGCCGGTGCATCGGCTGCCACGCCTGCACGGTCGCGTGCAAGTCCGAGAACGAGGTCCCGGTCGCCAGCTTCCGCACCTGGGTCAAGTACCAGGAGAAGGGCCGCTTCCCGGCCGTCAAGCGGCACTTCGCGGTGCTGCGCTGCAACCACTGCACGAAGGCGCCGTGCGTCACGATCTGCCCGGTCAACGCGCTGTCGAAGCGCAAGGACGGCATCGTCGACCTCGACCGCGACGCGTGCATCGGCTGCCGCGCGTGCATGCAGGGCTGCCCCTACGACGCGATCTACCTGAACGAGGACACCGGTGCCGCGGAGAAGTGCCACTTCTGCGCGCACCGCGTCGAGCAGGACCTCAAGCCCGCCTGCGAGGTCGTGTGCCCGCCCGGCGCGATCGTGTCGGGCGACCTGCACGATCCCACGTCGCGCATCTCGCAGATGGTGGCCGAGCACGAGACGCTGCGCCGGCGCACCGAGCAGAACACGGGCCCGAACGTGCACTACCTGGACGTCGAGCCGACGCTGCTGCAGCCCGGCCGCGCCGAGCGTCCGTCGACCTACATCTGGAGCGACCGGCCGCCCGACAAGCCCGAGCCCTGGCCCGCGGACCTGCCGCTGGAACCGGACACGCGCACGGTGCTCGACGTGGGCCACAAGGTCGAGTGGGGCTGGCACGTCGCGCTGTACCTCCTGACGAAGGGCGTCGCCGCGGGCGCGGCGCTGCTCGCGCCGTTCCTCGCGCTGCTCGGGATCACGGGATTCGCGGCGACCTGGCTGCCGGAGATCGCGGCGCTCGCGTTCACGCTGGTGACCACGGGCCTCCTGATCGACGACCTCGCGCGGCCGCTGGCGTTCTACAAGCTGCTCACGCGCCCGAACACGCGCAGTTGGCTCGTGAAGGGCGGCTGGATCCTGACGGCGTTCAGCGCGCTGACCGCCGCGATCCTGGTCCTGCGCTGGCTGGGTCACGCGGAGCTGGCCGACACGCTGCGCTGGCCCAACGCCGTGCTGGGCCTGGGCGTCGCCGGCTACACCGCGTTCCTGTTCCGCCAGTGCGAGGGCCGCGACCTGTGGCAGAGCCCGCTGGTGCTCCCGCACCTCACGGCGCAGGCGGTCCTGTGCGGCGCCGCGCTGTTCGCGCCGTTCGCTCCCGGTTCGTCCGATCTGCGCGTCGTGTTCGCCGTCGCGCTGCTCGCGCACTGGTTGCTGATGATCCTCGAGCGCTACAAGCGGCACGCGACCGAGAACGCGCGCCAGGCGGCCGCGTTCCTCGACGCGGTGCGCGTCGGGCCGTTCCGCCGCGCGTTCCAGTTCTCGTGGGGCGCGGGCACGGCCTTCACTGCCGCCGCGCTGGCCTTGTGGGCCGTGGCACCGGGCGCACCTCTCGCCGCCGCGCTGCTGGCGCTCTTGTGCCTGTACCTGTTCGAAGCCGCCTTCGTGCGCGCCGGACAGCTCCCGCCCCTGTCGTAGGCCCGCCCGGCCGTGCCCGGGCACGGCATTCAGGCGTCGCGCGCCTGCACGGCCGCGTGCAATCGTGGTTCAATGGCCGTGACGGGTCGCTGCCGCGACGGCTCCGGCCCCGCGCCACGAGCATGCGAACCCGCACGAGCGCCGCGTTGGCCGCCATCCTGATCGCGCTGCCCTGCGCGCGCGCGGGGTCGCAGACGCCGCTGGCCAGCGAGCTGGTGGCGACCGGCTTCACGCGTCCGCTGTGCGTCACGCACGCGCCTGGTGACGTCACGCGCCTGTTCGTCGTCGAGAAGCCCGGTCGGATCCGGATCGTGCAGGGCGGCACGATCCTGCCCGCTCCGTTCCTCGACATCACCTCGATCGTGAACTCCTCGACCCTGGAGTTCGGCCTGCTCTCGCTGTGCTTCGACCCCGACTACGCCGTGAACGGGTTCTTCTACGTCGTCTACACGTCGGGGACGCTCGGTGACACGAACCTCGTGCGCTTCCAGGTGACGGCCGATCCCGACGTCGCCGATCCCGCGTCCGCGCACACCGTGATGTTCCTGGCGCAGTCGACGCCGCACCACCGCGGGAGTTGGCTCGGATTCGGCGCGGACGGTTTCCTCTACATGTCCACGGGCGACGGCGGTCCGCAGGAGGATCCCAACAACAACGCGCAGAACCTCGCGCTGCGCCTGGGCAAGATCCTGCGCCTCGACGTGCGCGGCGACGACTTCCCCGCGGACGCGACGCGCAACTACCGCATCCCCCCGTCGAACCCGTTCGTCGGCACGGCGGGCGCGGCGCCCGAGATCTGGGCGCTGGGCCTGCGCAACCCGTGGCGCTGCTCGTTCGACCGGCTCACCGGCGAGCTGTGGATCGCCGACGTCGGCGAGTTCACGCGCGAGGAGATCAACGTCCAGGCGCCCAGCGCGGGCGGCGCCAACTACGGCTGGCGCTGCCTCGAGGGCACGTGGTGCACGATGTACGGCGGCTGCGCGTGCACCGATCCCGCGCTGACGGCGCCGGTCCACGACTACGGGCACTCCCTCGGCCGCTCCGTGACCGGCGGCTACGTCTACCGCGGCGGCGCGATCGCAGGACTGCAGGGCGCGTACCTGTTCGGCGACTACCAGAGCGGCCGCATCTGGACGATGCGCTGGAGCGGGGGCGCGATCAGCGACCTCGCGGAGCGCACGGCCGAGATCGTCGTCGAGCACCCCGCCAGCTTCGGCGAGGATGCGGCGGGCGAACTGTACGTGTGCGACTACTTCCTGGGCGACTTGCGCAGGATCGTCGCCGGCCCGCCGCCGCCTGCGCCGTTCTGCGCCGGCGACGGCAGCGCGACGCCGTGTCCGTGCGGCAACGCCGGCGCGCCGGGCCGCGGTTGCGCGAGCTCGATCTCCGCGCTGGGCGCGGCGCTCGCGCACGCGGGGATGCCGATCCTCGCCGCCGACACGCTCGAGCTCGTCGCCAGCGAGCTCTCCAACTCGACGGTGACGTTCTTCCAGGGCACGAGCGAGGTGGCGGGCGGCCAAGGCGCGCCCTTCGGCGACGGCCTGCGCTGCGCGGGCGGCAGCGTGATCCGCCTGGGCGCCGTGGCGGCCGCCGGCGGCACCGCGCGCCTGCCGGAACCCGGCGGCACGTCGATCTCGGTGCGCGGCGCGGTGACGACGCCCGGATCGACGCGCGGCTACCAGGTCTGGTACCGCAACGCCGCCGACTTCTGCACGCCCGCGACGTTCAACCTGACGAACGGCCTGCGCGTGGTGTGGCGCTAGCCGTCAACCGCCGCTCAGCGCGCCGGCGATGTACAGCTCGGCGCCCGCGGGGATCGGAGCGGTCAGGTCCTCCTGCCGCTCGCCGCCCACGAACATCGCAATGTACGGCCGCACGCGGTCGTGCTCGTCGATCACGCGGAAGCGGATGCCCCGGAACTGGCGCTCCAGGTCGGCGAGCACCTCGCCCAGCGTCGCGCCCTGGGCCTCGACCTCCAGGCGCCCGCCGGTGTACTCGCGCAACTGGCTGGGCACGACCACTCGCATCGCTCAGCGCGGCTCGCCGGCCGTCACCGCGTAGACGTGCGGCAGGTTGCGGAACAGGCAGCGGAAGCTCTGGCCCTCGTCGTCGCTCCCCCACAACTCGCCGGCGGTCGTGCCGAAGTACAGGCCGAGCGGATCCTTGTCGTCGGAGCATGCGGCCTGTCGCTTGATCGTCCACCACGCCTGCTCGCGCGGAAGCCCCGCGTCACGCCGTTCCCAGGTCGCGCCCGCGTCGCGCGTGGCGTACACGGCCGGCTTCCCGCCGGGCGAAGTGCGCGGCCAGTCGCCCGATCCGTCCATCGGGATGACGAAGGCCTTGTCCGGATCGCGCGGATGCAGGACGACCGGGAACCCGATGTCGCCGACCTCCTTGGGCATGTTCCTGCCGACGCGCTCCCAGCGCTCCGCCGGACGGTCGATGCGGTAGATGCCGCAGTGGTTCTGCTGCCACAATCGGTCCGGATTCAGCGGGTGCTGCGCGACGCAGTGCGGATCGTGCCCGAACTCGTACTCGCTGCCGTCCTCCTTGGGCGGGTAGAAGTCGGCCGCGACGCCCGAGTTCAGCGGCTTCCACGAGGCTCCGCGGTCCTTGGACTCGAACGTCCCGCCCGACGACATCGAGAGGTACAGGTGCTCCTTGTCGCGCGGATCGACCAGGATCGAGTGCAGCTTGCCGCCGTCGGGCGTCTGGTCCTTGTCGCTGCCGACCCACTTGTGCTGCTCGGGGTGGTCGTTGAATCCCGACACCGGTGACCACGTCACGCCGCCGTCCTCGCTGCGGAACAGGCCCTTGGGCGACGTTCCGACGTACCACACGTTCGGCTCGCTGGCGTGACCGGGCGTGATCCAGAACACGTGGTCGACCGCGCGGCCGCGCGGCTCGTCCTTCACGAACTGCGGCGGCGTCGCGGCCTCCTTCCACGTCTTGCCGCCGTCCGTGCTCTTGAAGACCGTCGGCCCCAGGTGCCACTGGCGCGAGGCGCACAACAGCGTCTTCTGGTCGCGCGGATCGAGCACGACGTGGTGGCACTGCTGGCCGAGGAAACTCGGGCCCGCGAGCGACCACGTGCGGCGATCCGCGCCGGCCGTGGCGATCCAGACACCCTTGCGCGTGGCGATGTAGAGCTGCAGCGGCATGGACACCTCCGGGGAACGGAGCAAGCTAGCACCGCGTCCGCGTCGCGCCAAGCACCCCGCACCGCGCGTTGTGGTCCGTTGCGGCCCGCCCGTCTACACTCCGCGAATGCTCCGAGCAGCGACGATCGTGTCCGGCCTGGCGCTCGTCGCGTTCACCGCCGCAGCCGCGGCGAGCATCCCCGGCTCTGCGCGGCGCGCAGACGCGGCGCCGCACCTCGCGCTGGAGCGCGGCGACAGGATCTGTCTCCTCGGCAACGCGCTCGCAGAGCGCATGCTGCACGGCGGACACTTCGAGGCGCGCCTCCATGCGCGCTTCCCCGAGCACGAGCTCGCGCTGCGCAACCTGGGCTTCGCGGCGGACACGCTCACGGTGCGCCAGCGCACGGCGGGGTTCGGCACGCCCGACGAGCACCTCGCGCGCTGCGGCGCGAGCGTCGTCCTGGCCTTCTTCGGCTACGTCGAGTCCTTCGAGGGCGACGCCGGCCTGCCGGCGTTCCGCCGGGACCTCCTGGATTTCGTCGACCGCACTCTGGCGCAGCGCTACGACGGCGCGCGCGCTCCGCGGCTCGTGCTCGTCTCCTCGATCCCGTGCGAGGACCTCGGCGATCCGCTGCTGCCGGACCCCGCGGCCGAGAACCGGCGCATCGCGGCCTACAACCGCGTCCTGGCCGACGTCGCGCGCGAGAAGCGCCTCCCGTACGCGGACGTGTTCACGCCGCTGTCGGCCGCGTACGCGACGGAGCGCGCTCCGCTCACGATCGACGGCATCCACCTGAACGAGCGCGGCGAGGCGGCGCTGGCGGCGGCGCTGGACGCGGCCCTGTTCCCCCGGGGCGCTGCCCTCGATCCCGCGCGCGTCGCCGGACTGCGCCGCGTCGCGCTCGAGAAGGCTCCCCTGTGGCACAACCGCTACCACGCGACCGACGGCTACAACGTGTACGGCGACCGTTCGCTGCTCGCCTACGAGGGCGGCGTCACGAACCGTGAGGTCCTGCAACGAGAACTGGAGGTGCTCGACGCCGAATGCGCGAACCTCGACCGGCGCATGTGGGCGCTGGCGCGGGGCGTTGCGCCGGAGAGCATCCCCGCCGTGCCCGTGCCGCCGCTGATTCCCGTGGTCACCAATCGGCCGGGTGACGGCCCCGAGGGCGCGCACGCGTTCCTGTCGGGCGACAAGGCGGTCACGCGCATGACGCCCGGCCCCGGCCTCGACGTCAACCTGTTTGCGAGCGAGGAGCGCTTCCCCGACCTCGCCAACCCGGTGCAGATGTCGTGGGACACGCGCGGCCGCCTGTGGGTCGCGGCGTGGCGCACGTACCCGCACTGGAAGCCCGACGAGCCGCGCGACGACAAGCTGCTCGTCCTCGAGGACGTCGACGGCGACGGCCGCGCGGACACGTGCACGGCCTTCGCGGCCGACCTGCACAACCCGACCGGCTTCGAGTTCTGGAACGGCGGCGTGGTCGTCGCCAACGCGCCGGACCTCCTGTTCCTCGAGGATGCCGACGCCGACGGCGTCGCCGACCGGCGCGAGCGCATCCTCCACGGGCTCAGCTCGGCCGACACGCACCACTCCGCGAACAGCTTCGTGCTCGGCCCCGACGGCGCGCTGTACTTCCAGGAAGGCATCTTCCACCGCTCGCAGATCGAGAGCGTGCACGGGCCTGTGCGCCAGCACGACGGCTGCGTGTGGCGCTTCGAGCCGCGCACGCGGCGCGTCGAACGCTACGCGCCCTACGGCTTCCTGAACCCGCACGGCCACGTGTTCGACCGTTGGGGACAGGACTTCGTCACCGACGGCACGACGAACGAGAACTTCCACGCGCTGCCGATCAGCGTCCGCGTCGACGCGCCCGGACAGCATCCGCGGTACTTCCCGTTCTTCGAACAGCGCAGCCGGCCGGCGGGCGGGACCGAGATCCTGTCGAGCGCGCACTTCCCCGACGACATGCAAGGCGACTACCTGATCGCCAACGTGATCGGGTTCCAGGGCATCTTCCGCTACCGCGTGGCGGATGACGGCTCGGGTTTCTCGGCGGTCGAACGCGACCCGATCGTGCACAGCTCGGACCCCAACTTCCGGCCGGTCGACCTGGAGGTCGGCCCCGACGGGGCGCTGTACTTCCTCGACTGGCACAACCCGCTGATCGGGCACATGCAGCACCATCTGCGCGACCCCAGCCGCGATCAGAAGCACGGGCGGATCTACCGCGTGACGTGCCGCGGCCGCGATCGCGTGAAGCCCGCGCCGATCGCCGGGCGTCCGGTCGCCGAGCTGCTCGACCTGCTGAAGTCACGCGACGATCGCGTGCGCTACCGCGCGCGCATCGAGCTCTCCGGGAGGCCTACCGGCCAGGTCGTCGCGGCCGCCACCGCCTGGGTCGCGGGGCTCGACGCGCGCGATCCGGACGTCGAGCACCACCGTCTGGAAGCGCTGTGGCTGCAGCAGCAGCACGCCGTGCTCGACCGCGCGCTCCTGGAGCGCGTGCTCGCTTCGCCCGAACCGCGCGCACGCGCGGCTGCGGTCCGCGTGCTGCGCCACATGCGGCGCGACGCGGCCGACCTGCTGGGACCCCTCGCGCGCGCCGTCGAGGACGAGCACCCGCGCGTTCGGCTGGAGGCCGTCGTGGCGCTCAGCTTCGTCGAGGACGCACGCGCCGCCGAGCTCGCGCTGCGCGTGCTGTCGCGGCCGATGGACCGGTTCCTGACGTACGCGCTCGACGCCACGATGCGCGCGCTGGAGGCCGAGTGGCGCGCCGCGCTCGCCGCTGGCCGGCCCTTCGCCGCCGACGATGCCGCCGCGCTGGCGTACGTGCTCGAGCGCAGCGAAACGGACGTGATCACCGCGCTGCCGCCGTCGGAGGCTGTCCACCTGGAGTGGCTGCGCCGTCACGGAATGGAGGCCGATCAGTACGCGGACGCCGCGCGCTCGTTGGCGCGCCTGCACGGCACGTCCGCGCGCGCGGAGCTCCTCTCGGCCGTCGAACGCGCCGACGCGCGGGACCACGGGCACGTGGATCACCTGCTCGCGGGCCTGTTCCAGGCCTTGGCGCGCGTCGCGAACGGGTCGGAGGCACCGCTCGCCGCGGACCTCGCGCGACTTGCCGGCGCGGGACGCCGGGCCACGACGCGCCGCCTGGCGACCGCGGCGCGGATCGACCTCTTGGGCGCCGTCGACGCGTCGCCTGCGAACGGCGGCGGCGTCGCGCCCGCTCTGCTCGACGTGCTGGACGCCGCCCCGTTCCTGAAGTCCGCGCCCGCCAGGGAGAGCGTGTTCTCCCTGTGCATCGCGCTATTGGAGCAGCCGCTCCCTGCGGCGTCCGAGCCCGCGCGCGGCCGCTACGTCCGCGTCGAGCTGCCGGGCGCGCGCCGCACCCTGACGCTCGCGGAAGTCGAAGTGCTGCACGGCGGCATCAACGTGGCGCAGGGCGGCCGCGCCACGCAGTCGACGACGAACTGGGGCGGCAACGCGGGCCGCGCGCTCGACGGCAACACGAGCGGCACGTGGGCCGACGGCGGTCAGACGCACACGATCGAGGACCGCCCGGATCCGTGGTGGGAGGTCGACCTCGGCAGCGAGCGGCCGATCGACGCCGTCCGCATCTGGAATCGCGCCGACGAGGCGTTCGGACGGCGGCTGGAGGGCGCGGTCGTGCGCGTGCTCGACGAAGGGCGCAGGAGCGTGTTCACGCGCGCCGCTGGCGGTTCCGGACGCACGATCACGGTCGAGGTGCCGCCCGCGCACGTGCAGCTCCGGCGCTCGGCGGCGGCCGCGCTCGCCGCGCTCGGCCTGCGTCCGGGCGAGGCCGTGAGCGCGCTCGCGCCGCTCTTCGCGGACGAGACGCTGCGCTCCGCGGCCGTGGAGGCGCTGCTGGGGATTCCCGTCGGGCAGTGGCCGGCCGGCGCGCTCGCCGCCCTCTCCCGCTCGATGCGCGACCTGCTCGCCGAGCGCTCGACCGACGCTTTCGACTCGCCCGAGTCCCGCGCACTCCTCGCGCTGGCCGACCAGATCCTGGAGCGCAGGCAGGAGCTCGGACCCGAGCTGGCCCGGCAGCTCGGCGCGCTGCGCCGCGGCGTGGGCACGCAGGTCGTCGTGATCCGCACCGTGCCCGACAGCCTGCTGTACGACCGCCGCGAGATCACGCTGGTCGCCGGGCGTCGCGTCGACCTCGTGTTCGAGAACGTCGACATCATGCCGCACAACCTCGTGCTGACCGCGCCCGGCGCCTTGGCGCGCGTCGGCATGGCGGCCGAGCGCATGGCGGCGTCGCCCGACGCGGCGTCGAAGGCCTATGTGCCCCAGATGCCGGAAGTGTTGCAGGCGTCGCGCATGCTGCAACCCGGCGAGACGCAGACCTTGTCGTTCCGCGCGCCGTCCGAGCCGGGCGACTATCCCTACGTGTGCACGTTCCCCGGGCACTGGATCCGCATGAACGGCGTCGCGCACGTCGTCGCCGAGGCGCCCGAGGACGACCCCGGACCCGGGGCGACGGAGACCGTGGGCAGCGGGCGCGCGTTCGTGCGAAACTGGACGGTCGACGAGCTGCGGCCGCGCCTGAGGTCGGTCGACGAACGGCTCGTCGCCGACGGCCGGCGCGTCTTCGACGCCGCCTCGTGCATCCGTTGCCACCAGATCGGCGGAGAGGGCGGCACGACGGGCCCCGACCTGCGCGAGGTCGTGACGCGCTACACGCCGGAGGAACTGCTGCTCCACGTCCTCGAACCCTCGCGCTCGATCGCGCCCGAGTACGTGGCCGAGGTGTTCCTGACCAAGGACGGGATCATGGTTGCCGGGCGCGTGTTGGCGCAGGACGCGCGCACCGTCCGCGTGCAGACCGATCCGTACGGCGGCGCCGTCGAGGAGCTGGCCATCGACGACATCGAGGAGCGCGCCGCGTCGACAGTGTCGATCATGCCGAGCGGCCTCCTGTCGACGTTCCAGGAGGCGGAGATCCTGGCGCTCGTCGCGTGGCTGGCCCGGCTGCGCTGATCAGCGCTTGCGCGCCGACTTCTTCCGGGCCGCCGGCTGCCTCGCCTTGGCGGCGGGCTTGCGGAACAGCCCGTACGACTCCTTCAGCCACTTCTCCCAGATCGAGCGCGACAGCGGCTTCTCCGCGGTGAAGCGCGCCGTGACCCAGCCGATGCCGCCGACCTCGAAGTGCGTCGGATCGCTGGCCGCGAGCTTGCGCGCCTGCGGCAGCGAGCGGTCCAGCTTGAACATCGCCTTGTAGCCCTGACCCTTGGCGCCCGGGCCGATGAAGAGGAACGAGCTCTTCCCGACCTTGAAGGAGCCCTGGTTGCAGGACGTGCCCTGCGCCACCTCGGGGAATGCCGCGGCCATGGCGCGGATGGGCTCCGTGGGATCGATGGCGTGCGGCATGGCGCGTTCCTCCTCGTCGCAGGCAGGACTCCTCATCCTACGGGCATGCCGCACGTGGGTCAGGAGCGTTCCAGTTCGAAACGCATCTCGCCCGACGCTTCGAATCCGCTCTCGCGCCAGCCCGCGCGCCGGTAGAAGCCTTCTGCCCGGGTGCCCGGAGACGTCGTGAGCCACAACCGCGGCAGGCCGCGCGACCACAGCCACGACACCATCGCCGCGTGGAGCCGCCGACCGATCCCGCGACCCTCGTAGTCGGGATGGACGAACAGGGCCCAGACGTTCCCGGTGCCGGCGTTGCCCACCGCGAACGCGACGATGGCTCCGTCCGCCTCGACCAACCATCCCCGGCCCGGTTCCTGGATCGCCGCGACGTAGTCCCGTTCCGTGACCCGATCGGGCGAGGACAGACGGTTCTCGCGCACCGAGAGACGCACGCGGTGCATGCCGGCGATGTCCGCGAGCGTCGCCTGCCGGAGGTTCAAGCCCGGGCCTCGGGCATGGGCACGATCGTCGCTCGGCCGGCGGTCACGTCGCGGCGCCCGGTCTCCCGTCCGGTTCGAGCTCCTTGTAGAAGACGACCGCGTCGTGCGGCGTCTTGCCGTCCGGATCGAGCGCGAAGCGCGGAATCGTGCCGACGTGGATCCAGCCGCGGCGCCGGTACAGGTGCTCGGCCGCTTCGCCCTTCTTCGCGTCCAGCGTGAGGAGCCGGAAACCTGCGAGCCGCGCTTCGTCCTCGATCGCCTGCATGAGCCGATTGCCGAGGCCCGCGCGACGGGCGCGGCGGTGCACCAGCAGCTTCACGACCTCGGCGCGGTGGGGCTGGTTCGGCGCCCAGGCGGGATGCAATTGCACGCTGCCGACGATCCCACGCGCGTCGCGCGCCACGAGGAAGATCGCAGCTGGGTGAGCCCTCTCGAGCGTCGTCCGCCACCACTCCGCGGCCTGATCGAGCGTCAGCGAACCGAGGAAGCTCACGGCCGCACCCGACCCGACGGCATCGAGCAGGAGTTCCGCGAGGCCGCGCAGGTCCCCGTCCTTGGGCGGGAGACGCAGTCTCTCGATTGCACACGTAGGGTCGGTCATGGCGCTCGCCCGTTCCTCGCTCTGCCGTCCTCGGCGCCGCTGGCAGGAAGACTTCGCGGGCGGAGGATACCCACCCCGCCCCCCTGTTCGCGGGCCTCGACAGGCTCGGCGCTGGCCCCACCGGGGGAGGTGCCCCGCCCCCGGTGTGCGGCGGTGCGGGCCCGCCCCGCGGCCGAGCGCGCTCACAACACATTGTGTATAAGCACCTTATGGCGGTTCTTGCAATTTCAACACGAGGTGTCGATATTGCACGGGCCGTGATTCCGAGGGATCTTGCCAGCGTCGTCGTCGAGCGCGCCCGTCAACTCCCCGTCGTCACCCTGACCGGGCCCCGGCAGAGCGGGAAGACCACGCTCTGCCGCGCTGCCTTCCCGGACAAGCCCTACGTCTCGCTCGAGAATCCGGACGTGCGCGAAGAGGCGTTGGGTGACCCGCGCGGCTTCTTGGCGCGCTACCCGGACGGCGCCGTGCTGGACGAGATCCAGCGCGCGCCCGATCTGCCCTCCTACCTGCAGGGACTCGTCGACGATCGACGCCGCAATGGGCAGTGGATCCTGACGGGGTCGCAGAACTTCGTGCTGCTCGAACGCATTTCCCAGTCGCTCGCCGGTCGGTCCGCGATGCTCCAGTTGTTGCCGCTCTCCGTCGGCGAGCTCGCGCGCGCTGGACTGCTCGCGGACGACGTTGAGGCTCAAGTCCTCCGCGGTGGCTATCCGCGCCTCTACGACCAGGTCATCCCCTCCCCGCCGTGGTTCGCGGACTACGTGATGAACTACGTGGAACGCGACGTGCGGCAGGTACTGGAGATCGGGGACCTCGCGACCTTTCAGACCTTCTTGCGGCTTTGCGCCGGGCGGGCGGGTCAGGTGCTGAACCTCTCGTCCCTCGGTGCCGACTGCGGTGTCTCGCAGACCACGGCACGGCGCTGGATCTCCGTGCTCGAGGCCAGCTACGTCGTCTTCCGCCTGCAGCCGCTTCATCGCAACGTGACGAAGCGCTTGACCAAGAGCCCCAAGCTCCACTTCTACGACACCGGCCTGGCCTGCCATCTCCTCGGCATCCGGTCGAAGGACGACCTGGCCTGGCACCCGTTGCGCGGCGCGCTCTTCGAGAGCTGGGTCGCGTCCGAGTTGCTGAAGTGGCGCTGGAATCGGGACTTGCCAGCCGACCTCTACTACTATCGCGACGCCCGCGGCGCGGAGGTCGATCTGGTCATCGAGAGGGCACGCGGCCCGATCGCGGTCGAAGTGAAGTCGAGCCGGACGACGCCGACCGAGATCGCGCCACCCTTCGCCGTCCTGGAGGCCACCTTGCGCGCCGCCCCGATCCCGCCGCGGTCCGTCGAGCGGCGGCTGGTCTACGCGGGCGACCGTCGCACGCGCGTCGAGGACGTCGAGGTAGTGCCGTGGTGCCAACTCGGCCAGCAGGCCTGGGAGTGAGGTCCGGCTACCGACGTGTCGCCTTCATGGACGTGCTCGCCGTGCCCGACAGCGCGCCCCGGTCCATCTCCTCCTGGAGCTTGCGCACCTCCCCGATGATCGCGGAGAACCGCCGGCCGAACGGCGTCAGGCGATACTCGACCTCGACCGGCGGTTTCTCGCCGGTCACCGTGCGCTGCACGATCCCGAAGCGCAGCATCTTCCTCCAGCGCTCGTTCATCACCTTCGCGGAGAGCCCCGGGCACTCGCGCAGGAACGCGCTCGGGCGGCTGTGCCCCTCCGTGCACAACTGCAGGAGGCGCAGAGCCCACTTGCAGCCGACGATGCTCTCCACCATCTCGGCCACGGGAACGCGGGGTGCGAGCTGCTCGCCGGTCGGGACGTCGTTGCGCGGCATGGGAATCCAGCTTACCGAAAAGTGCCTTCCTGACGCGGCCGGTCCGTGCGCCTAGCCTCGCGGGCGACCGGGCACGCTCGTGTGCTCGACAGGCCCGAAGCGGCCAGGAGCCGATCCATGACGACGACCACGCACATCCCCGGCTACACCTACGGCACCACGGCGGTCGCGCGCTCGCCCGTGACCCTCGCGGACTTCGCGCTCATGAAGAAGAGCGTCCTGTTCGGCGAAGAGGACGTCAAGCACCTGCGCCTCTCCCACGACGTCGTCAAGGACGAGGTCGAGGCCATCCTGGACGTGTGGTACGGATTCGTCGGCGCGACGCCGCACTTGCTCGCGTCGTTCGCGGGCAAGAGCGACGGCAAGCCGCTGGGCGACTACCTCGGCGCTGTGCGCAAGCGCTTCGGCCAATGGATCCTCGACACGGCCCGGGCCGAGTACGACCAGAAGTGGCTCGACTACCAGAACGAGATCGGACTGCGCCACCACAGCGGGAAGAAGAACCGCACCGACGGCGCCGACTCGACGCGGATCGTCCCGTTCCGCGACCTGTTCCTCCTGATCTACCCCGTGACGTTCACGCTCAAGCCGTTCCTGGCGAAGCGGGGCCACTCCGCCGAAGCCGTCGAGAAGATGCACGCGGCGTGGCTGAAGTCGTGCCTGCTGCAGGTGACGCTGTGGAGCCGCCCGTACGTGCGGGACGGAGAGTTCTGAAGGTGCGCGGCGCCCGGCGCGGCGCCCTAGACTTTCTCCCGTTCCTTGAGCTTCGAGGACGCATCCTGGACGGCGGACTTCATCGAGCCCCAGGCCTCCTCGATGCCCGTCTTGAGCGATCCCCAGGCCTCCTCGCTCGCCGTGCCCAGTTGCGACAACTCGAGCTTGCCTTCCTGGATCCGCTTCTCGAGCGCGGCGACCTGCTTGTCGATCTTCAGTTGCGCGTCCGCGCCGGCCTTGGAGGCCCGGGCCTTGATCTTCTGGATCTCGGCGCTCCATTCGTCCAACTGGGCCTGCTTCTTCTGCCGGTAGAGTTCTCGTTCGTTCATGCCGAGACCTTCGTCGTGATTGCTCGAACAGTCCCCGCCGCAGCGCTGTCACGGCGAGCCACGAACGGTCCCGGAGAACCAGCGCGCCGCCGTCGGGAACGGCGACACGAGGATCCCGGGTCGATCCCGGGTCCGTGCCGTCCGATGGCGCGAGCAAGGTTACACGAAACGCCGCTCTGCTTCCAGCGCGAGCGAGGCGCACTCGCACGGTGCGCGGGTCGCGCGACGCGACGGTTCAGCGCAGCGCCGAAGGCTTGATGCCCTTCGTGAACGTGCCGAAACCGAACATCGTCGGCGCGTACTCCCCCACGACGTCGGCGCGGCTCGCCGCCGGTATCCGCGCCTCGAGTCCGGCGGCCCAGTAGGTCGCGTTCACGAAGAACCGCCGCAGATCGTACGACCCAAGATCCACCGACGCGCCGATCGTGGAGCACACGACCCGCTGGCGCTTGCCGTTCTCTAGCGCGCGTTCGCGCGCCCACGCGATCGGCATGCGCGGTGCATTGCGCGGGTCCTCGACCACGGCCGAATCGGGCTGCATGCCCGCCAGCACGGCGCCCTCCATGAGCACCACCGCGTCCTCGGGCAGCGCGCGGATGCCGTACACGTCCGTCGGCCCCCACACGTCCTTCACGCCGCGCAGGATCGGGTGCTCGCGCGCGCTGGCCGGGATCACGCCGCGCGTGCTCTCGCTGCCGTGGCGGCCGTGGTGGTTGACCCACGTTTCCCCCAGCACCTGCTTGCCGAACCCGCCGGCCCACTCCGCGCTGTCCCAGGACCAGCGCGCGAAGGGGCTGACGGAATCCTTGGGGTACGCGAAGGCGTGCGTCGCCGTGCGGATGCCGATCACGGGCTTGCCGGCCTCGACGTACGCGACGATGCGCGCCATGTCATCGTCGGGCAGTTGGCGAAAGCGCGTGAAGAGGACGAGCACATCGGCCGTGTCGAGCGCCGCGAGGCCCGGGATGTGGTCGCGCCGGTCCGGGTCGATCTCGCCCGTCTCCGGGTTCACGGCGAACAGCACAGTGCAGCGGAAGCCGTGGTGCCGCGCGAGCAGGCGCCCGAGCATCGGCAGCGCCTCCTCCGAACGGTACTCCTCGTCGCCCGACACGAGGACGACGTGCTTGCCCGCGCCCGGCCCCTGACCGCCGGAATACTCCACCCACGGACGCTCCGCCGGCGCGGAGGGCGTGGGGGGAGCCGCGACCGGGTCGTCCGCCTGCGCGCAGGCGGTCGTCGCGGCGGGCAGACACAGAACGAGCCAGCACCAGATCCTCTCCATCGCGGCCTCCGGCCAGTACCCTACCGCGCCCCCCTCGGGTCCACGCAAGGAGCTGCATGTGATCGTGCGACGAACCTCCCGCCGTGAAATCCTGGCGCAGCTCGCGGCGAAGGTCGAGCGGCGCGCGCCCGTCTTCATCGCCAGCGCCGGCAGCGGTCTCGTCGCGCGCCTCCTGGAGGAGGCGGGCGTCGACTGCGTCAACACGTTCTCCGGCGCGCGCCTGCGCGCCAACGGCATGGGCACGATGGCCATGATGTGGCCGATCCTCGACTCGAACCGCCAGACGCTCGACTACACCGAGCAGGACATCCTGCCCGCGATGAAGGGCAAGGCATTCGTGTGCGCGTGCCTGAACGCCAACGACCCGTTGAAGGACATGCACACGGTCCTGCAGCACCTCCTGTCGATCGGCGTGTGCTCGGTGTCCAACATCGGCCCGTCGCTCAGCTACGTCGACAAGGACAGCACGATCTACAAAGTGCTCGTGAAGAGCGGCATCACCTTCGAGAACGAGGTCGAGATGCTGGCGCTGGCCAAGCAGCTCGGGCACGTCACGGTCGGGCTCGCGTTCGACGAGGAGGACAGCCTGAAGCTGGCCAAGGGCGCGAAGCCCGACATCTTCTGCTTCCACGCCGGCACGACCAAGGGCGGTCGCACCGGCTACGACTCGGGCGAGAACATCGCCGAGACGGCGAAGCGCACCGAGGACGTGTACCGCGCCGTGCGCGCGATCCACCCCGAGGCGATCCTGGTGGCGCACGGCGCGGCGATGGAGACGCCCAAGGACGCGCAGTACATGCTCGACAACACGTCGGGCCACGGGTTCTGGACCGGTTCGTCGACCGAGCGCCTGCCGATCGAACGCGCGGTGTCGGCGGCGGCCCAGGAGTTCGCGGCCCTGCGACTGCCCGCGAAGCCGCGCGGGAGCTGAACGCGGCACGCAGCGCGCCGGAGGATCGACCATGCAGAAGACCATCGCCGTCCTGGCCACGCTCGACACCAAGGCCCAGGAGGCCGCGCACCTGCGCGAGCGCATCGAGGCGCTGGGCGCGCGGGCCTTGCTCATCGACATGGGCGTCGTCGGCGCGCCGGGCACGCGGCCGGACGTCACGCGCGAGGAGGTCGCGCGCGCGGGCGGCAGGGAGCTGAAGGACCTCCTGCGCGCTCCCACGCGCGCGGAAGCGTCGCCCGTGATGGTCGCGGGCGCGACACGGATCCTCCTGGCGCGATTGGCGGAGGACGGCGTACACGCCGTGATCGGCATGGGCGGCACGCAGGGCACGTCGAACTGCTCCGCGGTGATGCGCGCGCTGCCCTACGGCTTCCCCAAGGTGATGGTCTCGACCGTTGCTTCCGGCGACGTGTCGGCGTTCGTCGGCATCAAGGACGTCACGATGATGTTCTCCGTCGGCGACCTCTTGGGCTTGAACCCGGTCACGCGCAGGATCCTGACCAACGCCGCGGGCGCCGCGCAAGGCATGGCGCTGGCGGGCGGCGCGATCGCGGCGCGGCGCGGAGACAAGCCGACGATCGGGCTCACCAACCTGGGCGTCCTGACCGACGGCGCGCTGCACGCGCTCGAGCTGCTGCGCCGCGCCGGCTACGAGGCCATCGTGTTCCACGCCGTCGGCTCGGGCGGTCGCGCCATGGAGCAGATGATGCGCGAGGGCCTGATCGGCGCGGTGCTCGACTACGCCATGGGCGAGATCGCCGACGACGTGTTCCACGGCCTGCGCGCCGGCGGGCCGGAGCGGATGACGGTGGCCGCCGAGCTCGGCCTCCCCCAGGTGATCTGTCCGGGCGGCGCGGAGCACATCGGCCTCGTCGTCGAGGCCAACACGGTGCCCGAGCGCTGGAAGAAGCACCGGCACGTCTTCCACAACCCGATCATCTTCGCGCCGCGCCTCGCGCCCGGGGAGCTGGCCGAGGTCGCCCGGGAAGCGGGCCGGCGCCTCGCACGGACGCGCGGCCGGGCCTGCCTGATGATCCCGCGGCGCGGCGTCAGCCGCTACTCCGTCGAGGGCGGCCCGCTCCACGATCCCGCGGGTGACCGGGTGTTCTTCGACACGCTGCGCGCAGCGATGCCGAAGACGGTCGAGGTCGTCGAGCTCGACCACGCCGCCGAGGATCCGGCCTTCGTGAAGGCCGCCGTCGACAAGCTGATCGCGCTGATCGAGCTGCCGGCCGTCAACTGAACACGATCGTCCGGTTCCCGAGCACCAGCACGCGGCGCTGCAGGTGCAGCCGCACGGCGCGCGTGAGCACCTGCCGCTCGAGGTCGCGGCCCTTCGTCACCAGGTCGTCCACGTCGTCGCGGTGGGTCACGCGCGTCACGTCCTGCTCGATGATCGGTCCCTGGTCGAGCTCGGCCGTCACGTAGTGCGCCGTCGCGCCGATGATCTTGACGCCGTGCTCTTTCGCCTGGTGGTACGGCCGCGCGCCCACGAAGGCCGGCAGGAAGGAGTGGTGGATGTTGATGATGCGCCCCGGCCAGCGCGCGACGAACTCCGGCGACAGCACCTGCATGTACCGCGCGAGCACGACGAGATCGGCCCCGGTCTCCTCCAGCAGCGCTTGCTGGCGCGCCTCCGCGGCCGGTTTGGCCGCCTCCGTGACCGGCACGCACGTGAAGGGCACGTCGAAGTGGCGACACACCTCGCCCGCCTCGGGGTGGTTCGAGACGACGTGCACCAGGTCTCCCCCGAGTTCCCCGAGCTGGTGCGCGAGCATCAGGTCGTACAGGCAGTGCGTGCGCCGGCTGACGAACACGACGACGCGCGGGCGGTCGTCGGAGTAGGTCAGGTTGAAGTCGATCTCGAAACGGCCGGCGAGGGCCCGCACGGCGGATTCGATGCCTGGGCGGTCGAGCGCAAAACCCGCGAGATCCCAGACGAGGCGCATGACGAACTGTCCGCTTTCGCGCTCGGCGTGCTGGTCGGCGTCGAGGATGTTGCCGCCGTGGCGGAAGACGAAGTCCGAGAGCGCCGCAACCAGGCCGGTGCGGTCGCGGCAGGTGACGAGCAGGGTCGCCGTGACGGGAGGCGCGTTCACGCGGGGATGGTAGCGGGTACGGTGCCAGGTGCAGCGTCGGTACGGAGCCAGGCTCGACCACGACG
>CAZKIO010000065.1:21957-25045 GCA_964552795.1 uncultured Planctomycetaceae bacterium
CGACGCGTGGCAGGTCACCCCGCTCGAGACGTTCCCCCCGATGGAGCGCTGGGACGACTGGACCGAGTACGACGCCAAGGCCTGGCCGCGCAAGGTCGAGAAGAAGTACGTCCTGGTGCCCACGACGTGCTTCAACTGCGAGGCTGCCTGCGGCCTGGTGGCCTACGTCGAGCGCGAGACGCTCGCGATCCGGCGTCTGGAGGGCAACCCGCACCATCCCGGTTCGCGCGGGAAGAACTGCGCCAAGGGTCCGGCGACGCTCAACCAGATCCAGGATCCGCAGCGGATCCTCTACCCGCTGAAGCGCGTCGGCCGGCGCGGTTCCGGGCAGTTCGAACGCGTTTCGTGGGACGAGGCCCTCGACGCCATCGCCGCGAAGATCCGCTTCGCGCTGATCGACGGCAAGCGCACCGAGGTCATGTACCACGTCGGCCGCCCGGGCCACGACGGCTACATGGACCGCGTGCTGCAGAGCTGGGGCGTCGACGGCCACAACAGCCACACCAACGTGTGCTCCGGCGCGGCGCGCCTGGGGTACGCGTTGTGGAGCGGCGCCGACCGGCCGTCGCCGGACCACGCGAACGCGAAGTTCATGCTGCTGCTTTCGTCGCACCTGGAGACGGGGCACTACTTCAACCCGCACGCGCAGCGGATCATGGAGGCCAAGCTCAAGGGCGCGAAGATCGCGGTCATCGACGTGCGCCTCTCGAACACGGCGTCCGCCGCCGACTGGTGGCTCGCGCCCTGGCCGGGCACGGAGGCCATGCTGCTGCTCGCGATGGCGCACGTGATCCTCGCGGAGCGGCTCTACGACCGCAAGTTCGTCGAGGACTGGGTCAACTGGCGCGAGTTCCTGGCCGCGCAGGCGCCCGGCCGGCCGGCGACGTTCGACGCGTTCCTCGCGGAGCTGACCGAGCTGTACGCGCGCTACACGCCCGAGGCCGCCGCCCGCGAGTGCGGCGTCGAGGCCGACGTGATCCGCGCCGTCGCGCGCGAGATCGGCGCCGCGGGCAGCGCGTTCGCGTCGCACGTGTGGCGCAACGCGGCGTCGGGCAACCTGGGCGGCTGGCAGGTCGCGCGCTGCCTGCAGTTCCTGTGCGTGCTGGTCGGCTCGGTCGGCGCGGAAGGCGGGACGCTGCTCAACACGCAGTCCAAGTTCGTGCCGCCGCCGTTCCTGAAGCCGCCGCCGCAGACGGTGTGGAACGAGCTCCTGTATCCGCCCGAATGGCCGCTCTCGCACCACGAGCTGTCGTACCTCCTGCCCCACATGCTGCTGGAGGGCCGCGGCCGGATCAGCGCCTACTTCACGCGCGTCTACAACCCGGTGTGGACCAATCCTGACGGGATGCTGTGGGAGCAGGTGCTCGGCGACGAGAACCTGATCGGGATCCACGCCGCGCTCACGCCGACGTGGAACGAGACCGCGCAGTACGCCGACTACGTGCTGCCGATGGGCCACGGGGCCGAGCGCCACGACCTGATGTCGCAGGAGACGCACGCGGCGAAATGGATCAGCTTCCGCCAGCCGGTGCAGCGCGTGGTCGCCGAGCGCCTGGGCCGCAAGGTCGAGTCGACGCGCGACACCAATCCCGGGGAAGTCTGGGAAGAGGACGAGTTCTGGATCGAGCTGTCGTGGCGCATCGACCCCGACGGCCAGCTCGGCATCCGCAAGTACTACGAGTCGCCGTACCGCCCCGGCCAGCGCGTGACGGTCGACGAGTACTACCGCTGGATCTTCGAGAACTCGGTGCCGGGCCTGCCGGAGGAGGCCAGGAAGCACGGGCTCGATCCGCTGGAGTACATGAAGCGCCACGGCGCGTTCCTGGTCGAGGAATCGGTGTACGACAGCCACATGCGCGAGCTCTCCGCGAAGGAGCTGGCGGGCACCACCGTCGACGCCGCGACGAGCACCGTGCTCGCTTCCGGCCAGCCGGTCGGCGTCGTTGCCGGCGGCAGGCCGCGCGCCGGCTTCCACACGCCGTCCAGGCGCCTGGAGATCTTCAGCCGCACGATGCGCGACTGGAACTGGCCCGAGTACGCGCTGCCCACGTACATCGAGAGCCACGTCCACCAGCGGAACTTCGACCTCGCGAAGGGCGAGATGTGCCTCGTGCCCACGTTCCGCCTGCCGACCTTGATCCACACGCGCTCGGGCAACTCGAAGTGGCTGTACGAGCTCTCGAACACGAATCCGGTCTGGATCCATCCCGAGGACGCCGAGCGGCTGGGCGTCGCGACGGGCGACCTGGTGCGCATCACCACGCGCATCGGCTACTTCGTCAACAAGGCCTGGGTCACCGAGGGGATGCGGCCGGGGATCGTCGCCTGCAGCCACCACCTGGGCCGCTGGCGCCTGTCGGACGACGTCGGCACGGACAAGTGGTCGAGCGCCAAGGTCGTGCGCGAGACTTTGGCCCACGGCGTCGTGCGCTTCCGGCGCGTCGAGGACATCGCGCCGTTCGAATCCAGCGACCCCGACAGCAAGCGGATCTGGTGGACCGACGGCGGCGTGCACCAGAACCTGACGTTCCCCGTGCAGCCCGACCCGGTCAGCGGCATGCACTGCTGGCACCAAC
Organism: uncultured Planctomycetaceae bacterium; assembly: GCA_964552795.1. Taxonomy (GTDB): domain Bacteria; phylum Planctomycetota; class UBA1135; order UBA1135; genus JAEUHZ01. Next base: position 24,534 of record CAZKIO010000065.1, read on the forward strand.
GCGTCACCGTCGAGAAGGCGCGCACCGGCGACCGCTACGCCGACATCGAGGTCGACACGAGGAAGTCGATGGAGGTCTACCGCGAGTGGAAGGCCGCGACGCGCCCGGCACCGGGCCCCGGCGGCCTGCGGCGTCCGCTGCACTTCGCGCGCGCGGTGAAGCCGGCGCCCGAAGCCTACCGCTTCTCGTGAGCCGTCCGGTCAGCGCGCGGCGTGCAGCGCGCGCGCCACGTGAACCACGCGCGCCGCGACGTTGCGCAACCCCGCGGCCTGCTTCTCGTCGGCGAAGACGCCCTTCTCGTCGAAGGCCTCGTGGACCTTCATCACCGCCACCTGCTCGGGCACGACGATCACCTTCAGGTTGCCCAGGATCGAGCGCACGGTCACCAGCCCGCGCAGGCCGCCCAGCGCTCCGGGCGACGCGGCCACGAGCCCCGCGACCTTGCCGTCGAAGCAGGCCAGCGGCTTCTCGTCCTTCTCGGCGCGCGAGGCCCAGTCGATCGCGTTCTTCAG
>CAZKIO010000066.1:0-23593 GCA_964552795.1 uncultured Planctomycetaceae bacterium
GCCGTACCCGCCGCCGCCCGGCCCCGCGCCGGGGCGCGGTCCGCCGTGCCCGCCGCCGCCGCGCGGACCGCCGAAGCCGCCGCTCGCGCGCGGTCCGGAGAACTCGCCGCCCGAGCGCGGTCCGCCCGGGCCTGCGGGCGCGCGCTCGCGCGCCTCGTTCACGGTGAGACGTCGGCCCTGCATGTCGCTGTCGTGCAGGCCCTGGATCGCGTCGCGCATCGCGTTGGCGTTCTCCAACTCGACGAAACCGAAGCCGCGCGAGCGGCCGGTCATGCGATCCATGATGACCTCGGCGTGCAGCACGGCACCGTAGGCGCCGAACAACTGCTTGAGGTCGTCGGGAGTGAAGGAGTAGGGCAAGTTCCCCACGTACACCTTGTTGGACATCGGACGGGTCTTCCTGACGCTGCGTGGTCTTCGAAACGCGCGGCCGGGACGCCGGGAGCGAAGCCCGATCGCGCGCGCGGCGCGATCGCAGGCGGATCTCTCCAGCGGTGCGGCCCGGGCGGGCCTCGAGCCCGGTACGCGGGCCGGGCGGATGGGATTCTCGGGGTTGGGTGAACCCACGGGCCGCGGGTTTCGCCCGGGCGCGGCGGGAGCACGCCGCGCGCGCTCCCCGGTGCCCGGGAGGGGACTCGACCGATGGGGTGCAGCCACTCTAGGGCGCCGCCCCTTGGCCCGTCAAAGGGGCCCGGCCGCGCGCATCACAGGGCGAGCAGCGCGAGCACGAGGACGAGGCCCAACGCGAGCCCCGCGACGAGGAACAGGATCTTCCACACCGACCAGGGCGCGTCGCCCACGACCTTGCCGGTCTGACCGTGGACCAGCACGGCGAAGGGCTTCCCGCCGTGCTGGTACGTGAGGCTCCACACGGGCAGGAGCGCCAGCTTCCAGCGCACGTCGGTCACCGTGTTGCGCACGGCCAGGTTGCGCTGCGTGTCGCCCGGAACGTCGCCCGCGCAGCGCGCGCGCTGGCGCTCCTTGACCGCCTCCAGCCCCGCGCGCCAGCCGCTCTCCAGGTCCACCGCGTACTCCTCCGCGCCCCAGCCGGCCAGGTAATCGGGCTTGTACGGCACGAGCTGCTTGGTGTCGAAGCGGCCCAGCTCCGCCGCCAGCTTCGGCGGGAGGCCCTTCGATGCGTGCACGATCAGGTCGTCGAACACGTCGCGCCGCTGGCCGAAGGCCGGCTCCCAGCGCACCTTCTGCACCGGCACCATGCGGACCTGCATCTTGCCGCGCACGAACACGGGGCGCGGCTCCATCACGGTGTAGTACCAGCCGGCGTCCGCCGACCAGGCGCTGTGCACGTTGCAGTCGAAGGTCCAGGCCGGGACGTAGATGCCGCGCGCGAGGCCGATGCTGGCGCGCCGCAGGCTGTCGGGGCGGAACCACAGTCCGCGCGTCCAGCGCGCGAAGGCCGCGCGGACCTGCGCTTCGGAGACGTCGAGCGGCAGCACCGATTCGGGCCGCAGCGCGTTGCGCAGCGACTCGGGCTCCAGCACCGCCGCCGCGCCGCAGAACGCGCACGCGGTCGAGACCTCCCGCCCGGCGAAGGCGGTGCGCGCGCCGCAGCGCGTGCACGCGCTGGTGCGCGTCTCGATGCCGAAGCCGCGCGCGGCAGTGCCGACCTCCTCGAGCGTGCGCTCGACGATCGTCCCCTCGCCGCGCGGCACGGCGGTCCGCGTGCCGCAGTAGCCGCACGACAGGGCGTCGGCCTCGGGATCCCACGTCATCTGCGCGCCGCACGACGCGCAGCGGATGTGAACGGAGCGCGCGCCGCTCTCGGGCGGCTCCGCGGCGGGCGCGGGGGGCGGGGACGGATCGCTCACGGATCGGGATCGTACGCGGCCGGCCGCCGGCTCTTCGATCGCCTTTCCGCGGGTTGAAGATTCGCGTAGGGTGACCGTAGAGGGCCGCGGCCGGCCCGTGTCGGCACACGACGGAGGACAGCACGCATGGGAGTCATGGACTGGTTCAAGGGCGGCGTCGGCGAACTGGTGATCGCGCGGCCGGACGAGGCCAAGGGTCACGTCGTCTGGAAGCACCCCGATCCCACCGTGCCCAAGTTCGCGCAGCTCACGGTGCAGGCCGACGAGCAGGCCGTGTTCTTCCGCGACGGCCGCGTGGTCGGGACGCTGGGTCCGGGACGCCACACGCTCGACAGCACGAACCTGCCGTTCCTCAGCCCGCTGCTCGACAAGCTGACCGACGGGCGCCTGTTCATCACCGAGGTGTTCTTCGTCACGATGCGCGAGAACACGGGCGTCAAGTTCGGCGGCCCGATCGGCAACGTCGAGGATCCCAAGAGCGGCGTGCCCGTCAAGACGATGGTGCACGGGGAGTTCAGCTTCCGCGTGACGAACCCCGGCGACCTGATCGTGAACCTGGTCGGCACCGGCAAGGCCCAGGCCTTCGAGGTCCAGCCCTGGATGAAGGAACAGGTCCTCAAGGTGCTGCGCGACCGCATCGCGCAGCTCTTCGTCAAGAACAAGTGGCCGCTGCTCGACGTCACCTCGGGCGCCTACACCGAGGAACTGGAGCAGGAGGTCATCCCCGCGCTCGACGGCCACGTCTCGACCTACGGCCTGAAGATCGTGCGCCTGGGCAACTTCGTGATCGCGATCGACGAGACCGACGCGGCCAACCTGAAGAAGCTGTACACCGACGCGGCCTACCTGCGCACCGTCGGCGGCGTGGGCGCGTACCAGCAGTTCGCGGCCGGCAAGGCCATGCTGGGCGCCGGCGAGGGCATGGCCAAGGGCGGCGGCGGCGAAGGCGGCATGGCCGGCGCGGGACTGCTGGGCGGCGCGGGCCTGGGCGTCGGCATGGGCATGGCGCAGATGATGATGAACCAGCAGCGCGGTTCCGGCGGCGAGGCGCCGGCGGCCGGCGCCGCCGGTGCGCCGGGCGGCGGAACGCCCCCCGCGGGCGGCGCGTCCGCCGTGGGCGCGAAGTTCTGCACGCAGTGCGGCAGCGCGCTGCCGGGCGGGGCGAAGTTCTGCCCCGGCTGCGGGCACAAGCTCAGCTAGCCGCGCCTGCGTCCGAGGCCTGCACCAGACGCCGCTCGGCCTCGCGGGCCGCGCGGCGTCCGGCTTCCACGTCGACGAACAGGAGCAGCGCCCCGCCCAGCACGAAGAAGGCGATCGTGGAGAGGATCGCGGAGCCCGTCGACGGCGCGAGGCTGAAGACCAACGGCCCGAGCACGCCCGAGAACTTCTCGAGCGTCGAGAACAGGCCGAAGAACTCGCCGGACTTGTGCCTGGGCACGAGGCTCGCGAACAGGGAGCGCGACAGCGCCTGCGCGCCGCCCTGCACCATCGCCACGAGCACCGCGATCGCGATGAATTCCCCCGGCGTCGCGAGGCGGTAGCCCAGGACGCAGATGACCACGTACACGCCGAGCGCGATCAGGATCGCCTTCTTCGGGCCGATCGCGCCGGCGACACGGCCGAAGACGACGGCGAAGAAGATGCCGAGGAACTGCACCAGGAGGATGCAGAGCATCATCACGCCGCGCGGGATGGCACGCTCCTCGCCCAGGATCGCGGCCATGCGGATCACCGTCCCGATCCCGTCGTTGAAGGCCAGGAACGCGACCAGGAACAGGAACGCCTGCTTGTAGGTGCGCAACGCGCGGAACGTCTCCCCCAGGCGCTGGAAGGCGATGCGCACCGGGTTCTGGCCGCGCTCCTCGTCGTGCTCCAGGGCCAGCGGCGGCTCGGGCACGCGCCGGAAGTACGGGATCGTGAACCCGATCCACCACAGGGCCACGACGAGGAAGCCGATGCGCGCGGGCAGGCTGCGCGCGGCGGCGTCCGCGTCCGGCGCGATCACGATCCCGAACCACGCCGGCTGGCTGACGAGCAGCAGCACGAGGCCCAGGCACAGGCCTCCGCCCAGGTACCCGACCGCGTAGCCGGTGGTCGAGAGCCGGTCCATCTCGTCCTCGCGCGCGACGGTCGAGAGCATCGCGTCGTAGAAGACGAAGCTGCCGGCCGCGCCCAGGTTGACCGCGCCGAACAGCCAGCAAGCGAGGCGCCAGTCGCCCGGACCGATCCAGAACATGCCCGCGGTGCCCAGCACGCCCAGCGCCAGGAACGCCGCGAAGAACGCCTTCTTGACGCGCGCGTAGTCGGCGATCGCGCCGAGCACGGGCGCGAGGAACGCCGCGACGAGCAGGCTCAGGGTCGTGGCCCAGCCGTAGACGCGCCGCGTGGTGTCGGCGTCGAAGCCCTGCGCCGCCACGTCCGCGAAGAAGATCGGGAACACGGCGGTGATCACCACGGTGAACACGGCCGAGTTGGCCCAGTCGTACAGGGCCCAGGCGCGCAATTCGGGCCGGTGCAGCGCCAGCCGCTCGAGGAGCCCGGGGCGGGTCTTTACGGCCGGGCCTCGTCCTTGCATCGTCGCACTCTAGCGCGCGGCGACGCTCCGCCGCACCACCCTCATGCTGCCGATCCTCGCGTTCCTCGTGTTCCAGACGACCGCTCCGAACCCGCCGCCGGACGCCGAGCTGCTCGCGGCCGGGCGCCTCGCGGGCCTCGAGTTCAGCCCGGCCGAACTCGAGCAGTTGCGCGGCACCGCGTCCGAGTTGTTCGAGGGGCTCGCACGCCTGCGCGCGACCGTTCTGCCCAACGACCTGCCGCCGGCGTTCGCGTTCGATCCCCTGCTGCCCGGCGTCGCCGTGCGGCCGCCGCGATGGAAGCTCGAACCGCCCGCGCTGCCCAAGGTCGAACGGCCGGCGCGCCTCGAGGACCTGGCCTTCGCGTCGATCCCCGAGCTCGCGTCGCTCCTGCGCGCACGCGCCGTCACGTCGCTGGAGCTGACCGAGATGAGCCTGGCGCGGCTGCGCCGCCTCGATCCGACCCTGCACCTCGTCGTGCACCTCCTCGAGGAGCGCGCGCGGAGCACGGCGCTCGAGCGCGACGCGGAGATCGCCGACGGCCGCTGGCGGGGACTGCTGCACGGCATCCCGTACGGCGCCAAGGACCTGTTCGCGGTGCGCGGGGCTCCCACGACCTGGGGCTCGGAGATCTACCGCAACCAGACCTTCGACGCGGATGCCGAGGTGGTGCGCCGGCTCGAGGAGGCCGGCGCGGTGCTCGTCGCCAAGCTCTCGATGGGCGAGCTGGCCTACGGCGACCTGTGGTTCGGCGGGCGCACGCGCAATCCTTGGAAGCCGGCCGAGGGTTCGAGCGGCTCGTCCGCCGGCTCGGCCAGCGCGGTCGCCGCGGGTTGCGTGCCGTTCGCGCTGGGGACCGAGACGCTGGGATCGATCGTGTCCCCGTCCCGCGTGTGCGGCGCGACGGGCCTGCGGCCGACGTTCGGGCGCGTCAGCCGCGAAGGCGCGATGGCGCTGTCGTGGACGATGGACAAGGTCGGTCCGATCGCGCGCTCGGCGATCGACGCCGCGCTGGTGTTCGACGCGATCGCCGGCCCGAGCGCGCGCGACGCGACGCCGCGCGCCGCGGCCTTCGCGCCCGGCTGCGCGCGGGACCTGAAGGGCGTGCGCGTCGGCGTGCCGCGCGGCGCCTTCGAGCGCGCGCCGGGTTCCGCCAAGGTGATCGACGAGCTGAAGGGCCTGGGAGCGCGGATCGTGGACGTGGAGTTGCCCGGCGCGGAGGCGCGCGACCTCCTGATCCTGCTCTCGTGCGAGGCGGCCAGCGCGTTCGATGCGCTGACGCGCGGCGGCGACGACGACCGCATGGCCTGGCAGGAACCGCAGGCCTGGCCCAACTCGTTCCGCACCGCGCAACTGGTCCCGGCCGTGGAGTACCTGCGCGCCAGCCGGATGCGCACCCGCCTGATGCGCGAGATGGCGCGCGTCCTGGAGAGCGTCGACGTCCTGGTGCATCCGACGTGGGGCACGCGCGCCCTGCTCGTCGCCAACCTGACGGGGCACCCCGCGATCGCGGTGCCCGACGGCTTCGACGCCGACGGGCTGCCCACGGGCCTCACGTTCACCGGCCAGATCGACGGCGAACAGGACCTGTGCGCGATCGCCGCCGCGTGGCAGACGGCCACGGGCTATCATCGCGCGCACCCCGCACTCGACGAGGCTCGATGAACACCACCAGGATCTCGGCGCTCCTCCTCCTGCCTGTCTTCCTCGGCGCCTGCGCGCACGACACCCGGATGCGATTCACCGACCCCCTGCCCGAGTCCGCCGCACCCGCCTACCCCGACACCGCGCGCGAGTCGATCGTCGACGACCATCACGGCACGCCGGTCGCGGACCCCTACCGCTGGCTGGAAGATCCGGATGCGCCAGAGGCCGTGCGCTGGATCGAGGCGCAGAACGCCGTCACCCGCGCCTGGATCGACGCGGTGCCCGAGCGCGAGGCGATCGAGGCGCGCATCCGGGAATTGTGGGACTACGAGCGCATCTCGCCGCCGGGCTGGGACGGCGGCCTGTGGTTCTGGTCGCGCAACGACGGCCTGCAGAACCAGGCCGTGACGCTCGTCGGCGAACGGCCCGGAACCGGCGGCCGCGTCCTGCTCGACCCCAACACGCTCAGCCGCGACGGCACGGTGTCCGTCAACGGCATGGCCGCCAGCAAGGACGGCCGGCACCTGGCGTACTTCGTCTCCGAGGCCGGCAGCGACTGGAACACCATCCGCGTGCGCGACGTCGCGACCGGCCGCGATCTCGAGGACCGCCTCGACTGGATCAAGTTCTCGGGCCTCGCGTGGGCTCCGGACGGCTCGGGCTTCTACTACTCGACCTATCCCGAGCACGACACGACCGGTCGCGTCGCGCTCCGGAACCACACGCTGTACTTCCACCGTCTCGGCACTCCGCAGTCGGCCGACACGGTCGTGCACGCGCGCGCGGACCAGCCCGACTGGGGCTTCTGGGGCCGCGTCACCGACGACGGCGATCTCCTGGTGATCGTGCAGACCGAGGGGACGGCGCAGAAGAACCGCGTGCACCTGAAGCCGCTGCGCGATCCCTCCGCGCCGCTCGTGAAGCTGTTCGACGCCTTCGACGCCGAGTACGACTTCGTGTGCAAGCACGGCGCGCGACTGTGGTTCCGCACCGACAAGGACGCGCCGCGCGGCCGCGTGATCGCGGTCGATCCGGCCGCGCCCGGGGACTGGACCACCGTCGTCCCCCAGGGCCCGCACGCCATCGAAGCCGTCACGGCCGCCGGCGGGCGCCTCGTCGTCACCTACCTGACGGACGCGGCCAACACGCTGCGCGTGTTCGGGCTCGACGGCTCGGGCGGCGAGCGCATCCCGTTGCCGGGGATTGGCTCGGTGACGCAGTTCCAGGGCGACTTCGACGTGCCCGAGGCGTTCTTCGCGTTCACGAGCTACACCACGCCGACCGAGGTGTGGCGCTGGGACGCGCGCACGGGCGCGACCGAGTCCTTCTGGTCGCCGCGCCTGACCTTCGATCCGGCCGGCTACGTCACCGAGCGCTCGCTGGTCACGAGCCGCGACGGGACGGCGGTGCCGCTGTTCGTCACGCGCCGCAAGGACGTGCAACCCTCGCCAGAAACCCCGTGCCTCTTGTACGGCTACGGCGGGTTCAACATCCCGATGAAGCCCGGTTTCTCGCCGGGCGTCCTGGCGTGGATGGAGATGGGCGGCACCTACGCCGTGGCCTGCCTGCGCGGCGGCGGCGAGTACGGCCGCGAGTGGCACGAGGCGGGCACCAAGGAGCGCAAGCAGAACGTGTTCGACGACTTCATCGCCGCGGCGGAGCACCTCGTCGCCCGGCGCTGGACCAGCCCTGCGCGCCTCGCGATCCACGGGCGCAGCAACGGCGGGCTCCTGGTGGGCGCGTGCATGACGCAGCGGCCGGAGCTGTTCGGCGCGGCGATCCCCGGCGTGGGCGTGCTGGACATGCTGCGCTACCACCGTTTCACGATCGGCTGGGCCTGGGCCAGCGACTACGGCCGCGCCGACGATCCCGCGGCGTTCCGTTACCTGTCGGCCTACTCGCCGCTCCACAACCTGCGGCCGGGCACGCGCTACCCGGCGACGCTCGTCACGACCGGCCAGCACGACGACCGCGTCGTGCCGGCGCACAGCTTCAAGTTCGCGGCCGAACTGCAGCGCTGCCAGGGCGGACCGGCGCCGTGCCTGATCCGCGTGGAGACGCGCGGCGGACACGGCGCGGGCAAGCCCACCGCGCTGCAGATCGAGGAGCTGGCCGACCAGTGGGCGTTCCTCGTGCGCGCGCTCGGATTCCCGCCGCGCCTCGCTGCGCGTCCGGGCGCCTAGGCGCGTCTCAGCGCACGCGTTCGACCACGTCCACCACGCTGCGCGTGCCGTCGGGCGCGTCGTAGCGCAGGACGAGGCGCGCGCGGCCGTCGCCGGCGAGGTCCGCGCACGACATCTCGACCAGGTTCCACTCCTCGCGCGGGCGCAGCGCGAGCGCCGCCGCCGGCGGCCGTCCGCCCGTGCGCTCCTTGACGCGCAACTCGGCCCAGCCCGACAGCCAGGCTACGAGGCGATCGACGTCCCAGGTCTTGTCGGGATCGTCGAACAGCACGCGGCGCACCAGGGCCGCGGGCGTCTCCTCGGCGGCGCGCGTTCCGGCCGCGCCCATCCAGACCTCCAGGCGCGCGCCGTCCTCGCTGACGAGCGCGATGTCGGCGTGTCCGTCGCCGTCGAAGTCCCCCTCGATGTTCGCGCGCAGCTTGCGGCCGGCGCCCTCGAAGCGCTGCAGGATCGCGTCGGGATCGCGCAGGATGGAGAGGATCGCCGGGACGCGCAGGCGCAGGTCCGAGCGCCAGGTCGGCGTGGCCTCGAAGTCGCGCTCTCCGGCGGCGCGGTAGGCCGCCGCCGTGATCTCGACCTCCCACTCGCCGACGAGCCCGCGCAGCAAGGTCGCCACCGTCGGCACCTGGATGCGCACGAGCACGAGGTCCGCGCGGCCGTCCGCGTCCAGGTCGAGCAGCGCCAGCGCGGTGACGTCGTCGGCGGTCTTGAGAACGCTGGATGGCGTTTCGAACCGGGGTCCCGCGGTCGAGCCGCGGAACACCCAGACCTTGCGCCTGTGCGCGATGACGTGGTCGGGGATGCCGTCGGCGTCGAGATCGACGCGCTCGTACAGCGCGCGGTCGAGCCCCGCCAGCGTGCGTCCCGGCACGATCTCGGCGCCCGGCGTCGTGTCGCGGAAGATCGCGAGGTCCAGCACGACGTCAGGCTCGCGCGGAATCGCGCCGTCCGCGCGCAGGAGGTGGAACGCGCGCCGCTGCCCGTCGTGCACCACGAGGTCCAGGCGGCCGTCGCCGTTCAGGTCCTCGCGCCGCAGCGTGGGGATCGTGAACGCGCTCGTCAGCTCGTCCGACAGGGCCTCGTTGTCCGTGGAGCGGCTCGAAGCGATCGGCACCTGGACCGCGGCGGCGCGCGCGAAGCGCACTTCGCCCGCGTCCGGCTCCGGCGGGCGCTGGCTCCACAGTTCCAGCGTGCCGGCCGCGGGGACCACGAGGTCGGTGCGGCCGTCGCCGTCGACGTCCTGCGCGAGCGGCGCCTCGACCGGCACCCCGGTGCGCAGGGCGAGTCGCGCACGCAGGGCTTGGGCGACGGGCTCGGGACCGAACCCGCCGTCGTCGCCGGCGCGGTGCACCGCGACGCCGCGCGGCCCGGCGAGGAACAGGTGCGCGGGTCCGCCCTGCGCGAGCGGCGCGAACGCGAAGGCCGAGCGCGCGGGATCGGCGAGGACCAGCGTCCCGCGCGGGCCTGCCAGCGAGCCGCCGATCCATGCCCAGGTCCGCACCTCGCCACGCGCGCCGATGCAGACGATGTCCGCGCCCGGCGCGGCGTCGAGCGCGACCTCGCGCACCGCGGCCACGCGGAACGCGGGCTCCAGCGTGGCCGTCACGCGCAATTCGGGCGCGGCCGGCGCGCCGGCGGCCAGGAGGATCACCGGAAGCTGGCGCATACGATGCTCCGGCGTTCGAGGACGAAGAGATCGGGCGTGCGCGGACCGAGCACGTCCGGCATCAGGACGCGCGCCTCGGCGTCGATCGCGAGCTCCCACAGCGGCGCGTCGACGACGGCCAGCGCCCCCTCGCGCGTCCGGCGCACCATGTGGGCGCGCAGGCGCTCGGGGTCGGCGCGCGTGAACAGCTCGCGCACGCCGTCTCCCGTGACGTCGCCGGTGAAATCCGCGAAGAACGTGTCGCGACCGCGACCGGCCGCGCTCAACGACAGCACGCGCACCAGGTCCGGCCGCTGGGAGAATCCGGCCGCGCCGCGCCCGCGGTAGACGTACAGCTCGGTGTCGACGCGCGCGCTGGCCGCCGCGCGCAGCGCGTCGATCAGGTCCGGCCGCAGCGCGGCGGCGACCAGGTCGGGCAGGCCGTCGCCGTCGACGTCCTCGATGGCGAGCGGCCGGGCGATGCCGTCGAGGACCAGCAGTTGGCGTGGCAGCCCGGCGCTGCCGAACAGCGCCGGCTCGCCGGCGGCGACGCCCGACTGCAGGAACACCAGCGCCTGCGTGCGCGCATCCGCCGAGCGCTGATCCTGCGCGAAGAACACGCAGTCGACCCGTCCGTCCGCGTCCAGGTCGCGCGCCTCGACCCGGAACGAGATGTCCAGCGAGCGGCGGCGGTCGCGCGGGACGGGCGAGGCGAAGCGCAGGACGCGACCGGGATCGAACACGCCGCGCGGCTCCTGCACGAGGACGTGCAGGGTCCCGTCCGTGAGCGCCAGCACGTCGAGGTCGCCGTCCCCGTCGAAGTCGGCCGTGCGCGGGGCGGGCGCTTCCTCCTCGATCGACAGGTAGGTCCGTGCGCCGCCCGCGTCCAGGCCGATGCCTGCGCTCCCCAGGTTCAATTCCAGGCGCCGGGGACCGGCGGTCGTGCGCACCGAGACCGCGGCCGGATCGCCGGGCGCGGGGCCCGAGCGATCCGCGGGGATGCGCAGGAACGTCGTTGCGCGAAAGCGCGACGCGCCGTCCGCGGGCGCCTGCAGGGCGATCCGCACGCCTTCGGGTTCGGGGATCAGGAGGTCCTCGCGCCCGTCGTCGTCCAGGTCGACGACGCCGGCCTGCAGGTGGAACAGCGTGCCCTCCGCCGCGAGTTGCCACAGAAGGTCGCAGTCGACGAGGCGCACGATGCGGCCCTCCTCCTCGGCGGCGCGCCAGCGCCAGGCGAACACGCCGGTCGCGTTGTAGAGCAGGACCTCGCGTCCCGGATCCGGCAGGACGTCCGCCGCGGCGAACGCCAGCACGTCGGGCGTGACGGCGATCTCGGCGTCGGGCGCGGGCAGGAACGCCGGGCCCGACCCGCGGCGCACGTGGACCGCGAGACGGCGGCCGCCGGTGCCGCGCGTCGCGACCAGGAGGTCGGACACGTCGTCGCCCGAGAGGCCCACCGACAGGACCTCGTCGATGCGCCGCTCCTCCCCCAGCGGGATGGACGAGGTGCGCGCGAGCGACGCGCCCTGCGCGGCGCAGACCAGTGCCGCCAGTGCCAGGCTCATCCGCCGTCCTCGGTCCGCAGCCGGTCGGCGTCGCCGCCCGAGAAGTTCACGAGCCACAAGAGGCGCACGCGCCACGCCGCCGGCGTCCGCTCGTGGTAGACGAGGCCCACCAGGGCCGAGATCTCGGTGCGGTCGCGATCGCGCTGGTAGGAGAAGACGAGCGGCAGGTCGATCTCCAGCAACTCGGACTCGCGCTCGGTCAGCGGGGCGTCGCACACGAGCGGCGCGCCGGCGCGGACGACGTCCAGTCGCAGGTGCGCGTCGGCGGGCGCGGCGCGCACGCGGTCGAGCACGAGCTGCGGGTGCGCGACGGGCTCGCCGTCCACGGCGCGCACGAGGTCGCCGTAGCGCAGCCCCGCGCCGCGCCACGGGCTGGCGCGCGCGAGTCCCACGACGACCGCGCCGCCGCCGGGGCCCAGTCCGGCCGCGCGCGCCTCGACCTCGGTCGCAGTGCGCAGGACCACGCCCACGCGCTGCTCCTCGCGGAAGCGCTCGGCGCTCTGTCGGCCGGCGGGCCGCACGCGCGGCACGGGGACCACGCGGTGGTCGCTCTCCGCGCCCGCACGGTCGATCGTGACGACCCACGGCACGCCGGGCTCGCTCTCCAGCTCGAGCGCGCGCCACTCGCTGCTCCAGCGCGGCACCAGCGCGCGGCCGCCGGCGCGCACCTCGACGATGCGGTCGAGGGCCTCGATGCCCGCGGCCTCGGCGGGCGAGTTCTCGACGACCGCGGACACCTCGAGGCTGGCTTCGCCCTCGGCCAGGGCGTCGAGCGACTTGCGCGCGTCGACGACGTGGATGCCGGTGAAGCTGCCCGCGGGGAGCGCGGCGCGCGCCTCCTCGTCGGCGGGCTCGGCGCGCAACTCCAGCGGCTCCTCCAGGTCGGCGAGCGGCGGCGGCTCGTGCGGCAGGTCGCGCCGTCCGAACGCGCAGCCGGCGAGCGTCGAGGCGAGGAGCAGGACGAGGATCCGGATCATGGCGGGCTCAGGGCACGTCGCGGCGCGTCAACACGGAAACGGCCAGCAGGGAACACACGAGGATCCAGAGAACCGGCACCCAGACCACGAGGCCGGCGTGGTCGAAGCGCGCGTTGCTGATGCCCTGGCTCACGTCCACATAGAACCGGACGAAGGAGGTGTCGGAAAGCGGCGAGGGCAGATGATCGGCGGGAAGCGCCCCGGCCCAGCCGAGACCGCGCAGGACGGCGCGCGCGAGGTCGAGCACGACGCCGGCGCCCAGCGCGTAGGCCAGGGCCGCCGCGCCGCTGCGCGCGAACGCGCTGCACAGGAAGCCCAGGGTCGCGTAGGCGAGCAACGGCAATACCGGCGACAGCAGCGCGAGGTGGAGATCGGGCCACAACTGCGCGGCGGGGACCAGCACGAAGCGCGCGCCGTTGGGCAGGAGCTCGCTGACGTCGCCGAAGCCGAACGCGGCATGCGCGATGCCCACGGCGGTGCCCGCCAGGAGCGCGTACGACGCGAGCGCCGCCAGGCACAGCGCCGCGATCTTCCCCAGCGCCGCCTGCGCGCGCGTCAGCGGACGCAGGAGCAGGTTGCGCAGCGTCCCGCGGCCCAGCTCGGCGGCGAGCGACTGGCTCGCGAGGCCCAGGGTCGCGAACGCGAGCACCGGCAACCCGGCCTGCAGCGCCTGCCCGACGACCTCGAAACCGTTGACGTCGGTCGCGCTGAAGAGCGTACGGCCGGCGACGGCTTCGGTGTCGCGCGCCGCTTCGGCGCCGCGGCGCGCCATGGTGATCGCGCCCAGGACGGCCGGTGCGCACAGGAGCACAGGCACCGCCGGCGCGCTCCACCAGCGGCGGACCTCGGCACACAAGGCGCGCAGGACCGGCGCCGGCGGAGCCAACGGCTCGCGCGGCGCGGCGGGCGCCTCGGGCGGCTCGTGCACCGGCGGGGCGGACGCCGACGCGCGCGAGAAGCGCACGTAGATCTCCTCCAGCGTCTGCGGCAGCGGCGCGAAGGCCGACAGCGACACGCCGCGCTCGAACAGCGCCCGGGACACCTCCACCGGCGCGCGCTCGCGCAGGTCGACGACCAGGCCGCCCGCCTGCGCGACCGGCTCCAGGCCCAGGCCGTGCAGCGCCGCGACGGCGGCGGGCGTGTCGGCGGCCTCGACCCGGTAGCGGCCCTGCGAGGCGAGCAGCACGCTCGTCTCGCTCTCGGCCACCAGGCGTCCGGCGCGCAGCACGCCGATGCGCGTGCACAGGGCGGCGATCTCGTGGAGCTGGTGGCTCGAGATGAGGAGGGTCGTGCCGCGCTCCTGGTTCAGCGCGCGCAGCACCTCGCGGATCTCGGCGATGCCCTCGGGGTCCAGCCCGTTCGTCGGCTCGTCGAGCAGCACGTAGCGCGGCGACCCGATCAGCGCCTGCGCGATGCCCAGTCGCTGGCGCATGCCGTGCGAGTAGGCGTGCGCGGCCTTGTCGGCCGCGTGCGACAGGCCCACGCGGTCCAGCAGCGCGCGCGCCTCGTGCTCGGCGTCGCGGCGCGAGAAACCCTGGACGCGCGCCAGCTCGGCCAGGTTGCGCGCGCCGCTCCAGCCGCCGTGGAACCCGGGCGATTCGATCAGGGCCCCCATGCGCGCGCGCGCCTCGCGCGGGTGCCGCGCCGCGTCGAAGCCGTCGACCAGGACGCGGCCCTCGTTGGCGCGGATCAGGCCCAGCGCCACGCGCATGGCCGTCGTCTTGCCCGAGCCGTTGTGGCCGATGAAGCCGTAGATGTCGCCGGCGCGGACGTGGATCGAGACACGGTCGAGCGCGGCCTGCGCTCCGTAGCGCTTGGTGACGCCGACCAGCCGGAGCGACATGTTCCCGCGCCGCCCGCCGGGCCTCAGGCCCGCCCCAGGATGCGATCCATCCGTCGCGAGACGTCGAGCAGGTGCTCGCGACCGCCGGCGTTCACCTCGGCCGTGAGCCAGCCGTGGTAGCCGACCTCCTCGAGCGCGCGCAGCACGCTGGGCCAGTCCTCGTCGCCCTCGCCGATCGCGACCCAGCCCTTGTCCTTGCTGTAGCCCTTGAAGTCGACCTTGAGCAGGCGCGGTCCGATGCGGCGGATCCACTCCGCCGGCGGCAGGCCGTACTTGATCATGTTCGAGCAGTCGAAGTACGCGCCCACCAGCGGATCCTGGAACGCGTCGACGTACTCGACGAGCTGCTCGGGCGTCGTGAGGAAGTCGTTCCAGACGACTTCGATCGCGATGCGCACGCCGGCCTCGCGCGCCTGGGGCAGCGCGCGGCGGATCTCGGCCTGCGAGCGCTCCCAGACCTGCTGGTGGTTCTCGTTCTCCGGGTCGCGCACCGCGCCCGGGACCACCAGCACGGTCGTCGCGCCGTAGGTCTTCGCGTCGGCGATCGCGCCGCGCAACGCGTCCACCGCCTGGCTGCGGATCGACGCGTCGGGATCGGAGAAGCGCTTGTGCCAGTGCACCGAGTCGATGACGCCGTGCACGACCACGCCCGTCGCCGCCGCCGCCGCCACGACCGCCGCGCGGTCGATGTCCAGCGGGCTGTCGATCTCCAGGCCCTCGAACCCGCAGTCCTTGGCGATCTGGAACCGCTCGCGGACGGGCGCGCGGCTCTCGATCATCGCGTACTTGATCGCCTTGCGCAGGCGCGGGGAGGACGCGCCGCCCGGCGCGGGCGACGCGCCGTCGACGGCGCGCTCCCGCGCGCACGCCGGTCCCAGCCCCAGCCCGATCGCGGCGCCGCACAGACCGGCCTGGAGGAACGTTCGACGGCTGGTTCGCAGGTTCATGGGGCGCCTCGCGGGAAGGCGCGCAGGATCGAGGTTCCCGGCGCGGGTGTCAACCTCGCCCCGCAGCGCCTCGCCGAGGCCGCGCGCTGCTTCAGGCCGCGCTGCGCTGGCCCGTGCCCGTCAGCTCCTGGATCCGCTTGAGGAGCACGTCCGCCTCGACCGGCAGGTGCACGTAGGCCTGCGCTCCGACGCGCAGTGCCTCCTCCGCGTGCTCGTCGTCCTGGTAGACGTGGCAGCCCAGGATCACCGGCAGCTCCTCGCGGCCGTGGCGATCGCGCAGCAGGCGGCACACCTCGAATCCGTTGCGCCCCTCGACCAGAACGTCGAGCAGCACCAGCGCCGGCCGCGAGTCGCGCAGCCAGGCGAGCAGTTCCATCCCGTCGGTCGTGGTGCGCACGCGCCAGCCGGCGCGCTCCAGGGCCAGTCGGCGCGCCGCCGGGTTCTCCTCCTGGTCGTGGGCGAAGTAGATCTCGGGCATCGAAGCTCCTTCTGGATCAGGTCGAGAGCACGCGCTCGATCTCGCGCTCGCTGGTGAAGCCGTCCTGGACGATCTGGGCGGCGCGCTCGCGCAGGCTCTGGAAGCCCAGCGAATGCGCGGCCTCGCGCAGGCGCGCGGCGGACGCGTCCTCCTCCAGGAGCCCCGCCACGGCGCTGTCGCAGTCCAGGATCTCGTGGACGATCGTCCGGCCGCGCCAGCCCGAGCCGCTGCAATGCGCGCAGTCGGGGTCCGCGGCCCGCTGCTGCGCGCCGGTCTGGCACACCGCGCAACGCGCGCGCGGCGCACGCTGCGCGATCACGCCGCGCAGCACCTCCGCGGCGATGCGCGGACGCAGGCCCAGGGCCGCGGGCCGGGCCGCCGCGGCGCAGGCGTCGGCAGCCTCGACGCGCGCCACGACCAGGACGCCGCCCAGCGCCGCCTGCGCCAGGACGCGCACGGTCTCCGCGTCCTCGAACGCATCGACATAGAGAACCTCGGGCCCCTGGTCGAGCAGTGCTTGCACTTGATCGACGAGCGCTGCGCCGGCCGCGCGCGGCGCGCGCAGCACGCCGGGCACGGCGGTGGGCACGCTGCCCAGCGCCGCGACGAAGCGCCCCTCGCGCACGCACTCGGCGAGGAGCGCATCGGCGGTCACCTCGCGCCACGAATCCGTCGGCCCCGCGACGAGGACGACGCCCCAGCCCGCGCACCAGCGCCGCAGCCGGGCGAGATCCTCGACACGGAAGCCCAGGTCCTGCAGCGAGATCGACGGCGCGCGCTGGACGAACTGCAGGCTGGCGTGCGGTCCGTCCGTGCCCAGGAAGGACGCGACGACGACCTCGAGGGTCTCGCCTTGCAGTTCGAGCGTGGTCCGCACGCGCTGCGGCAGGTGGCCGCGCGTGGGGTCCAGCCCCGCCAGTGTCTGCAGGCGCTCGACCAGGGGCGCGCCCCAGGAGCGCGGGAGGAGCGACGTCGGCCGCCGCGCCCCGTCGAGGCGCTGGACGATCTCCGTGTTCGCGCCGCGCGGCTCGATGTACACGGCGCTGGCGCCGGCCGAGCGCGCCGCGCCCAGCAGGCTCTCCAGCATGGTCGGAGCGCCGGCCAGCGGATCGAGCGAGCAGCTCGGCCCGAGCGTCGCCGGCGCGGCGCGCGGGCCGGCATCGGCCGTCGGCGTCGCGCCGACGCCGCAGTGCCCGGTCTCGCGCCCGTGGACGGCGTCGATGCACTCGCGGATGCGCGTGGGATCGGCGTAGACGGGGAACACGGGCTCGCCCAGCGCGAGGCCGATCGCCTCCACGTCGTACTCCTCGTCGGGATCCTCCATCGCGACCGTGACGCGACCCGTCACGCGGTGCACCGGGATCGCGCACAGTTGCCGCGCCATGGCGGCCGGCAGGCCGCGCGCGATGTCCCGCTCCACGATGCCGGGCACGAGGTGCAGGCAGTGCACCTTGCCCTGCGAACGCAGCGCCCAGGCGATGTCCTGTTGCGAGACGAGGTGCAGGGCGACGAGGGCCTGGCCCAGCTTGACCCCGCGCTCCTGGCGGTAGGCCAGGGCGGCGGCCAGTTCGTCCGACGTGATGCGTCCGTGCTCGACGAGCAGGTCGCCGACGCGCGAGCGCCGGGTGGGTGGCTGTGGTTGGGTCATGGGCGTGCGCCGGTCCGGGGGCTGGTGGCCTATCGGAAAGTCCTTCCCGCCCGCTTGAGACGGATCCCCGCGCGTTGCCGCCGGCCGGGGGGCGGAGCTATCCTGCGCCGCGCGCTCCGCGGGCCCGGTGCTCGCCGTTCAGGCCGCTCACCGACCGTTCCGCATGCCTCCCCCGCCGACCGCGCAGGCCCACGAGGATCCGCCGCCGCCCGGGCCGGCGGTCGTCGTCACCGTGCCGACCTACAACGAGGCGGGGAACGTCGGGCCGCTCCTGGACCAGCTCCTCGCCCTGGGGCCGGGCTTCCACGTGGTCGTGATCGACGACGACTCGCCCGACGGGACGTGGCGCATCGTCGCCGAGCGCGCGGCGGCCGATCCGCGCGTGCACCTGATCCACCGCACCGCCGACCGCGGCCGCGGCCGATCGGGGCGCGACGGGTTCGTGCGCGCGCTCGCGATGGGAGCGCGCGTCGTGATCGAGATGGACGCCGACCTGTCGCACCGGCCGAGCTACATCCCCGGCATGATCCGGCGGCTCAACGGCGGTCCGACGCCGGTGGGACTCGTGCTCGGGTCGCGCGCCACCGACGGCGGCAAGGATGCCGACCGGGGCGCGCTCCGGCGCTGGATCACGCGCGTGGCGAACCTGTACATCCGCGTCGTGCTGGGGGTCTCGGTGCGCGACTGCAACTCGGGGTTCCGCGCCTGGAAACGCGAGACGCTGGAGGCGATCCGCGTCGCCGAGACCTTCTCGCCCGGCCCCGCGATCGTGCAGGAGCTCTTGTTCAAGACGGCGCGCGCGGGCATCGGCGTCGCCGAGGTGCCGATCGAGTTCCAGAACCGCCTGCACGGCGAGTCGACCCTGACGTTCCGCCTCTTGCTGCAGGGGTACTTCACCGTGCTGAAGCTGCGCTGGATGAGCTGGACCGGCCGCATCTAGCCCGGGCGGTTGCTAGCCTCTCCGCCGCGATGACGCGCCGCCTGCCGCTGGGTCTGGTCCTCGCCGTGCTGCTCTACGCGGCGCTGCGCGGGCTCATCCTGTGGACCGGTTTCGAGACGGTCGCGCTGCCGATGTACGAGCTGTTCCCCATGGGGACGCTGGCCGAGCTCCGACTGCGCGGCGTCGACCTCCCGCTCGCCTACTTCTACGACAACGCCGCCGGCCAGATCCTGATGGGGTTCCTGACGGTGCCGGTGTTCGCGCTGTGCGGGTCGAGCTACCTGGCGCTGAAGCTGCTGCCGGCGGCGATCGGGCTCGCGACGCTCGTCCTCCTGTGGAGCTTCCTGCGGCGCCACTTCTCCGCGCGCGCGGCCGACGTCGGCGCGTTCCTGTTCGCGGTCGGGCCGCCGACGCTCACCAAGTACTCGCTGATCAACTCCGGCAACCACTTCGAGAACCTGTTCTTCTCCCTGCTGGCGCTGACCGTGACCTACCGCTGGTTCGCGGACCCGCGCAAGTCGCGCGCGGGGCTGTTCGCGTGCGGCGCGGCCTCGGGCTTCGCGCTGTTCGTGTTCCTGGGCGCGATCATCCCGGTCGGCATCCTGGTCGGGATGCACCTGGGTCTGCGTGGCGCGCGGCGCTTCGTCCGCGACGCGGCCTGGGTGCTGCCGGGCTTCGCGCTGGGCATCGCCCCGCTGGTCGCGATCAACCTGTGGACCGGCGCGCGCGGTCTGGGCTTCCTCGACGCGAAGTTCGGCAACGAGAACAGCGGACGCGGAGCGGATGTCCTGGCGCGCATCGGCGAGTATCTGGGGCCCGAGCTCCTCCGCGCGCCGGTGTTCGAACCGTTCCTCGGCCTGTCGCGCGAGGCGTTGAGCGTCCTCTTCCTGGCGGCCGTCGTCCTGGCCTGGATCGCCAGCCTGCCGTCGGTGCTCGCCAGCCTGGGCGCGTTCGCCCGCGGACTGCTGCGCGCCCCGGACGCCGCGGAGGGCGCCGGGATCGCGGCCTTCCAGCGCGCGAAGCTCGTGCCCTTCGTGCTGTACCTGCCGCTGGCGGCGCTGGCCTACGGCGTCTCGAACTTCCGCCTGGGCGGCCACACGCCGCCGGTCGAGATCGCGGGCTACCGCTACTACCTGCCGGCGCTGCTCTTCGCGCTGATCGCGGTCGCGGTGTGGAGCGACCGCTGGCTCGCGCAACGCGGCGCGGCGCGGTTCGCGGGCTGCGCGCTGCTCACCGCGTTCGCGATCCCGAGCCTGTCGAGTGTGGCCGTCGTCGACTTCACCTTCGCGGACACGGACGTCGGCCGCAACCTGAAGGGCTACAACCCGCCGCAGATCGCGCGCGTGCTGGTCAGCGCGCGCAACGACCTCTCCGACGCCGAGATCGTGCGCACGGTGAGCACCCTGCCGACCCTGACGATCCGGGAACCCGTCGTGGTCGCACTGGGCTTCAACCTGGGAGTGCGCGCCTGTGAACGCGCGCGACGGCAGGACGGCGACGCCTGGACCCTCGACGTCGCCGCCTTCGTCGCGCCGTGGCCCGCCGAATGGCATCCCCTGCTCGTGCGCGGGCTGGGTCACGGTCTGCGCTGGCTGGTGCACGTCGAGCGTCTCCCGATCGACGGCGTCGAGGAGTGCGCCGCCCGGCTGCATCCGGCGCTCACCGCGGCGTGGGCCGACGAACTGTGGGAAGGCCTCGCCTCTCCCGGGGTCGCGCTGCCGCTGCCCTGGGACAGCGCGCGCATCCTGGAGGAGAACGACGACCTGCTCGCGCGGCGCGGCGGCGCATTGCCGGAGTTCGCGCGCGGCCACGGCATCCTGTGCGAACGTCTCCGTTGGCGGCGGATCCCGGGCGAGCGCGCGCGGCTCGACGCGGCCGCCGAGCGGGCGCGCGGATCCGCGTACGAGCGGAGCTGGCGGGCAGGCACGTCCCAGATCCGCGTGTGGTGAGCGCTCAGGGCCGGCGCAGCACGACGCGCAGGCGTGCGCCCGGCAGCAGGCCGACGCGCATCAGGCCGTCGAGCGTGCGGAACACCCCGCGCTGCAGGCGCTGCGCGAGCGTCGGGCGCGGGTTCTTGAAGAGGTGCGCGGGCAGCGGCACCGAACGCTCCGCCTTCTCGACGCGGAAACCGGCGCGCTCGGCCAGCGTGCGCAGCGCGCAGAGGTCGAACTCGAGGATGTGGTAGGGATAGCCCGAGTCCGCGCCGTCGAACTTGAGGAGCTTCAGCGTCTGCTTCCCGAGGAGCGCGCGCGGGATCAGCTTCTGCGCCGCGAGCATCCCGCGGAAGAAGATCGAATTCACGTAGCTCGGCACGATCACCACCAGCGCACCGCCGGGCCGCAGCAGCTCGTGCAGGCGCCGCAGCACGCCCAGCGGGTCGGTCGTGTGCTCCAGCACGTTGTCGGCGAGGGCCAGGTCGAAGCTCCCCGGCTCGAAGGGCGCGTCCTCCAGGAGGCCCTGGAACACGTCGAGCTTCATCTCGCGGATCGAGTACTCGGCGGCGGGCGGCGACAGCTCGACGCCGCGCACGGTCCAGCCGCGGCGCCGCGCCGCTTCGAGGAAGAACCCGCCGGCGCTTCCGAGCTCGAGCAGGCGGCCGCGTTGGATCCCGCACTCGCGCTCGTACTGCGCGACGACCCCGTCGTACATCGCGAGCAGCTCGTCGCGCCGGTCGAAGTAGTTCTCGGACTCGACACCCAGGTTGTAGCCCTCGGTGTAGTAGTCCGGATCGTCGTACATCGCGCCCAGGGTCGGGCCGTCGGGGCGCGGGTTGACGTAGACCATCCCGCACACGCAGCGCACCAGGTCGAACGCGACGTCGCCGATGCGGTACATGCCGGCGCGGTAGGG
The DNA here is from genome assembly GCA_964552795.1 of uncultured Planctomycetaceae bacterium. Lineage (GTDB taxonomy): Bacteria > Planctomycetota > UBA1135 > UBA1135 > JAEUHZ01. Next base: position 21,126 of record CAZKIO010000066.1, read on the forward strand.
GCGCGCGCGGTCCTCGCCGCACACGCTGCAGCGGACCCGTTCCGTGCGCACCGGGAAGGTGCGGCGCGCGCTGGCGGCGGTCGGTGCGGAACGGGCGGACACGGGCGGCTGAATCCTATCCCGCGCGCGCGCTGGAAGAAGCGCGCGGCGCGTTGTAGACCTCTCCCCTCGCCATGACGCGCAAGCAACGCAGCCTGTTGTCGCTGGCCGCCGGCTGGAGCCCGTTCGGCCTCGGCCGCACGAAGCCGAGGCACTTCCGCGAGATGGCGCGGATCGTGTGGGCCAACCGCGACGCCCTGGGCTACGCCTGGAAGGTGCTCTCGAAGGGCGTCTGCGACGGCTGCGCGCTGGGCACGAGCGGCCTGCGCGACTGGACGATCCCCGGCACGCACCTGTGCATGGTGCGCCTGGAGCTGCTGCGCCTCAACACGATGGGCGCGCTCGATCCCGCGGTGCTGGCGGATGCGCAGGCGCTGCGGGCCCGCACGTCGAAGGAACTGCGCGCGCTGGGCCGCATCCCGCACCCGATGCGGCGGCGGCGCGGCGAACGCGGCTTCACGCGCATCACGTTCCAGGAGCTGTGGCGCGAGGTCGGGCCGCGCTGGCGCGCCTGCGATCCCTGGCGCACGGCGATGTACGTGACCAGCCGCGGCGTGACCAACGAGGTCTACTACGTCGCGCAGAAGGTCATGCGCTTCCTGGGCAGCAACCACGTCGACAACTCCGCGCGCCTGTGCCACTCGCCCAGCACGAGCGGCCTGAAGACGACGGTCGGCGTGGCGGCGACCACGTGCTCGTACACGGACTGGAACGACGCCGACCTGATCGTGTTCTTCGGTTCGAACCCGGCCAACGACCAGCCGGTGACGACCAAGTACCTGGCGGAGGCCAAGCGGCGCGGCGCGCGGATCCTGTCGGTCAACGCCTTCCGCGAGCCGGGCCTGGACCGCTACTGGATCCCCTCGTCGGCCGAATCCGCGCTGTTCGGGACGCGGTTGTGCGACCGTCACTGGCTCGTGCGCGTGGGCGGGGACCTGGCGTTCCTCTCGGCCGTCGCCAAGGTCGTCGTCGCGCAGGGCTGGCACGCCGAGGAGTTCGTGCGCAGCGCGACCAGCGGCTTCGAGGAGTGGAAGCGTTCGCTGGACGCCCTCTCTCTCGACGATCTGGTCCGACGCGCCGGCACGAACCTGGCCGAGGTCGAGGACTTCGCGGCCGAGTTGCGCAGCGCCGAACGCGGCGTCTTCGTGTGGTCGATGGGCATCACGCAGCACGCCCACGGTGCCGACACCGTGCGCGGCCTCGTGAACCTGGCGCTCCTGCGCGAGTACGTCGGCCGCCCCGGCACGGGCCTCATGCCCATCCGCGGGCACTCGGGCGTGCAGGGCGGCGCCGAGATGGGCTGCTACTCGACGGCCCTTCCCGGCGGCGTCCCGATCGATGCCACCAGCGCGCGGCGCTTCTCCGACCTGTGGGGTTTCCCCGTGCCCGACCGCACCGGGCTCACGACGGTCGAGTACCTCGAGGCGGCCGGCCGCGGCGAGCTCGACGCGTTGTATTGCATCGGCGGCAACTTCCTCGAGACGCTGCCCGACCCAGCGCGCGTCGAACGCGCGCTGGAGCGGATTCCGCTGCGCATCCACAGCGACATCGTGGTGACGTCGCAGATGCTGGTCGAGCCCGCCGAGGTCGCGTACCTCTTGCCGGCGCGCACGCGCTACGAGCAGACGGACGGCGGGACCGAGACCAGCACGGAGCGGCGCGTGATCTTCTCGCCGCAGATTCCCGGCCACGTGCCCGGGGAGGCCCGCAGCGAATGGGAACTCCTGCTCGACCTCGCGCGCGCCGTGCGGCCCGAGGCCGCCGCGCGCGTCGAGTTCGCGGACGGCGCCGCGATCCGCGCCGACATCGAGCGCGCCGTGCCCTTCTACCGCGGCATCGCCGGTCTGCGCCAGGCCGGCGACCAGTTCCAGTGGGGCGGCCCGCGGCTGTGCGCGCACCGGAACTTCCCCACGGACGACGGACGCGCGCACTTTCGCGCCGTCGCGGTGCCAGTCCCGCGGATGGCCCCCGACCGCTTCGTGCTCTCGACGCGGCGCGGCAAGCAGTTCAACTCCATGGTGCAGCGCGACGTCGACCCCTTGACCGGCGCCGCCCGCGACCACGTGTTCGTCGCGCCCGCCGACGCCGCGCGCCTGGGCCTCGCGCAGGACGATCCGCTGCTCCTGCGCAACGAGCACGGCGAGATGCGCGGGCGGGCGTTCCTGGCTGACGTGGCCGCCGGGACGCTGCAGGCGCACTGGCCCGAGGCCAACGTGCTTCTGCCGGCCGGGCGCACAGACCCCGAGGGCGGCGTACCCGACTACAACGCCGAGGTCGAGGTCCTGCGCGTGGCGCGCGCCTGAGAGCGGCTCAAGGCCGGTACTGTCCCAGCCCGCTGCACTTTTTCTGCGCGCCACCTGCTCCCGTTG
>CAZKIO010000067.1:0-23588 GCA_964552795.1 uncultured Planctomycetaceae bacterium
GGCGCGCGGTCTCGCTGCGCGGGTCGGCGCGGCAGCGGCCGGCGCAGCCCGGGCTCGCGGCGGCACGGGCGAAGCCCCGCGAGCGGAGCTCGCGACCGGCGGCGACGGCAGCGCAGGCGGGCCCACGGTCGCGGCGGATGACCGCGCGACCGCCGTGCCGCGTCTCGTCGTCGCGCCCGCGCCCGCCTATCCCGAGCCGGCGCGCCGGCGCGGGATCGAGGGCGAGGTCGTGTGCCGCATGTTCCTCGACGCCACGGGTGCGGTCGCGGCGGTCGACGTGCTGGCCTCGAGCGGCAGCGAGCTGCTCGACGCGGCCGCCGTCGACGCCCTGCGGCGCTGGAGATTCGCGCTGGCGGGGGTCGGGGGCGACGCCCGGCCTCCCCCGGTCGACCACACCATCTCGTTCCGGCTCCGCTGACCCCGCGGGACCCCGCATATTTTCGTGGAATGGACTTGGCGGAGGCGGCCGCCGCCGCGCTCTCCAGGAGAGTCTCGTCTTCGTCCCCACGCCTTCCTCCGCCCGCCACGACCCATGCCGATCGCACTCCCGCAGGACGCCCTGCCCCCCGTCACCACCGTCACAGCCCCGCGCTCCACGGTCCCGGTCACAGCCGCCGCGGCCGACGTGACGGTGCTCACGGCCGAGGACCTCGCGCGCACCGGCGAACGCTCCCTGCCCCGCATGATCGAGCGCGCGGCCGGAACCGGCCTGTGGCTGCAGGAGACGAACGTGGGCGGCGGCGCGCCGATCCTGCGCGGGTTCATCGGCGAGAAGGTGCTGATCGTGGTCGACGGCGTGCGCCTCAACGACGCGACGACGCGCCTGGGTCCGAACCAGTCGCTCAACACGATCGACCCCGGCATCGTCGAGCGCGTCGAGATCGTGCGCGGCCCGGGTTCGGTGCAGTACGGCTCGGACGCGATCGGCGGCACGATCCTGATCTGGACCCGGCGACGGCTGCCCGGCAGCGTCGATGCGCAGGGCGCGGTGAACGGATTCGACGCGGGCGTCGACGCCCGCTACCAGAGCGCGAATCGCGGCCACTTCGTCTCGCCGCACGCGGCCTGGTCGACCGACCGCGACGGCTTCTTCGTGTCCGGATCCTGGGCGCAGTTCAACGAGCTGCGCTCGGCCGACGGCTGGATCGACAACACCGGCTACGACGCGGGCGGCGTGTTCGGGTCCTGGGTCCACGGCATCGACCGCTGGCGCTCGCTGCGCCTCTCGGCCGGCGTGCACCGCGACTTCGACGTCCCGCGCACCGACCGGCTGAACGTGGGCTTCGGGCAGACGCAGCCGTCGAACGCCGAGTTCGAGTTCGAGGTGCAGGACCAGCGGCAATTGCTGCTCGCCTACGAGGACGCCGAGGCGGGCGGGATCGCCGACCGCTTCCAGGCGCGCCTCTCGCTGCGCGAGTACACCGAGGACCGGCGGCTGCGGAGCACGGGCTCGTCGCAGCGGCGCCTGGAGACCGAAGAGATCCAGGCCTTCGGGCTGGGCGTCGACTGGCGCAAGCGGATCCACGCGGACCACCTGCTCACCTGGGGACTGGACGCCGAGCTGGACGACGTCGACAGCTCGCGCACGAACGTGAACATCGGCACGGGCGCGTCGACGCCGGGCGTGCCGCCCTTCGCGCCCGACTCCAGCTACCTCACGACCGGCGTGTTCGTGCAGGACGAGATCGCGTCCTTCGATCCCGTCGACGTGACCGTCGGCGTGCGCTACTCGTTCTTCCGGTTCGGCTTCGACCAGTTCACGAGCGGCCCGGCCGGCGGGCCGCACGAATCGGGCGACTTCGACGCGCTGACGGCTTCGCTGGGCCTGGGTTACGACCTCTCGGACGCCTGGCGCGCGACGGCCGGCGTCGCGCAGGGATTCCGCGCGCCGCACCTGGACGATCTGGCGCGCAACGGCACGGTCTTCGGCGGCACGGAGCTCGCCAACCCCGACCTCGACCCGGAGCAGGCCGTGACGGTCGAGTTCGGCGTCGAGCAGTCGAGCCCCACCTGGAAGGGCGCGGTCGTCGGCTACTTCACGCGGATCGAGGACACCATCGGACGCCGGCTCGTCGACGCCGGCGATCCGGGGACGCTGGGCGACGAGACCTACTTGCGCGACAACACCGGGCGCGTCGATGTGTACGGCGCGGAACTGCACGTCGAACGGCGACTGGGCGGCTCGGACGCCGACTTCCTCGCGCGCGGCGGCGTGGCCTGGACGCGGGGCCAGCAGTACGACGGAACGATCAACCCGCTGACCGGCGAGGCCACGTACGACGACGTGCCCGCGCGCCGCATCGCGCCGCTCAACGGCTTCGTCGCGCTCGGCTACGATCCCGCGACGCCGCTGTGGACGTGGCTGCGCTGGGCCGAGTTGCGCCTGACGCTTGCCGACGGTCAGGACCGGCTGAACCCCGACGACCTGGCCGATCCGCGCATCAACCCCGAGGGCACGGGCAGTTGGGAGCGACTCGACCTCACGTGCGGCGGTCCGCTGGGCGAGCGCTCGGGGACGAGCTGGATGGTCGGCGTGCAGAACATCCTCGACCGGGCCTACCGCGTGCACGGATCGGGCTTCGACGCGCCCGGGTTCGGCGTCGTGGTCGGGATGAGCTGGACGTTCTGACGCAGCGTCCCCCCGTTCACGGATCCAGCGCCCGCACCGCGCGCACGCCCACGCGCCGGTCGCGCCATTGCGCCGGCACGCGTTCGCGGGCCGTGCAGCGCAGGTCGCCGGCACCGCTCTGGTAGTGGCCTCCGCGCAGCGCGTGCTGGTCGCTCTCGCCCGCGAGGCGCAGGCCGTCGTCCGCGCGCAGACCGGTCGTGGCTTCGTCGCTCCACGGATCGAGCGTCCACTCCGCGACGTTGCCGAGCACGTGGAACAGGCCGAAGCCGTTGGCGCGCAGATCGTCGACGCGGACCGGCGCAGACTCGCGTGCCGAGCGCGGGTCGAGCGTTCCCTGCCCGTGCACGGCGCCGCGCAGGGAACCCGGCTCGGGACCGCACCACCAGCGCCAGGCCGTGCCCCCGCGCGCGGCGCACTCCCACTGCGCCTCGGTCGGCAGGGCGAGGCCGGCGCGCCCCAGCACCGTGCGCGCCTCGTCCCACGTGACGCTCTCGACCGGCAGCAGGCCGGCGGCCGCGCCCGGCGCGGTGCGCGCGTGCCACGCGGGGCTCGCGGCGGCCAGCCGTTCCCACTGCGCGACCGTGATCTCGTGTTTGGCCGCGAGGAACGGCGCGAGGCGCACGGTCCGCGTCGGCCCTTCCTCGATCGCGGCCCACGGATCCGATCCGGGTTCGTCGGGCCAGCCGGCGCGCGACGCGCCCATCCGGAACGAGCCTGCGGGAATCAGGACGAGCACGACGCCGGACTCCGGCTTCAGCGCGAGCCGCCCGTCCGCGCCGCGCGCCGCCGGCGCGCCGCTGGCGAGGTGCGCGAACTCCTGCAGGCCGCTGTCGGGGTCGGCGCCGAGCGGCACGAGGCCGCTCTGCGGCGCGAGATCCAGGCCGCGGTAGGTCGCGCTCGCCGCGACGGCGTCGCGCGCCGCGCGCCAGGCGGGCGCCGCGTCGACCAGGCTCGCGCGCTCCAGGTCGCGGGCCCGCTCCAGGCGCGCGCGCACGCCGGCGATGCCCCCCGGTCGCGGATCGGGATCCGCTAGGCGGTCGAGCCCGCGCACCAGTTCCTCGAGCACCGCGCGCCGCCAGCGATCCTCGTCGCTGGTTCCGTCGAGCGGGTCCGACCGGCTCGCGCGCGCCTCGAGCTGCGCCAGGCTCGCGGCGTGGACGTCGCGGCGCGCGACGAGTTGCGCGGCGTCCTCGAGCCAGCGCTCGAACTCCGCGCGGCGCTCGCTGACGGGTTCGCCCAGCGCCTCGGCGCGGCGCAGGAGGTCGGAGAGGCGGGCGACGTCCGAAAGGCGCAGCACCTCGCGCGCCGCGCGCTCGCGCTGCACGCTCCACGCCGCCAGTCCCGCGAAGGCCAGCACGAACGCGGCCAGGAGCGCGCCGGCGAGCGCGCGGTTCCGGCGCACCCAGGCGACGAGTTCGGGCCAGGCCCCCGACCGGTGCGCGCGCACGACGCGGCCCGCCAGGAATGCGCGCAGGTCGGCCGCCAGCGCGCCGACGTCGGCGTAGCGGTCCCGCGGATCGCGCGCCATGGCCTTGTCCGCGACCGCGACGAGTTCGGGCGCCGCATCGGGAGCGCGGACCGCGAGGGCCTCCGGCGGTCCGGCGCGCACCGCGGCCACGACGTCCGTGCCGGCCTCGCGCGCCTCGTCGTAGGGCGCGCGTCCGCACAGGGCGTGGTACAGGATCGCGCCGAGCGCGTAGACGTCCGCCCGCGGACCGACGTCCGCGAGGCGACCCGCGGCCTGCTCCGGCGCCATGTACGCCGGCGTCCCGACCACGTCGCCGTGGCGCGTTCCGAACGCGTCGTCCGCAGCGCCGGACGGGTCGCGATCGGGCGGCGCACGATCCGCGCCGGGCGGGGCGTCGCGGCGCAGGCGGGCCAGGCCCCAGTCCACGACGTACGCGGCGCCGAACTCGCCGACGAGCATGTTCGAGGGCTTGAGGTCGCGGTGCAGGACGCCGCGGGCGTGCGCGTACTGCACCGCGTCGCACGCGCGCAGCAGGATCTCCAGCACTCCGGTGAGCGGCGCGCCGCCGCGCGCGAGCAGCTCGGCCAGCGTCTCGCCGCGCACGAGCGGCAGCGTGAACCACACGCGGCCCGCGCCGTCCAGGCCCAGGTCGAACAGCGGCAGGATGCCCGGGTGCTCCAGGCGCGCGAGCAGGCGTGCCTCGGCCAGGAAGCGGCGCACGAGCCCTGCCGCGCGCGACGGCACGCCCGGCTCCCAGCGTGCGCGCAGGATCTTCATCGCGACCTCGCGGTCCAGATCGCGGTCGTGCACGCGCCAGACCTCGCCCATCGCGCCGCGTGCGCGCAGCTCCAGGCGTTCGTAGCGCCGCGCGCCGCGCTCCGGATCTGCCAGCGCCTCGAGCAGCGCCGCGGCTTCCGGGTCGATCTCCGCGCGCGAACCTCGTGCGACGGAGCGCAGCGCGCTCTCCTGGCCGTCGAGGCCGTCGAACAGGTGCTGCAGGCGGCGCCAGCCGGCGTGCAGCGTGCGCAGGTCGGGCGCCAGCGCGCCGGCCGCCTCGATCTCGGCCGCGAAGTCCACGGGCTCGCCGCGCTCGCGCCGCTCGAGCAGCCGGGCGAACGCCGTGCGCGCCTCGGTGGAGGGCTCGCCGGAACGCGTGGCGGACATCCCCCACAGCTTACGGCTTGCGCGTCCGCCGCGGCCGCCGTGGAATCGTCCACCCCGCATGCGCACCCATCGCACGACCATCGCGGAACGCCGCCCGGGCCCCGAGACCCCCGCGCTCGGCGAGCGGCTCGCACGGAACCTGCCGGCGCTGCGCTCCTACGTGCGGCTGCGCGCGGGGCGCGAGCTGCGCGAACGCGAGCCGCTGTCGGACCTGGTGCAGTCCGCGGCCCGCGAGATGCTCGACGAGGCCGCGCCGCCGCAGTTCGCCGACGACGCGGAGTTCCGGCGCTGGATGCACGGGGTCGTGCTGCACAAGATCCTGTCCAAGAGCCGGTTCCACGGCGCCGGGAAGCGCGACCCGCGGCGCGTCGCCGGCGGTGCGTCCGCGCTGGGCGCGGCGTCCGCACCCGACCGGAGCTCGATCCCCGCCAGCCCGAGCGCGCACGCCGAGCGCGCCGAGGACCTGCGGCGCCTGCAGGGCGCCCTGGACGAGTTGGACGAGACCGACCGCGAGTTGATCTGCCTCCGGCACTGCTTCGACGTGCCCTCGCCCGAGATCGCGCGCCGGCTGGGCATGCCCGAGTCGACGGTGCGCTGGCGCCTGGCCCGCGCGTTGACGCACGTCGCCGCGCGGATCCGGAGTCGGGACAACTAGCACACGATGTTCGCCAACGTGTGCCGGACGTCCTGACTCCGTATCAGATGCGGTGCATGAAGCGGAACACCCGCTCGTGCATCACGCGCACCACGTAGTCGTCCTGGCCGCCGAGGCATTCCAGGCAGGCCTTGACCTCCCCGAAGTTCGTGCCGGGCGGGAGTTCCACGGTCAGCACCATGTGGAAGTAGCCCTCGATCATCTTCTGCGAGATGCCGTGCACGCTGCCGCGCGTCTTGGCCACCGCGGTCGTGATCTCGGCCAGCACGCCGGGCCGGTTGCGTCCCACGGCGGTGATCACGACGCCGGTCGCGATCTCGTTGTCGTCGATCGGTTCGGGCAGGTGCGGCAGCGTGGTCAGCGCGCGCGCGGCGTCGGGCCCGCGGTCCGGCGCCGGCTCGCTGTACGGCGCGCCGGTCCCGGTCACGATGCGCACGCCCATCTGCCGCGCGAGTTCCAGCGCGTGCGGCGTCGCCAGCGTGTCGGCATCGACCACGACCTGTCCGCCGGCGGCCTGCCGGCGCACGTCTTCGGCGGTGAGGAAGCGGCGCGACACGGGACCTGGATTCCTAGAGGTGCTGAACGAGTTCGGGGTGCGGCCTGGGGATCACGACCTCGCGCGCGAGCAGCCCGCGCTCCTGCGCCGTGCGCGCACCGGCCGCGACCGAGCTGCGCACGTCGCTGACCTCGCCCGTCAGCGTGAAGAAGCTCTTGCCGCCCAGGCCGTTGGCGATGCGGATGTCGATCAGGTCCACGGTCGCCGTCTTCAGCGCGATGTCCGCCGACGAGATCGAGGAGGCGACGGTCGTCGTCTCGACGACGCCGATCGCATCGAGCTGGCCGTTGATGCGCCCGCCCTTGCGGCGCAGCATCGGCACGACCTGCTCGTGGATCTGCGGGATCACGAGCTGGTCGACGAGATCCTGTCCCGCCAGACCCGCGCCGCGCGCGGCGGCGGCGCGCACGTCCTGCACCTGGCCGGTGAAGAGCAGCACGTACTTGCCCGGCTGCACGGGCGTGGCGAAGAGCATCTCGACGTGCGCCGCCTTGAGCACGGCGTCCGCCACCTCGACGCCGCGCGCCACCGAGCACAGCTCGAGCACGCCGATGGCCACGTCCGGCGCGACGTCGTCGCGCAACTCGGGGTTCTGGTCGTTGCGGTTCATGTCTTCCTGGCCCTCCCGGGCTGGTCGTGCTCGCGCGTCGGGCCGACGATGCGGCCGTCCTCGAGCTCCATCTTGTCGATGATCGCGGCGATCGCGGTCTGGAATCCGATGTCGTGCCCCTTGCCGATGGCGTGGCGCGCGGCGCGGCCGAACACGACCAGCACGCGCTCGCCGATGCCCGCGCCGAGCGGGTCGGCGGCCACGATCGTCTCGGCCGAGTCGTCGGCGCCGGTGGTGTAGGGGCGCACCACCAGGAAGCGCAGGCCTCCCAGCGTCGGGTCCTTGCGCGTGGCCCACACGTTGCCGACGACGGTGCCGATCAGCATCAGGCGCTCCCCCGCCGCGCGGCCGGCGCGCCCAGGCGCCAGCTCTCCGGCGCGCCCGGCACGTCGAAGTCGTCCACGATGCCCACGATCGCCGCCTCGAACGCGAAGTCGCCGTCCAGGCCCAGCGTCGCGACGCGCGCCGCCTTGCCGAAGGCCACCACCACGTGATCGCCCAGCGCGGCGCCGAGCGGATCGGCGGCGACGACCGGCGTGACCTTGGGCGCGCCCGGCGCGCGGCGCTCGTCGAGCGCCTGGACGACCAGGAGGCGCAGGCCCGACAGGTCGTCGGCCTTGCGCGTGGCCCACACCTCGCCGACGACGCGCCCCAGGAACATCAGACCGTCCCCGTGTTCGGCCGTCCGCGCAGGCCGCTCAGCGCGCGGCGCACGGCGAGCACCGCCGCGTCGATCTCGGCGTCCGTGCCGGCGAGTCGCAGCCGCCCGACCGCGCCCTCGGCGCCCAGGCCCACGATGCGGATCGGCGAGGCCTTCTCGGCCTCGTTGGCCGCGAGCAGCACGTACACGGCCGGGTTCACCTCCAGCGTGTAGAGCGTGTCGTGCCCCAGCACGAGCATCCCCGCGCGCGTGCGATTGATCATCATCGCGTGGTGGTCGCTGATCTTGCGGATCACCTCGCTGGTCATGAGGTTGGGCTGCAGCGCGTCGTCCAGCGTCACGCCGGCGGCCTTCAGGATCGTGTCGCCGGCCTGGCGCACCATGCCCTGGTCGGGGCCGTGCACCTCCAGGGTGCCGTAGCTGCGCTCGGTCACCAGTGCGCCCGGCTTCACGTCGCAGCTCTTCAGCGCGACGTCCATCAGGCGGTTGATCACGATGCCCGGCTGCACCTCGAGCCAGAACGCGGACTCGCCCGCGACGGGGAAGAACCCGTCCGAGTTGGTGGCCACGGTCGCGGCGAGCTGGGCCTGCATCTGGTCCAGGAACACCGCGCCGCGCAGCTCGACACCTGACTGCGCCATCGCCGGATCCGCGCGCGATCACGCGCGCGGGATGCCCCGCATCACTTGGACTCGGGCAGCGGCGGGAGGAACAGGTCCAGGTCGCCCGCGGGGCGCGGGATGACGTGCTGGCTGACCAGCTCGCCGACGCGCTTGGCGGCGGCCGCGCCGGCCTCGACGGCGGCCTTCACCGCGCCGACCTCGCCGCGCACGAGCACGGTCATCAGCGCGCCGCCCGAACGCTCCTTGCCCAGCAGGGTCACCTTGGCGGCCTTGCACATGGCGTCGGCGGCCTCGACGGCGCCGACGAGACCCTTCGTCTCGATCATTCCCAGGGCGATCATGCTGTCCATGGAGTCCTCGTTTGCGTGTCAGGAGAGAAGCGGTCGGTGAACGTCAGGCCTTGCAGGCGCCGGTCGTCACCTCGTGGTGCGGGCAGCCCTTGCAGGGGCCGAGCGGGCAGCCGGCGCCCGCGTGCGACATGAGCGTCTGGATCTCCTGCGAGGAGAGTCCGGCGCCGATCTGCAGCGTTCCGCGCGGCGCGGGGGCCGGCGCCGCGGCGCGCGGCGCGACCGCGACGGCCGAGCCCGGTGCCGGCGACGTGAACACGGGCGGCGCGCTCTTCGTCGCCGGCCCGACCTTCGCGGCCCACGGCGTGGCCGTCGGGGAGGTCGCGGCGGGCGTCGGCGCGCGCGGCGCGTCCACCGGCGGATTGCCGCGCCAGTTGCTGGACGCGTCCGGCGTGAACGCGCTCGACGACGCGGGCGGCGCGCCGCCGGCCAGCGCCGGATCGCCGGCGAGGCCGCACCCGCGCGGCAGTCCGTCGCGCGTCAGCGCAGCCGCGCGCTCGTGGTCGCGGCGGTCGATCTCGGCCCAGTCGCGGCGCGGGAAGGCCACGCGCTTCACGTTGATCAGGTGGCGCGCGGTGATGTTGTCGCTGGTGATGTTCCCGGCCTGCGGCCCGCAGCCCAGCGACATCGACGGCATCAGGTTCGTCGAGTAGCCCACCGCGCCCTGCGAGCAAGGGCCGTTGACGATGATGCGGTTGGCGGGCTTCTCCAGGAAGAACGCCTCGAGCACGCGCTCGTCCTTGCAGTGGATGCCGAGCGTGTGGCCGAGGCCTTCGTACTCCAGCATCGCGATCGACGCGCGGCAGCCTTCCTCCCAGCCGTCCACTCTGTGCAGGGAGAGCACGGGCGCCAGGATCTCGATCGAGAGCGGCCATTGCTTGCCGATCCCGCCCTGCCAGGCCAGGAGGATCGTCGTGTGCCGCGGCACGGAGAAGCCGGCCATCTCGGCGATGCGGCAGGGATCGAGGCCCACGACGTCGGGGTTCATGTGGCCGCCGACGTTGCACAGCTTCGCGAGCTTCCTGGTCTCGTCCTCGTCGCACACGTGCGCGCCGCGCTTCTTCAACTCGGCCACCAGGCGGTCGGCGATCGGCGCGTCGAGGACCAGACCCTGCTCGGAGCAGCACAAGGTCGCGTTGTCGAAACTCTGGCTGGACGTGATCATCGCCGCCGCCTGCGCGATGTCGGCCGAGCGGTCGATGTAGCACGGCACGTTGCCCGGCCCGACGCCGTAGGCCGGCCGGCCCGAGCTGTAGGCGGCCTTCACGAGGCCCGTGCCGCCCGTCGCCAGGATCACCGCGACGTCCTTGTGCCGCATCAGCGCGCCGGTCGATTCGATCGTCGGGTTCGGCAGGCAGCACACGAGGTCCGGCGGCCCCCCCGCGCGCTCGATCGCGCGCCGCATGACCTCGACCGTCTCGCCGATGCAGCGCCGCGCGCGCGGGTGCGGGCTGATGACGATCGCGTTGCGGCCCTTGACCGAGATCAGCGCCTTGAAGATCGCGGTCGAGGTCGGGTTCGTGGTGGGGATGATCCCCGCCACGACGCCCGAGGCCGTCGCGACCTCGACGACGCCCGTCTTCTCGTCGCGGGAGATGACGCCGACGGTCTTCTCGTGCTGGATCGAGGCCCACGTGCCCTCGGCGCCGAACAGGTTCTTCAGCACCTTGTAGTGCACGCGGCCTATCCCGGTCTCCTCGACCGCAAGGCGGCCCAGGTCGTAGGCCGCGGCCGCGGCGGCTTTCGCCATCGCGGCGCACACCGCGTCGGTGCGCTTCTGATCCCAGCCGTGCACGGCTTCGCACGCGCGACGAGCGCGCGCGACGTGGTCGCGCACGTCCTGCAGGGCGCGCAGATCGGGATCGAGTGCTTGCACGGAGTTCCTCCAGGGCCGCCCGCGCGTCGCCTTCCGGCGGACGCGGGCGGCACCGGATCAGTCCGGGTTCTGCTTGCCGCCGGCCGGCTTCGCCGCGCCGCCCGCCTTGGGCAGCGGGGCCATCTTCGGCAGGATCCGCCAGAGCTGGTCGTGCGGGCGCGGGATGACGTGCACGCTGACGAGCTCGCCCACGCGCCGCGCGGCGGCCGCGCCGGCGTCGGTCGCGGCCTTGACCGCGCCCACCTCGCCGACGACGAACATCGTCCAGAATCCGGCGGTGATGTTCTCGCGGCCGTAGAGATCGACCAGCGCCGCCTTGACCATGGCGTCAGCGGCTTCGATGTGGCCCACGAGACCCTTGGTCTCGACCATTCCCAGGGCAGTCGGCTTCATGAGGGGGGACGTATCGCGCTCCAAGGGGTCACGCGGACGGCGCATGCCGCCGCCCGCACAGGAGCGCGGAGTCTAGCGCGCGGACCGGCGAGCGCCACCGCCGAGAAGCTGCGCTGCCGCTGACGGGAAGGCCGTGCTCTCCTGGTGGTTCCTTGGCACCCCGGCGCTCCACGTTGCATCGGCACCGGCCGCCCCTAAGCTCCGGGCGTGGCCCGCCCGCTCTTCACCCGCCTGCTCCGGCTGCGCTTGTGGGTGTGGGAACGCCTGCGGCCCGGCCAGACCCAGGTCACGTTCTTCTGGGCCGGCTTGATCGGCGTCCTGGGCGGACTCTCGTCGGCGGCGTTCCGCGAAGTGACGACGGGAGTGCAGTGGTGCCTGACCGGCCGCACGGACGACCTCGCGGCCACCGCCGCCGCGCTGCCCGAGTGGCGCCGCGTGCTCGTGCCTGCGCTGGGCGGGCTGCTGGCCGGCCTCGTGCTGCACTACGGCATGCGTTTCACGCGCGGCCGCAAGGGAACGGACTACATGGAGGCGATCACGCTGGGCGACGGCGTGATCCGCAGCCGACCGTCGCTCGTGCGCATCGTCTCGTCGGTGTTCTCGATCAGCTCGGGCGGATCGATCGGGCGCGAGGGTCCGATGGTGCAGCTCTCGTCGCTCATCGCCAGCGCGATCGGGAGGCGCGTGCACATGCCGCGGCCGCGCCTGCGGCTGCTCGTGGCCTGCGGCGCGTCGGCCAGCCTGGCGTCGGCCTACAACGCGCCGATTGGAGGCGCGCTCTTCGTAGCCGAGATCGTGCTGGGCACGATCGCGATGGAGACGCTCGGGCCGCTGATCCTGGCGTCGGTGATGTCGACGATGGTCGCGCGCATCTTCCAGGGCGGGGCTCCCCTGTTCGACGTGCCGCGGTTCAGCCTGGTCAACTATTTCGAGCTGGTCCCGTACCTGTTCCTGGGCCTGATCGTCGGCGGGTTCGCGCCGTGGTTCCTGCGTCTCTTGTCGCAATCGAGCGCGTTCTTCTCGTCGTGGCCCGTCCCGATCTGGGTGCGCATGAGCGCGGCCGGCCTGATCGTGGGCGTGCTCTCTCTGCACACGCCCGACGTGTGGGGCAACGGCTCGGACTCGGTGTCCCAGATCCTGTCCACGAACGTGCTGTGGACGTCGCTGCTCGTGCTGCTGGCGTTCAAGCTGCTGGCGACCGCGGCCACGGTCGGATCCGGGGCGGTGGGCGGCGTGTTCACGCCGACCCTGCTGGTCGGGGCGCTCCTGGGCGGCCTGTTCGGGTCGATCGTGCACGCCTGGTCGCCCGACCACACGGGCAGCCCCAGCGCCTACGCGCTGGTCGGGATGGGCGCGCTTCTGGCGGGCACGACGCACGCGCCGTTCATGGCGATCCTGATGCTGTTCGAGATGACGCTCGACTACGACATCGTGCTGCCGCTGATGCTGGCCTGCGTGACGGCCTACACGGCGGCGCGCGCGCAGCGCTCCGAGTCGATCTACGCCTCGTCGCTGCGCAACCGGCCCGCGCCGTCGACGGTGGCGCTCGAAGGCCTGCGCGTGCGCGACCTGATGAAGCCCGATCCGCCGTGCGTGGCCGAGAACGCGCGCTTCGAGGAGATCGTCGAGCGCTTCGTGCGCAACCGCCACCACAACCTGTACGTGGTCGGCGCCGAGCAGCAGTTCCGCGGCGTGATCCCGCTGCACGAGATCAAGCCGTTCCTCAACGACCCGGCGCTCGGCAAGCTGGCGATCGCGGTCGACCTGCTGCGCGAGGACTTCCCGACCGTGCGGCCCGACACGAGCCTGCGCGAGACCCTGGCGCGGTTCTCGGAGCACCCCGGCGAGCGCATCCCCGTCGTCGACCCCGGCGGCGGCCGCCTGGTGGGCAGCATCTCCAAGAGCGACCTCCTGATCACGCTGGCCGGCGAACGGTAGTACGGAGCCAGGCTCGACCGGCGGGGGGCGCGTTACGATGCCAGTGCCCGCGGAGGCTCCTCGGGGCGTACCGGCGTGACCTCGGTGGCGTGGACCGCGACGGATTCTCCGCACTCGGCTGCAACGTCCGCTGCCCCCGGGGAATAGCCAGGCCATCCGCCTCCGATCCGAGGATCGCGCCATGATCCGTATCGCTGACTCCCTGCTCGCCACCCTGTTCGCCGCCGCGGCACCGGCCGCCGCCCAGACCGTCCACTTCCAGGAGGACTTCGAGAGCGGCTTCGGCCGCTGGACGATGACCGGCCTGTGGAACGCGCAGGACGATGCCGAGCCGTGCAGTACCGTCGCCGTGCCGTTCCCCAGCGGCAGCCACTGCGTCTGGTTCGGCTCGCCCACGACCTGCTCGTTCAACGTCAGCGACGTGTGGAACTTCGAGTACCTGACGTGCACCGAGGCCATCCCGCTCCCGGTGACGAACGGCGTCCTCGAACTGCGCTTCCGGAGCCTCTCCGACGGCGAGGACGACGGGATCTGGGACACGCGCAAGCCGCAGGTCAGCACCAACGGCGGCGCGTCGTGGACGTCGCTCGTCACGGTGCTCAGTTCGGATCGCTGGCTGCACGAGCGCTACGACCTCTCGGCGTACGCCGGTCAGACCGTGCGGCTGCGCTTCGAGTTCTGGATCGGCGACTGGGCCGCGAACGACTTCCTCGGCTGGCTGATCGACGACATCGAGATCGTCGAGCACGCCGGGCCGGCCGTCGAGCAGTGCTACGGCGACGGGACGTGGCTCCCCTGTCCGTGCGGCAACACGGGCGCGCCCGGCCGCGGCTGCGCGAGCTCGTTCAACCCCTCCGGCGCGCGCGTGGCCGCCAGCGGGTATCCCAGCCTCGCCGTCGACACGCTGAGCTTCACGGCCGACGGGATGTCGGCCGCCGCGGCGACCGTGGTCCAGGGCACGGGCTTCCAGCACGGGTACTCGACCTTCGTCGGCGGAGACGGCCTGTCGTGCATCAAGCCGCCGTTCGTGCGCATCCGCACCCTGCCGGCGCCGGGCGGCGCGATGACGTACCCCATCCCGGGCGAACCCTCGATCTCCGTACGCGGCGGCATCAGCGCGCCGTCGACGACGCGCACGTACCTCGTGCGCTACCGCAACGCCGCGGCCTTCTGCACGACCTCGACGTTCAACGTGACGAACACGCTGCAGCTCACCTGGCGCCCGTGAGGGCGCCAGGCGCCGCACGCGTCACTCGCAGCGCACGGTCTCGGTGCCGCTGTAGGAGCCGGTGAAGTTCGAGCCGCCGCCGCCGCGCGCGCCGCCGACCACGAAGGGCAGGAAGCACTCGGGCGTTCCGGCGTGGTGCGAGTTCGGGTAGGGGTTCTGGGAACTCCCGTCGATCGGTTTCACGCAGATGTCGTTGTAGTCCGTCGCGAACGTCGTGTAGACCGCGGCGGCCCACTTCCAGCGGAACTCGACGCCCAGCGTGTCGGACGCCACGACGCTCGACCAGCACACCGGATTGATCCCGCCGGGCAGAGCCGTCGTGACGGCCAGCGGCGTGCCGCTCACGAAGACGTTGCCCGTGTAGCTCGCCGGCACGACGGTCTCCCAGCGGTTCAGGCCGGCGTTGAACGTCGTCGCGGCCTGGGTGGCGGTGGCGGAGAACTCGATGCGCGTCGGCGGAATCAGCACCTTCTGCGGCGTGCCGCCGACGGTGAAGGTCACGATCGACCGGCCGACCAGGATCACCGCCGGCTGGTTCTGCGGGCGGACGATCTTGGCCACGGCGTTGAACCACACCGTGCGTCCGGCGGGAATCGCGGTGCCGTTGAAGTTCGAGCAGATCTCGGTCTCGAGCTTGCACACCTCCTTGTCTCCGAATGCGGCCAGGGCGGGCGGGGACGCCGCGAGCAGCGCGGCATCGGCCGGCAGCGCGCCCGGCGAGAGCAGTCCGGCCAACGCGATTCCCGGGGAGATCAGCCAGTCAAGAAGCAGGTGAGTCATGGAGTGAAGCCGAAGCAAGTGGGTGGAACGGGGGGCGCGGCGCGCGGGGCGCCGCTCTGCACGAGTCTACCGCCAACGCAGGAAACGTCACGGGCCGCGCCGCAGCGGCGCGGCCACGGATCGGCCGACCGGCGGTCCCGCCCCGAGGGCTCAGCGCGGGGAAGCGCTGGAGGCCAGCGCGCGGAACACGCCGGGCGGGAAACGCGCGCCCGTCACGGGGTGCTTGACCGTGCGCTTCAGCACGAGGTCGAACAGCAGCGGGTTCACGTCCCACACCTCGTCGAGCAGGCGCGCCTCCTCGGCGGTGAGGTAGCCCAGGTCGCGGAGCTGACCGGTCCGGAACAGCACGTCGATCGCCGGCAGCGGGTAGTCGCTGCCGTTCACGAGCCGCGCGTGCAGGTCGGTGCGCGCGAGCATCGTCGCCAGCGGACGGCCGCAGCGGTTGTACTGCGTCAGGGTCGAGATCTCGCCGAACACGCGGCCGGCGTACTTCGGATCGTCCATCAGGCGCAGGAACAGGTCGAGGTTCTCCGCCGTTCCGCCCCGCGGGTCGTCCAGGTCGATCCCCCGTCCAGCCGACGCGCAGTGCGCGACGATCACGCGCACTCCGGCGTCGAGCGCGCGGCGCAGTCGAAGCGGGTTGCCCAGCTCCTGCGCGGCATCGGCCTCGACCGCCTGTTCCTCGCCGGCGTGCGACAGCAGGACGAGATCCAGACGCGCCATGGCCGCGTAGAACGCGTCGCAGGCCGGATCGGCGGGGTCGATGCCCATCGCGTTGGGCAGCCACTTCACGATGCGCGCGCCGGCCGCGACGCAGCGTTCCAGCTCGGCGATCGCGTCCGCGCGGTACGGATGGACCGACGCGAACGCCTCGCACAGTTGCGGTTCGGCACGCGCGACGGACGCGACGTGCTCGTAGGGCGTGTGGAACTCGGTCTCGTCCTCGTGCAGCGCGCCGTCGGGACCGTAGTGCGCGTCGAACGCCAGGAGGCCGTAGCGCGACACGCCGGCGGCGCGCGCGAGGCGCAGGAAGCGCTCGACGTACTGCGTCTCGGCCCGCTCCAGGTCGTCGATCCCGGTGGCGCGCTGGTACGCCAGGAACTGGATGCGCTGGCGGGGGTGCGCCCACGACAGGAACTTCGCGTTCACGCGGCAGCCCGAATCGCCGACGCCCAGGCCCACGACGTGGACGTGGTAGTCGAACGCGGGATCGGCCCGGAACTCGGCGATCCGGTCCTCGACCAGCGCGCGCGCCGCGGGCGAGAGCGCGGTCTCCAGATCCTCGGGGTCGTGCGCCGGCCGGCCGACGGCGACGTGGAACGCCGCCACGCACGCGATCGCGAGCAGCGCGACCAGCGCGCCGGCGGCGGCGAACCAGCGGCGCACTCGGCGCCTCACCGCGGCACGCTCCGGTCGATGCTCCCCCGCCGATAGGCCGCGGCGCGGCGCGCGATGCGCTCCGCCAGCGCTTCTTCGCCGGCTTCGCGCGCGCGCTCGGCGGCCTCGTCGGCGTGGCCCACGGCGTTCAGCCACTGCCCCAGCGCGGCGTGCGCCAGGGCGAGCGCGTCGAGCGCTCCCGCGTGGCGCCGCTCGGTGCGCGCGACGACCTCCTCCGCCAGCGCCAGTGCGCGTGCGGGGTCGGACACGCCCGGCGTCGTCGACGACGCCAGCAACCAGGCGAGATCGATGCGCGGCAGCCACCAGCCGGGACGCGCGGCGATCGATGCGCGCAGGTCCTCGGCCGCCCCGGCCTCGTCGCCGGAGAGGACGCGCAGCCGCGCGCGCTGCTGCAGCGCCTGCGGGTTGCCCGGCTGCAGCTCCAGCGCGCGTTCCAGGAACTGCGCCGCGTCCGCCGGCCGATCGGCTTCGATCGCGAGGCGCGCCAAGCCCACCAGCGCGCGCAGATCGCGCGCGTCCCGGCGCAGCACCGCTTCGAAGGACGCGCGCGCACCTTCGCGGTCGCCCAGCCGCTCGAGCGCGTCGCCCAGGTTGGCCTGCGCGCCGGTCGACGCCGACCCCAGGCGCACGGCCTCGCGCAGGTGCTCGGCGGCCTTGAGCGTCGCGCCGCGCGCCAGCAGCAACGCGCCCAGGTGCTCGCGGGCCTTGGCCATCGCCGGGTTCGCGGCCAGCACCTGCAAGAGGTGCGCCTCGGCCTCGTCGACGCGCCCGATCTGGAACAGCACGACCGCCAGGTTGTCGCGGGCCTCCAGGTCGCCCGGCTCGATGCGCAGGGCCGCCTCCAGGTGCTGCAGCGCGCCCTCGACATCGCCGCGGCGGCCCAGCACGAAACCCAGGAGGTTCTCGGCCACGTGGTTGTCGGCGGTGACGTGCAGCGCGCGCCGCGCCAGCGTCTCCGAGTCGCGCCACGTCGCGATCTGCACGCGGCCCGCGGCCGTGAGCGCGAGGATCGCGGCGACGCCGCCGATCTGCCGCGCCGCGGGCCACGGCACGAGATCGCGCGCGGTCCACGCCGCGGCCACCAGCACGCCGAGCAACGGCAGGTACATGTAGCGGTCCGCCAGCGCCTGGCCGCCGACCTGCACGAGGCCGATCACCGGGACCAACATGCCGGCGAAGAGGAGAAACCCCACGTACAGCGAGGGCCGCCGCGCGTGCTCGCGCCACACGACGAACACGATCGCCGCGAGCACGAGCACGGCGAGGCCCACGGCGAGGCCGGAGTGCCCCGCCGCGGGCCGCGGGTAGTAGAACGCGAGGTCGTCGGGCCAGAACGCGCGGCGCAGATACAGCACGAGCGACACGGCGGCGTTCGCCGCGCGCGCGCCGAACGGCAGGCGTTCGAGATCCTGGACCGCGCCGCCCGCGCGCTGGGCCAGCACGGTCAGCAGCGCCGACGCCGCCGACAGCGCGAAGAACGGCAGCTTCTCGACCACGAGCGCGCGCCAGCCGCGGCCGGCGCGCGCGAAAGGCCACGCGTCCAGGAGCAGCAGCACGAACGGCAGCGTGACGAGCATCGGCTTGGCGAGGAGGCCGAGCGCGAACAGCACGAGCGCCGCCGCCCACGCGCGCCGCGAGCCGCCGCGTGCCCAGCCGGTCCAGGCCAGGAGCGACGCCAGGCCCAGCGCGCCCGACAGGACGTCCTTGCGTTCGGCGATCCAGGCCACCGACTCGGCGTGCAGCGGGTGCGCAGCGAAGGCCAAGCCCACGAACCAGCTCGGCGCGAGCGCACCCGTCGCGCGCGTCAGGAACAGCACGACGAGCGCCGAGGCGAGCGCGTGCCATGCGACGTTCATCGCGTGGTGCCCGGCCGGCGCGAGGCCGAACAGCTCGACGTCGAGCATGTGCGACAGCCACGTGAGCGGGTGCCAGTTCGCGGCGTGGAAGCGCGTGAACGCCCAGCCCGCGCCCTCCCACGTCAGGCCCGCGAGCACCGCCGGGTTCTGCGTGACGTAGGGCGCGACGTCGACGTCGACGAAGTCGTGCGACAGGACCTGCGCATACAGGAGCACCGCGAGCAGGGCGGCGCTCAGCGCGGCCAGGGTCGTGCGCACGGCGGACGGCATGGGCGCGGGAGGATACGGCGGACCCCGCGCCGGCACACGCCCCGGCCCGCCGCACCGTGTGGCGGACGTGCCGGCACCGTATGCTGCGCCCGCTTGCCCCCCCGCAAACTCTCGGCCTTCGACGCGACCCTGCTCGTCGTCGGCGGCATCGTCGGCGTCGGGATCTTCTTCAACCCGCGCCAGATCGCGGCGCTGGTTCCCGACCCGGCCTGGTTCCTGGGGCTGTGGGTGCTGGGCGCCGTGATCGCGCTGCACGGCGCGCTGGTGTTCGCCGAGCTGGGCGCGGCGTTCCCGCGCGCCGGCGGCTGGTACGTGTTCCTGCGCGAGGCGTTCGGCCCGTTCCCCGCGTTCCTGTTCGCCTTCGTCGTTCTGGGCGTGATCTCGACCGGCGCGTCGGCCGTGATGATGTCGATCTGCGTCCAGAACCTCGCCGGCATCGTCCCCGGCGTCGGTCCGCCCGGCACGCTCGCGGGACAGGTGAGCGGCGCGCTGATCCTGGCCGGCGTCACGGCGCTGGCGCTGCGCGGCGTGAAGGCCGGCGCGCTGCTGCAGAACGCCTGCACGCTGGTCAAGCTGGCCGCCATCGCCGCGCTCGTGCTCGGCGCGTGGCTCGTCTACCGCGCCGCCGACGCGCCGGCGCCGCCGCCGGTCCCGCCGGCCGAGCACGGCCTCCTGGGCGGAGCGGTGCGGGCGCTGCTGCCGGTGCTCTTCGCGTGCGGCGGCTGGCAGATGGTGTGCTACATCGCGCCCGAGGTCCGCGATCCAGCACGTGTGCTGCCGCGCGCGATCCTGGTGGGCGTGCTGATCGTCGCGCTGGCGTACCTCACGCTGAACGCCGCGTACCTGCGCGTGCTCGGCCTGGGCGGCCTGGCCGCCGATCCGGCCTTCGCGGGCGAGATGGCGCGGCGCACGCTGGGCCCGGCGGGCGGCGAGGTGCTGCGCGCGGCGATCGGCATCTCGGCCCTGGGCGTGTGCGTCGTGACGCTGCTCGCGACGCCCTGGCTGTACGTCGCGATGGCGCGCGAGGGCCTGTTCTTCGAGCGCTTCGGGCGCGTGAGCGCGCGCACCGGCGCGCCGACCGCGGCGCTCCTCGTGCAGCTCGCGCTGGCGACCGGCTACTGGCTGTGGGGCGGCGCGGAACTGCTCGTCGATTCGGTCGTCTTCGTCGAGTGGATCTTCCACGGTCTCGCCGCGGTTGCACTCCTGAAGCTGCGCGCGCGGCCGGGCATCGTCTGGCCGTTCCGCGCGCCGCTGGGCGCGTGGGTGCCGATCGGGTACCTGCTGCTCGCCGCATCCGTGGTCGTCGGCAACCTGGCGCAGGCCAACGTCCGCGCCATGGTCATCGGCGGATCGCTGCTCGCCGTGGGCGCCGTCGTGTACCGGCCTTGGCGCGCGCTCGTGCGCGGCAGCGCAGGAACGCACTCGGGCCCCGCGCGGCAATAACGACCCCACGCCCGCGTACTGCGGGCGCCTCATCGGAGCCCCCTCATGATCCACGCACCGTCCGTCGTGCTGGCCCTGGCCGCCGCGTTCCCCGCCCCCACCACGCCGCTCGACGTACGCACGGCACCGGACCTGGAGCGCAGGGTCGAGGCAATCGCCGCGGACCACCTGGCGCGACGCGGCGCGGTGGGTCTCTCGATCGCGGTCGGCCGCTCGGGCGCTGTCGTGCTGGCGCGGGGCTACGGCCGCGCCGACGCCGAGTTCGACGTGCCGGCGGACGCCCAGACCGCGTTCCGCATCGGTTCCGTGACGAAGCAGTTCACGGCCGCGGCGATCCTGCGCCTCGCGGAGGAAGGCCGCCTCTCGCTGGACGACGGACTGGAGAAGCACGTGCCCGCGTTCCCGCTCCAGGGCCGCCGGGTCACGCTGCGCCAGCTCCTGAACCACACCTCGGGGATCCCGAGCTACACCGACATCGGGGACGAGTGGCACCGCAAGTGGCCGCTGGAGCTCACGGACGCCGAGCTGCTGGCCCTGGTCGAAGGCCGGCCCTTCGACTTCGAGCCGGGCACGGACTGGGCCTACAACAACACCGGCTACTACCTGCTCGGCATGGTGATCGCCAGGGTCGCCGGGACGAGCTACGCGGCGCACCTGCAGCACACGATCTTCGAGCCGCTCTCGCTGTCGCGGACGCGCTGCGACTCGAACGTCGACCTGATCAGGAACCGGGCGCAGGGCTACACGCTGCGCGACGGCGAGCTGGTGAACGACCAGATCCTGGGCACGAGCCAGCCGGGCGCTGCGGGCGCGCTGATCTCGACGGCCGGCGACCTGGTGCGCTGGCAGATCGCGCTGACTTCAGGCCGTGTCGTGAAGCCCGAGAGCTACGCACTCATGATCGCGCCGACCTCCCTGCCCGAGGGCCGGTCGAAGCCCTACGGCTTCGGCCTCGCCCGCGACGAGTTCCTGGGGCGCGCCCGGATCCAGCACGGCGGCGGCATCTTCGGGTTCAACTCGTTCCTGATGTGGCTGCCCGACGACGATCTGTGCGTCGCCGTGATCAGCAACGGCGAGCCGCTGCGGTCGGAGAAGGTCGCCGAGGACGTCGCCCGCGCCGTGCTCGGGATCGAGAAGCCGGTCGTCGCGGATCAGCCGATCCCGGCCGACGTCCGCGACCGGTTCGCGGGCGAGTACCGGATCACCGACCTCGGGCTCGACACGCGCGTGTTCGCCGACGGGGAGACGCTGCGGGTCCAGGCCGCGGGCCAGTCGGCGTTCCGGGTGCTGTGGCAGGGCGGCGTCGAGTTCCGGGCGGACTTCGACCACGACGTCCGCCTGGTGTTCGAGGCCGACGGCAGCGGGTTCACGCTGCATCAGGCCGGCGCCGGTTTCGCCGCGCGCCGCCGGAACTGACGTCGCGCCGGGCCGGCGCTTGCCTGGCGACGGCGGGCGGGACAGAGTCACCGCCATGGTCCAGCCCGCACGCACGCGCCGGCGCCCGCTCCTCGTCTCCGCGCTCGCGCTGTTCGTGACGTTCGCCGCGGCCGAGGTGCTGCTGCGCCTGTGGGGTTTCCGCAACCCGCCGGCCAGCGCGCCGATGCTGGTGTGGAACTCCGCCGAGGACGAGCTGATGGCCAGCGGCGCGTACCTCTACCAGTTCGACGACGACGCCTTGTGGTCGCCGCGGCCGGGCGCGGTGATCCAGTTCGGCGAGCGCGAACGCATCGACGGCCCGCCCGAGCTGGTGAACGCCGACGGGTTCCGCGGTCCGGCCGTCCCGCGCTCGAAGGCGCCCGGGACGCTGCGCATCGCGACGCTGGGCGATTCCTCGACCTTCGGCGTCGGCGTCCACGCGCACGAGACGTGGACGGCGCGCCTGGGCGCGGAACTCTCCGCGCTCGGGGTGCCGAACGAGGTCATCAATGCCGGCGTCGAGGGCTACACGATCACGCAGGGTATCGGCCGCTACAAGAGCCGCGTGCGCCCGTTCCGGCCCGACGTCGTGATCGCCGCGTTCGGCGCCGTCAACGAGCACTGGCCCGCCGACGCAACCGACGCCGAGAAGATCCAGGATCTGCGCCGCAGCAGCCGCGCGTTCGCGTTGGCGCGCCGCTGGCTGCGCGAGAACGTGCGCGTGGCGCAGGCGATCGCGCACGTCGCCGATCCGGGCGCGGCCGAGCGCTTCCTGCGCGCGGCCGACGAGAAGCGCGCGATGATGCAGTACCTGGCGCGCTTCTCCGCGGAACCGGACTGGCCCTTCGCGCGGCGCGCCTCCGTCGACGCGTTCCGCGCGGGCATCGCCGAACTGAAACGCGAGGTCGAGGCCGACGGCGCGCGCCTGATCCTGGTCGCCATGCCGCGCCGCCCGCAGGCCGAGAACGACTTTCCCGTGCTGCGCGCCTACACGCGCGCGGTGCTGCAGGCCGCCGACGAGCTCGACCTGCAGATCGTCGGCGCGCACGCGCGCTTCCGGTACGCCGAGCGGGACGGCGACCCCCGGCCCTCCTGGTTCCTGCACGACTACTGGCATCCTTCGGCCGCCGGGCACGCGCGGATCGCGTCCTGGCTGGCGCCCCTGGTGCGGGATCCCGCCCGGCACCGGGGCGAGGACGCGGAGGTCGACCTCCTGAAGTAGCCGATCCGGCGGATCCCCGGCGGGGCGATTCCCCCGCCGTCGCGCGGGTCCCAAGGCGCTCCCAAATCCGAAGGCCAAGCAGGATCAGGGATTACCGACGGGGTCCTTTTCAGCGCTGGACGCGGCCGCTAGAACGAGCGCGAAGCCATGACCCTCCGCCCGGTCCCCACCTCGCACGCGATCGACGCCGGATCTGCGCACATCGCATCGAACCCGGGCGCCGAGGATCCCTTCCCAGATCGGGGCGGCGCGCCTCCACCTTCGGGGCCCGTGCCGCTCGATCCCGTCCGGACCGTGACGATGCGCGCGCGCAACGCGCTTGCGCCGCGCCTGCGACCGGACTCCGAGCCCGCCCCGCCAAGTCGGCCGGCGGGCCGCGCGTCCGCCCTCCCCTCCCGTCCCCACGTCTCCACCTTGGGCCGGCGCATTCCCCCCGCGTCGCCCAGAGGAATCGCCTGAGATGCACACCTCCGCTCCCGCGGAACCGGCCGGCGTCGAAGTGACGCAACGGCGCCTGCCCTTCTCCCCCGCCGCCGCGAGCTTTCGCGCGCGCTACTGGCCCGAGGCCACCGACGAGCAGTGGAACGACTGGCGCTGGCAGTTCAGGAACCGCGTCACGACGGTCGACGAGCTGCTGAAGCTCGTGCCCGCGCTCGCGCCGCAGGCCGAAGTGCAGCGCGAGGTGCTGCGCGACTTCCGGATGGGGATCCCGCCGTACTACATGGCGCTGATCGATCCCGACGACCCCGAGGACCCGATCCTGAAGCAGGCCGTGCCGCTGTGGGGCGAGCACGCCTTCCGCGACGTGGGCGAGGAGGACCCGCTCGGCGAGGAGCAGTACTCGCCCGTGCCGGGCATCACGCACCGCTATCCCGACCGCGTGCTGATGGTGATCAGCAACTCGTGCGCGATCTACTGCCGCTACTGCACGCGCAAGCGGATCATGTACGAGGACGCGGTGCCCGACGTCGAGATCGACCGCATGGTCGAGTACATCGCGAAGACGCCGCAGGTGCGCGACGTGATCATCTCGGGCGGCGACCCGCTGACGTACG
>CAZKIO010000068.1:0-22727 GCA_964552795.1 uncultured Planctomycetaceae bacterium
CGCGCTCGTCCCGTTGAACTGCGAGGGCGTGCAGAACGCGCCGCCGTCGCGGTAGATCACCTGGTAGTAGCGCGTGCCGGGCGCGACGACGCCGCCGCGCACCGACACCGGCGGATCGCCGGGCGCGGGGTACTGCGACGCGCCGCCCGCGTTGAGCTTCGCGCCCAGGCGGGCGACGTTGCCGGCGACGCAACGCAGGCCGTCGCCGTACACGGTCTGCGCGTGACCGAACGTCGTGCCCTGGAAGTACAGGGCGTTCGAGTTCGTCATGCCCGTCCCGCTGAGCACGAGGGAATCCGCGCTGAGCGAGGGTGTCCCGGCTCCATCCAGCGCGCCGCCCAGCGCGTTCACCGAGTTCCCGCAGCCGTGGTTCCCCGGGCCCGCGTTGCCGCACGGGCAGCCCGACCAGCTCGCCGCAAAGCACATCTTGGCCGGGAACGGGTCGTACTCGTAGCGCACCGTCACGATGAGGTCGACGACGACCGTGTGCGTGCTCTGGATCCACGGCGGCAGGTTGGGGCCGGTGCCGAGGATCGGCCCGATGGAGATCCCGACCGTTCCCGTGCCCGGGTACGGCTGCAGCGCAGCGTCGGTGTAGCGGTCGTAGGTCACGCTCGGGCTGCCGTCCCCGGACGCGTTCGCGAACGTGCGGCTGGCGGCCGAGGGGCCCGCGAAGTCGAGCGTCCCGTCGTACGCCGCCAGCAGCGCCGGCGGGTCCTCGATGAACGCGGGGTTGGGCGCGGGGTGGCCCATCGAATTGACCACCAGCACGCCGACGTAGTGTCCGCTGGCGTAGCCGAACACGCTGGTCGGCGCGGCGTCGGTGTTCTCGACCGACCATGTGCCCGAGACGCGGCCGAAGATGGTTACGCGCGCGAGCCGCAGCACGCCGAGGGCGGGATCAAACTGGTTCACCTGGACCGTGCCCGAGGCTCCGACGGCGAACGGCCCGGCGGTGGTGGAGTAGGTGACCGAGTCGGCGCGCGCGAACGAGGCGAACGACGCGCACAGGATCAGTGACGACGCAACGCGCTTCATGGGCAGCTCCTCGTCCGGGCCTGCGGCCGCGGGCCGGCCCGGCGGCCTGTCGCGATCGTGCCTCATCCCCGCAGGAGCGCAAGACCGGCCTCACGAAACGTCCGCGTCCCGTCCCGCGGGGCGCCGGAACCCAGCGTTCCCGGCGCGATCGCGGGGCCGGTTCGACGATACTGGCCGCGCGTGCGAGCGGAGCGCCAGCCTTCGGCGGATGCACAGCCTGCCGAACGGGTGCGGGCAGGACCATGCAGCGCGCTGCTCGTCGTGCTGGCCGGGGGCTGTGCGGCCCCGGGCGCGGCGCAGGAACCGGCCGCGCTGCAGGAGTCCGTGTCGGCGCGGGCGGACGAGAGCGGCTGGGATCAGCTCCATGCCGGCGTATCCGACCGCGTGCGTCGCGCGGCGAACTGGGTGGATTCGTTCCTGAGCGACGAGCGCGCCCTCGCCGAGGAGAACCGTTCGTGGGTGTCCGTGCGCGGACTGTGGTCGATCGAAGAACACGAGCGGCGCGAGTTCGACGGGCGGCTGCGCGCGCGCTTCGTGCTGCCGCAGACGGAGGAACGCGTGCAACTCGTTCTGAGCGGCGACCCCGACGAGCTCGAGGGACGCACGCCCGCCGCCGATCCGCTCCAGGCGGCGACGGGCGGGACGCAGCCGGCCACCAGCTTCGGCCTGCAGTACCTGCTGAGCCGCACGGGCCTCGACGACCTGCGCTTCGAGATCGGGATGCGGTTCGACGACTTCGTGCCCAAGCCCTACGTCGGTGCGCGTGTGCGCCACGATCTGCCGCTGGGGGATTGGAACCTGCGCGCAGCCGAGCGCGTGCGGCTCCACTCCGACGAGGGCCTCGAGTCGTACACGACCGTCGACCTCGAACGCGCGATCGGCGAGCAGCGCCTGTTCCGTGCAGCGTCGCGGCTGCGCTGGCGCGAGGAGGAATCGGGCGTCGAGTACGGCGAGCGCCTGAGCCTGTTCCAGCGTGTCGGCGAGCGGCGCCTCGTCACGTTCGAGCTGGACGCCGCGCTTCGCACCGAACCCACGCACGTCCTAGACGCCGTGGTTGCGCGCGTTCGGCTCTCCCAGCGTCACGACCGCGGGCGCATCCTGCTCGAGTTCGCGCCTCAGGTCGCGTGGCGGGACGCGAACGGCCACGAGCCGTCGGCCGGGCTGGTGCTGGGGCTGGAGATCGCCTTCGGTCGCGAGGGCGAGTGGTGGTGATGGCGCCGTCCGGACGCGCGGCCTGGGCATTCCGATCGCCGGGATGGCCCGGCGCGGCTTCCAGCGGGGGACGGCCGGATTCCGTTCCAGGCCGGCGAACCCGGGATCAAGACAGGACAGAAGCCCGCCGCTCCGGCGGCTCAGGAGTCCTCCCATGAAGTCCCTTGCCTGCCTTCTCCGTCTGTCCGCGGCGTTCGCTCTCGCCACCGCTGCGCGATCCCAGATCATCGAGCAGTTCGTGCCCGCGCAGCGCGATTGCACGCCGTGCGTGTGGTTCCAGGCGATCGGCGGCGGCGGCGCCGCACCGCTCGGCCACTCGGGCGTGATGCACATCTCCACCCAGCCCTTCGGGAGCGCGCTCTACGGCGGCTGGCTGACGTTCACGCCGCAGGGCACGTTCCTGACCCTCGTCGGCGGCGGCACGAGCACGACCGAAGTGTTCGCGCCCGGAGGCGCGCCGTTGGCCGACGTGCGCGGCGCCGCGCATCTCGCCGCGGGCTACCACGTGCTGATCAGCGGCGCGACCGGCAGCATCCTCGGCGTCACGCTGTACTCCGGCGAGATCCTGTGGACGCCGACGAACACGTACCTGCTCCTGATCGGCGGCGGCGCGTTCGTGTACGACATCACCGACGCGGGCGGCGCATCGATCGCCGGCACCCGCGGCGTCGCGCGCCTCGCGGCGGACGTCGTCGACACGGACCCGGGCCCGAGCGTGACGGCCACGCTGTTCTCGGGAGCGGTCGTGTACACGGCGGCGAAGTCCTACCTGACGCTCACCGGCGGCCTGATCTCGACCAGCGAGCTGACCTTCGGCGGCGCGCCGATCGCCGGCGTGCGCGGCGTCACGGCGATGGGCGGTTCGACCCTGGGCGGGTTCCTCGACTCGGGCTCGTTCCTGTACACGCCGAGCAGGGTGCTGCTCCTGCTCACGGGCGGCGGCGTCAGCGTGAGCGAGGTCACGGACCCCGCTGGCGCCTCGATCCCGGCCACGTGGGGCGTGACGCGGCAGAGCCCGCTCTACATGGGCGGCGGCTTCTTCCAGGGAGCGGCGACCATCGTGAACGACGCGCACCAGTACCTCGTCCTGGTCGGCGGCGGCATCTCGACGAGCGAGATCACGATCCCGGGCGGCGCGCCGGTCGTCTCCAACGTGGCGGTGCCGCCCTCGAACTCGCTGCTGCACCAGGCTTCGAGCCTGTCGATGGTGTTCGCGTCGTGGGCGCCGCCGGGCACGCCGTCGATGCGGGGGACGGTGATCGGATCGTCCCAGTGATTCGCGTACGAGCGAAAGCAGCGAGGGCCGCCCGGATCGCGTCCGGACGGCCCTCGCGTTGTCGCGGAGAGGCTGCGCTCAGTGCGCGTGGCCGGCGCCGGCGCCTTCCTTCTCCTTCTCGGGCAGGTCGCTGACCAGCGCGTCGGTCGTCAGCAGCAGGCTGGCGACGGAGGCCGCGTTCTGCAACGCGACGCGCACGACCTTCGTGGGGTCGATGACGCCGGACTTGACCAGGTCCTCGTAGGTCTCGGTGGCGGCGTTGAACCCGTGGTTCTTCGTCTTGCTGCTGCGCACGTTCTGGACCACGACGGCCCCGTCGAGGCCCGCGTTGGTGGCGATCTGGCGCATCGGGGCCTCGACCGCGCGGCGCACGATCATCGAACCGACGCGCTCGTCGCCCGAGAGGCCCAGCTTCTCGATGCCTTCGATGGTGGAGATCAGCGCCACGCCGCCGCCGGGGACGATGCCCTCCTCGACGGCCGCGCGCGTGGCGTGGAGCGCGTCCTCGACGCGCGCCTTCTTCTCCTTCATCTCGGCCTCGGTCGCCGCGCCGACGTTGATTTGCGCGACGCCGCCGGACAGCTTGGCCAGGCGCTCCTGGAGCTTCTCCTTGTCGTAGTCGCTCTTGGTCGACTCGATCTCGGCCTTGATCTGGGCGATGCGGCCCTTGATCGCGTCCTTCGAGCCGGCGCCCTCGATGATCGTCGTGTCGTCCTTGCCGACCACGATCTTCTTCGCGGTGCCCAGGTCCTTCAGCGTGATCGACTCCAGCGACTGGCCGGTCGACTCCATGATCGCCGTCGCGCCCGTCAGGATCGCGATGTCCTCGAGCATGGCCTTGCGGCGGTCGCCGAAGCCCGGCGCCTTGACCGCGACGCACGGGAACGAGCCGCGCAGCTTGTTCACGACGAGCGTGGCCAGGGCCTCGCCCTCGACCTCCTCGGCGATGATCAGGAGCGGGCGGCCGGCCTGCACGACCTGCTCGAGCAGCGGCAGGAACTCCTTGACGGAGGTGATCTTCTTCTCGTGGACCAGGATGTACGGCTTCTCGAACACCGTCTCCATCGTGGCCATGTTGGTGATGAAGTGCGGGCTCAGCCAGCCCTTGTCGAACTGCATGCCTTCGACCCACTCCACCTCGGTGGTCAGCGTCTTGCCTTCCTCGACGGTGATCACGCCGTCCTTGCCGACGCGGTCCATCGCCTTGGCGATCATCTCGCCGATCTCGGTGTCGCCGTTGCTGGCGACGGTGCCGACCTGCGCGATGTCCTGATGGCCCTTGATGGGCGTCGACAGCTTCTTGAGCGAAGCGACGGCCGACTCGACGGCCTTGTCGATGCCGCGCTTCAGCGCGACCGGGCTGGCGCCGGCGGTGACGTTCTTGAGGCCTTCCTCGAAGATCGCCTCGGCCAGCACGGTGGCGGTCGTGGTGCCGTCGCCGGCCTCGTCGTTGGTGCGCTGCGCGACCTGCTTGACGAGCTGGGCGCCCATGTTCTCGTAGGCGTCCTCCAGATCGATCTCCTTCGACACCGTGACGCCGTCCTTGGTGACGGTCGGGCTGCCGAAGGACTTCTCGATGATGACGTTGCGGCCGCGGGGCCCGAGGGTCACCTTGACAGCGCGCGCCAGCTTGCGCACGCCGTCGCGGATCTTCTCGCGCGCAGCGGCGTCGTAACAGATTTGCTTGGCCATGTTCTTCCTCGTGTTCGGTTGGTCGTGGTGGGGGAGGTCCGATCAACCGATGACGCCGAGGATGTCCTCCTCGCGCATGATCAGGTACTCGTCGCCGTGGTACTTGACCTCGGTGCCGGCGTAGGCGCTGAACAGGATGCGGTCGTTGACCTTGACGGCGAACGTCGAGCGCTTGCCGTCGTCCAGCAGCTTGCCCTCGCCGACGGCGATGACGGTGCCTTCCTTGGGCTTGTCCTTGGCGGTCTCGGGGATCAGGATCCCGCCCGCGGTGCGCTCTTCGGCTTCGGCGCGCTTGACGAGCACGCGGTCACCGAGGGGACGGATGCTGCCGGTCTTCTTGCTGGAGGTGGTCGTGGTCTTCGTGGCCATGGATCGGACTCTTCTTTCTGTGGGTGACAGGGGGTGGTGGGAGTTCAGCGGGATGAGGCACGGCGCGACGGAGCGCGCAGTGCTGTTTCGTGTCGTTCAGGCGGCGTCGATGCGCAGCACGCGGCGCACCTCGGCGCGCAGGAGGCGCGGCTCGAGCGGCTTGCGCAGCACGGCGCGCGCTCCCTCGTGCAGCGCCAGCGCGCGCACGGCGTCGGTCGCGTCGCCCGAGATGAAGATGCAGGGCACGTCGCGCGTCTCGCGGCGCAGCGCGGCGAGCACCTCGAGGCCCGTCATCCCCGGCATGTGCATGTCGAGCAGTCCCAGGTGGAAGGGCTGCAGACGCAGGATGCCGAGGGCCTCGTCGCCGCTCTCGACCTGCACGATCTCCAGGCGCGACGGCAGGTCCCCGAGCAGTTCCGCGACCCCGTTGCGGAAGTCGCGGTCGTCGTCGGCGATCAGGATGCGGTGCTGGATGAGCATGGGCAGACGGGTGGAGGCGCCCCGGTCAAAGCAAGCGCTGTGCCGCCGCTCCTCGGCCCTGCAGTCATTCCTAACCTCATGGATTGCATGGATTTGTGTCGGCCATCGCCGAGGCGTCCGGGTGGGGGCGGCGGCGCGCCGCCTGCCGGGCTGGCAGCGCCCCTCCCGGCGGCGTCCAGCGTCTGCCAATGTGGCGGCGGGCTCCTTGTCTGCCCGCGCGTCCGGGCCCGGAGCCGTAGCCTGCCGGCAACCACCGTCCCATCCGACCAGAGGACCCGATGACTCGCTCCCTGCTCCGCCTCACCCTTCTCGCCCTGACCTGCCTCGTCAGCGCCTCGGCGACGGCGCGCGCCGACATCCTGTTGCCCGGCGAGGTGCCGGCGCGGCACACGCTGCGGTTCGTCAACGTGGCGTCTCACCCGGGCTTCGCGTTCTTCGTGGCATCGCCCGCAGCATGGCACGGCTTCGGAGCCGCGGGTCCGATCCGCGTGCCCGCGAGCGGAGAGGTCAGCCTGTCGGCGCTCAACAAGGCCATCGCCGGGCACGGTCTGTTCCTCTACGCGGTGCCGACGACGGGCCTGGCGCTGCCCGCCGCCCACGACGGGCTTCTGGCGCTGCTGGAGGATCCCGCGCGCGGCGTGCTGCGGTCGAACCGTCTGGTCGATCCGGTGTTCTCGGTCAGCGGCGCGACCGAGGAGCCCGAGTTCGTCACCGAGTGCTCGATCGCGATCGGCGACGCCCTGGTGGTCGCGCAGGTCGGCGGGAGCTCGGAGCCGCGGACGCGCGTGTGGATCCTGCTGCTGCCGGGAGTCAGCCTCGTGGCGATCGGCGTGTGGCTCGCGTCGAGGCGCAGGAAGCGCGATCGGGGTTCGTGATGACCGCGCTGTTCACAGCCCTGTTCCTGACGTGGACCGTGGAGAGCGCGGTCTTGCTGGTCTGCTCGCGGGCGCACGCGCTGCGCTGTCTCGTCGCGTCGGCGCTGATCAACGGTTTCACGAACCCGCTCGCGAACTGGGCGTTCGCGGAGCTCGGCTGGAGCTTCGTGGTCGTGGAGACGCTGGTGTGGGGCACCGAAGCCGTGTTGATCTCCGCCCTGCTCGAATTGGATGCGCGCCGTGCGCTGCTCTACGCATTGGCCATGAACGTTCCGACGGCCGCGCTTAGCTCGGCGGGGTAGGGACCTCGCGGCCGCGAGGCCGCGTTGCGCGGCCCTTCGGTCCAGGCGATGCTGAACGGGTCGTGTTCCCGCGTTTCCTTCGACGAGCGCGTCCGATCGATCCCGCCGGCAAGGCCTGGGTCGAGGGCCGATTGCGCTGGCTCGCGGGTCAGTTCGGGCACGACCCCTTCCTCGCGCGCCCTCCGGCGATGCCGTCGCTCGAGGACTTTCCCGAACTGCGCGGCGGATCGACGCTGCAGGCGCTGTACGAACGCATCTGCAAGCGCATCAACATCGATCCCGAGCGCGTCCGGTTGGAGGTCGTGCCGGGCAAGCAGCCGCCCTGGTTCGTCGACGATCGAGGCTACGCCGCCAGCTACGAGGCCGCCCACTACGAACGGAACGCCGAGGGCGAGCGCATCCATCTCGCGGCGGACGGCATCGGCGACCCGATGGGCTTGATCGGGACGCTGGCCCACGAGCTGTGCCACGCGCGCCTCATGGGCGAGGGACGGCTGCACGGCGCGGAGCTGGACCACGAACTGCTCACCGACCTGTGCGCGTTCTACCACGGGTTCGGCCTGTTCCTCGCCAACCAGCCTCGGGCCTGGCCATCCGACTGCGGCGTGTGGCCGGGCACCAGCTTGGTCCGTCCGGAGTACATGACCTCCAACCTCGCGGCGTGGACGCTGGCGCATCGCGCGCTGCTCGCGGGCGAACACGATCCTGCCTGGATCGTGGGACTGGGGCCGGAGCCGCGGCGTCTGGTGAGCGACGGGATCCGCTGGCTGCGCGAACACCAGGACAGCGCGTTCCTGAACGGCGATTGGTCGGCGTCGGACGATCTGCTGCTGCGGCTCGTCGACGCTGCGGAGGAGTGCCCGCCTTCGGCCGCCGACCAGGGTCCGCCGCCCTGAATCCGGCGAGTCCGCGGTCCGACGGAAGCGACGACGACGCGGCTCCGCCGCGCCTGCCTTGCGCAGGCTCGCCGCGAGGCAGGAGGCGGTCCGCCGAGCGCGAGCTCGAGACGGGCGCCGGCCGTTCTGGTTGCCCGGCTGTGCCACGCTGATCGCGACGGCGCTCAGGCCACCGGATCGCGCGCCCGCTCGCCGTTGCGCACGAGCGCCGCACGCAACTCGGCGATCTGGATGGGCTTGGTCAGGTAGTCGTCCATCCGCGCCGCGAGGCACTGGTCCCGATCCCCGGCCAGCGCGTGGGCCGTGACGGCCACGATCGGAACGCGCCCGCGCGGACCCGAGAGCGTGCGGATGGCCGCGGTGGCCTGGTAGCCGTCGACGTCGGGCATCGCGCAGTCCATCAGCACCGCGTCGTAGTCGGCGGCCGAAGCCAGCTCGATGGCCTCGCGGCCGTCGGAGCAACTGTCCGCCGTGCAGCCCAGCCACTTCAGCATGCGCAGCGCGATCGTGCGGTTCACGGCGTTGTCGTCCACGACCAGGACGTGCATGCCGAGCGGATTCTGCGCCGCGGGTGCCGGCGGCTCGGGTTCGATCCGTCCGCCCGCCGCCTCGGGCAAGGCGCACTCGAAGCGGAACGTGCTGCCGCGGCCGGGCTGGCTCTCCACGACGAGGTCGCCGTCCATCAGCTCGACGATGTGCTTGCAGATCGCCAATCCCAGGCCCGAGCCGCCGAAGCGCCGCGTGGTGCTGTCGTCGGCCTGGACGAACGGGTCGAAGATGCTCCGCTGCACGCTGGGTTCGATGCCGATGCCGGTGTCGCGCACCTCGAAGCGCAGGATCCCGGGCCGCCCCGCGGCCGGTCGCACCATCAGCGTCACGCCGCCCACGCTGGTGAACTTCACCGCGTTGTCGAGCAGGTTCAGCAGGACCTGCCGCAGCCGCACGGGGTCGCCGAGCACGAACTGCGGCGTGCCGGGCGCGATGACGAGCTCGAGATCGATGCGCTTCTTCAGCGCGACGTTGAGCTCCAGGTCGACCAGTGCGCGCAGGGTGCCGTGCAGATCGAAGTGCGTCGATTCGAGCTGGATGCGCCCGCTCTCGGCCTTCGTGAAGTCGAGCACGTCGCTGATGATCGC
Source organism: uncultured Planctomycetaceae bacterium (assembly GCA_964552795.1). Classification (GTDB taxonomy): domain Bacteria; phylum Planctomycetota; class UBA1135; order UBA1135; genus JAEUHZ01. The sequence continues at coordinate 9,277 of CAZKIO010000068.1, forward strand.
CAGGAGGCCCCGGGCCGAGCGCTCGATGATCGCGACCAGTTCCGCGTCGGCGGGCGGCAGCTTGGCATGCGTCAGGAGCTCGGCCGTGCCCAGGATCCCGTTCATCGGCGTGCGCAGCTCGTGGCTGATCGTGGCCACGAAGCGACCCTTGGCCTCGCTGGCGCGTTCGGCCCGGGACTTGGCCTCGCGCAACTCGTCGGTGATGCGCTCCAGGTCCTGGATCGAGGCCTGCAACTCGCGGTTCGTCCCCAGGATCGCCTGCTTGCTGCGCAGGACGAACGACTCCGCGCGCTCGCGCTCGCGCAGCGTCTGGCGCACCAGCCGTTCGGCCATGCGCAGACCGCTCTCGAAGTCGGCGCAACGCGAGCACCGACCGCCGTCCGGGTCGCGCGGAGTGGTCACGTGCCGACCAGAACGGTGACGCAGGTCTCGTTGTGGAGGAGCGGCGGGCCGTCGGGGCTCAGCGGGCAGACCTCGCCGAAGGCGTAGAAGCCCGCGAAGTCGACGCCCACGAGTCCCAGGCCGCGGAGCGCGGCGTTGAGATGTTCAATCTCTTCCGCGGCGCGCGAACCCAGCACCCACTTGCGGGCCGCGCAGGAGAAGAGCAGCGCGATGCTGGGCTCCGCTCCCGCGTAGCGCTCGGCGGCGCGGCGCGCCGAGGTTTCCGTTCCCGAGAGGATCCCGTCGGGGACGACCTCGGTGAGGCTGACGATCGAGCCCTCGGGCACGTCGCCGGCGAACGTCACCGTGCCCTCCTCCTCGCTGCTCTTCATCGCTGCGCGCAGGATGAAGTCGTCGGGCTGGTCGCCCATCGAGACGGCCAGCGGGAACTCGCCCAGTTGCCCGATGGCGTTGTCCCCCCAGAACTTGCGGTAGATGTCGAGCGCGGGTCGCGAATCGATCTCGTACACCACGTTGCCGACCGACTTGGTGACCGTGTGGCGCGCGCCGATCGGGAACCAGCCCGAGGCCACGCCGAAGCTCACCTGGATGTCGCCGCACAGGAACAGCACCGAAACCGAGTCGTGGCGTGCGTGCGGTCCGAAGAACTGGCGCGTCTCGTCGTTGACCGCGTGGTTGCCTGCCAGGCCGCCGACGACCGGGCAGGCGCGGTCGCCGAGGCGTTCGTGCAGCACGCGCACGACGTCGCTGGCGTTGCCGACCGTGGCCGGGCTGAGGACGATGGCGAGTTGCGGCCGGGCGTCACCGAGGCCGGCGACCACCGCGTCGATCGCGCTCGCCAGGTCCTGGCTCGTGCCGAGCCCCTCGCCCGCGCGCACGTCGAGTTCCGCCCCGCAGAACAGCGTGAGGCACACGGAGTCGGCGCGGTACCCCAGGCGCGAGGAGACCTCGCCGGCCGTGCTCGAGCCGATCAGCGGCGTCCCGGGCCAGCGCTCGTGGATCCGGGCCAGCAGCGCCGCGTGATCGTATTCGGTCGTGGCGAAGAGCAGCGCCCCCTTGGGCGTCTCTCCCTTCAACTGCTCGTCGCACTGCGCGATCACGCGCTCCGCGGCGTCCAGGGTCTCGGCGATGTCACTGTGAGCGATGATCGTGCGCATGGGCTGCGGTCCAGGCCCGGGGATACGGGCGGCTGGAGGCAGGATCGGCCGGCGCGCGATCGGGCCTTGATCGGGGAGCGCGGTCCGCGGTCCAGCCGGGCTGCGACCCGGAAACTCCTTCCCTGGGAAGGAGTTCCGTGCGTCGCGGGGAGGCCGGGATCGCGAGCCGCGCCGCCTGGATGCGCGCGCCCCCGCGGAGGCTCACGGCGCGGAGGTGCCGGTGAGCGCCTCGCCCGCGTGCGGCACGAGCCGAGCGATCGCTTCGCGCAGCTCGTTGAGCTTGACCGGCTTGTTGAGCACGTCGTTCATCCCCGATTGACGGCAGAGCTGCACGTCCTCCTGCATCACGTTCGCCGTCAATGCCAGGATCGGCAGGCGCGGGGCCCCGGTGCGCGCCTCGCGCGCACGGATCTCGCGGCTGGCTTCGTAGCCGTCCATCTCCGGCATCTGGCAGTCCATCAGGACGAGATCGACCTGCTCGCGCTCCAGGACGTCGAGCGCGACGCGCCCGTTCTCGGCGCTGACGTGCGGGCACCCGATGCGGTCGAGCATGCGCGTCGTGACCAGAAGGTTGACCTGGTTGTCCTCGACCACCAGGACGCGGACGCGCAGCGGCGCGGCCGCCGTCGGCAGCGCCGGCGCCGGTCCGGCCTCCGCGCTGGCGATGCTGTTCAGCAGCGCCAGCATGCGTGCGCGGCGGATCGGCAGGACGACCCATGCGTCGCAGCCGGCGTCGCGCAGTTCCTCCGTGCGACCGAGCCAGGAGAGCGGGATCATGGCGGCGATGCGCGGTCCGTCTTGTCCGCGGCGCCGGCGCAGATCGCGCAGGACCTTCAGCGGATCCGCGCCCTCCCACACCAGGCGCGCGAGGACGAGCTCGCAAGTGTGCCAGAGCTCGTGCTCCGTGAGTCCGGCGGGATCGGAGGACTCCGCGACGAGTTCCGCGCCCATGTCGGTCAGGAGCGCGGCCTCGCAGAGCCGGGGCTGCGGGCGAGAGTCGAGCAGCGCCACGCGCACGGGGCGCACCGCGCGCGGGTGCAGCCAGCCGCAACCCTCGAGTGCCACGGGCCACTCGAACCAGAAGCGCGAACCGCAGCCGGCGCGGCTCTCGACGCCGATCCGGCCGCCCATCAACTGGATGAGCTGGTGGCTGATCGCCAGGCCCAGCCCCGTGCCGCCGAAGCGCCGTGCGGAGGAGCTCTCGGCCTGCATGAAGGGCTGGAACAGGCGCTGGGCCTGCTCCGGCGTGATCCCGATGCCGGTGTCGTCGACCTCGACACGCATCCGCAACGAATCCGCGCACCGCTCGACCACGCTGAGTCCGATCGTGACGCTGCCTTGCGACGTGAACTTGACGGCGTTGCCGGCCAGGTTCAGCAGCACCTGCCGCAGGCGCGCGGCATCCCCGCAGATGCGCGTCGGAACGTCCATCCCCACGTTGACCGCGAGGCCGACCCCCTTCTTCTGCGCGCTGGGCGCGATCATCTCGCAGCAGGCCTCGACGACCTCGACCAGATCGAGGGGATCGTTCTCGAGCGTCAGCTTCCCGGCCTCGATCTTCGAGAAGTCGAGGATGTCGTTGATGATCTCGAGCAGGCTCTCGGCCGAGCGCTGGATCGTGTCGACCAATTGAACCTGGCTCGAATCCATGCGCGTGTCTGCCAGGAGCTGGGCGACGCCGATCACGCCGTTCAGCGGCGTGCGGATCTCGTGGCTCATGTTCGCCAGGAACCGCGACTTGGCGACCGTGGCGGAGTGGGCGATCGCCATCGAGCTCTGCAACTGGCCGTTCAGCGCCTGGAGTTCCGCCGTCCGGGTCGCGACCTGCGCTTCCAGCGAGTCGCGGTGCCTTGCCAGCTCCTGGTCGCGGCGCTGGATCTCGCCCAGCATCCCGTTGAACGAGTCGACCAGCTCGCCCACCTCGTCGTCGCTGTCGACGTCGACGCGCGAATCGAAGTCGTGGCGCAGACGGACGTCGCGGGCCGCGGCCGACAGCTCCAGGATGGGCCCGGAAATCGAGCGCTGCAGCCGGCGCCCCAGGTACACCGCGGCGCCGGCGCTGATCAGGAGGACGATCAGCAGGATCGCGCCACGCTGAAGCAAGCCGTCGCGCAACGTTCCCAGGCCCGTCTGGATGTGCAGGTGACCCAGTTGATCCTGGTCCGAGGCGATCGCCGCGCTGGTGAACAGCGCGTCCTCGGAGAACTCATGGCCGCTACCCGCGCGCTGGTACAGCGCCGGCGCGCGGCTGCGGCCCGCCGCCTGCCATTGCGCGAACACGCGGCCGTCGGCGCGCTTCACGATGGCGGCCTCGACGCTGGGGTGGGCCGCCAACGCCTGCAGGGCGAGGGCCGCGAACTCGGCGTCGTTGAACTCGAGGCTGGACGCCAGGCTCTTGGCCAGCACCGCCGCGAGGACGTCCTGTTCGGTCGTCAACGAACGGCGCATGTCGAACATGTCCCGGACGGCGATCAGGGCCGTGCCGAGGATCAGCGTGGCCAGGCACGCGCTGACGATCACGAGCTGGAACCGGCTCCGGAGGCTGCGCCGTCGCGCGGTCACTTGCGCTCCTCCTCGTCGCGCACGATACGCGCCAGCTTGAGCAGCTCGGATCCGGCCTCGAGCTTCGCGCGCTTGAGAGCGTCGACCTGGATCGCGAAGCGCGTCTTGCGCTGCTCCACGAACAGGGCGACGGCGGCGCCCTTGTCCACCGCCTCGATGCGGTCGCCGACGAGCAGCGTGCTGGTCGCGTGTGCGGTGCGGGCCAGCTCCGGCAGGTGCTTCTCGCCGTCCTCGGCGACGAACAGGAGGTGGCAGTCGCGGACCTTCTCGATCGCCGCGAAGCGCCGCACGACGATGTCGCGGCCGAAGAGAGTCTTGCCGGCCAGGGTCGCGTCGAGCCGCTCGCCGAACGGGTCCGTCCCCAGGACGCCCAGGACGAACGGCGCGCGTTCGCCGTCGAACGCGCCGGCCGGCCACTTCGTGTAGCGCGCGATGTTGTACAGGCAGGCCGCCTTGACGGCGTACTCGTCGTTCGGCGTGGCCGTCACCGCGCGCTCGGTGCACGGAGCCGCGGGTGCGACGGCCCAGAGGCTCCCGGCCAGGCTGGCCAGGAGCGCGCTGAACCGCAGGAATCGGAGGATGCGCGACACCGTCGGGGGTCAGAATCCCAGGGCGATCTCGAAGTACAGTGCGTGCTCGACCTCGTTGATCGAGCCGATCAGGCTCGAGCCGAACTCCGTATCGCCGTCGTGGAACAGGCTCTGCGCTCCCGCCACCAGCGTGACGCCGGTCTTGGGTCGCCACTGCGTGCGCAGGTCGAGCCTGAAATAAGCCGGCACGCTGCCGTGTTCGAGCGCGTCGACGTAGTACGCGCCCAGGTCCGTCTGAACGTCGGCGCCGAAGTCCTTCATCACCAGGAGGCTGAGCTGGTGGCGCGGCGCGGTCGACAGGTAGTCGTCGCCGCCGAGGTGCAGGCTGTCGTCCAGATCGAGGTCGCCGCGGAACCACGTGAACGCGCTGCGCACGCGCAGGTCTTCCAGCGGCAGCCACTCGACGGCCACTTCCGCGCCCCAGGTGACGGCCTCGAGGCGGTTGGTCGCCACGAAGGGCATGACCATGTTGGTTCCGTCCGCGTAGGGCGTGCCGGGCTCGCGACTGACCAGGTTCCGGTGCTGCGCGAGGAACGTGCTCATGTCCAGGTGGAGACTCTCGCGGATCCGGTTGCGCCAGCCCAGCTCGAAGGAGTCGACGACCTCCGGCTCGAGATCCGGATCGGGCGTCAGCGCGATGATCAGCGCGCTCGGCCCCATCGGCTGGGCGGAGATGTAGAACGTCCCGAAGCGCTCCGCCTCGTTCGGCGTGCGCACCGCGCGCGAGTAGGCCGCCCAGAAGGTGTAGTCGGCGTTGGGCGCCCACAGGAGGCGCGCGCTGGGCTGCACCTCGCGGCTGACGTCCTCGAAGTGCTCGTACTTGGCGCCGACGGTCAGGAACAGCCGGTCGCGCACCAGCGTGACGTCGTCCTGGACGAACACGTTGAACAGGTCCTCGCTGCGCGAGTCGTGGCTGTAGCGATAGTCGAAGGTCTGCTTGTACGCGGCCTGCGTCCTGCGCCAGCCGAAGCCCCAGGCGAGCTGATGACGGTCTCCCAGGCCGAGGTGGTGCGTGAGCTGCACGTCGAACGTGTCGCGGTCGTCCTGCGTGAACTCGTACTCGCGGTCGTACGAGTCGACGAACGTGCGCAGCATCAGGGACGAGTCGTCGTCGATGCTGTGCTTCCACGTCCCGAGCACGTGGCCGCCGCGCAGCGAGGCCCGGCTTGCGATCGAGCGCAGGAAGGGGGCCGTCTCGAACACGCGGTCGACCGAGTTGTAGGTCGTTCCTTCGTGGACGCCGCCGCTCAGCGAGACCTCGTCGTCGGGCGAGAGTCGACGGTCGTAGCGAAAGCCGGCCTGCCCCTGGCCCCAGGAGTCGCCGCCGTCGCTCCCCGAGCTGCTGTCCAGGCTGTCGCGGTGGAAGCCGCGCACGTACGCGCGCCAGTAGGCGTCGGGGCCCGCGGTGGCGCCGTACAACAGCGTGCCGCGCGCGACCTCGTGCGTGCCGACCGAGTTGGTCAGGATCCCGCCCTGCGTGCTCTCGGCCGTCTTCGTGATGATGTTGATCACGCCGTTGACGGCGTTCGCGCCCCAGGTCACGCCTCCGGGGCCGCGGATGACCTCGATGCGGTCGATGATCTCGATCGGAACGTCCTGCACGTCCCACCACGTGCCCGAGAAGAGGGGCGTGTAGACGCTGCGGCCGTCGATCATCACCAGGATCGAGTTGGCGAACGCCCCGGCCGCACCGCGGATGGTGACGGACCAGCGGTTGGAGTCGATGCGCGCGACCATGACGCCGGGGACGAGGCGCAGCGCATCGGGGATCGTCTGCGCGCCCGAACGACGGATGTCTTCCGCGCTCAGCACGAACACGGCGGCCGGAGTGCGCTCGAGTTGCGTCGCGATGTGGGACGCCGACGTGACCTCCAGCGCCATCAGCTCCTCGAGGCTGAAGCGCGTCAGGTCACCCTGCGGCGGGGGATCGCCCGGGTTCGGCCCGAGGGCGGCGGCCAGCAGCAGGGCCGCGAAGGGGATGGAGGCCATGGCTGGTGGGGCCCGGGAGGGGGGGGGCTTGTCGGGGCGGTCCAGCCAAGATCGGGCGCGGCGTGCGCGGACTTGACAACTCCGCACGATTGGCGCGACGCCCCCCCCGGCAAGGCCCCCCCGCGGCCGTCCCGGGGACGGGCCGCCGCGCGCAGCGACCCCGCCGCGTCCTGCACGTAGGGCGGATTCGACCCGACGCACGCCTTGACCCCGGCGAGGCACGACCGAAGTTCCGCCGTTGCCGCGTCCCGGCCGTGACACGCAGCCGCCGCGCTGCCAGACTCGCGGGCGATGCACGCATCGGACGCCAACGCATTTTCCGGCGGCGTGTTCGACGCGCATGTCGACTCGCTGCAGCGCCAGCTCGACCTGGGTCACGACCTGGGAGCGCGCACCGCGGGGCATCTGGACCTCGTGCGCGGGCGCGCGGGCGGGCTGTCGTCGGTCGTGCTCGTGAACTGGGTCGATCCCAAGCACATCCAGGAGGGCCCCGGCGGCGCGCTCCGGCGCACGCAGGCGCTGCTCGGCCAGTTCCACGCGCTCGCGCGCGCGCACCCCGACCGCCTGCGCTGGGCGGGGAACGGCGAGATGCTGACGGCAGCGCACCGCGCGGGAGCGATCGCCGGCATCCCCGGCATCGAGGGCGGCCATTCGATCGAAGGCCACCTCGGCAACCTGGAGTGGTTCTTCGACCACGGCGTGCGCGTGCTGACGCTGGTCTGGAACAACCACCTCGCGTGGATCCGCTCGTGCCAGCCGGGCGCGGGGGCCGGCGTTCCCGAGGGCCTCGACGCGTTCGGCCGGTCGGTCGTGCGCTGCATGAACGAGCTCGGGATGCTCGTCGACGTCTCGCACGCCGGCGAGCGCAGCTTCTTCGACATCCTCGACGCCACGACGCGGCCGGTGATCGCCAGCCACTCGGGCTGCAAGGCGCTCCACGGCCACCAGCGCAACCTGACCGACGAGCAGTTGCGCGCGCTGGCCGGCAACGGCGGCGTGGTGGGCGTCGTGTTCTGCCCGGCGTTCCTGAAAGACGAGGCCCAACAGGCGGAGAACGCCGTGCGCCAGAGCGACGCGTTCAAGGCGATCGCCGGACCCAACGACACGGACGTGTTCCTGCGCCAGAGCGAGTACCTGCAGGAGCACGTCGAGCCGCTCTCCGTGGACGTCGTCGTCGACCACATCGAGCACGCGATCACCGTGGCGGGCATCGACCACGTCGGCATCGGCTCGGACTACGACGGCATCGGCCGCACGCCGGCCGGGCTGGAGGACGCGTCGTGCTACGGCAGCATCGCCGAGCGTCTGCGCGCCCGCGGGTTCGCGGCCCCGGACGTGCGCAAGGTCATGGGCGGCAACATGGAGCGCGTGTTCGCGCGCGCGACGGGGCCCGGCACGGCCGCGCACGCGCGAGCGCTGGCGGCGCTCGGCCCCGCACCGCGGGATCCGCTGTCGGCCGCCCGCTCCGCGCCGTAGGATCCGCGCGCGTGACGGAACTCCTCATCGGTCTGGCGCTGGGCCTCGTGGCGGCTTCGGTCGGCGCGTGGCTGCTGTTGCGCGGCCGTCCGGCGCCCGAAACCCGGATCGACATCCATTCGACCGTGCTGCGCTTCCGCGCGGTCGGCGAACTGGTCGTGTTCCGCATGGTCAACCAGCAGATCGTCACGGCCGAGGACCATCCCGCCGGGAGACTGCGGGAGTGGGTCGGCTGGCTGCTCTCGACCAAGAAGATGGCGCTCGTGATCGAGTACGGCATCGACTTCAAGTACGACCTGCGCGATCCGGGCTTTCGGGTCGAGGCCTCCGAGGGCGGCGCGCGGGTCGTGCTCCCGCCGCTGCAGTTCCAGCCGCACGTGCGCAACATCCAGTTCTACGACGAACGGAACGCGCGCTGGTTGCCGTTCCTCCTGGGCGACATCACCGAGGTCATCGGTCCGCGTTTCGACGAGGCCGAGAAGAACAAGCTGCTGGCCTCGGCGCGCGCGCAGGCCGATCAGCTCGCCTTGAAGAGCGTCGCCGACCTGCGCGGCGAGGTGCAGTCCTCCGCGCGGCGCACCTTCGAGGCGTTGGCGCGCGGCTTCGGCGTCGACAGCGTGCGCATCGAGTTCGCCGAGGCCGCGCCCGTCGCCCTGGAGACGACGACGGCCGGGCCGGCGGCGCAGCTCGAGCACGACCCCCAGCGCTGAGCGCGCAGGTCCTTGCCCGGACGGCGCTTGCGCGGTCCGCCGCAACCGCGCGCGCGACCGTGCGTCCCCTGGAGCGGCGGCGGCGTCCGCCCGCCCCGGAACCACGAGGAACGGCCCATGCGCTTCGATTTCAGCTCCATCGACGACGTCGAGTCCTTCGTCTCCGTGCCGGCCGGCATCCACCCGGTCCGCGTCGCCGAGGTCCGCGACGGCCGCGCACGCGACGGCAGCGTCCGCTGGACCTTCCGTCTGGAGGTCATCGACGGCGAGCACGCCGGGCGCACCGCCGCCTGGGACTCGCTGACCTGGAGCGACCGCGGGATCTACCGCGTGAAGAAGGTGCTCGCTGCGCTGGGCCTCGACGTGAACGGCGAGGTCGAGATCGACACCCAGGACCTCGTCGGCTTGCGCGCCCGGGTCCTGGTGCAACCCGAGGAACGCGAGGATCCCGTCACCGGTCAGCGCCAGGTGCGCATGCGCGTGCCCTACCTCGGGTACGCTCCGCTCGCGGACGGTCCGCGGCCCGACGTGACGGGCGCGGCGCGGCCGGACGTTGACGGCTGGGCACGCACCGACGACCCTGGCGACCATGGCAGCAGCGAATCCGACGGGCCCGACCCGTTCTGACGCGCGCGACGACGAGCTGGCGCGCCTCGCCCTGGAGGCGCGCGCGCACTCGTACTCGCCCTACTCCAGGATCCAGGTCGGCGCCGCCCTGCTGGCGGCGGACGGGCGGATCTTCACGGGCTGCAACGTGGAGAACGCCAGCTTCGGCATGACCTGGTGCGCGGAGCGGACCGCGCTCGTGAAGGCCATCTCGGAGGGCCAGCGCAAGTTCCTCGCCGTCGCGGTGGCGACCAGCATCCCGCGCGCGGTCATGCCCTGCGGCGCCTGCCGCCAGGTGCTGTACGAATTCGCGCCCGACCTGCGCATCCTGGTCGTGGCGCCCGACGGATCGCGGGTCGTCACGCACCTGGGTGAGCTGCTGCCGGAGGCGTTCGGCCCGGCGGACCTGTCCTGACCGCGCGAGGATCGACCATGCCGGCCAGCGCATCGACCGCCAAGCGGGTTCGACACCTGCGCGAGGAGATCGCGCGGCACGACCGCCTCTACCACGTCGAGGGCCGCACCGAGGTGTCGGACGCGGAGTACGACCGCCTGTTCCGCGAGCTGCAGGAGCTGGAGGCCGCGCATCCCGACCTCGTGACGCCGGACAGTCCGACGCAGCGCGTAGGCGCGCCGATTCCCGAGGGCCAGGGCCTCGCGACCGTCGCGCACGCCGTTCCGATGCTGTCGATCGACAGCCTGTTCGACGCCGAGGAGGTCGCCGAGTTCGAGGAGCGCATCCTGCGCTTCCTCAACATGGAGGACCGCGAGCTGGCCTGGGTCGTCGAACCCAAGTTCGACGGCGTCAGCGCGTCGCTCCTGTACGAGGACGGCCGGCTCGCCCGCGCGCTGACGCGCGGCGACGGCGTCAAGGGCGAGGACGTGACCGCGAACCTGCGGACCGTGCGCAACATTCCGCTCGTGCTCGACGCGTCCCGGCGCAAGGCTCCGCACCTGCTGGAAGTGCGCGGCGAGGTGCTCATGCGCCGAGACGCTCTCGCCGCGCTGAACGCGCGCCGTGCCAGGGAAGGCCTGCCGCCCTTCGCCAACCCGCGCAACACCGTCTCCGGCGCGGTGCGGCGCAACGATCCGGCCGAGGTCGCGCGCTACCCGCTCGAGTTCTATCCCTGGGCCGCGCCGCGCATCGAGGGTCCCGCGTTCGCGACGCAGGTGGAGATCAGCGCGGCGCTGCGCGAGTGGGGGCTGCCCGACGCCGGGCTCGCGCGGCGCGTCGTCGGCCTGGCGGCCTGCATCGCCTACCACGACGAGCTCGAGGCACGCCGCGGCGACGTGCCGTTCGACATGGACGGGATCGTGGCCAAGCTCGACCGGCTCGACCTGCGCGAGCGCCTCGGATCGACCGCGCGCGCGACGCGTTGGCAGTACGCGCACAAGTTCGCCGCGCTGGAGGCGTCCAGCACCCTGCGGGCGATCGAGACCATGGTCGGCAACGGCGGCCGCCTGACGCCGCGCGCGCACGTCGATCCCGTGGACGTCGGCGGTGTCACGGTCCGTCACGCCACGCTGCACAACGCGGAGTACGTGGCCAACCTGGGCGTGCGCGTCGGCGACCGCGTCTTCCTGCGCCGCGCGGGCGACGTGATCCCGCAGGTGCTGGGCGTGGCGGCGCCCGCCAAGGGCCGGGCGCCCGCCGGCTGGGACGCGGCCGTGCCGGCCGACCTGCGCGCCGCCGACGGCGACGTGCGCCCGGGCGTCGCCTGGCGCTGGCGCGAGGAGTACCGGATGCCGGGAGAGTGCCCGGTGTGCGCCACTCCGAGCGTGCAGGAGGGCAAGTACTGGCGCTGCCCGAACGCCGAATGCCCGCCGCAGCTCGTCGGCCGCACGTTGATCCTCGTCTCGGGCGACGCGTTCGAGATCGACGGCCTGGGCGAGAAGCAGATCGCGCAGCTCTACGACGCCGGCTTGCTGCGCTCCCCGGCCGACGTGTTCCACCTCGACCGGATGCAGGGAGCGCGCGAGGCGCTGCTGGCGCTGGAGCGCTGGGGCGAGAAGAGCGTCGAAAACCTGTTCGCGGAGCTCGAAGCGCATCGCCGCGTCCCGTTGCGGCGCTTCCTCGTGGGCCTCGCGATCCCCGACGTCGGTCCGGCAACGGCGCGACTCCTGGCCGAGCACTACGGCACGCTGGAGGCGTTGCGCGCGGCGCCGCTGGAGGACCTGCTGCACGTCGACGGCGTCGGCCCCGAGCTCGCGGCGCGCCTGCGCGCCTGGTCCGAGGATCCGGCCGGCGCGCGGCTGATCGACCGCCTGCGCGGCGGCGGCGTCGAAATCGACACCGAGTCCGGCCGCGGCGGGGACGGCCCGTTCGCGGGGAAGACGGTGGTGTTCACCGGCACGCTCGAGGCGCTGGGCCGCGCGGAGGCCAAGAAGGTCGTGGAGGACCTCGGCGGCCGGGTCGCGTCCGACGTCAGCGCCAAGACGCACTTCCTCGTGGTCGGCGGCAAGCCCGGCAGCAAGGCCCGGCGCGCCGAGGAGCTGGGCGTGCGCGTGCTGCTGGAGCCGGAGTTCCTCCAACTCGCCGGCCGCCGTGCGCCCTGACGGGCCGGGCCGAGGTCAGGCTCGCGTTCGAGATGCGTGACGCGTCCGAGCCGCCGTTGCGCGCGGTGGCCGGTCCGCTCGCCGTGGCGTATCCTCGCCGCTTCGGATGAGCGACGAGCAGGAAGACGAGAAGGCTGCGCCGGCCGGCGCGCAACCCGCGGAGTTCAAGCTGCCCGAGGGCTTCGAGAACGACCTCACCGCGCAACTCGTGGCGCGCGCCAAGGCGGGCGACACGGAGGCGCTCAACGACCTGTTCACGCGCTACCACCACCTGATGGTCGCGGTCGCACGGCGGCGCATCGGGCCGCGCCTGCGCCTGAAGGAGGAGCCCGACGACCTGGCGCAGACCACGTTTCGCGAGGCGACGCGCGATTTCCCCAACTACGAGTACCGCGGCGAGTCGTCCCTGGTGAGCTGGCTGATCCAGATCCTGCACAACAAGATCCGCGACAAGGCCGAGTTCTACTCGGCCGGCAAGCGCGACCTGGGCCGCGAGCGCGCCATCGACGCCGGTGCGGGCGACAACGCGCCGGCGACGTCCGAGCCGTCGAGCAAGGACCTGTCGGTCACGATGCAAGTCTCGCGCGGCGAGAGCATCGGGTACCTGCGCAAGGCGCTGGATCAGCTCTCGCCCGAGCATCGCCAGGCGATCACCCTGGTGTTCTTCGAGGGCCGCCAGCTCCGCGAGGCGGGCGAGTTGATGGGCGGCAAGACCGAGGACGCCGTGCGGATGATGCTGCGCCGCGCCGAGCAACGCCTGGGGGAGATCCTGAAGACCACCCTGGGCCGCGACCACCAGCCCTGAGGCCGGACCGCGTCGCGCGGGGGCTTGCCAGCGGCGGCCGCCGGCACTACCCTCTCCACCCCTCGCGTGGGCTAGTAACTCAATCGGCAGAGTGCCATGTTCACAGCGTGGAAGTTACAGGTTCAAATCCTGTCTAGCCCACCAACTTCCCCCACGCGCGCGTGACGACCCAGAGCCTTCAAGAGCGCTACGCGCCGGCCAGCATCTGCTTCGGCTGCGGTCCGGCGAACGCGCAGGGCCTGCGCATCCGCTCGATCGTCGACGGCGACCAGGTGGTCGCGACCTGGCGGCCCGCGAAGCACCACGAGGCCTACCCGGGAATGCTGAACGGCGGCATCGTCGGCGCGCTGCTGGACTGCCACAGCAACTGGGCGGCGGCTTGGCACCTGATGAGGAAGCACGGGCTCGACGCGCCGCAGTGCACGGTGACGGCCGATTTCCACGTGAAGCTCAAGCGCCCGACGCCGACCGACGTCGACCTCACGCTGCGCGCGCGCGTCGTCGAGTCGGGGGAGGATCGCGCCGTGGTCGAGGCCGAACTCGAGGGCGGCGGGAAGATCTGCGCGACGTGCCGGGGGACGTTCGTGGCGGTGAAGCC
>CAZKIO010000069.1:0-21905 GCA_964552795.1 uncultured Planctomycetaceae bacterium
TCGTGATCTACACGCACGACGTGGCGGTGATCCGCGGCCGCAAGTTCTGAGGCGCACGGACGCGCGAGCCCGGGGCCGGCACGGAGGCGACCGTTGTCGCTCGCGCCCCGACCGCGCGACGAGGAGGCGGGAAAGCGTGCTCCCACGGCTCCCGCGCCGCGGGAGAGCCGTGGGAGCACGCGCGCGAACCGCCGCGCCTCAGGGCGCCCAGAACACCCGAACCGCGTTCGTCAGGTTGTAGGTGAACGGCGTGCAGAACACGGCCGAGTTCCGGTACCACACCTGGTAGACGACGGCCGTCGAAGGCGGAATGGCCCCGGCCACGGAGAGCGACGTCTCGCCCGGCTCGGGCCACGCGATCTGCCCCGTGCAGGCGGTCTTGACGCCGAGGCGGATGACCGGCGAAGCCACGCAGCGCAGTCCGTCGCCGAACGGCGTGGGCGCCATCGGGCCGGGGCCCTGGAACAGGAGACCCTGCGTCGTCGGCGGCAGGCGCAGCGCGTGCAGCACGACCTGGTCGCCGCTGACGCTCGCCGTTCCGTAGCCGCGCAGCCGTCCGCCCATCCCGCCCGAGTGCAGGCAGCCTTCCATGTCCGCGGAAAGGCTGTTGTTGCCGCACGGGCACGGGGTTCCCACGCCGTCGCCGAAGCAGAACGGTCCGTGGATCGGCGACTCCGCGATCTGGCCGCGGATCTCGCCGCCGGGGAACGCGGTCGTGTGGATGTTCACGTAGGTGTTGCCCGCCAGGATCCCGGCCTCCTGTGCCGGCGCGTAAGCCCACGTGCCGCACTTCATCGAGCCGGCCGGCAGCGGAGCGAGCACGCCCGCCGACACGCCCGGCGGCGCGAACCCGTGGATGTGCGCCGCGCTCTCCGGCGCCGTCAGTCCGAGATGGAGGATGCGGTACGAGACGACGTCCGTGACGGTGTCGACGGCGAACACGCCCAGGCCGATGGCCGGCGAGGTGTTGGGGGGCACTTCCTGCAGGCCGTCGATGCGAGCGATGAACTCGACCGTCTGCGCGGACGCGGACGGTGACCACGCGAGGTGGGCGACGGAAGCGATCAGTACCGGGAGGATGTGGTTTCCGAATCTCATGTAACTGCTCCTCGGCGCGCGAGCGCCGGTGCGAGGGGAGGCCTCAGCCTACACGCATGCGCAGCGAACCCGCTACGGCCCCGACCGTGGCGCACGGGCGGCACCAGCCCCTGCGCGTGTCCGGAGCGTGCCTCACGCGCTGCCCGGGTGCCTCTCGTGCACGAGGCCCTCGCTGCTGGCGACGACCGTCGCGACGGTCGCGTCGCCCGTGATGTTGAGTACCGTGCGGCACATGTCGAGCGGCCGGTCGACCGCCAGGATCAGGCCGATGCCCGCCTCGGGCAGGCCGACCTGCTTGAGCACGATCACCAGCATGACGATGCCGACACCCGGCACCGCGGCGGTGCCGATCGACGCCAGCGCGGCAGTCAGCACGATCATGAGCTGCTGGCCGAAGTCGAGAGGCACGCCCAGTGCGTTGGCGATGAACACCGCGGCGACGCCCTGGTAGAGGCCGGTGCCGTCCATGTTGATCGTCGCGCCCAGCGGCAGGACGAAGCTCGACACCTCGTCGTCGACTCCGATCCCCTCCTCCACGCAGCGGATCGTCACCGGCAGCGTCGCGGCGCTCGAGCTCGAGCTGAACGCGAGCAATTGCGCCGGGATCATCGCCTTGGCGAACTTGCGCCACGGCACCTTCGTCAAGAGCTTCAACAGCGTCGTGTAGACGATGAGGCAGTGCAGGACGAGCGCCAGGACGACGGTGCCCATGTACCCGCCGAGGCTCGCGAGGAGATCCGCCAGCTGCGCCGGGTCCTTGCCGAGATCGGCGACGACGGCCGCCAGCAGCGCGAACACGCCGACCGGCGCGAGCTTCATGATGAGCTGCACCATCTCGATGATCGCGTCGCTCAGGAGCTGGAACACGGCGATGACGTGCGCCGTGCCTTCGACGCGGCGCGCCAGCCGGGTCAGCGCGACGCCCAGCATCAGCGCGAAGAACACGACCTGCAGCATCTGCGCGTCGGCCAGCGCGGCGAACGGGTTGGTCGGCACGATGTTGACGAGCTGGTCGATGATGCTGACGTCGGTGCCCTGGAGCTTTTTCGAGGTCTCCGCGGCGTAGGCCTCGAGCAGGCTGTCGCGCGTCGTCTGCGACAACCCCTTGCCGGGTCCGAGCACGTTGACGACGACGAGGCCGATCGAGATCGCGATCGCCGTCGTCCCCAGGTACAGGCCGATCGACTTGCCCCCGATGCGTCCCAGCTTGCGCGTGTCGTTCAGGCTGGCGACGCCCGCGACGAGCGAGAACAGCACCAGCGGCACTGCGATCATCTTGAGCAGGTTCAGGAACAGCGTCCCGACCGGCGCGATGTAGGCCAGCACGTGCTCGGACGCGCCGGCGAGCGCGGCGATGTACCCGTAGGCGACGCCGGCGACGAGGCCGATCAGGATCCACCAGTGCATGGCGAGCTTCGGCATGGCGCGCACCGTAGCGCCTCGCACCCGACGACCGCCAGCGCCCGGGTCGGCACCGTGCGATCCGGACCGGAACCCTGGCAGCCGGCTCGGTCGCTACGATGCAGACCACGATGCTCGAGCGGATCGCCGGCGGGCTCTTCCTGATCGTGCTGGGCGCCGTCGTGATCCGGACGCGGCGCGGCGCGCACGCCTACTACTCCGAAGCCTGGCGCATGGGCGACACGCGGAGCGCCTGGTACGCGGCGGCGCTCGGTCCGCAGGTGTTTCGAGCGCTGCAGGGTCTGCTCGGGCTCGCGCTGCTGGGAGCAGGTCTGTGGCTCCTCTTGACCCGCGACTGAGCGAGGCGCTCCAGGTCGACGGCCCGGTGCGTCGCGCTACCCGCGCCAGGGCGCGTCGTAGCGCAGGCCGAGGTTCAGGATCTTCTGCACCAGGTCCTCGTACTCGTAGCCCTTCTTCTGGAAGGCCTCGGCGAAGTCCTCGCCGTAGCACAGGTCGGGGTTGGGGTTGGCCTCGAGGACCCACACGCGTCCTTCCGCATCCATGCGCATGTCGATGCGCGCGAACCCGGAGAGGTCCAGCACGCGGTAGATCTTGCGCGCCATGCGATCGATCTCGGCCAGCTTCGCGGGCGGCAGGTCCGCCGGTCCCGTCCGCAGGCCGATGCGCTTCTGGTACGCGCGGTTCCACTTCATGTGGGACGTCATGATCTTCGGCGCGCTGTCCGGGAGCTTCTCCATGAAGACCTCCCAGACCGGGCCCGTCTCCAGCCGCGTGTTGCCCAGGACGCCGATCGTCAGCTCGCGCCCCTCCACGTAGGCCTCGCACAGCGCGCTCGTCCCCACCGATTCGTGCATGAACTCCACGCGCTCGCGGAGCTGGTCGAGGTCGCGCACGATCGACGCCTGCGCGATGCCCACCGAGGCGTGCTCGTTGGCCGACTTCACGAACAACGGGAACGCGAGCCCCTTCGGCAGCGACTTGATCCCGCGACCGCGCGGCACTGTGAAAAACCCTGGGACGCGCACACGGTGGTAGGTCAGCACCTTCTTGCTGAGCGCCTTGTCGCTCGCCACGAGCAGCCCGCGCGGATTGCAGCCGGTGTAGGGCTGCTTGCGGAGCTCGAGCCAGCTCACGATCGCCGACTCGTAGATGCCCGCGTCATGGAACTGCATCAGCAGGTTGAAGGCGATCTGCGGGCGGAACTCCTTGAGCGCCTCGCGGATCGGCTTCAGGTCGTCCTCGACCGGAACGATCTTCAGGTCGTGTTCGAGCCGTTCCAGCGCGGCCAGCACGTCGTACTCGAGCTTCCACCCCCGGAACTCCGACTCGTCGTGGCCGTCGATCGAGTCGGGCGGCACGCGCTCGGCGTGCATCATCACCAGCACTCTCAGGCGCTTCATCGGCGGTACAGGGGGTGCGCCCCGTGGAGGAACTTCATGGAGAGCGAGGTCAGGAGCACGGCCGCGTCGGTGATCGCGACGGCGGCGCTGGTGCGGACGCGCAGATCGCGCGACTTGGAACGGGCGATCATCTCGCGCACGATGTGATCGAGCAGGTAGCGGTGCTGGCCCGTCGCGTTCGAGACGCGCCGCACGAGCTCCGTGCGCCGGCGCCGCAGGAAACCCGCCGCGCCCGGCTTGCCGCGCGCCTCGGCGCCGGGAGGAAACACCCGCGCGAGCTGCCCGTCGAAGGCCGGGTTGCCCTCGGCGGCGTAAACAGCGCGCTTCTGACGATAGTGCTCGCGCAGGGTGACGCGCTGCGAGGGCAGGGCATCGTCGCGCCAGCGCGTGCGCACGGCGGGCTTCTCGTCGGCGATCTCCCCCATGAGCTCGTCGACGTACTCCAGCTTCGCGAGCGCCGGCCACCCGGCGTACCGCGCGCGCCAGCGCGAACCGGGCTGCAGCCACACCGCGAAGGTCTCCGCGAAGTCCTCGATGGGATGGCTCTGGGCGTACCAGTAGTCGAGGTTCTGCACGAACGCTCGGCTGCTGGGGTTGGGCTTGTACGCGGAGCGGTAGGGCACGCCGGAGGCGCCGAAGGTCTCGCGCCAGCGCCGGCGCCGCCGCAAGCGGTAGGCGTTATCGATCGCGTGCGCCGTCTCGTGGCGCAGGATCTTCATGCACTCGACGCGCGACCCGCCTTCGACCTGCAGCATCTGGCTCCGCTCCAGGCGCGCGAGCCGCGTGTGTCCCAGGTAGAACGGCACGGCGAAACCGGTCGTTCCGCCGGGCGTGAACCACTCGGTCGACAGCCAGGCGTAGGGCCGAAAGCGCAAACCGCGGTGTTCCAGCTCGGCGTCGAGCTGCTCGAGGCGCGGCACGACGTCGGACGTCTCGATCTCGAGGCCCAGATCCGAGAGCCGCCAGTCCAAGAGCTCCTCGTCCGGAAGTGTCGCCCAGCGACGGGTGCGGGAGTTCGGAGCACGACGCGCGGCCATGATGAATACATACGGGGTCCGGATCGGCCGGGGCAAGGAATCGGCGCCCGGAGTTCCGAGCCGCGCGCGACGACGCCATGTGAGCGTCCGCTCGCTTCAACGCCTGCGGCCGGCGGGAGCGAGGTTCAGGCGGCCGCGCAGCCAGCTCGGCACGGGGATCTCGTCGGCCGCGACCTTGCCGTCGCCGTCCAGATCCCAGCGTTCGAGGAAGCCCTCGCGCACGCCCTCGACGCCCTGGCCCGCCACCGTGTCGAGGAACGGCTGGAGTTCGGCCGCCGTCACCTTGCCGTCGACGTTCGCGTCGAGCTGCAGGAACAGCTCCGGGCGGCGCTGCAGTTCCTTCTTGGTGAGGACACCGTCGCGGTCGGCGTCGAACGCGCCCAGCAGGCGTTCGGCGGTTTCCAGCGGCGCGATCGCGAGGCGCGCGCGCTGGCGGAACGGCCACTCGCGCGGCGGCGCGGGCATGCCGCTGCGCGCCGCCTTCGATCCCAGTCGCACCGGCAGTTGCACGCGGCCGTCGCCGTCGGCATCGAGCGCCAGCCACGCATCCGGCGGCAGCTTGTGCTCGACGGGTTGCACGCGCCCGTCGCGATTGACGTCGTAGCGCTGGAACAGCGCGCGCGCGCCGGCATCGTTCCAGCGCAGCTCGCGCGCGGGCCCGGGCTCGCGCGCCATCTCGGCCATCGACAGCGTCCGGTCGCCGTCCAGGTCGAGCGCCGCGAACCACGCCGCGCGCATCTCCTCGGCGTCGAGGCGCGAGTCCTCGTCCCTGTCGAAGTCGTAGGGCCAGACACGGTCGAGCAGGCGCGCGAGGTCGCCGTCCAGGCCGGTCCGGTCCGGAGCCTCCGCGGGCGCGGCCGGCTCCGGCGTCGACATCGAGGCGGACGGCGCGCCCGCCGGCGCCGCTTCCGACACGCCGTGCCGCAGCGCGAACTCGGCGAACAGCACGCGCCCGTCGCCGTCGGCATCCGCGCGCGCGAGCGAACCCTGGATCTCCGCGCCCTCCAGGCGGCCCGAGCGGTCGGCGTCGAGCCGCTCGAACTCGCGCGCGGCCACCAGGAACGCGCTCGAAGGCGCGGGCTCCTTGAACGCAGGCCAGCGCAGCCGGTCGCGCGGCACGGAGAGGACGCGCTCGATCTCCGCGATGTTGAGCCAGCGCGAGCCGGCGTGGCTGACGTCCTTCAGCGGCCGGTCCTGTTCGTCGAGCATGCGGTCGAGCGGAAACTCCTCCACCGCGACCGCGCGCGCGGCCGGGATGCGCGACAGCGCGCCCAGGCTGTTGGGCGTCGTCGACACGCTGAGGTCGGCCAGCGCGACGCCGTCCGCGCCCGGCAGCATCAACACGGGCTTCAGGAATGGCGTCGTGTAGAAGGCGCCGAGGGTCAGTCCCGCTGCCGTCGCGCCTGTCGCCACGGCCGCCGCGCGCCGCGGCCGCACGGGATCGCTCACGTCGAGCACGGTCAGCGTCGCGCGCACGTTGCCGTTCGCGCCCACGCTGCGCGACAGGAGGTAGGCGTAGTCGCGCTCGACCGTGCGCGAACCGCCCTGCGGCTGCGCGAGATCCACGTGGCTGGCCAGCACGAGGCCGGGCCACGAGAGAGCGTCGGCGTTGGAGGCGACCGCCCCCGACGTCTTGGCGCGGTCGGCGCGCACCTTCGCCGGATCGGGGTAGAGCTGGCGCGGCTGCGTGGGCTCGGTGACGTCGACCAGCACGGCGCCGGCCTTCTCGTCCAGCAGCACGGCGAGGTGGCGCGCCTCGGTGCGCTCGTCGATCGGCGTCTCGGTCCCGTCCTTCGCGCGGCGCGTACGCGGGCGCGAATGCTGGAACAGCGTCTCGACACGAGCGGAACGCACCGCGTCTCCGGTCGCGTACGCGGGCAGGAACGTGGCCAGCGCGCGCGGCTGGGCCGCGTCGCGCACGTCGACGACCCACAGGCCGCCGGGGCCGTCGGCGACGTAGGCCCAGGGCCAGCTCACGGTCACGGCGCAGGCCTCGACGGTCGCGATGCGCCCCAGTTCGCGCGGGGCCGCGGGGTCGGCAACGCTCCAGATGCGCAGGCCGCCTGCGCCGTCGGCCACGTACAGGCGGTCGCCCTGCACGCGCAGCTCGCGCGGATCGACGGTCGTGAAGAACGCGACGCGCCGCGGCGTCGTCGGGTCGCGCACGTCGAACACGTGGACGCCCAGGCTCGCCTCGGCCGCGTACAGGTGCTGTCCGAACCCCTGCAGCGGGTCGCAGGCCAGCGCCAGCGACACGATGTCGGGCTGCACGACCTTGGCCAGCGGCACGGAACGCGAGAGCTGCGAGCGGTCGAGCGCGACGCTCTCGATGCCGCGCCGGTCGGCGACGTAGGCGACCTGCCGCGCGAGGTCGAAGTTCCCCGAGCCCAGCCCCAGCGCGGAGGGCGCACGGTGGCACTCGACGCACGACCGCGCCGGCTTGCGCGTCGTGTGGACCTCGTGGTGGATCATCGTCAGGCCCGACAGGCCCGCGGCGGTGACCGGCATCGCCTGGTCGAGGACGCGCTCGCCCTTCGCGTCGGTCACGCTGCCCATGCTGGAGAAGCCGGTCATGTAGGTCATGAGCCGGCCGCGCGGGTCCAGGCCCGCGAAGAACGACTTCCAGGTCGCGAAGACCTTCTCCTGCGTCGTGACGCGCCCGCTGGTGCGCCTGCCCGTGAGCAGGTCGAGTTGCGTGAGGGACTCGTTGCGGTCGAAGTGGAAACCCAGGAAGTTCGGGTTCCACGAGGCATGGCAGGTCGAGCAGGCGACGCCGGCGTGCTCCGGCGTCATGGCCTCGGCCGCACGCGGATTGAAGGCCTTGTGCTCGGGATCCAGCGCGTGCACGAGCTGGCGGACCTCGTGGTCGCGCCCGTCGATCTTGCCGCGCAGGATCACCTTGTCGCCCTCGCGGCGCAGGTTCGTGAGCGGCGTCCCGCGCGCCGTGCGCAGCGTCGAGGACTGCGTGAAGGTGCCGTGGCAGTCCGCGCAGCCGATCTCGACCGCGTCCTCCATCCGTCCGTGCAGCTTGCCGTCCCCCATCACGTCGCCGACGGTGTGGCAATCGACGCAGTGCATCCCGCGCTCGTGGTGGACGTCGGGGGGGTTCAGCGCGGGGTCCTGCAGGTAGAACTGCCGGTTGAGCGGGCTGTCGGTCGTGCCCGCGATCTCGGGCCCGCCGGGCGCGCCGGGCGGCAACTGCGCGAGGCCGCGGTAGTTGAGCCCGATCGACGCGTCGCCGTAGTGGCAAGAAGTGCACGTGGCCGTCGGCGCTGCACGCGTCATGCGGTGGAAGCGCGGATGGCCGGGCACGCTGCGCACGGCGCTCTTGTCGGCGCTCTGCGAGAGGCCGTCGACGGCGTACTCCACGTGGCAGGCGGCGCAGCCCTCGCCGCGGTAGTCGCCGTCGAAACCCACGCGGCCGCGCACCGCGCGGCCGGAGGACCACAGGTGGCACTGCAGGCACTCCTTGCGCGCCAGGTCGCCGAAGTGCGCGCCGAAGTCGGTCGGCGAGCGCGGCTCGCGGAACGCCGGCACCTGCACCAGCGCGGAGACGTCGCCCGCGCGCCCCGGCGGCGCCTCGACCGGGAACACGGAGTAGACCGAGCCCTTCTGCGGGAGCGCGCCGGCCTCGTAGTAGCCGTCGGACAGGTGCCCGGCCGTCGTTGCGTGGAGCGACAGCATGAGGTGCTCCAGCGCCTTCTCGTGGCACTCCCCGCAGGTCTTCTGCGCGACGCGCAGGTCCATCGGGTTGCGGAAGCGGCGCCACGCCAGGTCCTCGTCGATCGGCGGAACGCGTTCGTCGGGCGTCTCGCGGCGCAGCGAGCGCACGTGCGCCTCCTGTTTCGTGCGGCCGTTCTCGTCGCCGCCGTGGCAGTCGACGCAGGTGAGCTTCGCGCCCGGATGCATGTCCTCGATGCCCTCGTGGCAGCGCAGGCAGCCCTGTGCCGCCGCCTGCGGTGCCGCCGGAGCCGGAGCCGCGGCGCGCGTCGCGGGTTCCGGCCCGAGCGCGGCGCACAGCGCCAGGGCGGAGGTCGACAGCCAGACGAGCGCCGCGCGCTTCACGACCTCACGCGAACAGGCCCGGCAGGCGCTTGCCCTGCGACAGACGTGCCTTGGCCCCCAGCAACTCGCACACGGTCGGTGCCACGTCCGCCACGCGCACCTCCTCCTGCACGACCACGCCGCGACGGAAGTCGGGCCCCCACGCCACGCACGAGACGTGCGAGAGATCCCCCGAGCCGTCGCCGTGGTCCAGGCCGCGGCGTGAATTGAGGTCGCGGTCGCGCCCGAACTCGGGGACGACCACGATCGCGGTCGATTCGGCGAGTTGCGGATCCGCGCGCACGACGCGCAGCAGTTCACCGACGGCGGCGTCGTTGCGCCGGATGACGTCGACGTAGCCGTTGAAGGACCCGTGCGCGACGTCCGCATCCTGCAGGACCACGGCCAGGACGCGCGGACGGTAGAGCGCCAGGAGGTTGCGCGCGACGCGCAGCGCCTTGGCATCGGAGGCGTTGACGCCGGTCAGGTCGGTCGTGCCGCGCGTGAGCTCCTCCAGCAGGAAGCGTTCGACGCGCTCGCGGCTCTCCGCGTCGCGGCCCTGCCCGCCGGGCAGCGCGCCGCGCAACCGCTCCAGAACCGCGCGCTCCTGGTCGGGCAGTTCCTTGGGCCGGCCCCACGAGTCCAGGACGCGGCGGAACTCGCGGTTGAACACGCCGTCGCCGTCGACCGTGCTGGCGCCGTAGGCCGCACCGTACGCGGAGTGCAGTCCGTAGGCGTAGTTCACCTGCTGCGCGCCGCCCGACGTGGCGATCCACACGTCGCTGGCGGGGAGCTTCAGGTCCTTGCGCACGTACTCGAAGATCGTCGGGTCTTCGCCGCGGCCGTTCTCGCGGATGCCGCGCTGCTCGGCCACGCCGGTGAAGATCTGCAGCGCCGCCCCGTAGTGCCCCAGGTTCGCCGTCCGCGCTCGCGTGTACAGCACGCCTTCCGCCGCCAGCGCGCGCAGCGTGGGCACGTTGTCGGGCGAGCCGAAGGTCTCGCGCGTGCGCACGCCGCCCGCGAAGGCCACCAGGATCACGCGCTCGGTCTTGCGCGGCGCGACGAACGCCGTCGGCGCGGATCGCCCCTCGCGGCCCAGCGCCAGCGTCAGGCCGGCCGCGGCCCCGGCCTGCAGGAGCGCGCGCCGATCGAACCGCCGCCGTTCCCGCGCGCCGTCGCCGTGCTCGTCCATGCGTGCCTCCCGTGCCATCGTTCGAACCTAGTAGCGAGCGTACTCCTGCGACGTGAGGAGCGCAGCCAGGCACATCGCGGCGCCGCCGCCGGGCGAGTTCAGCCCCTCCGTGAACGTCCGCAACTCGTCCGGTCGCGCCTCGCGGGCCAGATGCCGCCGAAACCGCAGCGCGACCCACTCGGCCGGATCCTGGATCGTCTCGTTCCGGCCGGCCCGCCCCTTCTTCGAGTCCAGCAGCATGCGCACGAGGACCCCGCGCAGGGGCGCGGGGTCGGACAGCGCGTCCAGTGCCTCGCGCAGCGGCTCCTCCTCGGCCTCCGTCGGCACGCGATCGAGCAGGTCGACGAAGATCGCGCGCACGAACATGCGGTTGGTCATCTCGAAGCTGCGGGTGAGGCGCGCCGTGTAGGCCTCGGAGAGCATCCAGGCGCGCACGATCGCCGGGAACCGCCGCGGATCGGCGTGGAACTCGGCGGACCAGGCCGCCAACGCCTTCCCGTCCGGTGCGGCGTGCACGATGCGCTGGTACTCGCGGTCGATCAGGTGCTTCGCGAACGCCTTGCTCGCCACGGCGATGCGCACGATGTCGGCCTGGGTCGAGCCCGTGACGCCCAGGAACGTGCCGGGCGAGGCGTCGTAGATCTTCTTGCCGATCTCCAGCTCGCGCCGGTTGCGATCGACCTGCAGGCCCGCCAGCTGCTCCATGACCACGGTCACGAAGGTGTCGGCGCCGGGGTTGCGCTGATCGAAGCTGGGCGACAGCGCGATGCGGTGGATCGCCTCGCGCACGTCGATCGTGCCGGCCGCGAGTTCCGCGGGAATCGTCACGTGCCGTTCTCCGCGGGGCGCGAAGTTGTTGACCAGCAGGAAGTAGTACTGCTGCTCCGCGTACCAGCGCTCCCAGAACTCGGGCGCGGCGATCAGGGCGTCGACCAGGAGCTCGCGCGTCCGCCCGATTCCGGCGGCTGCTTCCTCGGGCAGCGGCGGGCGTCCCAGGAGGTCCAGGTGCAGGGTCCGCAGCGCGCGCGCATCGAGGTCCTGCGCCGCCGTCGCGGCGGGCAGGAACGCGAGCGTCAGGGCTGCGAGGAGTGCCATGCCGTTCCCGCGGCGTCAGCGGCACCGGCGCCGCGCCGCAGCGGCGCGCCGGGCCGTCGATCGCGCGGCCGGGCCAGGGTAGCGCCGGAGGCGCGCACCGGAAACGCGAAGCGGCACCGTTTCACCGGCGCCGCCCCGCATCCCCCGCACCTGCCCAGTCTCAGTTCAGGAAAGGCTCCACGGCCTTCTTCAGTTGCGGGGTGCGCAGCTTGCTGATCGCGCGCACCTGGATCTGGCGCACGCGCTCCAGGCTGACGTTCAGTTCCTGTGCTACCTCGGCCAGCGTGTGCTCGCGCTTCCCGCCGAGCCCGAAGCGCTGGCTGACCACGAACCGCTCGCGCTCGCCCAGGCGCCCCAGCGCCTCCTCGAGGCCCTGCTCCAGGGAAGTGTCCTCGAACTCGGGCCGGTAGGGGTCGTGCTCGCCTTCGCTCAGCACCTCGCGCAGGTTGCCGCCGTCGTCCGAGCTGCCGATCGGTGCGTCGATCGAGTGGGTCGAGCGCGAAGCGGCCAGTGCGGAGGTCACGATGTTCTCGGTCAGCCCCGTCTCCTTGGCGATCGCCTCGACGCTGGCGTTGGGATCGCGCAGGCGGGTGATCGCCGTCTTCACGTGCCGCATCGCCTTCTGGAGGTACACGGGCACGCGCACGGTGTGGGCGAAGTTGTACAGGTAGCTGCGGAACGCCTGGTTCAGCCAGTGGACTGCGTAGGTGCGGAACAGGAGGCCGCGCCTCCAGTCGAAGCCGTCGACCGCGCGGAACAGGGCGGCGGAGCCCTCCTGGATCAGATCGAGGCGGCCGGCGCTGGTGTGCGCGTAGCGCTCGACGTTGATCAGCACGAGGTACAGGTTGCGCTCCACCATCTCGGTGCGCAGCGCGTGCAGCTCGGCCCAGCGGCGGCCGACCGCGGCGGGCAGCGTGCTCGCCAGCGCGCGCTCGCCCAGGTACGCCGACGGGCTGCCGGACACGCCCGACTCGAGGTCGGCTTCGGTCAGGCCGGCTTCGGCCAAAGCGTTGTGCAGCCGGACGCGCGCGAACTCGATGCGGCGCGCGAGGCGCGTTTCGGCGGTTCGGTCGAGCGTCAGGATCGCGTCGACCTCGCCTCTCAACTGGCTCTCGATGGAGAAGCGCGCGCCCTCGCGCGGCACGGGCGGCGCTCCTTGCCAGGTCGCAGGATCGGAGATCTCCAGGTCGACACCGCGGGCGTCGAGGTCCGCGGCCAGCGCGCGGATGCGCGCATCGTAGGTGTCGTGGTCCCCTGCCAGCCGATCGAGGATCTGCTCGAGTTCGGTGTGCTTCAGAATGGAACCGTTCATGACTGCCACCTCCATGAACTCAGGGCGTTGAGGGACGCGCGCCTTCCTCGAAGGGGCTTCGAGGGACGCCGGGCGAGCCGCCGGATCGGTCCGCCGAACCGGAGCGCGCTCCTGTCGTGAGGTGATTCGTCCGCGCGACGAGGCCGGACGCGCCTTCGTCCGGTTTCCCCCGCGCGACGCGCGCCTGCCCACGGGCGTGACGGGGTGTTGGACCGACTTGGAGCGGGTTGTGCGTTGCTTCACCACGACCCTCCTTGGTGGCAACGGCCGCGCCCGTGACATGGCGCGTCGGCCGCCTAAACTCTCCAGCGCACGGAAGCTTCGTGCTGGCAGGGGTTTCCAGCCATGTGATCCCCACGTAACAGTGGCTGGAATCCCGCAGGTGGGGGCCGGACTGCTGCCATTTGGACAGAACGTGTCCAAATCTGGGCATTCCAGCCCCGCCGTGCGCTGGTCTCGGCCGCCGAGGGGCGCTCCGGGCGCCGAAACCGCTCGACTCAGGCCTTCTTGGCGACCTGGTCCCCGGAGTAGCTCTTCTGGGTCTCGGTCGGGATGAACGGCTGGAGGTGGGCGAGTTCCGCCGCGTCGCGCACGAGGCTGCGGGCGATCACGATCCGCTGGATCTGGTTCGTGCCCTCGTAGATCTGGAGGATCTTCGCGTCGCGGAAGAACTTCGCGATCGGGTAATCCTCCATGTAGCCGTAGCCGCCGAACACCTGGACGGCGTCCGTGGCCACGTCCATCGCGACGTCGGTCGCGAAGCACTTGGCCATCGCCGCCACCTGGCTCACCTTGGGGCTGGCGGCGTCGGCGGCGGCGGCGGCCGCGTAGACCAGCCAGCGCGCGGCCTCGGTGCGCATGGCCATGTCGGCCAGCATCTTCTGCACCATCTGGTGGTTGCTGATCGGGACGCCGAACTGCTGACGGCGCTGCGCGTAGACGTTCGCCAGGTCCAATGCGCCCTGGGCCGCGCCGACCGCCTGCGCCGCGACGCCGGGCCGCGCGAGATCGAGCGTCATCATGGCGTGCTTGAAGCCCATCCCGGGCCGCTCGCCGATCACGTTCGACTTGGGGACGCGCACGTGGTCGAAGTGCGTCTCGACCACCGGCACGGTGCGGATGCCCATCTTGTCCTCGATCTTCTGGACGGAGAAACCGGGCGTGCCCTTCTCGACCACGATCGCGCTGATCCGGCGCGACTTGCTGGTCGGATCGGTGACCGCGAACACCGAGTAGATGTCGGCGACGCCGCCGTTGGTGGTCCACTTCTTCTCGCCGCAGATGACGTAGTCGTCGCCGTCCTCGACGGCGGTGACCGACAGGCCGCCCGCGTCGGAGCCGGCGAACTTCTCGGAAAGGCAGAAGGCGACGAACTTCTCGCCGCGCGCGATCGCCGGCAGCCAGCGCTTCTTCTGCGCCTCGGTCCCGCCGACCAGGATCGGGAACGAGCCCAGCGCGTTCACGGCGAAGGCCACGCCGAAGCCGGAGTCCGCGCGCGCCAGTTCCTCGGTCACGCGCGCGAGCGCCAGGATGCCCGCGCCGAGGCCGCCGTACTCCTTGGGCACGAACGTGCGGAACAGGCCGGCTTCCGCCACCTTGCGCGCCGCGTCCCAGTTGTACTCCTGGGCCTTGTCGTACTTGGCCGCCTGGGGGCGGACGTGGGCGTCGGCGATCTCGCGGGCTTTCTGCGCCAGCTCGTCGGCCAGGGCGCTGAAGACGATGTTCTGCGGCATGGGGTCTCCGGGCGGCCGGCGCTGCGGGCCGCGAATCGGGGAGTATACGGAGCCGGTGTCAGCGGCGCTCGCGCCGCAGCCTCAGGACCTGCCGCGGCGATCGGGGCCCGAACGCGGAGCCGTCGAAGCCGCCCCAGGCGTGCTCGACCACGAGTGCGGCCTCGGCGGCGCGCCGGACGAGTTCCTCGGGTTCGTACATCCACACTTCCTCGCGCCAGACCCGCAGCGTGCCGTCCGGCCGCCGCAACTCGACCCGCTTGGAGACGACCGGGCCGTCGATGGCACGGCGCTCGTGGAGCACCGCACCCTCACGTTCGGTGCGGCTCTCGGGGACGAGCGCCGCGCGCACGTGCGCCGGGTTCATCAGGTCCAGGAACGCGCGCCCCCCGGGAGCCAGCACGCGCGCGATGCCGTGCAGGAGCTCGGTGTCGCCCTCGGGCCCGAAGTACCCGAAGGAGGAGAAAAGGCTCACGACGCCGTCGAAGGAACCGTCCTGGAAGGGCAGGTGCCGCGCGTCGCCGCGCACCAGCCGGCCCTGCGCGGAAGCGGAGCCGGTCTCATCGGCCACGCGAGCCAGGAGTTCCTCGGACCAATCCAGGCCGTAGGCGTCGAGGCCGTCCTCGAGCAGGGCCGCCAGGTGACGCCCCCAGCCGCAGCACAGGTCGAGAACGCGGCCGCGCAGCCCGTTCGCCGCCAGGAAGCGCGCTTCCACGCGCGCCGACGCGAGATCACGGTGCGGATAGACGTCGAGGTAGTCGTCGCCGAACGCCTCGGCCCACCACGGTGCCGTCATCCGCCGTCGCCGGCGGCTTCGACCGCCGGACGGATGAGGTCGTGCACCAGCGCGCGATCGACGGTGAGGTCGATGCGCAGGTCGCGTGCATCGCGCGCTACGGGCAGACGCTCGACCACCACGCCGGCTTCGTCCGTGGCCGGGTTGCCGTCGGGATCCCAACGCACGATCAGCTCGCAGGCGCCGGTCGCTTCGGGCGCGGGCCCCGACGCCGCGTCGCGCGGGTCGAGCGTGAAGTAGAGGCGCTGCTCGCTCCCGTAGCGCCGCCAGGCGGGATCGGCCAGCTCCCAACTGCGCGCGAGCGCGGGTCGGTCCTCCCCGGCCGCGACCAATGCGACGGTCAGCGATCCCGCGTCCGCGAGCCCCTCGGCGCCGCGGACCACGACCTCGCCGGCGAGCGCGGCGCGGATCGCGGCCGGGACCGCGCCCGTGCGCGCGGGCCCGGAACCGGCGGGCGCCGTCTCCGCGCCGCCGCACGCGCCGGCCAGCACCAGGAGGGGCCCGACCGCCCAACGCTCGTGTCTGCTTCCCATGGCAACCACGGCGATTGTATCGACCGACGGCCCGTCCGACCCCGTGCCTCCCCGCGGGGGATCGGTCCCGCGCGGCCGACCGACCTCAGCGCCAGTGGACCGCGACTCCGTTCGTCAGATTGAACGTCGCGCTGGTGCAGAAGTCGGCCGCGTTGCGGAACCAGACCTGGTAGGTCCTCAGGCCGCCGGTCGCGGGCACGAGGCCGCGGACGGAGATCGGAGCCTCGCCCGCCTCGGGGTAGGTCGCGCCGCCGCCCACGGCGAGCTTGCTGGCGAGGCGCACCGTGGTGCCACCCGCGCAGCGCAGACCATCGCCGAAGGTCGTGCCCAGGCCGTTCGAGTGCAGCGCCGTCCCCTGGAAGAAGGTCACGACCGAACTGGAGGTCCCCGAAGACATGAGCACGAGGCTGTCCGCGGCGAGGTCCGCCGCGCCCGCACCGGTCAAGGCAGCGCCCGAGGGGTTGAAGGAGGTCGGGCAGCCTTGTCCCGCGGCACCGGCCCCGCACGGACAACCGCCCAGGTGGCCGGAGCAGAACGGCGTGCCGTCGTCCCCCATCCGCACGAGCTGGAACCCCGCGATGCCCGAGTAGACGCCCGCGGTCCCGAACGTGAGGTTCAGTTGATCGCCGCTCGCCAGCGCGAACGATCCCACGCCGATCGGATAGCCGGCCCAGGTGCCGGGGAAGGGCTCGCCGCCGCAGAACAGCCCGGCGACGAACGTGTTGTTGATGCGCACCGCGATGGAGCTGCCGAAGTGCTGCGGGCACTCGGAGTAGCCGAACGCGAACATCTGGTAGGTGCCGGCCTGCAGGCCGCTGACGCGGATCGTGTTCGGCGACGCGTAGCAGTCCGCGTTCCACCAGTCCCCGAGCAACGCGGCGGCATCGCCGGCGAGTTCGGGGGCCGTGCAGATCGACGTGTCGCAGCCGACCCCCACCAGCGCCGCCGCGGGGATCGGATTGCCGTGGGTGTCGACCAGCGCGTGCGTGCCGTTGACGAGCGGCAGCCCGTTCCAGACGCCGGGCACGCCGTACGCCGCGCCGTAGGTGGGTGCGGGCGTCGCGCCGAGCCACGCCTGGCAGTCCACGTAGATCGATTGGGCGCGCGCGCCGGCCGCGCACGCCGCAGCGACCGCGAGACAGAGAAGGGAATGCAGTGATCGGTCCATGCGAGTCTCCTTGGGGTCGGGAGCCGGTCCGGGCCCGAGCGTAACCAGCGGCGGCCCGGAGCGCGGTGCTCGGGGTATCCTGGCCCGTCCAGGAGGCGTCCCCATGCACCCGCTCGCAGCACTTGCGGCGGCCCCGCTCCTCGTTGCACCGCTCCAGGATCCCGGCCCGCCGAAGGACCCCAAGGAGGCGGTCGGACGGCTCTTGGAGCTCGATCACCGCGCCACGCGGACCCAGCTCGACGCGGACCTGATCGTGCGCGGACTCGAGCTGATCCCGCTGCGGTCGGCCGCGGAGGAGAAGCGCTGGACCAGCCAGTGCCTGAAGCTGTGGTCGAAGGGGCCGAAGCTGGAGAAGAAGAGCGGGCGCCACTTCCTGTGGGAGCAACCCGAGGAACGCGGCCTGTTCATCGTCGGCGGCGAGTCGCGCAACCCCAAGGCGCTCCTGATCGCCATGCACGGCGGCGGCAAGGGCTCGGGCGACGCGTGGAGCGCGCACGGCGCGTACCAGTCGCCGGCCGGCAAGCTCGACTGGCTGATGATCTGTCCCGAGGTCCTGGAGAAGACCGAGCACGGCTGGACCGATGCGGGCACGGAGGAGTTCGTGCTGGAGCTCGTCGAGCGCGCGCTGCGCACATGGCGCATCGACCACGACCGCGTGTACTTCTCGGGCCACTCGATGGGCGGCTACGGCACGTGGACGCTCGGCGCGCATCACGCGGACCGGGTCGCGGGCCTGGCGGCGTCGGCCGGAGCGCCGTCGCCGGTGTTCGGCAACGGCGGCGAGGTGATCGACATCCAGGCCGGCGTCATCCCCAACCTGCGCAACGTTCCGCTCGTCGTGTACCAGAGCGACGACGATCCCAACGTTCCGCCGGCCGCCAACCGCGGCGCCGCGCGCAAGCTGAAGGAGGCGCAGGAGCGCTGGGGCGGCTTCCCGCACGAGTACTGGGAGGAGAGCGGGCGCGGTCACGACCTGCCGCCGGGCGGCATGGGGGCGCTGCTGGCGAAGATCGCCGAGAACGAGCGCGATCCGCGGCCCGCGAAGGTGGTCTGGCAGCCGGCTCTGCGCTGGAAACGGCAGTTCTACTGGCTGTGGTGGCGCGCGCCGAACCTCGCGGGGCTCGTGGAGGCCGAGGCCGACCGCGCGCAGAACGAAGTGCGCGTCACCTGCAACGTCGCGGCCGAGGGCCTGGAGGTCCTGCTCGACGAGCGCCTGGTCGACGTCGCGCAGGAGGTGACCGTGTTCCTGAACGGCACCGAGGTGTTCCGCGGGATTCCGGCGGCCGACCTGGGCACGCTGGCGAAGACCGCGCTGCACGGCGACCCCGAACTCGTGTTCGCGCGGCGCGTGCGGCTCGACTGACCGGGTCGACGTCGCGGCGGCGCGCGGATCCGCAGCGAGGTTGGCAATCGAAGCGGCGCGGCCCGATACTCCACGGATGACCTCGGCGGACGTGCACGGAGCACGGCCGGAGCTGCGGCGCGGCATCGGGCGGATCGGCTTCTTCGCGCTGGCATTCGGCTCGATGATCGGCGTGGGCTGGGTCACGGCCCTGGGCACGTGGCTGCAGAGCGCCGGACCGCTGGGAGCCGTGCTGGGGTTCCTGGCCGGCGGGATGCTGATGCTCGCCATCGGCCTGTGCTACGCCGAACTGTGCGCGATGCTGCCCGTCGCCGGCGGCGAGGTGGCCTACGCGTACCTGGCATTCGGCACGGGCAAGGCCTTCCTGGTCGGCTGGTTCCTGACCTTCGGCTACCTGTCGGTATCGGCCTTCGAGGCGATCTCCGTCGGCCGCGTGTTGAGCCATCTGGTGCCCGGCCTCGACGCCTGGCCGCTCTATTCCGTCGGCGGCGAGACCGTGTACGGATCGCACCTCCTGCTCGCGGTGGCGACCACGGGCGCGATCACCTGGGTCAACTACCGCGGCGTGAGCGGCGCCGCGCGCCTGCAGACGGTGCTGACCGTCGGCTTCGTGCTCGTCACGCTGGCGTTCGTGGGGGCCGGGCTGCTCGGCGGGGCGAGCGAGAACACCCGGCCGTGGTTCAGCGGCGTCGGGACGCCCGGCATCCTCGCCGGCATCGCCGCGGTGTTCGTCACCGCGCCGTTCTGGTTCGTCGGCTTCGACACCATCCCGCAAGGAGCTGAGGAAGCGCAGCAGTCGGTCGCGCCGCGCACGCTGGCGCTCCTGATCCTGGTGTCCATCGCCGGCGCCACGCTGTTCTACTGCGCGCTGATCTGGGGCGTGGCGCGCACGGGTCCGTGGCAGGAGATCGCGAACGCGGACATGCCGACCGCGGCGGCGTTCCGCACGGCGATGGGCTCGCCGCTCCTGGCCAATCTGGTGCTCGTCGCCGCGCTGCTGGGGCTGTTCACGAGTTGGAACGGCTTCTTCCTCGCCGGATCGCGCGTCCTGTTCGCGCTGGGTCGCGGCCACATCGCGCCGCCGTTCCTGGGCGGCGCGCACGCGCGTTTCGGGACTCCCGCGGCCGCGGTGCTGGTCAGCGGCGCGTTCACCGCGGCGGGCGCGTGCCTGGGACGCGGCGCGATGGTGGCTTTCATCGACGTGGGCTCCTTCTGCATCGCTCTGGCGTTCTTGGGGGTCTCGTTCTCGACGGCGCGCCTGCGCCGCGACCGGCCCGACCTCGCCCGCCCGTATCGCCTGCCCGGAGGGCGCCGCGTGCCCCTGATCGCCGGCCTGGGTGCGGCGCTGATCCTGGTCGTGATGATGGTGCCCGGCTCGGGCGCCACGCTGGTGTGGCCGCTCGAGTGGGCCATCCTCCTGGCCGTGACCGCGCTGGGCGCACTCGCGTGGTGGCTCGGCGGCCGGGGGCGCGCCGCCGTCGACGAGGGCGAGCGCGCGCGACGCGTGCTGGGCGAGTACGCGCCGCCGCCGCGCTGAGCGCGTGCCCCGAAGCGGCGCGCAACTCGGCAAGGCGAGAAAGATCCGGATCGACCGGGGACAGATCGGTCGGCGCGCGTGCGCCCCACCAGGTCCGTACCGCGGAGAGCCGCCGTCATGCCCCCTGTCCCCCCCCGATTCCAGCCCGGCCTGCTGTTCCTCGTCGTGTGCGCCGCCCCCCCGGCCGCCGCGCAGATCGGAGCCAGCCACTCCAGCCCACGCCCCGTGAACACGACTGCTGCCGGTGACACGGCGATCGAGAAGGACGTCGTCGTGATCGCGCCCGGAATCCGTCCGTGGGTCGCGGTCTTCGTGTCGAACGCGAACGTGGGCGGCGGGAGCAACGACTTCGACCTGGTCGCCGCGCGCAGCGACGTGCAGGGCGCGAGCTGGTCCGCGTTCGCGCCGATCGGCCCGGCAGGGACGGATCTCTCCGACAACGACCTGGAGCCTGCGCTCGCCTGCGACGGAAGCTTCAACTACATGGTCGTCTGGGCCTCGCAGCGCCAGCAGGGCGGCAACGACTACGACATCTTCAGCGCGCGCACCGCTTCGACAGACCCGCTGGTCTGGGTCAACGCACTGCCCGTGGAGCAGGGGGCCGCCGGCCTCGACACGGTCGACGACCGCAACCCCACGATCGCCGTG
The DNA here is from genome assembly GCA_964552795.1 of uncultured Planctomycetaceae bacterium. Lineage (GTDB taxonomy): Bacteria > Planctomycetota > UBA1135 > UBA1135 > JAEUHZ01. The sequence continues at coordinate 20,376 of CAZKIO010000069.1, forward strand.
GACGGTGGGAACAGCTGGGTGACGGTCTGGGAACGCACCGACGCGACCACGGGGGACAAGGACCTGTGGTTCGCGCGCTCGACCTCGCTGGGGTTCCCTTGGGGCGCCAGCGCGCCGCTGCTGCCTGAGTTCAGTTCCGACGTCGGCGACGACCTGCGGCCGCGCCTGGCCCACGACCCTGCGACAGGCGTGTTCCTCGTGGTCTGGAGTTCGAGCTCGAACGTAGGCGGGGCGAGCGGGACGGATGCGGAGATCCTCTGCTCGCTGTCGATGGACGGCGGCCAGAACTGGTCCACGCCCACGCTGGTCAACACCAGCGCTTCGACCGACGGCGGCGCCGGCGACCTGGAGCCGGTGGTCGCCGTGTCGAGCGCGGGCTGGATCGTGGTCGCCTGGAGTTCGAACCACGACCTGGGCGGCATCGGCACGGACAACGACATCCTGTGCGCCGTCAGCAGCGATGGAGGACTGAGCTGGGGCGCTCCAACGGCCATCAACTTCGACGCCGCGAGTGACGGCGGATTGGAGGACACGAGCGTCGACCTGGCCTTCGACCTGGACGGAACACTGATCGCCGTGTGGGAACGCCGCGCGGCGTTCGGATCGGACATCGACCTGTTGACGGCACGCAGCAACGACGGCGGCCTGTCCTGGAGTGCGCCCGTGTGCGCGAACACCAACTGCGCCTCCGACACGGGCAACGACCGCGCCCCGCGCATCGTGCAGGACGGCCTGGGCCGCTTCGTCCTGGTCTGGGAGTCGACCGATGACCTGGGCGGGACCGTGGGAACGGAAGGCGACGTGCTGGGCGCCTACGTGCTGGATCCCACGAACCAGCCCATCGAGTTTTGCCTGGGCAATGCCAATTCAGGCACGCGCTGCCCGTGCGGCAACGACTCGCCGATCCAGACGCCCTTCGGCTGTCGCAACTCCGTCGGAAACGGCGCCTGGCTGACCTCCAGCGGAACCGCGCAGGTGCCGGGCGCGTTCACTCTCCTCGTCGGGAGCACCCCGCCCAGCGTCAGCACGCTCTTTTTCCAGGGCACGGCCGCGGTTGCCGGGGGCGACGGAGCGCACTTCGGGGATGGACTGCGCTGCGTGGGCGGGTCGGTCATCCGCCTGGGGATCGTCACGGCCACCCCGGCCGGCGGAGCGAGCATGACGGCCACATCGACCGGGATCACGCCGGGCAGCGCACGCTTCTACCAGGTGTGGTACCGCAACGCGGCCTCGTTCTGCACGGCGGCGACGTTCAACCTGTCGAACGGGCTCGCCGCGACTTGGGGAAGTTGACCGGGGGAGACGTCGTCTCCGGGATCGTGTCGAGCCCGTGAGCCGAGCCGCGGGAGCATGCCGGGGTGGATTCCTCACGGCCCCGCGGCGTGCGCGGCACGGGCTGCGCGGCGAAAACACCTGACTCGCCGCAGGAGCGTGCTCAATATGAGGGCACGCCATGCCCACGGACCCGCAGAGCCTCGGCCTCGTCGACCGCCGCGCCAAGGAAGCGCGCGAGGCGCGCGATCTGTCGCC
>CAZKIO010000070.1:0-21784 GCA_964552795.1 uncultured Planctomycetaceae bacterium
CGCGGCGGCGCCCGCGCCGCGGACCGCGCGGGCGCCGCGGCGCGCGCGCGCCGTCCTGCCCTGGCCCGAGGACGCCGCGCTGCAGCGCGCGCTGGAATCGGTCGACTTCGCGGGCCTGCGCGAGGAGCTGTGCCGCAGCGGGCTCGGCGTGCTCCCCGAGCTGCTCGACGAGGATGCGTGCGCCGCGTACCGCGCGCGCTGGACCGACGACGCGTTGTACGAGCGCTCGGTCGACATGGCGCCGCGCGGGTACGGGCTGGGCCGCTACCGCTACTTCCACGAACCCTTGCCGGGGCCCGCCGGCATCCTGCGCGAGCGCCTGTACCGCGAGACGCTGGCGGTCGCGCGCGACGCGCGCGAGGGCGACGCGCTGCCGGCGGACCTGGCGGCATTCCACGCGGCCTGTCGCACGGCGGGCCAGCGGCGCGGAGCGAGCATCCTCCTGCGCTACGCGCGCGGCGGCGTGAACCATCCGCACCGCGACGTGTACGGCGCGGTTTGCCACCCGTTCCAGGCCGCGGCCGTGCTCTCCGCGCGCGGGACCGACTTCGACGGAGGCGAGTTCGCCTTCCACGAGCGGCGCGCCGACGGTTCGCTCGCGACGCGCACGCTCCCGGTCGACCGCGGCGACGTCGTGGTGTTCGCGAGCCGCGGGTACTGGCGCGCGGACCGCGGCGGCCGGCGCTGGATCGAGACGCGGCACGGGATGACCTGCGTCACGGCCGGCGAGCGGTTCGCGCTGGGAATCGTGCTGCACCTGGCGGAGTGAGGGGACCCCGCCGGCGCGGGCTGCAGCCTGGAGGGGACACGAGGACACCGCGGTGACCGCCTCGGGACACCCGCCGCCCGCGCGCCCGCGCCGGCTGGCGGCACGGCGCTTGCCCCGTTCGGGGACCAGGAGGTCGCCATGCAGTTCCCCCGTCTCCCCTCCCTCCTCGCGCTCCTCGCGCCCCTCTTCGCCGCGTGCCACCGCGGCGAGGTCGTCGTCGCTCCCCCGCCGCCGGTGCGCTACTTCACCGAGGCCGAGAGCAACGACCACGCCTGGGACGCCAACTGGCTCGGCTGGTTGAACAGCCCCGACCGCGTCCAGATCGCCGGTCACGTGCGCGCCGATTGGCTCGATCCGCAGGACGGCTTCGCGTTCCGCGCCGGCGAGGCGCTTCACGTCGAGTTCCACCTGCGCACGCAGTGCGCCTGCGCGGACCTGGACCTGTGGTTGTACGACCCCTTGTACGACGAGTTCGTGGCCGCGTGGGACTCGCCCGCGCCGCACGAGGACGGCACGTTCCACGTCGCGCCCGGACGCGAGTTCCACCTCGTGGTGGTGTCGGCGGGCGGCCAGGCGAGCTACACGCTCGACGTGCGCGCCTGGCACGACCACGCGCTGGCGGGCGCCGGCTCGGACGCTGCGCCGGCAGCCGCCGTCGAGCGCGAGCCGATCGCGCCGCGCGACGAGATCCTGGGACGCTACCGCCGCAGCGCGGCGCCCGCTCCCGCGCGCGCCCTGGAGTTCGCCGAGATCGTGCGCATCGACGAGGCCACGGGCGCGGTGCGCCGCGCGTTGGCGATCCCGACCGTGGACGGCCTGCGCCTCGTGCCCCTCGACGCGCCGTAGGGTCGCGTTCCCAGGCCCCGCCGACGAGATCCCGCGATCGCCCGCGGGACCTCGTCCGCCGCCAGGTGCACCCCGCCGGCCCGGCGACGGTTCCCGGACCGGCGCGGCGCCCCAGAGCCGGCCGCCGCCGACCGCAGCCCCCGGAGCGAGGTAGGTTTCGGGGAGGTCTCTGCTCGATGGGCTCCCCCGGATCCTGGGGGCGGCCGGTCCTGCCGCTCCTCCTGGCGACCCTCGCGGCGGGTCTTGCGTCCTGCCTTGCGGGCCCCCCGGCGGAAGAGGCACCGTCCCGCCTCGGCAGCGTGCGCGCGGCAAGCCGCGAGCGCGCGCGCGAGGTCGCAGCGCTGCTCGACGAGCTGGCGCCGCGCGTGGAAGGCGCCGTCCCCGAGCTGACGCTGCGCGACCTGGAGGTCTGGGTCCAGGAGTCCCCCACGCTGTACGCGTTCCGCTCGCGCACCTACAGCGACGCCGACGGGTTCTGGGCCGAGGGCGTGCGGCGCATCCACCTGCGCGAGCGCGCCGAGCAGGCCGAGCGGACGCTGGCGCACGAGCTGGTCCACGCGGGACTGGGTCCCACGTGGCGCGCGCTGCCCGGGACCCTCGAGGAGGGGCTGTGCGACCTCGTGGCCGCCCGGCTGTGCCCCGACGCGGCGCCGCGCCTGCGCGCCGGCCGATTGGCGAGCGCGGCGCTGGCGATCGGCGGGCTGTGCCTGGAGTTCGAGCTGTGGCTCCCCGCCGGCGTGCGGCGCGACGGCCTGGCCGCCTGCTCGCTGGCGCGCGTGCGGCTGCTCGCCGACCCGCCGGTGCACGTCGAGCCCGGCGACGTGTTCGTCGTGCAGGCCGGCCTCTCGTCGAGCTCTGCAACCTCGGCCGAGAAGAAGGCGTTCTACGGCCTGGGGTTCCTGGCGGCGGAGCGGATCGAGGAACGCATCGGCCTTTCCGGCCTGCACGGGCTGTGCGCCGAAGCGCTGAGCGAGGGGCGCGCCTCGATCCCCGTCGACCGGCTGCACACGGCGGCGGACCTGACGCCCGGGCCGCACGCCTGGCGGCAGGCGCTGGCCGAGGCGTTTGGTCCCTCGGAGGTGCGCGAGGTGCTGCGCCTGCATCCGGAGATGCTCGTGCGCTGCGTCGTCGAACTGCTGGAGCCCCTCCTGGGGCCCGGCTTCGAGCCCGCCGAACTCGCACGGCACCTCAGCCGCATCCGCGGCCGCGTCGGCGTGGTCGGCAGCCGCCGGGGCCACCTGGAGCTGGAAAACCTCGCCGGGCTGCGCACGCGGCTGGAAGCGGCGCTGGCTTCGTCCGCGGCGCCCACGGCCGCCCCCTGAGGAACGGGGCGGAGGACGCCGCGGTCGGGATCGTTCCGGCCGCCGGGAAGATCCGCCGGGGCGCTGCGTCCCTCCCGGCGCCATGAAGCTCCCCACCGTGCTCCTCCTGGTCGGCATCGCGGGCCTCGTCTTCGGCGGCGGCACGCTGGCCGCCCGGGTCGGGGGACCGGAGGTTCAGACGACGCAATGGGCCAACGGCAGCCTGCGCACGCGGACGGAACTCCGCAGCGGGCGACCCGAGGGACGCAGCGAGTCCTGGTATCCCGACGGTTCGAAGCAATCGCAGGGCGAGTACCGGGACGGTCGGATGGAGGGCGAGTGGCACTTCTGGAGGCCCGACGGATCGCTCGATCCGGAGCGGACGGCGACGTACCGCGCCGGGCTGCGGGAGTGACGACGCAAGAGCCTGTGTGAGAGGGCGGTCCGGGTTCCCTGGGGGGGCGCCCGGACCGTGTCGCTCCGGCGCTGCGACGCCTCCCGCGATCCGTCCGCGCGATTCCCTCGTGCGCGATCAGTCCGCGCGGGCGGGCGCGGCCGGCGCTTGCGAGGCGTCGGGTGCGAAGGCGTAGACGCCGCGCTGACCGCTCGTCTCCTCGACCGCGACGCGCAGCACGCGCACGGCGACCTCGGGGAAGCGCAGGCGCAGGCGCCGCAGGAGCTCGCGTCCGAACCACGTGGCGAGGTTCTCCGAGCTCGTGTTGTTGATCGGCAGGACGAGCACGTCCTCCTCGGGCGCGGCGTAGTAGCGCTCGAGGTAGCGCACCTCGATCACGCCGTCGTCGCGGCGTCCCCAGCGCAGCACCGGGTGCTCGCCCGGCACGAGCCAGTGCTCGTCGAGTTCGTCGCACAACTCGCGGACGACCGGCTTCACCTTGCGGAAGTCCAGGACGAGGCCGTGCGCCGAGAGGCGCGCCTCGATCTCCACCCGCACGCGGTAGTTGTGGCCGTGCAGGCGCTCCGCGCTGCCGTCCTCGAAGATCAGGAAGTGCGCGGCGGAGAACTTGAAGTTCTCCTTCGAGAGGTCGATCGACCAGCGTTCCATGGGGCGGCCCGGGGTGCGGGGGCGGGGAGTCTAACGGACGGGTTCGCGGCGCACCGGGGTGCGGACGCGGGAAAGCGGCGGATCGCGCGCCGGCCGGGTTCAAGTCCGCCCCGCGCGGCGGCCGATAGCACCGAGCGGCCGTGCCCCCCACGCTCCCGCGCGGTCGCACCGGGGATGCTCCCCGGCGCCGCCGTTGGGAGCTCCCGTCCCGTTCGCGCTCGTCCCCATGATCCGAACCTCACGCCAGGGTTTCACGCTCATCGAGCTGATCGTCGTGATCTCGATCCTCGCGATCCTCGCGGGGGCCCTGATCCCGCGCGTCACCAGCCACATGGCCGCGACGCGCGACGCGCGGCGCCTCGCGGACGTCCGCGGCGTCCAGTCCGCGATCGAGCAGTACTTCGTCGACAAGCAGCGCTACCCCGCGGCCGCGAGCAACGCGAGCTTCGGCGGCTGGGACGTCTCGAACGACGGCAACTTCATCCCCGAGCTCGTCGAGCACCGCTATCTGCCCGAGCCGCCCCGCGACCCGGTCAACGACGCCACCTACTACTACTGCTACTACGTGTACGACAAGGGCACGTCGGGGTGCGCCGGCAACGGCAAGTTCTACGTCCTGGGCGTCAAGGCGTTCGAGACCAGCGCGTTCGCCGCCAAGAACACCGGCTATTTCAAGTGCGCGGGCCGCGACTGGACGGCCGAGCTCGCGTTCGCCACGGGCGGCGGCGCGACCTTCCAGTGAAGCCGGGCTGATTCCGCCGCGGCGTCGCGCGGCGGGAGGACCGGCGGGCCGCGCTGGTGTACAGTGCGGCGATCGCCGTGAAGCACCCGACCCGCATCGTCCGGCTGCCCGGCACCGGCCTGGAGTTCGAGGTCCTGGAGGGCGACGCGATCGTCGGTCCGGCGATCGAGCGCGGCGCTTGGGAGGAGCACGAGACGCGCCTGTTCCGTGCCCATCTGCGCCCGGGCGCGCAGGTCCTCGACCTGGGGGGCAACGTCGGCTGGTACGCGGTGCAGGCGGTCCTCTTCGGCTGCACGGTCGACACGTTCGAGCCCGTGCCCTGGATCGCGGACGTGCTAGAGCGCAACGTGCGCCGCGCCGAGGGGATCGCCCCCGGTCGCGCGCGCGTGCACCGCTGCGCGGCCGGCTCGCAAGCCGGCACGGCGCGCATCGCCATCGCCGCGCGCAACTTCGGCGACAACCGCGTGCTGGATGCGGCGCTGGCCCGCCCGACGGACATGGGCGCGGGGGAGACGCTCGAGATCGAGGTGGCGCGCGTCGACGACCGCGTGAAGGGCCCGGTGCGCGTGATCAAGATCGACACGCAGGGCTCGGAGTGGCACGCGCTCCAGGGCGCGCGCGCGCTGCTCGCGGCGAGTCCCGCGGTGGCGCTGCTGCTCGAGTTCTGGCCCTACGCCCTGCGCGGCGCGCGGCCCGAGGAGCTGCTGCATCTCCTCGTGGAGAACGGATTCACGCTGGGCAAGGCCACCGCGGCGCCCTATCCGATGAGCGCGGAGCGCATCCTCGAGCAGGCCTTGGCGCGCGATCCGGTCAAGGGCGGCCTGGACCTCTACGGTACGCGCGGCCTTCCGTTCCACGTCGACGGGCCCGCCGGGCGCCTGCGGTCCTTGTGGCGGCGTGTCCGCGAAACCTGACCGACTCCGATGACGATCGTCGACTTCCACACGCACTTCTTCTCGTCCGTCTTCTTCCGCACGCTGGCCGCGCAGTCGCCGCTGCCGGGCAGCCCCGAGGAGAAGCTGCGGCAGGCCTCGGCTGCGGCCGGGTTCGAGCTGCCGCAGGACGCGGTCGCGGCGCACACGGCGCGCTGGATCGCGGCCATGGACCGCCACGGCGTGGAGCACCTGTGCACCTTCGCCAGCGTGCCCGAGGAGATCGGCGCCGTGTGCGAGGCCGCGGCGCTGTCGCAGGGCCGCATCAGCGCGTTCGCCCTGGTGAACCCGCGTGCCGAGGGCGCGGTCGCGCGACTGGACGGACTGCTGGCCGAGCGGCGCGTGCGGGGCGCGCTCGTGTTCCCCGCGATGCACCACTGGCGCTGGAACTCGGACGAGGGCCGCGCGCTCCTCTCCGTGCTGGAGCGGCACGCCGCGATCGTCTACGCGCACTGCGGCCTGCTCGTCGTGCCGCTGCGCGACCGGCTGGGCCTGCCGCGCGTGCAGGACATCGCGTTCGCCAACCCGCTGGACCTGTGCGCGGCGGCCGGCGCGCATCCGCGCGTGCGCTTCGTCGTCCCCCACTTCGGCGCGGGGTTCTTCCACGAGACGCTGCTGCTCGGCGCACAGTGCCCCAACGTGTTCGTCGACACCTCGTCGTCGAACTCCTGGCGCTCGACCCTGTGCCCCGTGCCCACGCTGGCCGAGGTCTTCGCCCGCGCTCTCGACGTGTTCGGCGCGCAGCGGATCCTGTTCGGCACCGATTCGGGCACGTTCCCCGCCGGCTGGCGCGCCGACCGCTGCGACGAGCAGCGCGCGGCGCTGCTGGAGGCCGGCGCGGACGCGCGCGTGGTCGAGCAGGTGCTCTCCGGCAACGGCCGGCGCCTGCTCGCCTGACCCGACTCAGGTGCGGGTCGGATCGCCGGGAGCGGCGTCGATGCAGTCGGGCGTGCCGTCGCCGTCCGAGTCCGCGTCGGACACACCGCAGCCGCACAGTCCCGGGGCGGTTTTGAGCGGGTCGGCGGGGCAGCCGTCCTCGGCGTCCGGCACGCCGTCGCCGTCGCTGTCCGTCGCGGCGGGCGGTGGGCCGCCCGCCGCGCCCGGCCGGCGCCGCGACACGAAGCGGCCCTCGTCGAACGTGTCGATCACGGCCAGGGTGCCGCTCTTGTCGTAGCCGCGCTTCTCGCCGTGGAGCTTGCCGCCGGCGTAGTCCGCCTCGATCGCGCGCTCACCGTTTTCCCAGAACTCGATCCACGTGCCGTCCGGCCGGCCCTCGAGGTACGTGCCGCGGAACTTGGGTCGTCCGCTCTCCCAGAACTCCGCCCAAGGGCCGCTGGCGCGGCCGCGCTGGTAGGTGGCCTCCAGCAGCAGCGTCCCGTCCTCGCCCCACTTGCGCCACGTGCCGTGCTCGAGACCGTCGACGTACGCGCCCTCGCGCGCCTTGCGCCCGTTCTCGAACCACGTCGTGCATGCGCCGTTCGGACGGCCCGCAGCGTAGTGGATCTCCGACCAGGGCTGCCCGCCGGCGTAGAACGTGCGGCGCACCTCGGAGCCGCACGCCGCGAGCGCGCACAGGAACGCGAGAACGAGCGCGCGCATCAACGCTCCTCGCGCGGGCTCCCGGGCGGCAGCGCGGGCAGTTCGTCGCCCGTGTAGCCCAGCGCCTTCAGCCGCTCGAGGTCGCCTGGCGACGGCGAATAGGGCTCGTGCAGCGGGTAGCAGCCCGACCACTGGAGCGCGCGGCCGACCTGGTGCAGCAGCGCCTCGCGCAACCGCGCCGTGTGCGCCGCCTCGCGCGCCAGCGCGTCGTGCGCTTCGCCCGGATCGGCCGCGAGGTCGAACAAGAGATCCTGGTCGACGCCGCGCACGCGGTGCTCCAGGTACTTCCAGTCCCCGGCGCGCAGCGCGCGCATGTCCTGGCCGTCGTGCCAGCGCACCTCCGACACGGCCTCGCGCGCCGCGTCCGGCGCGCCGCGCAGGAGCGGATCGAGCGTGCGACCTTGCAGCGGATGCGCGCACTTCGCGCCGGGGGCGCGCTCGTACCGGACACCGCACAGTCCCAGCACCGTCGGCAGGATGTCGACGTTGGAGACGACGTCCGGAACGCGCCGCGCAGCCAGGCCGGGCGCGCGCACGATCAAGGGGATGCGCACCGCGGGCTCGTACAGCGTGTAGCCGTGGCGCATGTGTCCGTGCTCGCCGAACTCCTCGCCGTGGTCCGAGGTCAGGACGATCACGGTGTTCTCCGCGAGCCCCAGCTCCTCCAGACGCCGCAGCACGCGTCCCACGTGGTGGTCGGTGAACGCGATCTCGCCGTCGTAGAGGTCGATCTCCCGCTCGGTGCCGAAGCGTTCCGAGAAACCCGCGTGCGGCAGGTACTCGTCGTGCGGGTCGAAGTAGTGCAGCCACAGGAACCAGGGCGCGTCCGCGCCCGCCGCGGCCTGCTGTCCCAGGAAGCGGATGCCGCGCTGCGACACGCCCGGCGAGCTGATCGCCTGCGCCGCGTCGGCCGGCGGGCGCACGAGCGCGTCGTCGACGTGCGTGAATCCCTGTTGCAGGCCGTACTGCGCCGAAAGGAAGATGTGGCACGCGACCATGGCCGTGTCCCAGCCGGCGTCGCGCAGCGTCTCGGCCAGCGTCGTGTACTCGGGCTCCAGGCGCGACTCGATCTTCCAGCAGCCGTGCGTGGTCGACAGCAGCGCGGTGTGGATCGACGCCAGGCTGGGCAGCGTCCACGAGGAGCTGGACTGCGCCGCCTCGAACACGACGCCCTGCGCGGCGAGGCGATCGATCTCGGGCGAGGTCGGGCGGCCGTACCCGTAGCAGCCCAGGTGGTCGGCGCGCAGCGTGTCGATCGTGATCAGGAGCACGTTCGGCCGGGCGGCCGTCTCGTCGCACGCCGGCCCGAGGACTCCGGCGCCCGCCGCCAGGAGCAGCCCGAGCGCCGCCCATGTGATCCGTGCACGCACGGGGCAGAGGCTAGTCCACGCGGCGCGCAGTGCAAAGACCCGGTTGCCCTGCTGCTCGACGCCCGCCGAGGCCCGACCCCGCCGCGGACCTCGCCCTGCGGATCGGATGCCCCGTGCGCCGATCGCCGTCGGGCGCGGTCATCCTCGCGCATTCCGGCCCTGATCGGTCCTCGTCCGCGATCGCGCGCGCAGCACAGCCCCGCGAAGGGAGCGCGACCCCGGTCAGTTCGGCACGGGCGCGTCGATGCGCGGCTTCTGGCCGCGCAGCACGCTGTTGTCGTGGAACAGCGCGCTCTGGTCGATCACAGGCGTGGAGAGCAGCGCCTCGACGTCGATCTGGCCGGACTGCGCGTAGGCGTCCAGCGCGTTCTGCCAGGTGGTCTGCTCGACCCACGCGCGCTCGATGCCCTTCTCGAGCATCAGCCGGGCGGTCCGGGGCACGCCCAGCGGGTCCGACACGCCCCAGTCGGCCGAGCTGTCGACGATGATGCGCTCCGGACCGTAGCGGCGCACGATCTCGACCATGCGCTCGCTGCCCATCTTCGTGTGCGGGTAGATCGTGAACGCGGCCCACGCGCCGGCGTCGAGCACGTCCTGCACGGTCTCCTCGTTGTTGTGGTCGATGACCAGCTTCGTCATCGGCACGCCGGCCTCGCGCGCCACGTCGATCGAGCGGCGGATGCCGCGCTTCTTGTCGCGGTGCGGCGAGTGGACCATGACCACCATGTCGTGCTTGGCGGCGAACTCGAGCTGCCAGACGTAGGCGCGCTCCTCGGCCGCGGTGATCTCGTCGTAGCCGATCTCGCCGATCGCCACGACGCCCTCCTTGAAGGCGAAGCGCGGCAGCACCTCGAGCACCTCGCGGGCCAGCGCCTCGTTGTTGGCCTCCTTGCTGTTCAGGCCGATCGCGCAGTAGTGCGCGATGCCGAACTGGCTGGCCCGGAACCGTTCCCACCCGACCAGGCTCGAGAAGTAGTCGACGAACGCGCCGAGCTGCGTGCGCGGCTGGCCCAGCCAGAAGGCCGGCTCGATGACCGCGCGCACTCCGGCGGCCGCCATGGCCTCCAGGTCGTCGGTCGTGCGGCTCGTGACGTGGATGTGGGGATCGAAGAAGCGCATCGCCTGCAGTTATTGCGCGCCGTGCAGGTCCTGCCAAGCACCCTGATGGATCCAGCCCTTGAGGCACAGGTCCAGCGTCCGCAGGACGGCCGGATCCTTCTCCCGCGCGCGCGCCGCCGACAGGCGCTCGAGCCGCCCGGCGCGCGCGAACGCGATCAACGCCGCGCGCCGCCCGGGCGCCCACTCGCCCCCCAGCTCGCGTTCCAGGCTCCCCAGGCCGCGTTCGCCGGGGTCCGCGCCCAGGCACAGCCACAGCTCGGGCGGCACGCGCCGGCCGGCGCTGCGCCGCTCGTCGGCGAGGTCGAGCGCGATGCGCGCCAGCTCCGCATCCAGGCGCTGGTCGAGTCCGTGCACGCGCCACAGCGGCGCGCCCACGAACAGCGCCTTGATCGCGAGCTGGCGCCAGGCGGTGTCGTCGAAGTGGTGGAACGGGTAGGGCGTGTCGCACGCCGCGGCCTCGAACACCGCGCGCATGTTCGAGCGGCAGCCCTCGCCGGCGCGCCACAGGTACGCGTGCGGCTGCGGCAGCAGCGCTAGGGTGCGGTAGAGCGCCACCAGCTCGCCCACGTCGGCGTAGCGGAAGCAGTCCTCGATCGCCGCCGGCGCGCTGGGCCGGTGCAGGTCGGTGCGCGACAGCACCAGCACCGCGCGCGCGGCGTCCAGCAGGCTCCAGCGCGCGGGATCCCAGCCGGGCACCAGTTCGCCCGCCAGCGCGCGCTCCGGGTCGGTCGGCTCCAGCGCGCCGCGCGGGATCCGGCGGCTGGCCTCGGCGATGCGCGTCGGGAACGCCGGATCGCTGCTGGCCGCCAGCGCCGCGATCTCCCCCGCGGCCTCCTGCAGCCAGCGCGACGACTGCGCGGACAGGCGCTGCGCGAGCATCGCGCGCACGAGGTCGGACGGCGCCTTCATCGCGGCGATTCCGCGCGCGGCAGCCCGGCCTGCAGCGCCAGGGCCGCGAAGCCCGTCGCGTAGGTGTAGCTGTAGAACGAGCCGACGAAGTCGATGCACTGGCCGTCCGCGCCCTGGGCCTTCAGGATCTCGGCGCGCAGACGCGCGTGCAGCGGTTCGCGCTCGGCCTCGGGCAGGCACTCGATCGCCAGCGCGGCGTAGTAGTGCCCGAAGAAGTAGAAGTAGCCCGCGTTGGCGTAGTAGGCCTCGTGCGGGATGGGCTTCATGCGCGCGACGTCGAGGAAGCGGTGGTCGGCGAAGAACCGGCGCAGCCCCTCGCGCAGCGTCTCGTGCGTCGCGCGCGGATCGCCGGCGCGATGGCGCGCCCAGCCGCACACCTGGATGCGGCCCAGGCTCCCCTTGACGTCGTTGATGCTCTCCCCGCCGCTGATGCGCGGGATGGGCCGCAGGTCGTACTCGTAGGCGCCGTTGGGCAGCGCGCAGCGCTGCACGTACTCGATCGCACGCTGCAGCATCTTCGGATCGACCGGCCAGCCCAGCTCCTTGGCACCGACCAGCGCGGGCACGACGCAGGCCGTCGAGAAGCTCGTCGACCACGTCGGCCGCCGGGACACGACGGGCCCCTCGTAGTAGCCCCAGCCCCCCAGCGGATCCTGCTGGTCGCGCAGGTGCCCCAGGTACTCCGCGCCGCGCGCGGCGATCCTGGAGCGCCAGGGCTCGCCCTGGAAGCGCCGGTCGCGCGCGGCCTGTTCCAGCAGGATCGTGACGTAGAGCGCGGTCCAGTTGTTGTCGATGTCCCAGTGGTTGCCGCGCCGCGGGCGCTCGGCCTCGAGCACGAAGCGCAGCGCGCGCTCGAGCGCATCGCGCCGCTCGGGCGTCTCCTCGGCACCCATCAGGGCCAGCGTCGCGATCGCGCCGCCCGCGAGCTTCCAGGCGTAGAAGCTGGCGTTGGAGTACTGCATCTCGAACAGCGACTCGACCGTGCTGGTCCCCCACGATCCGTCGGGGTTCTGCTGCGCGATCAGCCAGGCCACGGCGCGGTTGACGCCGGTGCGCGCCTCGTCGGCGCCGACGCCCCCGGTCTGCGGCAGGTCGTCCGGCGCGGCGACCGCGGGCGCGGCGGAGGCCGCGCCCTGTGCCACGCCGGCGCCGGGAGACGCCAGGATCGCGGCCACCATGCCGACCAACGGGATCACGACTTCTGACCCTGCTTCTTCAGCTTCTCGAGGGCACGTTCGGCGTCCTCGACGTCCGCGGTCGACTTGCGCAGCTTCAGCTCGTTCTCGTCGGCGCTGCGCGCCTTGGCCGCCCGCGCCTCGCGCAGCTTGCTCTGCGCCCCGCGCCTGTCCTGTTCCAGGTCGCGCTGCTTGCGCGGCAGCTCGTACTCGCGCAGCGCCGCGGCCTCGCGCTGCTCGTGGTCGAGGTTGCGCGTGGCGAACTCGACCTGCTTCTTGCCGCGCTGCAGCACCAGCTCCTTGGTGAGCGTGGCCACGTCGTCCTTGGCGTACATCGCCTCCAGCTCGGCCAGCTCCTGCTTCTGCGCCTCGAGGTTCCAGGCCGCGCGCTCGACCCCCACCTGGGCCTTGGCGAGCTGGAATTCGCGCTCCACCCGCGCGAACTGCTCGAGGGCCTCGGTGGCGCGCTGCAGCCCGTGCTCGGCCTCGGCCACCTCGTCCTCGGCCTTGCGCGCGCGCGCCTCGACCTCCGCCTGCGCGATCTTGTGCTCGAGCCGCGCGTTGGCCAGCGCCCGCTCCGCCTTGCGCAGCTTCTCCTCGCGCGAACCGTCCTCGGCGTCGCCGCCCTCCTGCTTCGCGGATGCGGCGTGTCCGGAGTCGCCGTCGTGCGCGCGCGGCATCGACTCGCAGGACGCGCAGAACAGGGGCAGGGAGACGAGGAGCGCGGTGAGTTTCTGGTTCATGGTCGGAGGCTGAGGGGTTGCGGTCCCGCGGTCCGGGACCGGTCGGGGAACGGGATGATGGTGTCGTCCGGCGCGCGAGGGAAGCTCCGGCTCAGCGCGGCCCGGGGAGGCCGGCCTGGAACGCGATCGCCAGGAAGCTCGTGCCCGAGACCTCGGCCCAGCCGTTGCCGATGAAGTCGTAGGTCGAGCCGTCCTCGAACTGGACCTTGGCGAAGTGCGGTCGCAGGCGCGCGTGCCAGGTCTCGCGCTCCGCCGCCGGCAGCTCGTTGACCACGAGCGCCGCGTAGCAGTGGCCGAAATTGTAGAAGTACGCGGCGTTCTGGTACCACGACTCGTGCGGGATCGGCTTCAGACGCGCCACGTCCAGGAACCGGTGGTTCTCCAGGAACGTCGCGAGTCCGTCGCGCACCACGTCGTCGGTGACCGCCGGATCGCCGCCCGCGCGCCGCGCCAGGTTGCACACCTGGATGCGACCGAGGCTCCCCTTGACCTGGTTGATCATCTCGCCGCCGCGGATGCGCGGGATCGCGTTGAGGTCGTACTCGTAGGCGCCGTTGGGCAGCGCGCAACGCCGCACGTACTCCACGGCGCGCGCGACCACCTTGGGATCGACGCCCCACGGCAGGGCGTCGCGCGCCATCACGAGCGCCGGGATCACCGTGGCGGTCGAGAAGCTCGTCGACCACGTCGGCCGGCGCGAGACGACGGGACCCTCGTAGTAGCCCCAACCGCCCTTGGGCTCCTGGTTCTTCTCCAGCAGCGCGTACAGTTCCTTGCCGCGCGCCGCGAGTCGCTCGCCCCAGGCGCCGCCCGCGAAGCGCGGGTCCAGCGCGGCGCGCGCGACGACGTCGAAGCCGTAGAGCGCGCTCCACGAGCAGTCGACGTCCCAGTCGCTGGTGCGCTTGGGCAGCGGCGTGGCGCACAGCCAGCGCAACGCCTTCTCCAGCGCCGCGGCGCGCTCGGCGGTGCGCTCGGCGCCCAGGAGGGCGCGCGCCGCCAGCGCCGTCGCGCCGTACTGGAACGCGTAGTGCGTCTCCGACTGGAAGAACGTGACCTGCAGGGAGTCGGCCGAACCCGAGGCCCACGCGCCGTCCTCGCGCTGGTTGCGCACGATCCAGGCCAGCGCGCGGTTGAGCACCGTGCGCGCCTCGTCCGCGCCCATCTCACGCGGTGCTTCCATGAGCGGGGCGCGCGCGCGTTCGGCGCCGGCCGCGGGCGCGGCGGAGGTCTGGAACAGGAGCAGTGCGGCGATCAGGGCGTTCATCGGCCGCGAGCGTACCGCAAGGAAGGTGCGCGGTGCGCATCGACATCGCATGCGCGTCGCGGGATACTGTTCGGCCCCGTTCCGCACCGCCCCCGCCCGCCGCCACCCCGTCCGACAGGAGCCTCTCGATGTCCCTCGGCGCCTTCCGCGTCCCCACGCCCGTCAACGAGCCCGTGAAGAGCCATGCGCCGGGCAGCCCCGAGCGCGCCTCCCTGCAGGCGCGCCTCGGCGAGATCGCCGGCCGCAGGATCGAGATCCCGCTGGTGATCGGCGGCAAGGAGGTGCGCACGAAGAAGACCGGCACCGCGGTGATGCCGCACGACCACGGACACGCGCTGGCGACGTTCCACCAGGCCGGGCCGGCCGAGATCCAGGCCGCGATCGACGCCGCGGAAGCCGCGCGGCCGGCGTGGTCGGCGCTTCCCTGGGAGGAGCGCGCGGCGGTCTTCCTGCGCGCGGCGGAGATGCTGACGACGACGCACCGCGATGTCGCCAACGCGACGACGATGCTGGGCCAGTCGAAGACCGCGCACCAGGCCGAGATCGACGCGGCCTGCGAGCTGATCGACTTCTGGCGCTACAACCTGCACTTCGCCGAGCGCGTCTACGCCGAGCAACCGGTGTCCTCGCCGGGCGTGTGGAACCGCATGGAGCATCGTCCGCTCGACGGGTTCGTGCTGGCGATCACGCCGTTCAACTTCACCTCGATCGCCGGCAACCTGTCGACCGCGCCGGCGCTGATGGGCAACACCGTCGTGTGGAAGCCGGCCTCGACGTCGATCCTCTCGAACTGGGCGCTGTTCGAGATCCTGCGCGCGGCGGGCCTGCCCGACGGCGTGATCAACTGGGTCCCGGGGCCGGGATCCGCGGTGGGCGCGGTGGCGCTCGCCAGCCCGCGACTGGGCGGCGTGCACTTCACCGGCTCGACCGGCACGTTCAACACGATCTGGAGCACCGTGGGGAAGAACATCGCGAGCTACGGCCAGTATCCGCGCCTGGTCGGCGAGACCGGCGGCAAGGACTTCGTGATCGCGCACCCCTCGTGCGATCTCGACGCCCTGTGCGTCGCGCTGGTGCGCGGCGCCTTCGAGTACCAGGGCCAGAAGTGCTCGGCCGCGAGCCGCGCCTACGTGCCGCGCAGCCAGTGGAAGAAGCTGCAGGAACGGATGGGCGGCATCCTGGACGAGATCCGCATGGGCGACGTGCGCGACTTCTCGAACTTCGTCGGCGCGGTGATCGACGAGAGCAGCTTCAAGAAGCTGAAGGCCGCGATCGATGCGGCGCGCAAGTCGAAGGACGCCAAGGTGCTGTTCGGCGGCAAGTGCGACGGCAGGCAGGGCTGGTTCGTCGAGCCGACCGTGATCGAGGCCGCCGATCCGCGCTACGACACGATGTGCACCGAGCTGTTCGGGCCGGTGCTGACGGTCCACGTCTACGACGACAAGCGCTGGGAGCAGGCCCTGGAGTTGTGCGCCACGACCTCGCCTTACGCGCTGACCGGCGCCGTGTTCGCGACCGAGCGCGCGGCCATCGCGCAGGCGACGGCCGCGCTGCGCGGCGCGGCGGGGAACTTCTACGTGAACGACAAGCCCACCGGCGCGGTCGTCGGCCAGCAGCCCTTCGGCGGCTCGCGCGCGTCGGGCACCAACGACAAGGCCGGTTCGATCCTGAACCTGCAGCGCTGGGTCAGCCCGCGCGCGATCAAGGAGACGCTCGTCCCGCCGCGCGACTGGCGCTACCCGTTCCTGGCGCCCTGACCGGGAGCACCCGCATGGACTGGAAACTGTTCGCCACCGTCTTCGGGACCGTGTTCGTGGCCGAGATCGGCGACAAGACCCAACTCGCGACGGTGCTGTTCGCCGCGGACCCCGCCCGCAGCCGTTGGACGGTGTTCGCCGGCGCGGCGACGGGTTTCGTCGCCTCGGCGGCCCTGGCCGTGCTCGCAGGCGGTCTGGTGGGTCGGCACGTCCCCGAACGCGCGCTGCGCTGGACCGCCGGCGTGGGGTTCCTCGCCATCGGCGCCTGGATCCTGCTGCGCGCCCCGGCCGCGCCGTGACCGCCCCGCCGGCATTCCCGCCCGCAGGGCGGTAGGCTGCTAGGAGATGGACGCGTTCGAGATCGACCCGTCGGGGTCCGCGCGGGTGCTCCCCGGCCCGGGCGCCGCGCCGAGCGAACGCCGCGGCGGCCCGGACCGGCGCCGCCGGCGCTCGCCGCTGTGGGGCGCGCTCCTGGGGCACGGACGCCGCCGCGCCATCCGCCGCGCCGAGGACCTCGAGCACTGCTTCACGGACCACGTCTCGACGCGCGGCATGCTGCTCGTGTTGTTCGTGTTCGTGACCTCGATCCTGGACCTCTTCCTGACGCTGGTGCACCTCTCGCGCGGCGCGACGGAGGCCAACTGGATCATGGCGCAGGTCCTCGAGCGCGGCGTCGGCTGGTTCGCGGCCACGAAGATCGGAGTCACGGTGGTGTGCTGCATCATCCTCGCCGCGCACGCGGGGATGCGCATCGGCAACTTCGGCTTGTGGCTCGTCTCGGTCTGCTACGGCGCGCTGCTCGTGTGGCACCTCGTGCTGTTCGCGCACTAGGCCGCGCGCGCTGGCGGCCTACGGGCGCGCCAGGACCACGCGGCGGACGAGCACCCACCCCGCCGCGAGGATGAGGACCAGGCCGAAGGCCAGCGTGAACCAGGCCTTCTGCTCGCCGCCTCGAGCCAGGACGCTCCGCGTCGGGTCCAGAGGATCCACGTAGACCGTCAACGGATCGCCGGGCCGATACGCACGGGCGAGCAGTTCGGCCTGGGCCGCATCGCCCGCAGGCAACATGCCGCCGACCGAGTAGCGGTCCGACGTGCGCAGCGCGCCGCCGGCCTCGTAGCGGTACTCGATGGCGACGTGGTGCCGCGTGCGGCCCTTCGAGCCCGCCTGCACGGCCGCGCGCGCGCTCGCGACGCTCCCCGCGACGGGAACCCAGTCGCGCGTCGCGCGCGCGGCCGAGATCAGCGCGGGCGCGTACCAGGCGGCGGTCCACAAGCCCACGCCGAGCAGGAGCAGCGCCAGGATCGCGCTCATGCCGCGGCTGGTCCGGCGTGCCATGCTCCCCATGTACCGGATGAGCCGGGGTCGATTCAGCAGAGTTCCGGGAGTTCTGCGGGCCTCAGGGCCCGATCGCGGAGAGATCCAGCGAGAGCGCCGCCGCGCCGTCGATCTGGAAGTACTCCAGCACGAGCGTGTGCTCGCCCGCGGAGAGATCGATCTCGGCAACGTCGCGCGTCGGGCCGTGCCAGGTCCAGTTCTCGAGCGCCGTGACGCCGTCGACGATCACGCGCACGCCGTCGTCGGACACGACGCTCAGGCGGTGGCGGCCGGCCGCCGCGATCGTCACCTGGGTGCGCGCGATCAGGCCGAAATGCGCGGCGCCGACGGTGCGGCGCACGTCCGCGTCGCCGGCCCACGGATCCGTCCACGGTCCGACCTCGCGCTCGGCGACCGGCGCGGCGGCGAGGGCGCGCCAGCGTTCGAGCTGGCCGCGCGGATCGCTGCCCGACCCCGCGGGATCGGGGTTCCAGCGGAACCAGACCGCCGACCACGCCGCTCCCGACAGCAGCCCGCCGGGCGTGCGCGGCACGGGGCGCGGTTCGCCGCTCTCGAAGTCCCAGGGCCCCCACGCGCCCATCACGATGGTGTCCAGGCCCTGGCGCGCGCCGCGGTCGCGCGCGAATGGCTGCCGTGTGCCCGGCAGTTCGGGCGGCGTCCAGGCGCGCGCCTCGACCAGCCAGGCGGGCTCGGTTGCGCGGTCGCGGCGCAGCGTCGAATCGGTCAGCGTGCCGCTGGGCAACGCGCCCTGCGCCTGGAAGAAGACGCGCGGCTCGAGCGTCCGGCCGCCGGGCTCGCCCAAGACGGTCGTGCGCACGGAGGTCAGCGCACGCGTCCCGGCCGCGAACTCGTTCGCGCCGAAGACGACTCCCGTGGTCCGCGTGAGCACCAGATCCTGCGCGTTGCCCGCGAAGCGGTTGGCGCTGACGAAGTGGTCGCGCGAGGACGTGTCGCGGTGCCGGCCGAACGGCCCGCCGACCAGTTCGGGGTCCTCGTCCCACCACAGTTCCAGGCCCGCGTCGCTGCCCTCGATGGCGTTGCCCACGATCGCGCACTCCTGGCCGTGCTCGATCGAGACGCCGCCCCCGATCGTGCCGCGGATCGAGTTCGCGAGCACGACCATGCGCCGCGAGTAGCCGCCCCACACGCCGTGCTGGTGGCTGCCGTCGAGCAGGTTTTCGATCGCCCAGTTGTCGCTGGAGAACGTGGCCTCGATGGCGTTGGCGACGGCGTAGGAGAAGTCGTTGCGCCACCACACGTTGCGGTCCGAGCCGCCGGCGTCCATCTCGCCGCGTTCGAAGGCCCGGCCCTCGACCGTGTCGCGCCCGGCGAACAGGAACACGCCGTCGCCGCCGTGCGTGGCGCTGTTCTCGGCGAAGACGTTGTCCGAGCAGCGCTCGAACATCAGGATTCCCGCCGAATCCTGGCCGCGCCAGTAGCGGCCGTGGCTGTAGCCGCGCACGCAGTAGTCGAAGCGGTTGCGCGCGACGAGCGACCCGCCCGTGCGGTACAGCGCCAGGCCCCAGCCGGACAGGAACGAGAAATCGCAGTCGTACACGCGCGTCCCGACGCAACGCGTCAGCAGGATGCCGTTCTGCCCGCGTCGGCCGCGCGCGCCGCGGATGGTCGTTCCGCGGCAGTCCTCCAGCGCGATCGCACCGCCGTAGTTCGTCATCCACTCGCGCTCGTCGTTCGCGTGCGGCCAGAGCCAGTCGGCCGGGTCCTCGGCCTGCGTCGTCGAGGAGAGGCGTTGGCCGTACCAGCCGTCGAAGCGCACGCCGTCCAGCGTCAGTCCGTCGCAGTCGAACGCCGCGATGCAGACCTTGTAGCCGCCCAGCTCGCCGCCGCGGACCGTGACGTCGCGGCAGCGGCGCAGCACGATCCCGATCCCGACGTTACGGTCGAGGTCCGTGCCGTGCTCCGTCCCGCGCAGCGTGACGCCGCCCAGATCCAGGGTCACGCCCTGCAGGTCCTCGAGCACCAGGACGCCGGCGTCGGGCTCGCTCGCATCGGGAGGGCGGATCCGCAGGCCGGCCGGCAGACGCAGCGTCTCTCCCGGCGGCCGGTCCCGGAACAGCACGCGCGCGCCGGGTGCATCCTCGTGGATCGCGAGCGCGGCATCGGCCGCGCTCGGATCGCGCGTCCCGGCCGGGCCTGCGCAGGCGGTGAGGACGAGCAGGACGACGGAAAGCGACCGTTGCATGGCGGCTCAGCGTAGCGGGTACCGCGCGGCGCGCGCGCGGGCTATCGTTTCCGCGTGAGCACCCCCCCGCAAGCCTCCCGGCGCCCGGCCGACGCCGGCCGCGCCTTCGTCCTGCGCCCGGAGATCCCGATCTGCCAGACGGACCTGCCGTTCGACTGGTACCAGGACGAGTTCAAGCCCTACGCGGAGGAGTACCTCGCGCTGCCCGACCGCAAGCCCGGCACGGTGCTGCCCTGGCTCGACCGCTACGCGATTCCCGCGCGCCAGCACTTCGGCGACTCGCTGCTGCTCCTGGCGCACTTCTACATGGGCGGCGAGATCGTCAAGCTCGTCGAGCGCTACGGCGGGGAGGTGGCCGACAGCTACGCGCTCGCGCTGCAGGCCGCGCGCAACCCGGAGAAGCGCGTGATCGTCGAGTCGGCGGTGCACTTCATGGCCGAATCGATCGCGATCCTGGCCAACCCCGACCAGTCGGTGTGGATCACCAACCCCAAGGCCGGCTGCACGATGGAGATGCTGGCCAAGGAGTGGATGGTGCTCCCCGCCGCCGAACAGCTCGTCGAACGCTACGGCGACGACCTCGCGGTGGTCGCGTACATGAACACGGGCGGACGGCTCAAGGCGCTGGCCGGCCGCACCGGCGGCGCCGTCTGCACCAGCTCGAACGCGCACAAGGTCGTCGCCGCGGTCCGCGCGGAGGGCAAGAAGATCCTGTTCGTGCCCGACCACCACCTGGGCCGCAACACCGCCTGGAAGCTGGGGATGGACCTGGGGCGCGTCGTGCAGCTGGCCGAGCCGCGCGAATGGGCGCAGGGCATGAAGCTCGGGGACCGGTCCGCGCCCGGCGGCCTCGACGCGCTGGACCGCGCCGAGATGATCCTGTGGGGCAGCTACTGCGGCGTGCACACCGTCTTCCGGCGCGAGCACGTCGAGTGGTGGAAGGCGCACGGCTGGACCGTGCTGGTGCACCCCGAATCGCCTCTGGAGGTCGTGCAGGCCGCCGACGGCGCGGGCTCGACCGACTACCTGTGGAAGGCGGTCGCCGCGGCGCCGCGCGGATCGCGCCTCGCGATCGGCACGGAGGGCCACTTCGTGCGCAACGCGCGCGAGCAGGCCGCGGCGCGCGGAGTCGAGGTCCTGCACCTGACCGAGATCCCCGAGCCGGGGTTCCCGGCCGCCGGCTGCGGCTGCGCGACCATGAGCCGCAACGACCCGCCGCACCTCGCGGGGATGCTCGACCTGTTGCGCAAGGGCACCCCCCCCGATCTCAACCGCGTGCTCGCCGGCGACGTCGTCGACGAGATCAGCGGCCGTCGCGAGCGGCTGGAGCCCAAGGAGCGCGAGGCGCTGGTGGTCCACGCGCGCCGCGCGCTCGAGCGCATGATCGAGATCACCGAAGCGGGCGGCTGAGGCGGCCGCCCGGGCGCGACCCGGAAGAATCTTCCGGCCCGGCGCCGCCCGGGAGGGCGCGGCTCCGCTTGGGCGCGAGTTCCCGCCCCGGCGCGGAACGCGGGGTAGTCTTCCTCGTCCACCTCCGTGCCCTCACCGAGCCCGACACGCATGTACCAGAACAAGCGCTTCCTCTCCCTGGCCGCCCTGCTCCTGATCTCCGGCGCGGCCTCGTCGCAGAGCCTCAACATCGACGTGGGACCGGCGTTCCCGCTCACGCTCCCCGACGCGTCCTACGGCGCCGCGGCCGGCCAGACCGGTCAGTGGCAGCTCGTGCGCGCCGTGCTGACGGGACCGATCACCCTGATGGACCTGAACGGCAACCCGACGTCGGCGACGGTCACGTCCTCGGGCGGCTTCGGCGACTTCGGCGTGGGCAACCCGGCCTGGTCGGGCGAGGACGAGAACCTGATGGAGGATGGCGGCGACGTCGGCGGCACGTGGCAGGGCGCCCCCGGCGGGTCGATCACCTGGACCTTCGCGAACCTGATGGCGGGCACCTACAGCGTGTACACCTACGCGCTCGCGCCCGACCAGCCCGCGGTGTACCGCACGCGCGTCGCCGTCACCGGCGCCGCCGAGGCCCCGCAGATCGTCGGCGGGGCGTGGAGCGGATCGCCGCACGTGCAGGGCATCTCCTACGCGCTGCACACGGTCACGATCGCAGCCGGGCAGAACCTGGTCGTCGTGACCAGCGATCCTGGTTCGCCGGGCGGCAACCTCGCCACGGTCAACGGCTTCCAGCTCGTGCGCGGCACCGCATCGCCCTTCGCGCTGTTCTGCGCGGGCGACGGCAGCGCGACGGCCTGCCCCTGCGCCAACGGCAGCCCGGCGGGGGCGAACGTCGGCTGCCTCAACTCGCTGGGCGTCGGCGGCCGGCTGCGCGCCAGCGGTGCGGTCAGCCTGAGCGCGGACACGGCGCTCCTGTCGGGCCAGCAGATGCCGGATTCGACCGCGCTCTACTTCCAGGGCACGACCCGCGCCAACGGCGGCATGGGCAGCCTGTTCGGCGACGGCCTGCGCTGCGCGGGCGGCACGATCATCCGCCTCGCGACCAAGCTGAACGTCGGCGGCGCGTCGCAGTTCCCCGGCGGCGGCGATCCGACCCTCAGCGTCAAGGGCGCGGTCCTCGCGCCGGGCACGCGCACCTACCAGATCTGGTACCGCAACGCGGCCAGCTTCTGCACGCCCGACACGTTCAACCT
>CAZKIO010000071.1:0-21748 GCA_964552795.1 uncultured Planctomycetaceae bacterium
CGCAGCAGCCAGCGTCCGAGCACGTCGTGGTACACGGCGTCGCCCGCGCCCGGCTCGACGCCGGCCGCGTCGAGCGCGCGGATCCCGGCCAGCGCTCCGTCGCCCAGGTGCTGCAGACTGCGCGGATCGAGGTGCGCGAGGTCGTCGAGCGGCGTGTGGTAGCGCGCGACGCCGCCGATGAACGCGAAGTTGAAACCGCTCCAGCCGCCAGCGCGCAGCACGGTGAAGTCCGTGTCGTTCGGCATGCGGTCGTAGATGAGCGCCGCGATGGACGTGGCCGACGGGCGCGGAGCCAGCGCGCCGAAGCGCGCGAGCGCGGGCCCCGCGTCGGCGCCGGTCTGGAACAGGTACGCGAGACCGGTCGTGCCGCGCGCCTCCAGGTTCACCGCCGCGCGCACTTCCTTGGCCCAGGGATGGTGCGCGACGAACGCCGTGGCGCCGATCAGGCCGGCTTCCTCGGCGTCGGTGATCAGCACGAGCAGCGGATGCTCCAGTCCGCCGCCGGCCTGCAGCGCGCGCACGCACTCGACGATCGCCGCGACGCCGGCACCGTCGTCGGCCGCGCCCGGTCCCGCGGCGACCGAGTCGTAGTGCGCGACGAGCGCGAGCATGGGCCCCGCGCGCTTTCCCGGCACGCGCGCGACGACGTTGCGCACGTCCGCGATCCAGCCGTTCGCGCCGCGCTGCAGGACGCGCTGCACCTGTGGCTCGAGGCCCAGGGCCTCCAGCTCCGCGATCAGCCGCTCGCGGACCGCGTGGTTCGCGGCGCTGCCGACCGGGCGTGGCGTCTCGTCCCCCAGGAGCCGCTCGAGGACCGCGCGCGCGCGCGCGGCGGAGAACTCCGTCGCGGGCGCGTCAGCTCCCAGCGGCGCGGGCGGCGCCGCGAGCAGCCGGCACGCGGCCCACGCGAGGAGCAGGAAGAAGCCCGCGACCGCGGCTCCGGAACGGACGGATGGACGCGGGGAGGGGCCGTTCGCCACGGCGGGAGCCTAGCGTACGGCGCCGCCCATGGCATCGCGCGCGCGCCGCGAGTACCTTCTTCCGCCCAAACCACGACCGCACGAGGCACACGAAGGAACCCATGGGCCAACTCAACGCGCTGGAGCTGCGCAAGGGCATGCTGGTGACGCACCAGAACCGCACCTGCGCCGTCATCCACTGGAACATCTGGAAGAGCGACCGGCGCAGCCGCGTGCAGATGCGCGTCAAGGACATCCTGACCGGCCGCGTCAGCGAGATCACGGCGCAGGGCGACGACCGCTACGACGTGCTGGAGTCGGAGAACATCACGCTCTCGCACAGCTACCGCGACGGCAACGACGAGGTCTTCTACACCGCCGAGGGCGTCGAGTACCGCTGCCCGGCCGCCGCCGTGGAGGACGTGATCCGCTGGCAGGCCGAGAGCTACGACGGCCTGCTCGTCGACGGCAAGCTCCTGACCGTCAACCCGCCGCCGTCGGTCGTCGCCACCGTGGTCGACACGCCGCCCTCGATCCGCGGCGTGCAGAGCGGGCTCAAGGAGGCCACGCTCGACAACGGCATCGCCGTCAAGGTCGGCATGGTGATCAACGTCGGCGACAAGGTGCGCATCGACACCGAGACGCTCGAGTACAAGGAACGCGTCAACTAGCGGCGCGGCGCCGGGGGACTGCTAGCCCAGGCGCAGTCCGCACGACGGGCAGGACTTCGGCCCGGCGTCGAACTCCTCGAGGCACGCCGGGCACGTGTGCCGCGGCGCGTCGAGGTCGATCACCACCTGCGCGGAGCGCCGGCCGGCTTCGTCCAGGCCGTCGAGCCAGCGCTGCTCGATCAGCGCCAGTGCCTGCCGCGCGTGCTGGCCCGCGACCGCGAGCCACAGCTTGGTGCCTCAGGAACTGCACTTCTCCTTGGGCGGCGCGACGATCTCCCCGGGGATGCCCGCGGCCAGGAGCACGCCGCGCAACTCCTCGAGCTGGGCCGTTCCGCCCTCGGCGATCACACGTTGTTCTTCGCGATCCTGCATGGCTCCCGTCGAGGATACCCGACGGCGGCGCGCGGCGCCCCGGCACGCGGCACCTGGGCGCGGCACTTGCGCGCGCGGCTTGATCGCGCGCGCGGCGAGCCGGTACGCTGGCCCCGGTCACGCAGCATGGCGAACAACGCGAGCTCCGACACCGTCACGGCTGGCATCCGCGTCCACGCGGCCGGCCAGTACCTGCCCGAGGACTCCGATCCCGACCAGCGGCACTGGCTGTACGTCTACCGGATCCGGATCACGAACGAGGGCACCGAGCGCGCGCGCCTGCGCTCGCGGCACTGGATCATCCTGGACGCGAACAACGAGCGCCGCGACGTGCGCGGGCCGGGCGTCGTGGGCCGCACGCCCGACCTCGCGCCGGGCGAGTCGTTCGAGTACTTCAGCTCCTGCCCGCTGGGCACGCCGTGGGGCACGATGGAGGGCGCGTACACGTTCGAGCGCGCCGGCGGCGCCGAGTTCCAGGTCGCGATCGGCCGCTTCTTCCTCGTGCCCAGCGCGCCGCCGGTGCTCGAGCCCAGCCGCAAGGCCTGACCGCGGGCGGCGCCGCGTGGCGCGCGGGCGCGCGCCTGCGTAGGGTCTGGGCATGCGCACGCTGCTCCTCCTGCTGCTCCTCTCCGCCTGCTCCACCTCGTCCCGCGTCCACGCGCCGGACGCTGTCCCCGCGCACGACGCGTTCGACGCGCGCTTCACCGGCGCGACGCTGCGCTTCGACTACCACCACGCCGGTTCGGCGACCGAGGAGCACGTGGCGCCGCGCGCCTATCGCGTCGAAGGCGCCTGGCCCGGCAGCCGCACGCAGCTCGTCGACGCATCGGGCTGGGGCAAGTACCGCTTCCTGGTTCGCGACGCGGCGAGCGACGGCGTGCTGTGGTCGCAGGGCTTCTGCAGCATCTTCGGCGAATGGGAGACGACCGGGGAGGCCAAGACGACGTGGCGCGCGTTCGAGGAGTCCCAGCGCTTCCCCGAGCCGCGCGCGCCGGTGAGCCTGGCGCTGGAGAAGCGCGGCGACGACGGGCGGTTCCACGAGATCTGGCGCGGATCCGTCGATCCCGCGTCGCGCTTCGTCGACCGCGCGCCGCCGATCGCGGCGGGGGAGGTGATCGAGCTCTCCGTGCAGGGGCCGCCCGCGACGCAGGTCGACCTCCTGCTCGTCGCCGAGGGCTACGACGCCGGCGGCCGCGCGAAGTTCGAGGCGGATGCGCGGCGTCTGGTCGCGGCGCTCTTGCGCGAGGAGCCCTGGCAGTCGCGGCGCGGCGACGTGTCCGTGCGCGCGCTGTTCCTCCCCGGTCCGCCCGGACAGCGCGGCATCAGCAACCCGCGCAAGGGCGTGTGGCGGCGCTCGGCGCTGGCCTGTTCCTACAACGCCTTCGACAGCGACCGCTACGTGCTGACCTGGGCCGAGCACGCGCTGCGCGACCTCGTGGCGGCCGTCCCCTACGACGCGCTGGCGATCCTGATCGACGAGCGCAAGTACGGCGGCGGCGGCATCTACAACCTGTGGGCCACCGTCGCGGTCGACACCGAGCCGGCCGAGTACGTGTTCGTGCACGAGCTGGGCCACTCCTTCGCCGGCCTGGCGGACGAGTACTACAGTTCGCAGGTGGCCTACGAAGCGTTCCAGCCGCCGGGCGTCGAGCCCTGGGAACCGAACGCGACCGCGCTGCTGGATCCGTCCGCGTTGAAGTGGCGCGACCTGGTCGATCCCGGCACGGCGCTGCCCACGCCCTGGGAAAAGGAGCGCTACGACGCGCTCGACCAGGAGTACCAGAAGGAGCGCCAGAAGCAGATCGCCGCCGGCGCCCCGGAGGAGGCGGCCGAGGCGCTGATGCGCGACACGCGCGCGCGGACCGCGCCGCTCCTGCGCGCCGAGCCCGGGTTCGGGCGCGTGGGCGCGTACGAGGGCTGCATGTACGAGTCGCGCGGTCTCTACCGGCCTTCGCCGGACTGCATCATGTTCACGCGCAACCCGGTGCCGTTCTGCGCGGTGTGCCGCCGCGCGATCTCGGAGACCATCGACCGCTTCGCGCGCTGACCGGACTCAGGGCAGGAAGCCCTTCTTGTCCTTCAGCTTGCGGGGCAGGTACTCCTCGATCACGAAGTTCAGGCCCCACTTGGCCAGGGCCTGCTGCTCGGCGCGCACGCCCATCTTGAGCATGTGCTCGATCGCCTTGATCCAGGGCTTGTGCGCCATGAAGAACGGATCGTTCTTGAGCGCGTCCTTCGCGCGCTTCACGTCCACGTCCTGCAGCGGGTGCGTGGCGTCCTGCAGCTTGAAGTCCAGGATGTCCTGCGGCGTCACGCCCAGGTACTGCGCCTGGGGCACGCAGAAGAAGCGGTTGATGTGCGCCGCGTTGCCCGAGCCGACCTTGAGCGTGCGGTAGATGTTGGCGATGCCGTACGGATCGCAGTCGACGAAGGCGTAGACCGGGATCTTCTGCGCGTCGGCCAGGCGTCGGATGAAGCGTCGCGTGGCGCGCGTCGGGACGCCCGACGTCTCGACCAGGATGCAGTTGGCGCTCTTCCAGTAGCGGTGGTTGTTGAGCCGCTGGAACATGCCGCCGGTCTCGATCGCCAGGATGAACTTCGCGTCGGTGGCGAAGCGCAGGTGCTCGACCGAATGCGGGATCGAATACGAGCCCGAGCCGAAACCGGTGCAGTCGATGCGCAGGTCGGCGCCGGTCTCGGGGTCGCGGTCGACCACGATCAGCTCGCCGGCGACCGATCCGCCGTGCTCCTCGGGGTAGAAGCGCAACTGCTCGCGCGAGAGGCCGTCCAGCGACGCCAGCGCCTCGATGTCGTCCAGCACGGTGTCGGACTCGGGCTGGTCGTTGAACTTGCAGTCGCCCCAGTTCTTGGAGACGTAGTAGGCCTCCCGCTTGGTCGCGAAGTCGTCGTTCTCGACCATCTCCTTGCTGATCGCCATCAGGCGCAGCGTCTGGGCGAAGGTCTTGACCGTGTTGACCGTCAGGTGGCGCGCCTTGCGGCCGCGGCCCAGCTCGAAGTAGCCGACCTTGGTGTCGTACTTGACGTTCGACAGGGCGCGCGTGGGGAACTTCAACTCGGGCAGCGTGCGCGCGTCGATGCTGCTGCGCACGCGCGTCGCCGTGCCCTCGACCAGCCTGAGGGTCTTCTGGTCGAGTTCGTCCAGCTTGCGCGGTGCCTTGCGGACCCGCTTGGGCTCCGGTTCCTTCTTCTTGCGTCCAGCCACATCGTCCCCCTTGGATCGGCTGCTGTAGGGGAAGCGCGGTGCGCAGTCAACGATCGGGGGCGGCTCCGCGTCGCGGAACCGCCCCCATCGAGCGCTCTGGACCGGCGTTTCACCGGTCCGTGAGGAGCTCAGGTCACGGAGCCCACATGATCGTGAGGCCGTTCGAGAGGTTGAAGCCCGCCGGCGTGCAGAACGCCGCGACGTTGCGGTACCAGATCTGGTAGTGGCGCGCGCCGCCACCGGCCGGGACCACGCCCATCACGCTGACGAGCGGATCGCCCGCCACGCCGAAGCCGAACTCGCGCATCCCGCCGGAGACGGGGCGCGAGCCCAGACGCGTGACGGTGCCGCCCGCGCAGCGCAGGCCGTCGCCGAACGCCACCGAGATCGGGGCCGTGCCCTGGAAGAAGAGGCAGGTCGTCGTGGGCGGCATGGACGTGCCCGTCAGCTTGACGGTGTCGCTCATGACGCTCGCCGAACCGCTCGCCACCAGGAGGGCGCCGCCGGTGCTGAAGGAGTTCTCGCAGCCGTGACCGGCCGCGCCGCTGTTGCCGCAGGGGCAGGCCGTGCCCGTGCCGTCACCCAGGCAGAACGGGGTGCCCGTGCTGCCCGGCGCGCAGGCCACGCGCAGGAGCCAGTTGCCCGGCAGGCCGACGCCCGCTGCCGAGGCCGGCGGAACGTTGTTGGCGCTGAGCGTCATCAGGTTCGCGGTGCCGGTCGTGTCGCCGAACACCCACGAGCCCGGGCCGCTGGCGCAGCCGCCGCCGCCGCTCGACTGGTCGAGCGGAGCGGGGAACTGGCCGGCCGGGTGGTTGACCACCGCGCCGACGAAGAAGATCCCGTTGGCGGTCACCGGCGACGTGAGCGTGACCGTCTGGAACACGTCCGTGTCGATCGAGCCCGCGCTGACGGTGGCCGTGGCCGTCGCCAGCAGGACGCCGTCCGTCGGATCGCCGTCGTCGTTGGGGTCGTCCCACACCGCGACGGTGACCGGTCCGGTCGGGCCGTAGCCACCGGGGAAGAGCGGCGTGCCGTAGGTCGTCGAGATCGCGCTGATCGAGTTCGACTCGCCGATCCCGCCGAAGCCGACCAGCCAGCCGACGGCCCCGCCGGCCGTCAGGCCGACCGAGTTCTCGGACGTTCCGTCGTCCTTCGGCGCGCAGCCGCCCGCGGGCGGCGGAACCGACGAGAGCTGGAACGAGCCCGTGCCGACCTGCGTGGTGCCGTAGGCGCCGATCTGGAACGTGTAGATCTGCCCGGCCGTCGCGTTGAAGCACGCGGCCGAGATCAGCCCGCACGAATCGTCGTTGCAGGCGATCGCGGCGCCCGTCGGGCAACCCGAGCCGTTGTAGACGGCGACACGGGTGTCCGGGTGGCCGCCCGTCGCGCACAGCGAGATCTCGTACGTGCCCGTCGCGCCGGCGGTCCAGGTGAACCACACGTCGTTGTAGATGTTCGACGAGCCGAACGCGAAGCACAGCGGCTCCGACTGGCCCTGCGTGCCGGTGGTCGCGGCCGTCGTGTCGAAGCTGTGCGGCCCGTTGCCGACCACGTTGGTGGGCATCGAGCAGTCGTCGTTCGTCGCGGCCGTGAACTGGGTGATCATGAACGTGCCCGAGCCCGTGACGCCCGAGCCGTAGGCGCCCAGCTGGATGATGTAGTCCGTGCCCATCGTCACCGGCAGGCTGGCCCGCGACTGGAGGGCGCAGGCGTCGTCATTGCACGCCAGCGCCGCGCCCGTCGGGCAGCCCGTGCCGCCGTAGACCGCGATCTTCGTGTCGAAGGTCGCGCCGGCGCAGGTCTCGATGCGCGCGGAGCCCGTGAACGGGGCCGTCCAGCGGAACCACACGTCGTTGTAGATCGCGCTGCTGCCGAAGAACAAGCAGGAGGGCTCCGTCTGGCCTTCCGCGCCCGTGGTGGCTCCCAGCGTGCTGAACGGGAACGCTCCGACGCCCGTGACGGTCGTCGGCGACGTGCACGCGTCGTTGGTCGCCGGGCCGGCGATCGAGATCGTCATCGTGCCGCTGTAGCCCGCGCCGCCGGCGAAGCTGCCGGCCTGGATGAAGTACGACGTGCCGTTCGTCACCGGGAAGCTGATCGAGGACTGCAGGCCGCACGAGTCATCGTTGCAGGCCAGGTTGGTCGTGGGGCACGTGCCCGCGGGCGAGCCGTCGGCCCACGCGGCGAGCACCGAGTCCGCGGAGACCTGACCGCAGGTCGTGACGTTCGCGGTGCCGGTGCTCGTCGCGGTCCAGTAGAACCACACGTCCGTTCCGCCCGAGCCGCAGGGCATCGCCGGCGAACCGGTCGTCGCGCCCGTGCTGTTGATGGCGAACGTGCCGGGACCGGAGATCGCGTCGTTCGTCGCCGCGCTGGCGCAGTTGTCCGATCCGTTCAGCGCGTGGATCACGGGCTGCGGACGGACGTTGGGGTTGATCGGAGGCTTGGGCGTCACCTTGGACGGCAGCGGAGCCTTCGCTTGGGGGGTCTGAGAGGAAACCTGGGCGTTGGCTGTACAGAAAAGGGAACCAGCCAGCACGCCGACGGCGATCGCTGTGAATCTCATCGAAGCTATTCCTCGGTCGTAGAGGTAGGGGAGCAAGCTCACACGTGGAGGCGCCGCCGTGCACCGGAACGACCTCCGACGCGAGGCCGCGCTTCCACGGGCTCAACCGTAACGGATCGGTTCGATTCTGGCAGCGTCCAGGTTCGAGGATCCGCGGGAGGGGCGCGGGGACGGGCCGGGCCCTCGAGCCGCCGCGGACCGGCCCCCCCCCTCAAAGGCTCCAGACGACCTCGATCCCGTTGGTCAGGTTGAACGACGTCGGGAGGCAGAACCCGGCCGCGTTGCGGTACCAGACCTGGTAGGTGCGCACGCCCGGCGCGAGCACGCCGCCGCGCACCGAGATCGCCGCATCGCCCGGCCCCGGATAGCGGGACGTCCCACCGGCGTTGGTTTTCGTTCCCAGGCGCACCACGACCCCGCCCGCGCAGCGCAGGCCATCGCCCAGCGCGACCCCCAGGCCGCCGTTCTGCTGGTTCGTGCCCTGGAAGTACAAGGCCGAAGAGTCGGGCATCTGGCTGCCGTCGAGAACGAGCGAGTCCGCTCCCAGGCTGGCCCAGCCGCCCGCGCGCAGCCTCGCGCCCAGGCCGAAGGAGTTCGTGCAGCCTTCTCCCGCTCCGACCGGACTGGTGTTTCCGCACGGACAGGCCGTCCCCGAACCGTCGCCGGGGCAGTACACGGTGCCGCCCAGGACCGCCGCGTCGGCCGCCACGTGGACGCGCATTCCGCCGCGCGGCGCCTCGGGGTGCAGCACGTTCGCCGCGATCACGACGACGCCGGCGTCGGCCGCGATCTCCGCGTCGCCTTCGGGGATGCGCACGTCAGCGAAGCGCGCCGTGCCGCAGACCTGCTGCACCGTGCCGTCGGGCGCGACGACCGCCTCGTACAGGTCGCCCAGCCCCGGCTCCAGCAGCGAGTGCGCGCGGTAGTCGGTCCACGTCACGCGGAAGTTCGTGCCGTCGAACGCGGCGCGCGGATCGAACTGCAGGCGGTTGGCCTGGCACACCGGGATGCCCAGGTTCGTGTCGAGCAGCGTCCCGTCCTTCTGGAACCGGCGCACGTGCACGTCGCCGTTGGCGCTGGTCGACGTGCTGTTGCGGAACGCCAGGAGGCCCAGGTCGCCGTCGCGCGCCAGTCCGTGCGCCGTCTCGGAGGCGCCCTGCGCGAAGTAGAATGGCGCGCCGACGCCGCCGGTCTCGTCGACGAAGCAGCCGGTTACGCCGCCCCAGGCCACGACCCAGCGGTCGTCGAACCCCAGCACGTCCGGGAAACCGCTGCCGACGGAGAGCGTCAGGTACGGCGTGTCCAGCGCGGCCCCGTCCGCGCCGTGCACGCGCAGCGCGCGGATGTACTCGGTGGACTGGTTGTGGTCCCAACTCGCGATCAGGAAGTCGCCGTGCTCGCTGGCACCGACCGACGGCCGCTCGCCGCGCAGGTAGTCGATCGGCGCCGCGTCCGGCAGGCTGCCGTCGAGCGCCACGCGCCGCCCGAACGTGCGGCGCTCCGCGCCGGTGTTGCCGTCCCACACGACCAGCCAGTGCTGGCCGTCGAACGCCACGTCCATGCGCCGCGTGCGGCGGTCGACGGTCGCCAGCACGGTCGGCTCCGAGTCGCTCGGCGCGCCCGAGGGCGACAGCCGCTGCGCGCAGACCTGCGTGACGCCCGAGGTGAGACGCAGGAAGCCGACCAGCCAGCCCGCGCTGGCCGACCCCGCCAGGACCGGCGAGACCTGCGCCGCGCCCGAGGTCGTGACCGCGCTGCGCGCGCTCGCCGTTCCGTCCGGCGTCATCTGCGCGCCCCACACGTCGCCCAGGTCGCCGCCCTGCCAGATCGACGACGACAGGCTCCAATCGTCCCACACGAACTGCGCACGGTCGGCGCCGCTGCCGACGGCGAACGCGCGCAGCGAGGCGTTCGTCGCCGCGATCACGCTGGGCGTGGCCGAGACCAGCACGCCGGCCGGCGAGACGCGCGTGGCGGAGAGGTAGGCGGGGCCGCCGCCGACGGAGAGCGACGAGAACGTCACGACCCACTGCGTGCCGTCCCACGCGCAGTCCGTCTCGGGGCCGTAGATCGGACCGCTGCCCAGGTACGAGGCTCCGCCGGGGATCGCGGGAACCCCCGCGAGGCTCACCGGCGTGCCGCGCGCGTTGCTCCAGGAAACGAAGAAGCTGCCGCCGTTCGACGCCACCTCGGGCTTGCTCCCGAGCGTCGTGAGCGTGGTCTCGCCGCCGATCGCGGCGAGATCGGCCCCGACCAGGCGCCCGTGGACGCCGTTGGAGCCCTTCTCGTAGGCGATCAGGTAGCGATCGACGGCGAACTCGATGTCCACGTTGACCGGCTGATTGAACTGCGACCCGGGCACCACGGTCTGCTTCTGCATCACGAAGCCCTGAGGGTGCACCAGCGCACCGTCCAGCGTCTCGGCCAGCGCTCCCTGCACGTACTGGTTGTAGACCACCAGCCAGTTCGTCCCGTCGCTGGCGACGTTGGGGTCGCGCTCGTCGAAGTCGTCGCCGTCCTCGATCAGGATCGGCGGGTCGTCGAGCACGCTGCCGTCGGCCGCGACCCGCGCGGCGTAGATGCCCTTGGTCACGTAGAACTGCGTCGGCCGGGCGGATTGCCACACGACGAGCCAGTGCTGGCCGTTCCACGCCACGCGCGGCTTCACCTGATCGAACGGGTCCTGGTTGACCACGATCGGGACCGCGTCGATCACGTTCCCGCCGGCGTCGAGTCGCGCGGCGTAGATGTCGGAGTTCGCGTGCAGTCCGCTGGGAGCCTGCACGAAACCGCCCAGCGACGAGCGGTCGTCCTCCCACACGACGAGCCAGCCGTCGGCGCCGCGCGCGATCGCGGGCAGTTCCTGGCTGCCGGCGGAGACGCCCGAGGCGCCGTCGCCGGGCAGGGCGTAGTCGGCTTGCGCGGCGGCGAGCCCCGCGCAGGCGTGCGCGATGAGTGCGGCGAGGAGGATCAGGCGCTGGGTCATTTCGTGCTCCGAGGGTAGGGCGTCCCGTCGGGAGCGCGGTGTGCAAGGTGCGGACCAGCGGGTTCCTCGCGCTCTCGACGGCGTCCGCGCGCGCCCGGGTCCAAATGCTGGATCCACGTCCAATTCCTGGTCCCCGGCGCCGGTGCGCGGCCTCCAGCGGTCCGTGTGCGCTCGGCACGCCGCTTGTCGGGCGCAGCGCGGTTCCCTGCCCCGAAGGTCCCCATGCACCGATTCACGACGATCCTCTCCGCAGTCCTGCTCCTCACGGCCACGGCCAGCGCGCAATCCTGGCGGCAGCAGTACCCGCCGCAACTCGCCCAGGCCCGCGATCTGGAGGTGCTCTCCGGCGTGAACGTGTGGGTGGCGCACTCCGACGGCACGCTGCGCCACACGACCGACGGCGGCGTGAACTGGACCAGCGTCGCGCCCGGCGCCGCGCGCCTGGACGCCGTGCACTTCGTCAGCGGCAGCGTCGGCTGGGTCGCGGGGGACGGCATCTGGCGCACGACGGACGCCGGTCAGGCGTGGACGCGCACCAGCACGGCGAGCGTCCACGCGCTCGCGTTCCCCGATGCACTGAGCGGCTGGGCTGCCGCCACGGACGGGCGCGTCCTGCGCACCAGCGACGGCGGCCAGACGTGGACGCAGGCCGTGCAGTTCGCCGGCGCTCCGGCGCTCGACGACGTGCACGCTCTGGCGGGCGGGCTCGTGTGGGCCTGCGGCTCGGGCGGCGCGCTGTTCGCGAGCGCGGACTCCGGCGCCAACTGGACCGCGGTCGCCACGGGCACGACGGCGGACCTCACGGCCGTGCACTTCACCAGCGCGACGCGCGGGTGGATCGCCGCGGGTGCGCAGATCCGCGCGACGACGGACGGCGGCACGACCTGGAGCGTGCAGGCCAATCCCAGCGGCGAGGTGATCGAGGACCTGTTCTTCCTGACGGATCAGCGCGGCTGGGCCTGCGGGCGCGCCGGCGCGCGACTCTCGACGACGGACGGCGGCGCGAACTGGAGTCCCGCCGGCGGCGCGGCCATCGACCTTGCGGCGCTCGAGTTCGCCGACTTCCTGCGCGGCTACGCGGTGGGAGCCGCGGGCACGGTCGTGCGCACCGAGGACGGCGGCGCGAACTGGACCACCGTCGCGGGCGGGTCGCCCGTCGCCGTGCCGGTGGTGCGCGGCTTGTCCGCGGTCGACGCGGACCGCGCGTGGGCCACGACCACCAGCGACGCGATCCTGCGCACGACGGACGGCGGCGACACGTGGACGCCCGTCCCGGTCGGCGTCAACTTCCAGTGGCGCGACGTGCACTTCGTCGACGCCCTGAACGGCTACGCCTGCGGCGAGAAGCAGGCGTTCTTCCCGGCCATCGCCTGGACGCACGACGGCGGCCTGTCGTGGAACTCGGTGTACTACTCGATGATGGTCGACTTCAACGCGGTGGTGGCCCTCTCGCCGACCACGGCGCTCGTGACCGGCAGCACCTTCGTGTGGCGCACGACCAACGGCGGTGCCTCGTGGCCGTCGGTGACGCCGCTGCCCTACGGCACCTACCACGGCATGGACTTCGTCGACGCCAACACCGGCTGGATCGCGGGGTCCCAGATCTTCCGCACGGACAACGGCGGCGCGACCTGGACCCTGCAGCTCACGCCGCCGCTCACCATGTACGACGTCGGCTTCGCCGATCCGCTCAACGGCTGGTGCGTCGGCGCGAACGCCACGGTCCTGCGCA
Source organism: uncultured Planctomycetaceae bacterium (assembly GCA_964552795.1). Lineage (GTDB taxonomy): Bacteria > Planctomycetota > UBA1135 > UBA1135 > JAEUHZ01. Next base: position 12,510 of record CAZKIO010000071.1, read on the forward strand.
CGACCAACGGCGGCCAGACCTGGACTTCCAGCACGATTCCGCTGGGCGGCACGCTGCGCGAGATCTCGGTGGTCGACGCCGCGCACCTGTGGGTCGCGGGGGACGACGGCTACGTCGTGCGCAGCATCGACGGCGGCGCGAGCTGGGCCCTGGAGACGCCTGGCCTGCCGTCGGGCGCGCAGCCGGCGACGATCGAGTTCGTCTCGCGCACCGACGGCTGGATCGGCGGCGGCGCGGGGCAGATGGGGTTGTGGGCACGGCGCGGCGTGCCATGCACGACTCCGGCGAGCTACTGCACGGCCAAGGTCAACTCGCTCGGGCAGATGTGCACGCTCGGTTCGGTCGGCAGCCCCGAGTACCTGGGCGACGGCTTCGACATCACCTACCAGGGCGCGCGGCCCAACCAGTTCGCGGTGCTGATCTACTCGCCCTCGGGCCCGGCGGCCGCGCCGTTCCTGGGCGGCACGCGCTGCGTCGCGACGCCGATCATCCGCTCGGGGACGTTCCTGACGGGCAGCACGGGCGCGGGCGTCGCGCCGATCACGCTGCTGCCCCACATGATCGGAACGACGCGCTGGTACCAGATCTTCTACCGCGATCCGCCGGCGGCGGACGGCACCGGCGCGGGCCTCTCCGACGGCCTCGAGGTCCGCTTCTGCGGTTGAGCGTCGCGGCGCCCGCTACGGCTGCCACACCACGAGCACGCCGTTCGTCAGGTTGTAGGTGGCGCTCGTGCAGAACGCGACGGCGTTGCGGTACCAGGCCTGGTACGTGCGCGACGCGCCCGCGTCGATCGGCTGCGGCGGCACGTAGGTCGCCGAACGCGCCGAGATCGAGAGGTCCGCGCCGGCGGGGTACTGCGACGCGCCGCCGGAGTTGACCTTGGTGCCCAGGCGCACGACCGATCCGCCGGCGCAGCGCAGGCCGTCGCCGAACACCGCGGACACCTGCGTCGTCCCCTGGAAGTACAGGCACGTGGCGTTGGCGCCCATGCCGCTGCCCAGCAGCGCGAGCGTGTCGTTCGAGAGGCTGGGGCTGCCGCTGGCACCCAGGTGCGCGCCCGCGGGGTTGACCGAGTTCGCGCAGCCGTTGCCCGTCGCGCCGTTGTTGCCGCAAGGGCAGGCCGTGCCGCTGCCGTCGCCGAAGCAGTAGCCCGCGCCGACGGCGCCCGCGCAGTCCGCGCGCAGGAGCCACACGCCGCCGAGGCCGACGGCGTCCACGTCCACCGGCGGCAGGCTGTTGGACGCGAGGCTGGCGTAGTTCAGGGGACCGCCGCTGCTGCCGACGGCCCATGCACGGCCCGCCGAGGCGGACGGGCAGGCATTGCGATCGAGCGGCGCCGCGCGCTGCGTCGACGTGTGGGACAGGCCCACGCCGACGAAGAAGGTCCCGCTGACGACGGCGGGCGCACCGAGCGGGAACACGTCGAGCACGTCGTTGTCGACGTTCGACACGACCCCCGCGACCTGCGCCAGGAGCACGGCGTCGGCCGGGTCGCCGTCGTCGTTCGGATCGTCCCACAGCGCGGCGACCACGGCCGTGCCGGGCGCGGGCGCCACGCCCGGGAACTGCGGCGTGCCGAAGGCCGAGGCGATCGAGGTCACCGTGGTGGTCGTGCCGAGCGCGCCGAAGCGCTGCAGCCAGGCCAGCTCGCCGCCGGCGACGAGGCCGATCGAGTCCTCGCTGGTGCCGTTGTCGTGCTGGCACTCGGCCGGCGCCGCCACGGCCGAGATCGCGAACGCGCCGGGCCCGCCGGCCGCGCCCGGGAAGCTGCCGACCTGCAGCGTGTAGCTCTGCCCGCCGACCGCGCTGAAGCACGCGCGCGACGCGCCGCCGACCGCGCCGCAGCCGTCGTCGTCGCAGGCGATCGCCTGCAGCAGCGGACAACCGGCGCCGTTGTACACGGCCACGCGCGTGTCGGCGGCGCCCGCCAGGCCGCACGTCGCGACCTCGAAGCGCCCGCCCGCGGGGGCGGTCCACGTGAACCACAGGTCGCGGTCGATCGCGGTCGTGCCGAACGAGAGGCACGCGGGCTGGTCCTGCCCCTGGCAGCTCGTCGTCGCCGTCGAGTTGTCGTAGGCGTGCGGGCCCGGACCGCTGATCGCGAGCGCGCTGTTGCAGTCGTCGTTCGAACCCGCCGGGGGCTGCGCCGTGATCGTGAACGTGCCGCTCCCGCCCGCGGCGCCGCCGCTTGGATGTCGGCCGACCTGGATCGTGTACGGCTGGCCCGCGAGAGCCTCGAAGCACAGTTCGCTGGCGAGGCCGCAGCGGTCGTCGTTGCACGCGAGCGCGGACCCGACAGGGCAGCCCGATCCCGCGTAGACGGCGACCTTCGTGTCGACGCCCGTCTGTCCGCACAGCGCGAGCCGGTGCGTGCCGCTCGCGCCCGCCGTCCACGTGAACCACAGGTCCGACGCGATCGCCGTGCTGCCGAAAAACAGGCAGTTCGCGTTGGTCTGGCCGGGCGTGCCGGTCGTGGCGAACGCGTTGTCGAAGGGATGCGGACCGGGGCCGGAGATCAGGGCCGCGTTCCCGCAGTCGTCGTTGGGGGGCGCGAGCGCCTGCACCAGGTCGAACGTTCCCGGGCCGCCCGACGCGGAGGGGTACGTGCCCACCTGGATCGTGTAGGTCTGTCCAGCCGCGACCGCCCAGGCGACGGCGCTCTGCAGCGCGCAGGTGTCGTCGTCGCAGACCAGCGCCGGCGCGGTCGGGCAGCCGGCGCCGGCGTACACCGCCAGCTTGGTGTCGATCGACGCCGCGCAGGTCGAGAGGGACGCCGTGCCGGAGAAGGGCGCGGTCCACGCGAACCACAAGTCGTTCGCGATCGCGCTGCTCCCGAAGAAGCTGCACAGCGCCTCGGCTTGTCCCTCGGGGCCCGTGGTCGCCAGGCCCGAGTCGAAGGCGAAGGTTCCGGTGCCGGAGATCGACAGCAAGCTGCCGCACGCATCGTTCGCCGGCGGCAGCCCGATGTCGAAGGTCCCCGCGCCGCCGGCCGCGCCGAAGGGATAGAGGCCGATCTGGATCGAGTACACCTGGCCGGAGGTCGCGCTCCATGCGAGCCGGCTCTGGAACCCGCAGGCGTCGTCGTTGCACGCGAGCGCGGGCGCCGCGGGGCAGCCGCCGCCGGCGTAGACGGCGACCTTCGTGTCCAGCGCGTTGCCGCACGTGTCCAGCACGACCGTGCCCGTCACCGGAGCGGTCCAGTCGAACCACACGTCTTGCGCGACCACGGTCGATCCCGCGGCGCTGCACGCGGGCTCGCCCTGGCCCGTCGTGCCCGTCGTCGCGTGCTGGTTGTCGAAGGCGAACGTGCCCAGGCCCGCGATCGCAGTCGGCGTCGCGCAATCGTCGTTCGCGGGCGGCGTGACCGCCTGGATCGTGAAGGTGCCTGCGCCGCCGAGCGTCGTGAAAGGGTACAGGCCGATCTGCAGCGTGTACGCGTTGCCGGAGACGACCGGGAACAGGACGCGGCTCTGGTAGCCCGACGCGCCGCAGAAGTCGTCGTTGCAGGCGAGCGCGGGACCCGTCGGGCAGCCGGCGCCGGGATAGACCGCGATCTTCGTGTCGACCGCGTGGCCGCACGAGGCGAGCTCCGCGTTGCCGGTGAAGCCCGCCGTCCAGGTGAACCACACGTCGCTCGGCACGCTGGTCGAGCCGAAGAACGAGCACAGGGCCTCGTTCTGTCCCTGCGTGCCGGTCGTCGCGGCCGAGTTGTCGAACGCGAACGGTCCCGGGCCGGCGATGGCGTCGGGCGTCGCGCACGCATCCGAACCCCCGGCCAGCAGCGCCGCGCCGTGCGGGATCGGCGGCAACGCGCTCGATCCGGTCTGCGCCGCAGCCTTGACGTAGGGCTTGGCGGGCGCAGCCTTGGACGGCCGTGACGCCGCGTGCTGCCGCGCGTGAGCGCTGCTGGACGTCACGAGCGGCGACTGCGCGGTCGCGCTCGCTGTCAGGACGATCGGAAGAACCAGAGCGTGGAGGGGGAGGCGCATGGCGGCGATCCAACCGGAGGCTGCGCGCGCTGCGCCGGGTACGGCACCCGGCGCGCCGCGGGGCACAGCCTAGGGCCGCGCGCCGATTCTCGCGACCGGCACGCCTACGGCAGCCAGCCGATCGATACGCCGTTCGTCAAGTTGAACGGATCGGGCGTGCAGAACGTCGCCGCGTTGCGGTACCAGACCTGGTACGTGCGGTTGCCCGGAGCCGCCACCTGGCCGCGCACGGAGACCGGCGGATCCCCGGCGACCGGGTACTGCGCCGCGCCGCCCGTGATCTGGCGCGTGCCGAGTCGGATGATCGTGCCGCCCGCGCAGCGCAGGCCGTCACCGAACTGCGCGCCGATCGACGTGGTCCCCTGGAAGAACAGGCACGTGGACGAGGGCATGCCGCTCGCGAGGAGCGCGATGGTGTCGCCCGACAGGCTCGGCGAGCCCGTGGCGCGCAGGTTCGCGCCGGCGGCGTTCACGGAGCTGGCACAGCCGTTGCCGGGCGCACCGGAGTTCGTGCACGGGCAGGCGGTGCCGCTGCCGTCGCCGAAGCAGTAGGGAGCGCCGGTCGCGCAGTTCGTGCCCGTCACGTTCACCGTGAACGAGCCGAAGCTCGCCGTCGAGCCCGGGAAGCGTCCGAGCTGGATCGTGTAGGTCTCGCCACACTGCGCGCTCCAGCTGACGGTCGAGGGCAGTCCGCAGGCTCCGCCGCTGTCGTCGTTGCAGGCGATCGCGGCGCCGGCGGGGCAGCCGCTGCCGCGGTAGATCGCGACCTTGGTGTCCGTGCCGCTGCCCATGCCCAGGCCGCCGCACACCGTCAGCGTCGCGGCTCCGCCGACCGGGCTCGTCCACGCAAACCACAGGTCGTTCGCGATGCCCGTCGTGAACGTGAACAGGCACAAGGCCTCGCTCTGCCCCTGCGCGCCGGTCGTGGCGAACTGGTTGTTGAACGCGTGCGGCCCGGCTCCGGCGATCACGCCGGGCGTCGCGCAGGAGTCGTTGAGCGGAACGGTGCTCTCCGTGATCGTGAACGTGCCGCTGCCGCCGCCGGTCCCCAGGAAGTGGCCGATCTGGAAGACGTACGACTGGCCCGCCGCGACCGGGAACTGCAGCGAGGAGATCAGCGCGCAGGCGTCGTCGTTGCACGCCAGCGCCGGACCGGCCGGACAGGTGTTCCCGGCGTACACCGCGATCTTGGTGTCCACGCCCGCCGCGCCGCCGCACAAGGACAGCTCCGCCGAGCCGTTGAGCGACGCGGTCCAGGTGAACCACACGTCGCGCGCGATCACCGTCGTTCCGAAGAAGTCGCAGGCTGCCTCCGACTGGCCCTGCGTGCCGGTCGTGGCGCCGGTCGTGTTGAACGCATGCGGGCCGGGTCCCACGACCGGGTCGGGCGTCGTGCACGCGTCGGCGCCGCCGGCCAGCAGGGACTGGGAGCCGGTACCGCCGCCCGTGGCCGGCAGCGGCGGCTTGAATCCCGGCTTGGAGACCTGCGCCGCGGCGACCGCGGACAGGCAGACGACGGCAGCGAGCTGGGCGAGGCTTCTCATGGTGCCACTTCAGTGTACCCGTGCCCGCGGATCGCGCGGGCGGTGCCAGGACGCCGGCGCGGCGGCCGGAGGAGTTCCGGCCGCCGCGCTTCGCGCCCTCCCGTGACGGAGGCGCAGGATCAGGCGATCACGGGGTCCACGCGATCCACATGCCGTTGGTCAGGTTGAACGTCGACGGCGTGCAGAACGCCGCGGCGTTGCGGTACCAGACCTGGTACGCGCGGTTGCCCGGAGCGGTCACGCCGCCGCGCACGGAGACCGACAGGTCGCCGGCCACGGGGTACTCGCTGGCGCCCGCGACGTTCGTCTTGGTGCCCAGTCGCGTGATTGTGCCGCCCACGCAGCGCAGGCCGTCGCCGAAAGGCACGGCGATCTGCGCCGTGCCCTGGAAGTACAAGGCCGAGCTGTTCGGCATACCGCTCCCCAACAGGGCCAGCGTGTCGATGCTCATGCTGGCCGAACCGCTGGCGGTCAGGTTCGCGCCGGCCGCGTTGACCGAGTTCGCGCAGCCGTTGCCGGCCGAACCGTTCGCGCAACCCGCGCCGCCGGCGGCACAGTCGATGCCGGTGCCGTCACCGAAGCAGTAGGCAACGCCCGGGGGACCGCAAGTGCTGCCCGCTTCGGTCACCGTGAAGGTGCCGAACAGGCTGGCGCCCGAGCTCCAGCTGCCGAGCTGGATGGTGTAGATCCGCCCGCACACCGCGTTGAACGTCACCAGGCTCGAGAGCGTCTGCGCCGTGCAGGCCGGGTTGTCGTCATTGCACGCGATCGCGGCGGCGGTGGGGCAGCCCGTGCCCTCGTAGACGGCGATCTTGGTGTTCGATCCGCCGTACACCTGACCGCAGGTGTCGATGGTGACCGTGCCGCCGGCCGTCGGCGCGTAGATCCACCAGGAATCCTTGTGGATCGCGATCGAGCTGGCGAACACGCAGGCCGATTCGGTCTGGCCATGCGCGCCGGTGGTGGCGATGCGGTTGTCGAAGGGGTGGACGCCCGGCCCTGAGATCGCGATCGGCGCCCAGCAGTCGTCGTTGACCGGCAGAACGGGGCTGGGGGCCAGGGTGAACGTGCCCGAGAAGGTCGCGAAGCCGAAGCCGCCGATCTCGATCACGTAGTCGGTTCCCGCGATCGTGCCGAAGGTGAGGCTCTCCTGCAGTCCACAGGAGTCGTCCAGACAGGCGATCTGCGTGGTGGGGCACAGGCCGGGTCCGGCGTCGGCCCAGACGGCGATGATGCTGTCCCCGGTGACGCCGCCGCAGGTGGAGACCACTGCCGTGCCGGTCGACGGCGCGGTCCAGCGGAACCAGACGTCGTTGCCCATGGGGCCGCACGATCCGGTCGGCAAGCCCGGCGTTGCGGCGGTGGTGTCGACCGGGAACGAGCCGTAGCCGGCGATCTGGGCGGCGGTGGATGCGTTGACGCAGTCGTCATTGGCCGGCGGCGTGGGGCCGGCGGCCAAGGTGAACGTGCCGCTGAAGGTGGCGCCGCCGTGGCCGCCGATCTCGAGCATGTAGTTGGTGCCCGCGGTCGTGGCGAACGTGATGCTCGACTGCAGCGCGCAGGAGTCGTCGAGACAGGCGATCTGCGTGTCGGGGCACCCGCCGGGTCCGACGTCGACCCAGACGGCGATGACACTGTCTCCGGTGACTCCGCCGCAGGTGGAGAGGATCGCGCTGCCCGTGGCGGGAGCGGTCCAGCGGAACCAGACGTCCCTTCCCATGAAGCCGCAGGAGCCGAGCGGCGAGCCCGAGGTGGCTGCGGTGTTGTCGACGGTGAAGGTGCCGAAGCCCGAGATCTGGGCGGTGGTCGAGGCGTTGACGCACTGGTCGGCCCCGGTCGAGGTGACGACGGCGATCGAGCCGGCGGCGTGCGAAGAGTAGCCCTTCTGGAGGGGCAGGCCGGTTACGCCGGCCTTGGTCTGCGCGAGGCTGGCCGGCGCGAGGCAACACAGGAGGGCGAACGTGGTCGTGGACTGCATGGTGTTCCGAGTTCGGGTGCTCTGGGGGGCGCCCATGCGACCGGGGGCATGTCGAGGACCTAGTCCCGCCGGACAGCGAGAATAGCAGCCGATCCAGCCTTCCGCGGGTCCGCGCGTGGTGCTCGAGCCGTTCCGCGGGGAAGCCGCCGGGTCAGGTGCGGCACGGGCCCCGAGGCGCTGCTGGGCCCGTTCACCCTCGGAAACGCCGGCGCGGCGGCCGGAGGAGTTCCGGCCGCCGCGCTTCGCGCCCTCCCGTGACGGAGGCGCAGGATCAGGCGATCACGGGGTCCACGCGATCCACATGCCGTTGGTCAGGTTGAACGTCGACGGCGTGCAGAACGCCGCGGCGTTGCGGTACCAGACCTGGTACGCGCGGTTGCCCGGAGCGGTCACGCCGCCGCGCACGGAGACCGACAGGTCGCCGGCCACGGGGTACTGGCTGGCGCCCGCGACGTTCGTCTTGGTGCCCAGTCGCGTGACCGTGCCCCCCGCGCAGCGCAGGCCGTCGCCGAACGCGACCGCGATCTGCGACGTGCCCTGGAAGTACAGCGCCGAGCTGTTCGGCATGCCGCTGCCGAGCAGCACCAGGTTGTCGCTGGTGATGCTGGAGCTGCCGCTGGCCGTCAGGTTCGCGCCGGCCGGGTTGACCGAGCTCGCGCAGCCGTTGCCGGGCGCGCCGTTGGCACAACCCGCCCCGCTGGCAGCGCAGTCGATGCCGGTGCCGTCGCCGAAGCAGTAGGCGACGCCCGGAGGACCGCAGGTCGTGCCCGTCTCGGTCACCGTGAAGGTGCCGTAGAGGCTGGCCGTGGCCGAGTAGTTGCCGATCTGGATCGTGTAGGTCTGGCCGCACACCGCGTTGAAACTGACGAGCGTCGACAGGCCGCACGAGTCGTCGACGCAGGCGATCGCGGCGGCCGTGGGGCAGCCCGTGCCGTTGTAGATCGCGATCTTGGTGTCCGTGCCGCCCAGGACCTGGCCGCAGGTCGACACGTCGACGTTGCCGCTCATGGTCGGGGTGTAGGTCCACCACGAGTCCTTGTAGATCGCGTTCGAGCTGAAGAAGAAGCACAGGGCTTCGCTCTGTCCTTCCGCGCCGGTCGTGGCGAGGCGGTTGTCGAAGGGGTAGACGCCCGGGCCGGAGATCGCGATCGGGGCGGCGCACGAGTCGTTGACCGGCGGCATGGGGCCCGCCGCGACCGTGAAGGTGCCCGAGAACGTCGCGCCGCTGAACCCGCCGATCTCGATCATGTAGTTGGTGCCGGAGGTCGTGGAGAACGTGACGCTCGACTGCAATGCGCAGGAGTCGTCGAGGCACGCCAGCTGCGTGGTCGGGCAGAGACCGGCACCGGCGTCGGCCCAGACGGCGATGACGCTGTCGGCGGTCACGCCGCCGCAGGTCGACACGGTCGCCGTGCCGGTCGCCGGCGCGGTCCAGCGGAACCAGACGTCGTTGCCCATCGCGCCGCACGATGCGATCGGCGAACCGGAGGTGGCGGCCGTGTTGTTGACGGCGAAGGTGCCGTAGCCGGCGATCTGGTCGGTGGTGGATGCCATGGCGCAGTTGTCGGCGCCGGTGGACGCGACGGCCGCCATCGATCCGGCGGCGTGCGAGGAGTAGCCCTTGGGCAGGGGGGCGGTCGTGGCGCCGGCCTTGGTCTGCGCGAGGCTCGCGGGCGCGAGGCAGCACAGGAGGGCGAGGGAGGTCGTGAGCTTCATGGGGTCCTG
>CAZKIO010000072.1:0-20937 GCA_964552795.1 uncultured Planctomycetaceae bacterium
ACCTGGTACGTGCGCGTCGCACCGCCGGCCGGCACGAGACCGCGCACCGAGATCAGGGGATCGGTGCCGACGCCCGCGCCGAACGACGATGCGCCGGCCACCGAGGTCTTCGTGCCCAGGCGGATGACGACGCCGCCGGCGCAGCGCAGGCCGTCGCCGAACACGAGGCCCAGTCCGCCGTTCTGCCGCGTCTCGCCCTGGAAGTACAAGGCTGTCGCGTTCGCGGGCATGCCGGACGCCGACAGCACCAGATCGTCCGCCGCGACGCTCGGGAAACCGCTCGACGCGAGCAGCGCGCCGCCCGTCGCGAAGGAGTTGTCGCAGCCCTTGCCCGCCTGTCCCGCATTGCCGCACGGGCACGGCGTCGCGCTGCCGTCACCCGAGCAGAACGAGGTCACGGGGATGCCCGGTGCGATCCGGAAAGCGCCCTCCACGCCGCCCGCGAGGCGTCCGCGGAAGACCACGTAACGACCGTTCGGGCTCATGGCGAGGCCCGCCGGGTGGAGCGCTTCGAGCACGACGCCCTCGACCGTGGTCACGCCCTCCTGGACGAGGAGGACATCGTCGAGGAACAGGCCCGAGTCCCGCGTGGTGTCCGGGTCGTTCCAGTCTCCGTACCACAGGATCGCACCCGCGTCCGTGAGGTGGATCGGCGCGTCGATCGGGATGGACTCGAGGATCCACGGTGCGACGGCGGCCAGGGCGTCGCCCTCCGCGAAGCGCTGCGTCGTGCTTCCGCCCGTGTTGTCGAGGATCCGCACGGAGGTCGCGCCGCCCGGGACGCTATCGGCCCGGACCTTGACGACCCAGCCGCCCGTCGAGTTGTTGTCCATCCCGGCGTCGAAGAACTCCCGGATCACGTGACCGGTCGCGCCCGCCGTCTGGCCGGAACTCAGCGATGTCGTCCAGGTCCCGCAGCACGCGGTCGCCTGGGCCAGGTGGTCCGTGGTCGGGCCGCCGAAGTTGTCGGTGGTCCGGATGAGGGAGTTCGATCGCCCCGTCGCGTCCAGGGCCGCGGCATCGGGCCTCACCGGCACCGAGTTCGTGAAGCCTGTGCCGGCGCTGGGAACGAAGCGCACGCTCTCGCCGGTCGCGTTGCCCGCTCCGTCCACGTCCACGACGGAGATGAAGTCCGTGGGGATGAGGAATGTGGTCGTGCTGCCCAGGAGCAGGATCTGTCCGTTGTCGGAGGGCCGCGCGTGGCGGAACGCGGCGTAGGTCGTGAATGCGGACCACTCGCCGTTCGTGTTGAGCACCGTGCTGCCGGTCTGCAGGGTCAGCGCACTGCCGGAATACAGCCCGGTCGTCCCCGTCGACAGGTCGAGCAGCCACACGACCTCGCCTGCGCCGTTGACCGCGAAGCTCCTCAGGGCTGCAATCGTCGCGCCCGCCGGCGCGGCGACGGAGTCTCCGACGCGCCGCGCGACGTCCCCGTCCTGCAGCACCGCGGTGTCGGTGCCGCTGGTCGCCTGGACGAGCCACCCGCCGGAATCGTCCACCGCGACGCGATCGCCGAGCGACGTCACGGCCCCGATGCCGGCGACGACGTCTCCCTGTCGCACCAGCGGCAGCGGGGGTCCTCCGGCTTGCGCGCGCGCCGCTGCGATCGGCGCGATCAGGACGAAGGCGAGCGGCGAGAACGCGAGAGTGCGCTGGTTCATGCGGGCTCCTTTGGGCAGGTGGACCGACCCTAGCCGCGTGCGCCGCCCGGCGACCCCGCCGCGGAGGAAAAACAACGTGACGTGGACGCGAGGTTCCGCGCCGCCGTCGCTTCCACGGCGGATCGAGGAGCCGGGGAGCGGTCCCGCGCGGGGAATCCACGCCGTCGAGGCGCATGCTCCCGGCAGCAGGCGGTCCGCGCGGCGCGACATGCCGCCACCGGGACCGCTATCCTGAAGGAGGAGATCCGCGACGAGTGAGCGACACCGCCAGACGCGAGGTGCGGGAGATCCGTGAGCGCCTCGCGCAGCTCGCGTCGCGCGCCGATCCGCGCCAGCGCTACGAACTCCAGGGCGAGCTCAGCCGCGGCGGCATGGGCGCGATCCTGAAGGTCACCGACCGTGCGCTGCGGCGTTCGCTCGCCATGAAGGTCGTCCTCGACCGCGGCGCCCCGCAAGGGGCGGCGACGCCCACGCCGGTCGATCCCGGCGCGCTCGCGCGCTTCCTCGACGAGGCCCAGGTCACCGGCCAGCTCGAACACCCCGGCGTCGTGCCCGTGCACGAGCTGGGCGTCGACGCCGACGGCCGCGCGTACTTCACGATGCGTCTCGTCCGGGGCCGCGATCTGGAGACGATCTTCGGCCTCGTGCACGCGCAGGCGGAGGGCTGGAACCGCACGCGCGCGCTCGGCGTGCTGCAGAAGGTGTGCGAGACGATGGCCTTCGCGCACGACCGCGGCGTCATCCACCGCGACCTCAAGCCGCCCAACGTGATGATCGGCGAGTACGGCGAGGTCTACGTGATGGACTGGGGCCTCGCCAAGCTGCTGGGCGAGCAGGCGGCGCGCCCCGACGTGGAAGCCGTCGCACCGGACGCGGCGGAGTACGGCGCCAAGGACGCCTACGCCACGCTGCAGGGCGACATCCTCGGCACGCCGGCGTACATGCCGCCCGAGCAGGCGCGCGGCGACATCGAGGCGCTCGACCGGCGCTCGGACGTGTATTCGGTCGGGGCGATGCTCTACGCGCTGCTCGCCGGGACCGCGCCGTACATGCCGTCGCGCGCGATGGTGGAGAAGTTCGGCCGCAAGGTGCTGCCGCCCGCTTCGCAGATCGTGGTCGCGGTGCTCGCCGGACCTCCGCAGCCGATCCGCGCGCACGCGGACGACGTTCCGCCGGAGCTGGAGGCGATCTGCGACAAGGCCATGGCGCGCGATCCCGCCGAGCGCTACGCCGACATGACCGGGTTCGCCGAGGACCTGCGCGCGTACCTCGAGGGCCGCGTGGTGAAGGCGCACCGCACCGGCGCCTGGATCGAGTTCAAGAAGTGGGTGCAGCGCAACCGCGGCCTGGCCGCGTCGATCGCGGCCGCGATCGTCCTCGCGCTGCTGGGCCTGGGAGCCACGTCGTACACGGAGATGCTGCGGCGCGCCGAAGCCGAGGACGCGCGCGCGCGCATCCTGCGTCTGGCGGACGTCAAGGAGCTGGAGAAACTGGTCGAGAGCGCCGGCGAGCTCGGCGCGCCGGTCCCGGCCAGCATCGAACGGTTCGGGAAGTGGGTCGCGCGCGCGCAGGGCCTGATCGACCGCCTGCCGCTGCACCGGGCCAACATCGTCGATCTCGCCGCGCAGATCCGCGCGCAGGGGATCGAGCTCTCCGCCGATTCCTCGTTCGAGGAGAACCAGCTCGCGTGGCAGTGGGAGACGGAGACGCGCCTCGTCGCCGACGTGGAGGCCTTCACGGCGCCGGCCACCGGACTCTTTCCGCGCATGGTCGCGCGCAGCGCGTTCGCCAGGACGGTCGAGGAGCGCACGGTGACGGGCCCGGACGCGCGGGAGCGCTGGGCGGCGGCGATCGCCTCGATCGCGGACGCCAACCAGTGCCCCCGGTACGCGGGGCTCGCGATCCGGCCGCAGATCGGCCTGTTGCCCCTGGGGCGCGACGCGCACTCGGGGCTGTGGGAGTTCTGGCACGTCCAGAGCGGGGACGAGCCCGCGCGCGGCGTCGACGGCCGCTGGGTGATCGCCGCGGACACGGGCATCGTGCTCGTGCTGATCCCCGGCGGCGCGTCCGTCCTGGGCACGCAGACCGAGGATCCCGACGCGCCGAACTTCTGCGACCCCGCGCTCGTGCCGGACTGGGAGGTGCCCGCGCACGAGGTGCGGCTGGATCCGTACTTCCTCTCGAAGTACGAGACGACGCAGGGGCAGTGGCGGCGCGCGACGGCGCACAACCCCAGCCGCTACCAGGGCAGGATCACGGTCGGCGCCGGCCTGAAGCTCGACTGCCCGCCCAACCATCCGGTCGAGGTCGTCACGCGCGCGCAGTGCACCGAAACGTTCCGCGGACTGGGCCTCGTGCTGCCGACCGAGGCCCAGTGGGAACGCGCGGCGCGCGGCGGCACGTCGACACCCTGGTACACCGGCGCGGACCCGCTCGCGGAACTGCTCGGGCACGCGAACATCGCCGATCCCGATTCGAGCGCCGCGGGTTTCGGGCAGGCCGACCCCGGCTGGCCGTCCGACGGCCACGCGGTGACCGCTCCGGTCGGCAGCTTCCTGCCCAACCCCTTCGGCCTGCACGACGTCTACGGCAACGTGTTCGAGTGGTGCCGCGACGACTTCGCGTACTACGCCGACGAGAGCCTCAGCGCGGAGTCGGCCACGGCCCGCGCCAGCCCCGGAGACGGTCTGCGCAGCGGCGGTCGCGAGCGCCAGACCGTCGCGCGCGGCGGCGGGTTCAACTACCCCGCGCGGCACTGCCGCTCGGGCGCGCGCCTGTTCCTGGAGGCCGACCGCACCAACCACAACCTCGGCGCGCGCGCGGCGCGGCCGCTCGACGGCTGAACCGGGCTAGCCGGCGTCGGCGGCCGGCCGCAGCCCGGGCACGTGCGCGGCGAGGCGCGCGAAGACGTCCGTGCTCATGGCGCGCTCCTGGCGCACGTCGATCACGTAGGCCTTGACGGTGAAGCGCGTCGATCGGCGCCAGTCGCTCGCGTCCTCGGCGACGACCGTGATCGGCGCGCGCAGGTAGACGTAGGGCGAGCACGCGGCAGCCTCGGCCGCGATGCGGCGGACCGCCTGCACGTCGACCGGCCCGAAGAGCGTGAACGGCACGGCGACCAGCTCGTGGACGGCGCCGGCGTTCGAATTGAGGACGGCGTGATTGAGGACCAGCGCGTTCGGCACGGTCACGACGTTGTCGTCGAAGGTGCGCAGCCGGATCGCGGAGAGATCCATGCCGATCACTTCGCCGTAGTGTCCGCCGACCGACACCATGTCGCCGACGGTCAGCGGCCGCTGGAACACCATCACGATGCCGGCCAGCACGTTCTTGACGACGTCCTGCACGCCCAGGCCGAGCGCGAGGCCGGCGGACGCGGCCACGGCGAGCAGCGTCTCCTCCGGCGGCTGCAGGATCGCGAAGACGCCGATCGACGCGGCCGCCAGCCAGGCCGCGAGGCGGAAGATCGGCGCGCTGCCCAGGATCTGGATGCGCCAGCGCGCGCTGCGTTCGGCGACCAGCGCGGCCAGCCGTCCGTAGAGGAAGACGACGAGCGCCGTGCCCGCCGCCAGGACGAGCAGCGACAGGAGGTTGCCCCAGGAGACGAACTCGAAGACGTCCTTCTCGGGCATGTCAGTACAGTGCGTGCGCGCCGCGCAGCACGCGGGCGACGTGGGTGAGCAGCAGCGGGTTCACGCGCCAGCGTCCCTCCTCGTCGCGATCCGCGAGCCCCCCGGCGGCGAGGCGTTCGAGCAGCACGCGCGCCTCGGCGTCGCCGAACTGGAACACGGCCGCGACCTGCCCGGTCTCGAGCACGCCGTGCACGAGCAACTCGGCCAGGACGAGGCGCGGCAGCGTGGCGAGGTCCTGCAGCGCGCGCAGGTCGAGGTCGGGGCAGCGATCCAGGACGATCGCTTCCCCCGCGGGCGCGGGCCGCACGGAAAGCAGCCAGAAGCGCAGCCCGGTGGAGAGGTCGCCGCCGCAGACGGCGTGGAGCCGCGCGAAGTACGCGGAAAGCTCCTTCTCGTACGCGTCGTCGGCGGGCGCCAGCGGTGGAGCGTCGCCGCGTTGCGCGACGCGCAGCTCGAGGTCGCTCGCCGCCTGCCGCGTCAGGATCGCCGCGCGCAGGGCCGCGACGTCGGGAGCCTCGCAGCGGATCGTGTCGCGCACGAGCGTGCCGGCGCCCGCCAGCGCGTCGAGGCGCTTCCACGCCTCCTCCGGTGCGGAGAGCACCCACAGGCAGCGGCCGTGCGTGGCGAGGATCAGCGCGGAGAACGCCTCCAGCACCGCGCGCACGCCCATCGTGCGCACGAAGAGGCGCTGCGCGTCCTCGATCACCACGACGCGCGGCGGCCGCGCCGCGATCTCGGCGGCCAGGTCCTCTCCAGGCAGCCCGCAGGCTCCGGCCAGGAAACGGGTCAGGTCGGCGGGCCGGGTGACCGCGCGCGGCGGCAGGAGGCGGTGGACGCGCAGGCCTCCACGGTCGGCTTCGCGTTCCAGCGCATCCAGCAGCAAGCCCAGCCCGCTGCCCGGCGGACCGATCAGGCCCACGGCTCCCGGCTGACCGCTCCGCCAGCGCTCCAGGGCCGCGACCAGCAGGGTATGCGCGTCCTCCTGCGCCGGCGAGAGCTCGACCGCACCCGGTGCCTCGAACGCCGCGCGCCACGCGGCCGGCAGCGCGTCGAGCCGCTTCCAGGCCGCGTCGGTGCCCGGCAGTGCGCCCGGCGACACCCGCGCCGGCCCCCCGCGCGCTGCCGATGCGTCGCCGCGGCCCCGGCGCAGCCGCGCCGCGACGGAGGCGAGGCGCGATCGGAGGGCGAGGGGCATCGGAGGGTCGGAGGCGACGGGTCGTCGCGGGTCGGGCGAGAGCCTACGCGCCGACCCGGCCGGCGCAAGCGCGGTCCCCGCGGCCGCGCCGCGATCCCGCCGGCACGCACTCGCGCGCCGCCACGTCGCGCGCGTAGGCTCGGGCCCGGCACCGCGCATGGAGAAGTTCCTGAACGACGTGCTCTTCGACCCCACGACCGGCCGCCTCGTGGCCGTGCTCCTGGGCTGCGCCGTCATCGCGGTCCTGGCTTCGCTGGCGCGCCGGGCGCTGGCGGCACGCGTGAAGAACGTCGACACGCGCTACCGCACGCGCAAGCTGGTCAACTTCCTGGGGTACCTCCTGGCCCTGGGATACGTGAGCGTCGTCTTCAGCGACCAGCTCAGCGGTCTCACCGTGTTCCTGGGCGTGGCGGGTGCGGGCATCGCGTTCGCGTTGCAGGAGGTGATCGCCAGCGTGGGCGGCTGGGTCGCGGTGTCGTTCGGCGGCTTCTACCGCACCGGGGACCGCATCCAGCTCGGCGGGATCAAGGGCGACGTCATCGACATCGGCGTCCTGCGCACGACGCTGATGGAGGTCGGCCAGTGGGTCAACGGAGACCTGTACAACGGCCGCGTCGTGCGCATCGCGAACAGCTTCGTGTTCAAGGAGCCGGTCTTCAACTACTCGGGGGACTTCGAGTTCCTGTGGGACGAGATCACCGTGCCCGTCAAGTACGGCAGCGACCGCGCGCTGGCGCGCGAGCTCTTGTCCCGCGTCGTGCAGGAGGTCTCGGGGGACTACGCGGAGGAGGCGCGCGTCGCCTGGCGCGGCATGGTGGCGAAGTTCCGCATCGAGGACGCCAGCGTCGAGCCGCTGGTCACCCTCGTCGCGAACGACAACTGGATGGAGTTTACGCTGCGCTACGTCGTCGACTACAAGCGCCGGCGCTTCACCCGCGACCGCCTGTTCAGCCGCATCCTGGACGAGATCGACGCGACGCAGGGCCGCGTGGCGCTGGCCTCGGCGACGTTCGAGGTGGTCGGCCTGCCCAAGGTCGAGGTCCGGTCCGGCGCGTGACGCCGCGCGGCCGCCGGCGCGCGCCTTGATCCCCGTTCACGTCCCGCGCACAATCCCGCCGCGATGCTGCCGCGACCGCGCTGAACCGTTCGCGAGCGCGCCCGTGCGGCGCGCGGGGACAGCGCGTGAGGCGCGGCCTCAGGATCGCGCTCGTGACGCCCGCTCCGGCGGGGTCGACGCTGGGCAACCGCGGGACGGCGCTGCGCTACGCGCGCCTGTGGCGCGCGCTGGGCCACCGCGTGCGGATCGTGCAGCGCTGGACGGGCGGCGATCACGACCTGCTCGTCGCGTTGCACGCGCGGCGCAGCCACCCGTCGGTGCGCGCCTTCGCGCGCGCGCACCCCCGACGGCCGATCGTCGTCGTGCTCACCGGCACGGACGTCTACGGCGACCTCCCGCGCGATCGCCGCGCGCGCGCCTCGCTCGATCTCGCGGCGCACGTCGTCGTGCTGCAGCCGGAGGCCCTGCGGGAGCTCGAGCCCGCGTGGCGGCGCAAGGCGAGCGCCATCCTGCAGTCCGCCGAGGTCCGGCGGGCGCGCGCCGCCCGCTCGCCGGACTTCGACGTCGTGGCGCTGGCGCACCTGCGCGCGGTGAAGGATCCCTTCCTCGCCGCGGAGGCCGCGCGCGGGCTGCCGGAGACCTCGCGCGTGCGGATCCTGCACGCCGGCCGCGCGCTCGACGCCGCGCACGCGCGGCAGGCCCGCCGCGAGAGCGCGGCGAACCCGCGCTGGAAGTGGCTCGGACCGCGTTCCCACCGCGCGGCGCTGGCCCTCCTCGCGCGTGCGCACGCCCTCGTGCAGACCTCGCGTGCCGAAGGCGGCTCGTCCGCGATCGCCGAGGCCGTCGTCGCCGGCCTGCCGATCCTGTGCACGCGCATCCCGGGCGCCGTCGGCATGCTGGGCCGCGCGCACCCGGGCTACTGCGCGGTGGGCGACGCGCGCGGCCTGGCCCGGCTGCTCGCGCGCGCCGAACGCGACCCCGCGTTCCGCCGCAGGTTGATCGGGCGCAGCCGTGCGCTGGCCCCGCGCTTCGCGCCGGCGCGCGAGCGCGCGGCGTGGCGTCGCGTGTTCGCGCGCTGCCGTGCGACTGCCGCCCGCCGCCCGTGAAAAGGACGCGCCCCCGCCGCAACACACGGCAGGGGCGCGAGCCGAGCGGACCCCCATCCAGACATGTCCGGCTCGGTGTCGGGGTTCGCTGCGCCGCGGGTCAGCGTCCGTGGCGCCACGCGGAATGCCGCCAGACCTGACGCTGGCGCTCCTCCCAGTGGCCGGGGCTCTGCACCGTGGTCCAGTAGCCGGCGCGCACGCACACCTGGTAGGGCCGGCCGCACGAGTCGTAGCGGGTCTGGTAGACGGGCTCGATCCACACCTGTTGCGCCGAGCCGGGGACCCACACGCGCTCGACCACCGTCTCCCAGTGGCCGCCGTAGCTGGGCGGACGCGGCGCCGGCGCGCACGAGGGGCCGCCGCCGATCCAAACGCCGACCGAGCCGTGGCGTCCGTGCTTCGAGAAGCCGATCGACAGGCCGCCGGCTTCGGCCGCCGGGGCCAGGAACGATAGGGTCGAGAAGGTCGCGAGGGCGAGGGCGATGCGGCTGAACATGGCTGGCTCCTGTGCGGCCGTGGGTGGCCGAGGCCCGGGGAGGGCGAAGGGCGTGCCAACGCCGCGCGGGCCGCGACGGCGTGCGTGCGGGCCCGCGGACGCCCGCGGTGTCCCCCTGCGGCGAACCGTGGACTCGGGGGTGGTCAGCCGGCCGCGCTCAGGGGGAGCCGCGGCGTTCCAGCCCGACCTCGGTGAGCGCCACGTGTCCCTTCCATTCGCCGCCCGTGCTCCTGCGGGTGACGCGGATCTCGATGCGGGACACGCTCTGGAGCTTGGCGAGGGTCAGGATCGCGGGCTGCAATTCGTCCTCGGGCAGCGTCACGGCGAGCGGCTCCTTGTCGCGGTTCAGGCGCACGGCGACCTCTTCGATGCGGTCGTAGCGGCCGGCGAGGTCGCGCGCGCCGCCGCCCTGGCCGAGCACGACCGTGTCGCAGCGGACCGCCTTGGGCAATTCCAGGAGCAGCCACGGCTCGGCGTCGCCCGCCGCGCTGACCCAGCGCGTGTCCTCGCGGCCGTCGACGGCGCGGCCGGCGTCCTCCGCTCCGTGCACCGAGCTCGACGAGGCCTTGGCGCCGGCGGGGTGCAGCAGGTTGCGCGCGCGCGCGCCGGCCGCGTCGAGCATCCACGGGTCGAGGAAACCCGCCGAGCGTACCGTGACCTCGCGCGAGTCGACGGCGCGCAACGGCTCGCGAGCGCCCGCCGGAGCGGCGGGGTCGACCACGTGGACGCGCGCGCGCAGCACGTGCGCGCCGGGCGCGCGCAGCACGTGGCGCAGCGCGAAGCCTTCGTCGGTCCACGGACGCGCGGGGTCGGCCTCGACCGTCGCCAGCACGCGCTCGCCCTCGAGGTACTCGACCCTGGCCACGCGCAGGCCGGTCGCGCCGGCCAGCTCGTTGCGCAGCGACTCGGAGAACCCGGCAATCCACAGCACCACCGTCGTGTCGCCGCTGGCCCGCAGGCGCACGCTCTCGGTGGGGTCCTCGATCTCGCGCGCGCGCCAACGCTGGCCCTGCGTCTCTACCGTGGGCCGCGAGGCGCGCTTCAGGAACAGGATCGCGAAACAGGTGTCGGCCTCGTCCTGGTCGGCGTGGTGCGACGCGACGCCGAAGGGCTTGGCGATGCCCCACGCGCCGTTGTCGCTCTGCTGTCGCAGGAGCCAGCTCGCGACGACCTCGTACCAGTCCTGGCCGGCCAGCGTGGGCAACTCGAGCAGCGTGCCGATGCGCTCGATGCCGTACAACGAGTAGTAGTGCCACAGGTCGCTGCCGTCGGGGTGCTTCCCGGGTGTGAAGCGCTCGTCCAGCCAGGCGACGCCGCCCTGGATGCCGCGCTCCAGCGCCAGCAGGCGTTCCCCGCGCAGCCGGCCGCCGAGCGCCTCGCGCACGATGCCCAGCACCGCGACGCCGGCGGCGGTCATCGAGATCGTGGGCTCGCGGCCGATCGCGTAGCGGAAGCCCGCCGGATCCGCGCGCGTGGACTTGCGGGTCGCGTTCGCGCCGGGCGCCGCGTCCGTCTGGAGCGACAGCGTGCGGTCGAGCACGTCGAGCCACAGCTTGTCGGGCGTCTCGATGCCGGCGTGGCGCGCCGCGCGCAGCCCGAGCACGGCGTACTGCGTGTTCGAGAGGTCCGGCGCGCTGGGGGCGTTGAGCCACACGGCGAAGTCCTGTTCGTGGGCCTTGGGGTAGCCCCACTGCCCGCGCACGCTCCAGTCGGCGATCTCCTTGGCCAGCGCCTCGATGCGCGGCGCGCGCGCCGGATCGCGCAGCGCCTCGTAGGCCATGCACATCAGGCCGATCGTGTAGGTCTCGCCCGGCTCGACGCCGTCGAGGAACGCGAAGGCGCGCTGGACCGAGGGGTGGTCGGGTTCCAGGCCCGCGCGCAGCAGCGTGTAGGCCGAGAGCGCCGTCTGGCCGCCGCGGAAGCCGTACTGGCAGTGGCGCCACGATCCGTCGCGCAACTGGCGCGCCAGCAGCCAGTCGAGCGCGCGGCGGACCGCGCCCTCGACCTGTGCCTGCAGCCGGTCGTCGCGTGCGACGGGGGCGGCCTGGAACACGGGCCCGACCAGCACCAGCCGCTCGAGCGTCAGCGTGTTGGTGCCGGGAGCGAGCGCCACGGCCCCGAGCACCTCGGTGCCGACCGAGGTCTGGTAGACGACCTTGCCGTCGATCAGGAACTCCAGCGCCGTGCCGCTGCGGCGCGCCTCCAGGTCGAATGCGCGTCCGGGCGCGAACCAGCGCGAAGCATCGTCGATGCGCGCGGGCTTGTGGCCGGTCAGCGGGCCGTCGAGCACCAGACCGCCGCGATCGCCGTCGAGCACCAGCACGTTGTTGCCGATGCGCAGGGATGCGTTCGTCGCCGCGCGCCGCGCGAGGGAGAGGCGCACGCGGGCGGCGACGTCGCCGGCGCCCAGCTCCATGTCGGAAACCAGCACCGCGCCCGGACCCGTCGACTCCAGGCCGCGCGGAACGCGCGTCCACGGCGGACCCTCGACGCGCGCGTTCTCCAACCGGCGCCCGTCGAACAGGACGTGCTCCGCGGCCTGCGCGGCCGCGGACGTGGGGGTGGAGAGGAGCCCGATCGCGAGGAGGTAGGCCAGCATCGAGGAGCGCGCATCCTACGCTGCGGCGCGCTCCGCGGAACTCACCCCCGGGGCGCGGTCCTGAGGATCTGGTACGCTTCGAGCCTGTGCACCCCGTCCCCCAGCACCACATCCAGCACTCCATGAGAACCGTCCCTTCCGTCCTGGCCCTACTGGTCTTCTGCGTTCCCGGCCTCGCCCAAGGCTCCGATTCCTGCACCACGCCGACCGCCATCGCGGGGTTCGGTCCCCACGCGTTCACCACCGGAACCACGGGCACGCAGGGACAGGGACAGGCCGCCTGCAACTTCTTCGGCCAGACGAACATCGACCGCGACGTGTGGTTCCTGTGGACGGCGCCGTACGCCGGCAACTTCCAGGTCACGACCTGCGGCCAGACCGGCCTCGACACGAAGATCGCCGTGTATTCCGGCAGCGCCTGCCCGGGCGCCGCGCCGCTGGGCTGCAACGACGATGCGTGCAGCCTGCAGTCGACCACGGTGTTCGCGGCGGCCGCGAGCGCGCAGTACGTCTTCCAGGTCGGCGTGTATCCGGGCTCCGGCGGCGGCAGCGGCACGTTCCGCGTCGAGAACGTCGTGGCCTGCGGCACGAACACCGGCCCCGACGTCATCGTGGGGGATCTCAACGGCGTCTCCAACTACGCCTCCTCGGGCGGCATCGATGCGATCTCGCTGGGCACCACGTCCTGCAACCTGGGCGACGTGTGGCTGAACTGGATCTCCAGCAACAACCAGCACCCCGTCATCGGCGGCAACCTGTACCGGTACCGGGTCGTCGGCGGTTCCGGGCGCTTCGAGCAGATCGGCCAGAGCTGGCTGAAGCACGGCTTCTTCGCGCTGAGCGAGAACCTGTGCTGCGCGACGTGCATCGCGACCGACGGCTCGCACCTGGGCGTGGGCTGCTCGGACCCGTACACCGCGGCGCGCAACGGCACGCAGGGCGGGCTGGGGCCGCGCTGGCAGGTCAATGCCGCGACGGGCGGCTTCACGTACCCGCCGGCGAACCCGGGCTGGTCGGGCAGCACCGCCCGCCGCCTGCAGTACCTGTCGTCCGACGTCGACACGTCGGCGGGCGTGCGCTACTTCGGCGAGGCGCAGTACGTGACTCCGGACGACGCGGCGGCCGGCAACCAGAACAACAACGCCAGCTACCGCGAGATGACCACGACGGGCGCGAACTTCTCGCTGATCGGGACGACGCAGCGGCAGAAGGCGGCGATCGACGCCTGGCCCACCTGCGAAAGCGGCGTGACCGTGGTCAACGTGCAGGCCGACGGCCTGTTCAAGGTCGGCTGCAAGGTCACCGACCTGGGCGGCGGCCAGTACCACTACGAGTACGCCGTGTACAACATGAACAGCCACCGCAGCGGCGGCTCGTTCTCGATCCCGGTCGGCACGGCGACGATCACGAACATCGGGTTCCACGACGTCGACTACCTGAACGGCGACGGCGAGGGCAACGTCAACCGCAGCGGCGCGGACTGGACCGGCAGCGTCGCCGGCGGTGTCCTGACCTGGGCCACGCAGACCGAGGCCCAGAACGTCAACGCCAACGCCATCCGCTGGGGCACGACCTACAACTTCCGCTTCGACGCGAACGTCGCGCCCATGGCGGGGACGGCGACGCTGGGCCTGTGGCGCGCCGGTTCGCCGGGATCGGTCGCGGCAGCGGTCGAGGTCCCCGGCGGCGGGACGAGCCTCGCGTTCTGCTTCGGCGACGGGACCGGCACGGCCTGCCCGTGCGGGAACAACGGCACCGCCGGCAACGGCTGCGCCAGCTCGGTGAGCGCCACCGGCGCGAACCTGGCGGCCAGTGGCACGGCCAGCATCTCGGCCGACACGCTGACGCTCCTGGGAACGGCCATGCCGAACAGCTCGGCGCTCTACTTCCAGGGCACGACGCAGAGCGGCGGCGGAGCGGGCACGGCGTTCGGCGACGGCCTGCGCTGTGCCGCGGGCAGCGTCATCCGCCTGGGCACGAAGACGAACGTCGGCGGCGCGTCGCAGTACCCGGCCGCGGGCGACCCCTCGATCTCCGTGCGCGGGGCGAACGCCGTGGGCAACGTGCGCACGTACCAGTGCTGGTACCGCAACGCGGCTGCTTTCTGCACCTCGAGCACGTTCAACCTGACGAACGGCCGCCAGGAGACCTGGGCGCCGTGATGCGCGGGCACGCGCCGGCCGCGGGCCGGCGTCGTGCGCGCCAGCACCCGTGCGGGGCCGGCCGGCGACGGCCGGCCCCGCCGTGCTTGCGCGGGGACGCCGCGGCGTGCGCAATACGTTCATGTCGCGATCGCTCTCCTCCCCCGCGCTCGGCGCCGAGCTCGACCTCACGATCGAGCGCCTCCTGATCAACGGCTCCGGGCTGGCCCGCGTCGACGGCCGCGTGGTGTTCGTTCCGGGCGGCCTGCCCGGCGACGAGCTGCGGGTGCGCGTCGTCCGCCACGCGCGGCGGCACGTGGAGGCCGAGGTCGTCGAGGTGCGCCGGCCCTCGCCCGACCGGCGCGCGGCGCGTTGCGCGCACTTCGGCACGTGCGGCGGCTGCGCGCTTCAGGACCTCGCCTATCCGGCGCAGCTCGAGGCCAAGAAGACGTTCGTGCTGGACGCCCTGCGCGCGCGGGGCGGTCCCGCGGAGGGCGTCGAGGTCGAGGTGATCGGCTCGCCCGAGTACGGCTGGCGCGCACGCGCCGAGCTGCGCGTCGTTCCCGGAGCGGGCGACGGTCCGCGCCTGGGGTACCTGCGCGCGCGCACGCACGACGTCCTGGCGGTGGGCGCGTGCCCCGTGCTCGTGCCGGACCTGGAATCCGAGCTCTTGCGTCTCTCGACGGGCGTCCTTGCGTGGCCGGCCGGGACGGCCAGCGTCCACCTCGCCGCCGGCGACGCACGCGTTGCGCGCGCGCACGACGACGCGCGCGGCCGCCCGCTCGACGCCGAGCCCGAGATCGTCCAGCGCGTCGCGAACCGGGACCTGCGCCTGGGCGCGCGCAGCTTCTTCCAGGCCAACCGCCCGCTGCTGGAGACTCTCGTCGCGCGCGCCACGGGCGGCGCGACCGGCGGGCTGGCGGTCGACCTGTACGCGGGCTCGGGCCTGTTCGCCCTGGCGCTCGCGCCGCGCTTCGAGGCCGTCCTGGCGGTCGAGGTCGACGCGGCGGCGGCGGAGCGCGCGCGCCGCAACGCCGAGGACGTCGGGCTGGCCCACGTCAGCATCACCCGGGCCGACGCGTCGGAGTGGTTGCGTCGCGCGCAGCGGCTCGCGCCGGACCTCCTGGTGCTCGATCCGCCGCGCTCCGGCGCGGGACCGGAGGTGATCGACGGCATCGCGAACCTGGGGCCGGCCGAGATCCGCTACGTGTCGTGCGATCCCGGGACGCTGGCTCGCGACCTCGAGCGGCTGCGCGGGCACGGCTACGGGCTGCGCTCGCTGGCGATCCTCGACCTCTTCCCGCAGACGCTGCACGTCGAGACGGTCGCGGTGCTCGCGCGCTGACGGCCGGATCCCTCTCGACCGCGTCCCCGCGCCGCGCCATGCTGCATCCATGGGCAAGGAACTGCGCAAGCTGGCCGAGCGCCTGCGCCGCCACGCGCTGTCGATGCCCGGCGCCACCGAGCACTTCCCCTGGGGCGAACGCGTGGCCAAGGTCAACGGCAAGGTGTTCGCGTTCCTGGGGTCGGACGCGGGCGAGAACGCGGTCACCATGAGCGTGAAGCTGCCGCAGTCCGCCGCGGCGGCGCTCGACCGGCCGTTCGCCGCGCCGACCGGCTACGGCCTGGGGAGGAGCGGCTGGGTCAGCGTGCGCTTCGAGTCGGGCGAGTCCGCCGACGCGGACCTCCTGTGCGCCTGGATCGAGGAGAGCTGGCGCGCGATCGCGCCCAAGCGCCTGCAGCAGGGGCCGGCGACGCCGAGGAAGCGGAAGAGCGCGGGCACCGGGGCGCGGCGGCGCAGGCGCTGACGGCGCGGCGACAGGTCGCGCTCGACCATCGATCGGCGCGGGCCCGTGTGCGATCCTGCCCGCGGGCACGATCCCGACCGCAGTCCGATGCATCCGACGGGGACCGCATGAACCTCACGCTCGTCAATCCCGCGACCGGCGCCGTGCTGCGCGAGGTCGAGACCGACAGCCCCGAGGCCGTCGAAGCCAAGCTGGAGCGCGCGCGCGAGGCCCAGCAGGAGTGGCGCGCGCTGCCCCTGGACGCACGCACGTCCGCCGTGCGCTCCGCCGTCGAGTACTTCCGCACGGAGCGCGAGGCGGTGGCGCGCGAGGTGTCGCAGCAGATGGGCAAGCCGCTGCGCGAGGCGCGCGGCGAGGTCGACACGCTGCTGGCGCGCGCCGAGCACATGCTCTCGATCGCGTCGGCGGCGCTCGCGCCGGAGATCCTGCCGCACAAGCCCGGGTTCGTGCGCCGCATCGAGCACGAGCCGCTGGGCGTCGTGCTCGACATCGCGGCCTGGAACTACCCGCTGATCGTGCCCATCAACGTCGTGGTTCCGGCGCTCCTGGCCGGCAACGCGGTGGTGCTGAAGCACAGCCCCAAGACGCCGCTGTGCGGCCTGCGCTTCGAGCGCGCGTTCGCCGACCTCCCGGTCCCGGGCGTGTTCTCGGCCGTCACCGTGCCCGATGCGCGCGCTGGCGCGCTGGTCGCCGATCCGCGCGTGGACCACGTGAGCTTCACCGGTTCGGTCGCGACGGGCCGCGGCGTGTACCGCGCGGCGGCGGAGCGCCTGATCGACGCCGGCCTCGAGCTGGGCGGCAAGGACCCGGCCTACGTCGCCGAGGACGCCGACCTCGACTTCGCGGCGGCCAACGTCGTCGAGGGCGCGTGCTACAACGCGGGACAGTCGTGCTGCGCCGTCGAGCGCGTGTACGTGCACCGCGCGGTGTACGCGCGCTTCCTGGAGCGCGCGCACGCCGCACTGCTCGCGCTGCGCATGGGCGATCCGCTCGATGCCGATACGACGCTCGGTCCCCTGGTCGACCCGCGCGCGCTGGGCACGGTCGACGCGCAGGTCCAGGAGGCGCGCGCGAAGGGCGCGCGCGTCCTGTGCGGCGGACAGCGCTGGCCGGGATCGACGGGCTACTTCTACGAGCCGACGCTGCTGGCGGATTGCCCGGACGACAGCGCGGTCATGCGCGAGGAGACCTTCGGCCCGGTCGTGCCCGTGTGCCCGGTGGCCGGCGACGAGGAGGCGCTCCGGCGCATGAACGCCAGCCGCTACGGGCTCACGGCGTCGGTCTGGACGCAGCGCGCGGCGCGCGCCGACCGCTTCGCGCGCGAGCTGGTGGCCGGCACGGTCTTCCAGAACCGCTGCGACTACCTCGACCCCGAGCTGCCCTGGACCGGCGTCAAGGAGAGCGGCCTGGGATCGACGCTCTCGCGCTACGGCTTCCTGGGCCTGACCCGCCGCAAGAGCGTGCACCTGCGCCGCTGAGCGCGGCGCGGACGCTCACTCGGGCGTCACGTACGCCGACGTGATCCCGCCGTCCACGACCAGCTCCGCCCCGGTCATGTAGGAGGAGTCGTCCGAGCACAGGAACAGGGCGGCCCGCGCCATCTCGCGCGCCTCGCCGAAGCGGCCCATCGGGATGTGCACCAGGCGCCGCTGCTTCTTGGCGTCGGTGTCGAGGAACTTCATGAGCAGCTCGGTCTTGAGCGGTCCGGGGCACAGCGCGTTGACGCGGATGCGCTCGCGCGCGTGGATCACGGCCAGCTCGCGCGTCAGCGCCAGCACGCCGCCCTTGCTGGCCGTGTAGGCCAGTTGCGGCGTGGCCGCCCCCAGGAGCGCCACGAACGACGCCGTGTTGACGATCGATCCTCCGCCCGCGCGGCGCAGCGCCGGGATGCCGTGCTTGCAGCCCAGGTACACGCCCTTCAGGTTGATCGCCATGGTCCGGTCCCACACGTCCTCGGGCGTGCTCACGGCGTCGTCGTCGCGCGCGTCCATGATGCCCGCGTTGTTGAACAGGACGTCCAGGCGCCCGTAGGTTGCCTCGGCGAAGCGCACCATCGCCGCGCAGTCCGCGTCCTTCGACACGTCGGCGCGCACGGCGGCGCACGTCCCGCCGGCCGCCTGCACGCGGCGCGCCGTCTCGGCCGCGCCCTGCTCGTCGACGTCGACGGCGACGACCCGGGCGCCCTCCGCCGCGAACAGGAGCGCGGACTCGCCGCCGATGCCGCCGGCCGCGCCGGTGATGAGCGCCACTTTGCCTTTCAAACGCATGCTGTCTCTTCCCTTGCCGGTTGCTGGTGGGCGCACGTTCTAGGGAACGCGGAACGTCATTGCGAGCGTGCGCGCGCGGCCGCGACGAGGGCGTCGAAGAGCCGCTGCTGGGCGGGGTCGCGCGCGGCGGTCTCCTCGGGGTGCCACTGCACGGCGAGGAAGAACGGGTGGTCGCGGCGCTCGATGGCCTCGATCGTTCCGTCAGGGGCGCGGGCCACGATCTCGAAGCCCGGCGCGAGCGCGCGGATCGCCTGGTGGTGCGACGAGGAGGGCGTCGGCGCGCGGGTGCCCAGGATCCGCTCCAGCGCGGAGCCGGCGGCGACCTCGACCGGGTGGAGCGTGCTCGTGCCGGGCCCCGTGCCGCGGTGCGCGACCGCGTCGCCGACGACGTCCGGCAGGTGCTCGATCAGCGTGCCGCCGAAGGCCACGTTGAACACCTGGCAGCCGCGGCAGATGCCGAGCACCGGCGTGTCCCGCCCTGCGAGCGCGCGCGCGATCTCGATCTCCATGGCGTCGCGCGCGGCGTCGACGGCGTAGATCCGGGGGTGCCGCGCGCCGCCATAGAGCGCGGGATCGATGTCGCCGCCGCCGGTCAGGATCACGGCGTCGACGCGCGCGAGGAACTCGCCCAGGCGCGCCTCGCCCGGCGGCAGGAGCCACGGCAGTCCGCCCGCGCGCCGCACGGCCGCGACGTACTCGGCCGGCAGCGTGAAGCGTCCGTCCTGGTTGCGCGCGTACGTCGTGAGGCCGATGACCGCGGTGGTGCCCATCGGCGGCTCAGATGCGCTCGAAGTAGCGCTGGCGTTCCCAGTCCGTCACCGCCTTGTCGTACTGCTCGACCTCGGTGCGGAAGAAGTGGGCGTAGTGCTCGACGACCGCCGGCCCGAACGCCTCGCGCGTGAACGCGCTCCCGGCGAACGCGTCCGCGGCCTCGCGCAGGCTGCGCGGCACCTGGGGCAGCTCCGCGGCGGCGTACATGTCGCCGTCGAAGAGCGGCGGCGGCTCGGTGCGCTGGCGGATGCCGGAGAGGCCCGAGGCGATCGCCGCGGCGAACGCCAGGTAGGGGTTGCAATCGGCGCCGGGGATGCGGCACTCGATGCGCAGGCTCGGCCCCGCGCCGACGACGCGGAACCCCGCGGTGCGGTTGTCGTGGCTCCAGGCGATGCGCGTCGGAGCCCACGAGCCGGCCTGGTAGCGCTTGTACGAGTTCACCGTCGGCGCGTAGAACGGCATGACCTCGGCCGCGTGCGCGATCCAGCCGCCGAGGAACCAGCGGAACGTGTCCGAGCAGCGCACGGGACCCAGCGCGTGCTCGCCCGGGAACACGTTCTTCCCGTCGCGCGCCAGGCTCATGTGGATGTGGCAGCTCGAGCCGGCCTGGTCCGCGGCGATCTTCGCCATGAACGTCACGCTCATGCCCAGGGCGTCGGCGACCTCCTTCAGGCACTGTTTGTAGACCGCGTGGCGGTCGGCCATCGCGAGGGCCTCGGTGTAGCGCACGTTGATCTCGTGCTGGCCCAGGCCCCACTCGCCCTTGGAGTTCTCGACGGGGACGCCGGAGTCGCGCAGGTGCCGGCGCACGGCCGCGGTGAACGGCTCCTCGCGCGTGCCCTGCAGCGCGTGGTAGTCCTCCAGGTACCAGCCGGCCGGCTCGAGACCGCGCCAGTGCTTCTGCGCGGCGCCGCGGAACGAGTCCTGGTACAGGTAGTACTCCAGCTCGCTGGCGGCGAGCGCCGTGTGCCCGCCCTGCGCCAGGCGCTCCACCTGCGTGCGCAGGATGGAACGCGGCGCCACGTCGACCAGGGCGTCGGTGCGCACGTCGCGCACGTCGCACAGGACGAGGGCCGTGCGCGGCAGCCAGCTCGCCACACGCAGCGTGCGCGCGTCGGGCACGAGGTGGAAGTCGCCGTAGCCGCGTTCCCAGTTGGCGAAGCGGTAGCCGGGGACCGGCGTCATCTCCATGTCGACGGTCAGGAGGTAGTCGCAGGCGTGCGTGCCGTGCGCGAGGCCCTCCTCGAGGAAGAACCCCGCGTCGAAGCGCTTGCCCAGGAAGCGGCCGTAGTGGTCGGTGAACACGACCTGCACCGTTTCGATGCTGCCGTCCTTCACGCGCGCGGCGAGTTCGTCGCGCGTCAGCATGCCTCGCAGAGCGGTCATCCGTGCGTGCTCCTCGTCGGGGAGCCGCGGAGCCTAGAGGTGCGGACCGGGCCGGTGCAAGCTCCACGGCCGAGCCTCGCCGGCGGTCCGTGCCCGGGTCGCCGGCGTTCAGCGCGCCGCGTTCACGTTCATGAGCAGGTTGCGCGCGTGGTCGGTGTAGCTCGCGGGGTTGCTCATGCCGGTCGTGTGGCACCAGCCGGTCACGTGTCCCATGTTCGTGCCGCCCGGCAGCACGGAGCGGTCGCGTTCGACGGTGCCGTCCTCGGGGTCGGACAGGAACAGGCTCGTGAGGAAGTTGCACGCCGAGCCGGAGTTCGCGGTCGTCCAGGTGTACACCTCGGCGCGGGCCCAGGTCGGGATCCCGGCCAGCCAAGCCGGTGCGCCCGAGGTCGTCATGTTGTCGTTGACGCCGCACGCGAACGAGCCCAACGACGCCAGCGGCGTGCCCTGGAACGGCGACGCCAGGGCCTGGATCCGTCGCGGGCCGGCGGCGAGGTCGAGGCCGCTCTGGTAGTACGTCAGCAGGTGCAGCGCGGCCGCCCCGCCCTGGCTGTGCGCGACCACCCCGAACGAGGTCACGCCCTGGCTCTGCGCGCGCTGGTCGATCAACTGCGCGAACTGGTCGTGCGTGCGGTTGGCGCCGGGATCGAGGAACTCGAGCTTGGGCTGGCTGAAGTCCACCGCCGGCCAGATCGATCCGCCCGAGCAGTAACCGTGCACGAGCATCAGGGCCGGCGACAGCAGCGTCGGGCCCAGCGGCGCGTGCGCCGGCGCGCGCGCCGCGACGAACGCGGGGTTCCCGGTCAGCATCGCGAGGT
>CAZKIO010000073.1:0-19976 GCA_964552795.1 uncultured Planctomycetaceae bacterium
TCGCGTAGGATGCCCGGCCGCCGCGGGAGTGGCGAAACTGGCAGACGCGCGAGACTTAGGATCTCGTGGGGCAACCCTTGGGGGTTCGAGTCCCCCCTCCCGCACCAGCCTCTACGGCGTACCGCGCGCGGTCAGCCGGCCTGCGGCGGCCCGGCCGGCTCGAACAGGTGGTTCTGCTTCATGCCGAGGCGATGGCCGTACCACTGCGCGAAGGTCCACAGCGTCTTCACCGCGTACACCGTCGAGTTGCGCAGGTTGATGCTGGAGGCCTCGTCGAAGTAGCGCACCGGCACCGGCACGTCGCCCAGCTTGAAGCCGGCGTTCACGCACTGCACCAGGAACTGGCTGTCGAACACGAAGTTGTCGCTGTTGCGCCGGTACGGGATGGTGTCGAGCACGCGGCGCGAGTAGGCGCGGAAGCCCGAATGCCACTCGCCCAGGTTCTGGCCGCTGAGCACGTTCTCGATGATCGTGAGCCCGCGGTTCGCGAAGTACTTCGACTTCGGCATGCCGCCGTCCAGTGCCTCGCGCCGCGTGCGGATCCGGTTGCCGAGCACGACGTCGCAGATCCCGTTGCGGATCACCTCGATCGCCGTGGGGATCATCCGCGCGTCATACTGGTAGTCGGCGTGGATCATGACCACGAAGTCCGCGCCGTGCGCTCGCGCCGTGTCGTAGCAGGTCTTCTGGTTGCCGCCGTACCCCGTGTTCCTCTCGTGGCGGATGTAGGTCAGCGGCAGTCCGCGCGCGATGCGCTCGGTGTCGTCCTTCGAACAGTCGTCGACGACGATCACCTCGGACACGTAGTCCTTGGGGATGTCCGCCCAGCAGCGTTCCAGGGTGTTCGCGGCGTTGTAGGCCGGCATCACGACGACCACGCGCCCGGGGGATCCCATCGGTCCGATTCTGCTGGGCCCGGTGCCCGCGCACAAGGACGGGCGGGCGTCCGCTAGAATCGCCGGGCCCATGCGCACACCGACCCACGCCGCGATCGCGGCCCTCTCCCTGACCGCCCTCTTGGGCACCGCGTGCAGCGACGCGGCGCCGCGCGGACCTGCGCGACGCGTCATCCTGATCACCTGCGACACGCTGCGCGCGGACCGGCTGGGCTGCTACGGCTACGGCCGGCCGACCAGCCCACGCATCGACGCCCTGGCGCGCGAGAGCACCCTGTTCACGAACGCCTGGTCGGCGTCGTCGCTGACCGGGCCTTCGCTCTCGAGCCTGCACACGGGCCGCTATCCCGACGAGGTCGGCGCTTCCCCCACCAACCGCGACCTCATGCCTCGCGAAGCGGTCACGCTGGCCGAGAAGGCGCGCGACGCGGGCATCGCGACGGCCGCGTTCGTCTCCAACGGGGTGCTGCGCCGCGCACCCGCGCAGCAGGGCGACATCGGTTTGCAGCAGGGGTTCCAGGTCTACGACGACGTGATGACCGACCGCGAGATCAACCGCGACCTGCTCGAGCGCACGGCGGACGACTGCACCGACGCCACGCTGAAGTGGGTCGCAAAGCGGAGCGCCGACGAGCCGTTCTTCCTGTGGGTGCACTACCAGGATCCGCACGGACCGTACACGCCGCCCGCGGAGCACCTGAGCCTCTTCGAGCGCGACCATGCCGGCCAGAAGCCCCTGCCGGCCAGCGCGGACCACGGCGGGCGGGACCGCATCCCCAAGTACCAGTTGCTGGGCAACGAGCGGCGGCCGGGGCCCTACGAGGACCGCTACGACGCCGAGATCCACTTCTTCGACCAGCACCTGGGACGGCTGATCGACGGGCTGGTCGCGCGCGGCCTGTACGAGGATTCGTTGATCGTGTTCACGGCCGATCACGGCGAGTCGCTGGGCGACCACGGCTGGTGGTTCTGTCACGGCGAGAACCTGCACCGCGAGCTGGTGCGCGTTCCGCTGCTCGTGCGCTATCCCAAGGGCGTGCGCGAGCGCGCCGCGCCGCCGCTGAACGGGGCGGCGCGCGTCGATCAATTGGCCTGCCACCTGGATCTGTGGCCCACCGTGCTCGAGGCGCTCGGCCTGGAGCCCGTGCCGAACCGGGGGACGTCGCTCTTCTCGGAGACCCTGCCGGAGGGTCGCGTCGCGGCGCAGTTCCTGGCGCGACTGCAGACGCCCGCACGCCGCCTGGGCGTCACCGACGGACGCTGGCACGTGATCCTGCGCGGGCCCGAGGCCGCGCGGCTCTACGACCTCGAAGCCGATCCGGGCGAGTTGCGCAACCTCGCGGCGGAGCGCCCCGAGGTCCTCAACGACCTGCACCTGCGCTACACGCAGCACATGGAGTCGGACCCGCGGCCGTGGCTGCGTCCCGCCGTGCGCGAGATGGACGAGCGCGCGCGCCGCGGCCTCGAGGCGCTGGGCTACACGGACGGCGACGACGGACACGACGACGGCGACGGCGACGACTGAGCGTGTCGCGCCCCTCCGAGCACCGCGCTGCCGCGCGCCGACCCTGGGACGCGCGCGCCTCCGCCGCGCTCGCCGTGCTCGTCGCGGGTTGCCTGCTGTCGCTCCCGTTCCTCGTGCATCCCTGGTTCGAGGCCGGCGACGAGACCAACGACGCCTCGATCTACATCGCTTCGGCGCGCGCGCTGCTGGCGGGCGAGGGCTACAGCTACCTGGGCGAGCCGTTCACCGTGCGCCCGCCGGGGATGTCGGCGCTGATCGCGGCGATCCTGGCCTGGCGCGGCGCGGATTTCCTCGCGCTCAACCTGCTCGTCGCGTCCTTCGGCGCGGCTTGCGTGGCCCTCCTGTTCGTCCACGCCCGGGAACGGCTCGGATTGCCGCTGGCGTTCCTCGTAGCGGCGGCGGTGTGGCTCTCGACGCCGTTCCAGCAGCTCTGCAACCAGGTGATGTCGGACGTCCCCGGCACCGCGCTGCTCCTCGCATGCCTTTGCATCGAACGCTGGGCCGACCGCCGGCCCTCGCTGCTGCGCGATTCGCTGCTCGGCGCGTGCATCGGCGCGGCGACCTACGTGCGCAGCGTCACGCTGCTGCTGATGCCGGCGATCGTGGCCGTGCGCATCGTGCGCCGCTGGCTCGGGCGCGGCGACCCGCAGGCCGAGCCCTGGCCGCGCTTCCTGCTGCTGCGGGTCCTGCCCGTCGTCGCGCTGACGCTGCTGGTGAAGCTGCCCTGGGACCTGCACAGCGCCGCGCACCATCCCGTGCCGCCCGTCGACCAGAACTTCCTGTTCTCGTACTCGACGGCCATGTGGCACGTGGACGGCGGCGACCCCGCGTCGGCGCCGCGTGCGTGGAGCGAGATCCTGGGCCGGCCGCCGGGACGCCTCGTGCAGGTCCTGTCCCTGCTGGGCAGCCGCATGGGCACAAGCGCGAGCGGCGCGCATGCCGCGCTGGGCGCGGTCGTCCTTGCGCTGGCGCTCGTGACGCTGGTGCGCAGGCGCGAGAGCGCGGAGCTGTTCGCGCTGATGGTGCTGGGCGTCCTGCTCGTCTACTTCGGGTTCCGCGACCGACTCGTGCTGCCGTTGTGGATCCTGCTCCTGCCCGCCGCGGTCGAGGGGTTCCTGTGGTGCTGCGAGCGCCTGGGCCGCGCACGGATGGCGCGCGCCGCCGCCGCGCTGCTGCTCGTCGCGCTGCCGATCCTCGATTTCCGCCCGCGGGCCGGCTGGGACCGCATCGAGGCCGCGCACCAGTTCTACGCGCGCTATGCGGAACAGGTGGCCGCGGCCGTCGACCCCGGCGTGCGGATCGCCGCGCCGATCGGCTGGCACCTCGCGGTCTTCCTCGACCGGCCGGTGTGGAGCCTGTTCTTCGGCCAGCGGCGCGCGGGCATGGAGGAAGGCACGCGCGCGGTCCTCGCGCGCCACGGGATCGGCGCGATCGTCCTGTCGCCCCGCATCGAGTCCGACCGGCGCGCGCTGCCCTGGTACGAGGCTCGCTTCGGGCCGGCGACCGTGCGGAGCGACTGTGTGGTGCTGCGCGTCCCGCGCTGAACTGGCCGCCGGCGCGCGGGCCGGGTAGGATCCTCCGCCCGCGTCCGTGGACATGGAGAGCCGCGTCCCCTCGTTGTCGGTCGTCGTCCCCGTGTACAACAGCGAGGGATCGCTGCGGCTACTGCTCGAACGTCTCGAGCCCGTCCTCGTCGCGCTGACCGAGCGCTTCGAGGTCCTGCTGGTCAACGACGGCAGCCGCGACGGGAGCTGGAACGTCATCCGCGACCTCGCGCGCGAACGGAGCTGGGTGCGCGGGATCGACCTGATGCGCAACTACGGCCAGCACAACGCGATCCTGTGCGGGATCCGTTCGGCGCGCTGTGCGCTCGTGGCCACGATCGACGACGACCTGCAGCACCCGCCCGAGGAGCTGCCCAAGCTGCTGGCCGAACTGCGCCGCGGGTTCGACGTGGTCTACGGCACGCCGCAGCGCGAGCAGCACGGCCTGCTGCGCGACCTCGCCTCGCAGGTCACCAAGCTGGCCCTCCAGCGCTCGATGGGCGCCACGACCGCCCGCCGCGTCAGCGCTTTCCGCGTCTTCCGCACGCAGTTGCGCTCGGCCTTCGAGGGCCACCGCAGCCAGTTCGTGTCCATCGACGTCCTGCTGACGTGGAGCACGACGCGCTTCTCCTCCGTGAGCGTGCGGCACGACCCGCGCACGATCGGGCAGTCGAACTACACGCTGCGCAAGCTGCTCACGCACGCGCTCAACATGGCCACGGGCTTCAGCGTCGCCCCGCTGCAGATCGCCAGCGTGATCGGGTTCGCCTTCACGCTGTTCGGCGTGTGCATCCTGGCCTACGTCCTGTGGGCTCGGTTCGTGCACGGCGGCAAGGTCGAGGGCTTCACGTTCCTGGCCTCCATGATCGCGATCTTCTCCGGCGCGCAGCTGTTCGCCCTGGGGATCATCGGCGAGTACCTGGCGCGCATGCACTTCCGCATGATGGACCGGCCGGCCTACGCGGTCCGCGAGCCGGCGGACGAAGGGGTTCCGGGGTCGTGAGCGCGCCGACGGCACCGCAGGGCGCGCCCGGACGGCTGCGCCTGCTGGAGTGGGACACCGAGTTCTTCGGCCGCCGCATCGCGTCGGTCACCGCACCGGGGCTGGACGCCGGCGATCTGGCGGCCTGCGTCGAGGAGGCGCGGGCGCAGCGGATCGAGTGCGTCTACATCCTGAGCGACATCGAGGCGCACGCCGCGATCCGCGCCGCCGAACGAGCCGGCGCGACGCTCGTCGACGTGCGCATGACCTTCGAGCGCGATCTGGGAGGCCTCGAAGCGGCACCCGACGACGATGGCGTCCGCCCTTCCCGCCCGACGGACGTGAGCGCCCTGCGCGCGCTCGCCGCACGCAGCCACGGCTCCTCGCGGTTCTACGTCGATGGACGCTTTCCGCCGCGCCTCTGCGACGAGCTCTTCGCGACCTGGGTGCAGAAGAGCTGCGCGGGCTGGGCCGAAGTGGCCCTCGTCGCCGACCGCGCGGGGCAGGTCAGCGGCTACGTGACGGGCCACGTGCGTCCCGACGATCGCGGAGAGATCGGGCTGGTCGCGGTGGCGCGGCACGCGCAGGGCGAACGCTGGGGCTCGCGCCTCGTGCACGCCGCGCTGCAGGCCTTCCGCGCGCGCGGCCTGCGGCGGGCCAGCGTCGTCACGCAGGGCCGCAACCTGCCCGCGCAACGCCTGTACGAGTCGACGGGGTTTCGCATCGCGCGGATGCAGCTCTGGCACCACCTGTGGCTCGACCAGCCGGGATCGGCCTCGTGAAGCGCTATCGCATCCCGTTCAACAAACCCTCCTTCGCCGGGAACGAGGAGCGCTACATCAAGAGCGCGATCGAACGCGGCCACATCTCCGGCGACGGGCACTTCACGCGCGCCTGCAACCAGTTGCTCGAGCAGGCCCTGGGAGCGCACAAGGTGCTGCTGACGACCAGTTGCACGCACGCCCTGGAGATGTGCGCGTTCCTGACGCACTGCGAGCCCGACACCGAGGTGATCGTCCCGTCCTTCGCCTTCGTGACCACGGCGCTGGCGTTCACCCTGCGCGGCGCCCGGCCGGTCTTCTGCGACGTGCGGCCGGACACCCTCAACCTCGACGAGCGGCGCGTCGAGGCGCTGATCACCCCGCGCACGCGCGCCATCGTCGCGCTGCACTACGCCGGGGTGGCCTGCGAGATGGACGCCCTGCTGGAGATCGGCGCCCGGCACGGCGTGGCGGTGGTCGAGGACAACGCGCACGGGCTGTTCGGCCGGTACCGCGGCCGCTGGCTCGGGACGCTGGGAGCGCTGGGAACGCAGAGCTTCCACGAGACCAAGAACTTCACGTGCGGCGAGGGCGGAGCGCTGATCGTCAACGACCGCGCGCTGGCGGAGCGCGCCGAGATCCTGCGCGAGAAGGGCACGAACCGCACGCGCTTCCTGCGCGGGCTCGTGCACAAGTACACGTGGGTCGACTACGGGTCGAGCTGGCTGCCCTCGGACGTCCTCGCCGCGTTCCTCCTGGCGCAGCTCGAGGCCCGCGACGAGATCCAGGCGCGCCGCAAGGCGCTGTGGGAGCGCTACGCGCGCGAGCTCGCCGACTGGGCACCCGCGCTCGGCGCGCGCCTGCCGATGGTGCCGGCGCACTGCGAGCAGCCCTACCACATGTTCTACGTGCTGCTGGCCGACACGGCGCAGCGCGAACGCCTGATCACGCACCTGGAGGAGCGCGGCATCCTGGCCGTGTTCCACTACCTGCCGCTGAACCTGTCGGACATGGGCCGGCGCTTCGGCGGCCGTCCGGGCGATTGCCCGGTGACCGAGGACCTGTCCGCGCGTCTCCTGCGCCTGCCGTTCTTCAACGGGTTGACCGACGCCGAGCAGGGCGAGGTCGTGGCCGCGCTGCGCGAGTTCCCGGGCTGACGATGGGCGCGTTCGCGCGGTTGCGCGCCGCCGAGCCGGCGCTGATCCCCTGCGCCGCGATCGCCGCCGTGCTGTGCACGGCGATGTTCCTCCTGCAGGGCCGCCTGGGCTTCAACCTGCAGGACGAAGCCTTCCTGTGGTACGGCGTGATCCGCACGCACGCCGGCGATCTGCCGCTGCGCGATTTCCGTGCCTACGACCCGGGCCGCTACCTGTGGTGCGCGGCGTGGAGCACGCTGCTGGGCGACGGACTGGTCGCCGTGCGTGCCGCGAGCTGGATCTTCGCGGGGCTGGGCGTGTGCGCGGGGCTCCTGGTCGTGAGCCGTGCCACGGCCAGCCGCATCCTCCTGCTCGTCGCCGGCGCGCTGCTCGTGATGTGGATGTCGCCGCCCTGGAAGCTGTTCGAATCCGGCCTGGCGATGTGCGCCGTGTACGTCCTGACGCTGCTGTTCGAGCGGCCGTCCGGCGCGCGCCGCCTCGCGCTGGGCGTCGTGGTCGGCCTGACCGCGTTCTTCGGCCGCAACCTGGGCGTCTACGTGGGACTCGGCGCGTTGCTCGCCACGGCGCTGCTGGTCGCGCGCGCGCGCCAGCCCCTGTTGCGCTCGCTGCTCGACCTGTTCGCCGGAACCTGCCTGGGCTACGCGCCCATGCTGCTCCTGATCGCCTTCGCGCCGGGATTCGGCGGCGCGTTCGTCGAGTCCATCCTCTTCTACACGCGGCAGGGCGCGCTCAACGCGGAGCTGCCCTGGCCCTGGCCCTGGCGCTTCGACTACGCGCGCCTCAGCTTCGGCAGCGCGGCGGCCGCGTTCGCCACCGGCTCCCTGTTCCTGGCGCTGCCGGCGTTCTACGCGCTGGCGGCGTGGATCGTGCTGCGCCGGCGCGCGGAGGATCTCGCGCGGATCGCGCCCATCGCCGCGGCGGTCTGCGTCGGAGCGACGTGGTTCCATCACGCCTCCGTGCGCAGCGACCTGCCGCACCTCGCGCAGAGCATCCACCCGTTCCTGATCGGCCTGCTGACGCTGTCGCTCGCGGCAGCTCCCGCGCGGGCCGTCCGCGCGCGCGCCGCGGCCTGGAGCCTGCTCGCGCTCGCCAGCATCGCCGCGATCGGATCGTCGCTGCCCTTCGTGCGGCGCCTCGCCGCTCCGGCGGGCAACGAGCACGTCGTGGTCCGCGTCGGTCTCGAGGACCTCGTCCTCGCGCCCGGCGAGGCGCGCACCGTGCGCGGGCTGCTCGACCTCGTCGCGCGGCACGTGCCCGCGGGCGAGCCGCTGTGGGTGTCGGCGCAGCTCCTGGGCCTGTACCCCATGCTCGGCCTGCGCGCGCCGACCTGGGACATCTACCCCGCGTGGCAGGCCGACGAGGCCGAACAGCAACGCATGCTGCGCGAGCTCGCCGACGTGCGCTGGGCGCTGCTCGAACTGCGGCCGATCGGCGGCGATCCGCGCATGCGCCTGGAGGTGTCGCATCCGGCGGTCTGGAGCTGGCTGCAGCGCGAGTTCGTCCGCGTGCCGGTCGCGGGCGCGCCCGAAACGCTCGTCCTCCTGCGGCGTCGCGGCTGACGACCGCCGGTACGATGTCCCGCATGCGGATCCGCGGTCAGTTCCTCGTCGCGCTGCTCGGCGCCGGCTGCTCGCAGCCGGACACGCGGCCCAACGTCGTCGTCGTCGTGCTCGACACGGCCCGGCCGGACTACATGTCGGCCTACGGTCACCCGCGGCCGACGACCCCGTTCCTGGAACGCTTCGCCGCGCAGGGCACGCGCTTCGACCGCGCCTACTCGGTCTCGTGCTGGACGCTGCCCGCGCACGTGTCGCTGTTCACCGGCGAGCCGCCGAACGTGCACAAGGCGCAGCAGCTCGACGCGCGCGTGAACGCCGCGCTGCCGCTCCTGGCCGAGGACCTGCGCGCCGCGGGCTACCAGACGGCCGGGTTCAGCAACAACGTGTGGATCTCGACGCGCAACGGGCTGGCGCGCGGCTTCGACCATTTCGTCGACCGCTGGCAGCGCCGGGCGCGCCGCGCGGACGCGCCGGAGGAGGACCCGACGGTCGCGGACCTGCGCGAGTGGCTCGCGCGCCGCGACGCGGAACGGCCGGCGTTCGTGTTCGTGAACCTGATCCAGCCGCACATGCCGTACTGGCCCCCGTGGGAGGCGGCCGAGCCGTTCCTGGAATCGCGCGCGGACTGGGAGTCGGCCGTCGAGGGCCTGTTTCCGCCGAGCAAGCCTCCGGCGCTGACCACGGTGCGCCACTACGCCGGACGCCAGCCCCTCGACGCGGGCGAGTGGCGCCAGATGCGCGGCCTGTACGAGGGCGATCTGCGCGTGTGCGACGAGGTGACGCGCGCGATCGTCGCGGCGGTCGACGCCAGCCTCGACCCGACCAACACGCTGGTGTTCCTCTTGTCCGACCACGGCGAGAACCTGGGCGACCACGAGCACGTCTCGCACATCTTCAACCTCTACGAATCGAACCTGCGCATCGCGCTCCTGGCCCGCGGGCCGGGCTTCGCGCCGGGAGCGCACGAGAGCCGCCTGGTGCAGATCACGGACTTGCATCCGACGATCCGGCGCGCCGCCGGCCTGGTTCCGCACGCGGGTTCGGCCGCGATCGATCTGCGCGGGCCGCTGCCCGGCGAACGCCTGCTGTATGCGGAGCTCGACTACCCGCACATCACGCTCACGTCGTTCCCGGACGCCATGCGCGCCGACGGCGGGCCGCTCGATCGACACAAGCGCTCGCTGGTCGCGGCGGTGGGCACGCGCTGGAAGATGATCCGCGGCTCGGACGGCTCGCTGGAGGTGTACGACCTCCTGGCCGATCCGAACGAGACGCGGCCCGTGCCCGCGCCGCGGATCGAGGCGCACACGGGCGCCGCGCTGGAGGCGTTCCTCGAGATCTCCGCGGCCGCGGGCGCGTCCGCCGGGCCCGGCACGCCGCACATGCCGACCGACCCGGCGACGCTCGACGCCCTGCGCGCGCTCGGCTACACGCAGTAGCGGACCGCGCTCACGCGCCGGCCGTGAGCTGCACGTCGAGTCGCAGCGTGCGGCCCTCGCGCAGGATCTCGACCGGCACGACGTCGCCGGCGTTGCGTTCCCCGGTGATCTCCCACAGGTCCTCGACGGAGGTCACCTTGCGCCCGTCGACGCTGAGGATCACGTCCGCGCTGGCGGGCAGGCCGCGCTCGTCGAACGTCAGCGGCCGCAGGCCGGCGCGCTCGGCTCCGCTGCCGCGCACGATGTCGCCCACCACAACGCCCTCGGCTCTCAGGTGGCGCGCCACGGCGGGCGACGCGGCCTGAACGCCCAGGCGCGGGCGGTCGAAACGCCCCTTGCGGATCAGGCTGGGCACGATGCGGTTGATCGAGTCCACCGGCACGGCGAAACCGATCCCCGCGCTCGCGCCCGTGGGGCTGGCGATCGCCGCGTTCATGCCGATCAGGCGGCCGGAGCTGTCGAGCAGCGGCCCGCCGGAGTTGCCCGGGTTGATCGCGGCATCGGTCTGGATCACGCCGCGGATACGGCTGCCGTCGGGGGCCTCGATCTCGCGGTTCAAGCCGCTGATGACGCCCGTCGAGAGCGTGTGGTCGAGTCCGAACGGGTTGCCGATCGCGAGCGCCTTCTGCCCGACGAGCAGGTCCTTCGACGTGCCGATCGGGAGCGTGCGCAGGCCCGGACCCGGCGCGTCGATCTTCAGCACCGCGATGTCGTAGCTCGGTTCGGCTCCGACGGCGTACGCCTCGTACGTCTCCTGGTTGTCGAGCGTCACGAACGCGCGGCTGGCCCCGGCGATCACGTGGTAGTTCGTCACGACGTAGCCGCGCTCGTCCCACACGAAGCCGGAGCCCGTGCCGCGCGGCACCTCCAGCGCGCGCATGCGGTAGCGATCGACGGCCACCTGGCGCGTCGTGATGTGCACGACCGCCGGCGAGGCCGCCCGGAACAACTCGATCGTCGCCTGTTCGTCGGTGCCGAGGTCGCCGCGCAGCGCCACCGGCCTGGCCGCGGCGTCGGGATCGTGGACGTCGCGCACGCGTCCGACCCACATCCAGCCGGCCCACAACGCGAGCCCCACGAGGAGCAGGAGGAGTGCGAAAGGACTGCAGGTGACGAGTGCGGGTCGCTGGCGGGTCATGGCTCGGTGGCCGAAAGGATAGGACGCGGGGAAAGCGCCGCGTACCGGCCTTTTTCGGGGGTCCGCCGCGGCCGGCGGCGGCCCGCCGCGCGCGATTCGGCCGCCGCGTGCTCAGGGCCGGAGCGGATTCGGTCGAGATTCGGAGGCGCCGCCCCGCGACAGTCCCCGGGCGATCACCCTAATCTCCGCCCCCCATGATCCCGATCCTGCCCGCAATCGCGGCCTTCCTGTCCCCCGCCGTACCCGCCGCCGACCTCGGCGCCAGCATGCCGCTCTGGTCGATCGCGCCGTTCGCGGTGCTGCTCCTGTGCATCGCGGTCCTGCCGCTGGTCACGCCGCACTGGTGGGAGCACAACAAGAACCGCGCGCTCGTCGCCGCCGTGCTCTCGCTGCCGTTCGCCGGCTGGCTCCTCATGGAGTACGGCGCGGTCGGCTGGGCTGCGCTCGAACATTCGCTGCTCGACTACGTCTCGTTCATCGCGCTCCTCGCGGCGCTGTACGTGATCTCGGGCGGGATCTACGTGCGCGGATCGCTGGCCGGCTCGCCGCTCTCGAACACCGGCCTGCTGGCCATCGGCGGGGTGCTGGCCAACCTGATCGGCACCACGGGGGCCTCGATGGTCCTGATCCGCCCGCTGCTGCGCGCGAACCAGTCGCGGCGCAACAAGGCGCACATCGTGGTGTTCTTCATCTTCGTCGTCTCGAACTGCGGCGGCCTGCTGACGCCGTTCGCCGACCCGCCGCTCTTCCTGGGCTTCCTGAAGGGCGTGCCCTTCGAGTGGACGCTGACCCTGTGGAAGGAGTGCCTGCTGGTCGTCGGCATCCTGCTGATCACGTTCCTGGGCGTCGACTCGTTCATCCTGAGTCGCGAGGAGAAGGCCCGTCCGGGCGCTCAGCTCGAGGAGGCCCTGAAGCACGAGCCGATGGGCCTCGACGGCGCGCGCAACGTGTTCTTCCTGGCCGGCGTCGTGCTGGTGATCATCGCCAAGGGCGGCGGCTGGGGGAACGGCGGCCACGCCTGGCCGTTCGGCGTGCAGGAAGCGCTCATGGGCGGCCTGGCCGTCGGTTCGTGGATGGCGACGCGGCCGACGATCCGCGCGGCCAACCGCTTCACGTTCGCGCCGATCGCCGAGGTCGCGATCCTGTTCGCGGGCATCTTCATCACGATGATCGCGCCGCTCCTCCTGCTCAACGCGCGCAGCTCCGAGCTCGGGCTCCACTCCGCGTGGCAGTACTACTGGGCGACGGGCCTGCTCTCGAGCTGTCTCGACAACGCGCCCACCTACCTGACCTTCGCGGCCGTCGCCGCGGGCGAGGCCGGCATCGCCGCCGAGGGCCCGCGCTACCTGGCGGAGTTCCTGGCAACGAGCCCGGCGGCGCACCTGACGCTGGCCGCTATCTCGTGCGGCGCGGTGATGATGGGCGCGATGACGTACATCGGCAACGGGCCGAACTTCATGGTCAAGGCGATCGCCGAGGAGGAGGGCGTCAAGATGCCGTCGTTCTTCGGTTACATGGGCTGGTCGGGTGCGATCCTGGTGCCCGTGTTCCTCGTGATCACCTTCTTGTTCTTCCGTCCGGAGCCGCAGCAGGCGACCGGCGGTCCCGTCACGCACGATCCCGCGCCGCAGTCCACGCTCGTGATCCCCGCCCGACCGCGCTAGACCGGGCGATCCATCCCTGCTGGCCGGGCGCTGGTCCCTAGCGCCCGGTCAGTCGTTTCAGGAGCGAGCGCAGCCGTCCCGCCGGCGCGCGCTTGGCCGGCAACTCCAGGCGCAGCGCCTCGAACGCGGTGCGGATCGAGGCCAGGTCCTGGGCCTCGAGCCGCAGGTCCCCCGCCGCGGCGTTCTCGCGCGCCTGTTCGGGCGTGCGCGCGCCCACGATCGCGGCCGTGACGCCCGGCTGCGCGATCGTCCAGGCCAGCACCACCTGCCCGACGTCCGCACCGTGACGCTTGGCGATCGGGCGGACGACCGTGTCGAGCAGCGCGTTGACGCGCGCGCGGTTCCCGGGCTGGAACGTCGGGCGCTTGTGGCGGCCGTCGGATTC
Organism: uncultured Planctomycetaceae bacterium; assembly: GCA_964552795.1. GTDB lineage: Bacteria > Planctomycetota > UBA1135 > UBA1135 > JAEUHZ01. Next base: position 13,051 of record CAZKIO010000073.1, read on the forward strand.
GGGGAACGTGCGCGCCGCCGGCACGCGGCCCGTGAGCAGCCCCTGCTCCAGCGGCGAGTACACGATCGCGCCGATGCCGTTCTCGCGGCAGTGCGCCAGCAGCCCGGATTCGACGTCGCGCGCGACGAGGTTGTACTTGGGCTGCACGCTCGCCAGCGGCACGTCGCCGAGCGCCGACTGCGCGCGCTCCAGGAGCGGCACGTCGAAGTTGGACACGCCGATGGCGCGCACCTTGCCGGCCTGCCGCAGCGCCAGCAGCGCCTCCATCGTCTGCTCGACGGGCGTCTGGGGATCCGGCCAGTGCACCTGGATCAGGTCGATCACGTCGACCTTCAGGCGTTTCAGGCTGTGCTCGACCTCCTCCTTGACCGACCACGGTCGCGCGTTGCGCCGCACCGTCCGCCGCACGCCGTCGTCGTCCAGGGCCTGGAAGGCGACCTCGCCGCGTTCGTCGTCCCAGCGCAGGCCGACCTTGGTCATCAGCACGACGTCCCGGCGCCGGCCCTGGATGGCGCGGCCCACGACCAGCTCCGAGCGGCCGAAGCCGTAGACCGGCGCCGTGTCGATCGCGTTCGCACCCGCGTCGATCGACGCCTGGATCGCGCGCACGGACTGCTCGTCGTCCGCTCCGCCCCAGTTCCAGCCGCCGATCGCCCACGCGCCGAGCACCACGGCCGGCACCTCGATCCCGCTGCGTCCCAGTTCGCGTCGCTGCATGCCGCGAGCATGGTCGCCGCGCAGCGCTCCCGGGTCCATCGTCCGGCCGAGGTTGCCGCGCGTGGTATCGTCCCGCGGCGATCCCGATGAGCGATGACTCCCCCAATCCCGGACGGGAGCGGCCGAACCTGCTGGGGAGAGGACCCACGGGCCTCTCCGGCGGCTGGACCCTGGTGCTGTCGATCCTGCTCCTGGGGCTCCTGTTCGTCGCGTCGATGGCGCTGCCGGGCGTGGATCGCGCATCGACGCTGCGCACGCCGATCGCGTCCGCCGAGCGCTTCTTCGAACGGCGCCTGGAGCTGTGCGCGGCCGCCGCGGCGCTGCCGGAGTGGGAACAGGCCGCGCTGGCGCCGTTCCTGGAGGCGCCCGTGCGCGTCCGCGAAGAGGCGATCGGCGCGTTCGAGGGCATTCTGGCGCAGGGCGGCTACCCGCGCGAGGACGCGCCCGTGAGCGATCCGGAGTTGGACGGCCTGCGCGCGCGACGCGTCGTGCTGCTGGCCGAGGCCGGCCGGATGGAAGAGGCGCAGGGCGACCTCGACGCGCTGGCCGCGCGCGGGCACGCGGCGTTCCTCGACGCGGTGCGGCGCGCGTACTCGAACCTGCCGGGCAGCGGCAGCACGGCCGGAGACGGCGCCGCGCTGGCGCTCGCGGGAGACGGCTGGATCGGCCGCCTGGTGCAGTCCCGGTCGGCGGGTGCGCCGCCGCCGGATCCCGGCGCGCACACGACCGCCGCGTTGAACGTGTCGCGCGCGCTCGCGCTGCTGCTCGCGTGCGGCGCCGCCGCCGTCCTGGGTTGGCTGGCGCGCAACCGGCCCGACGGGCCGACCGGGACGCTGCCGCTGCCCGCGCCCTGGCCGGCCGAGGTGGGGTTCGGCGTGCTCGTGCGCGCCGCCGCGCTCGGGCTGGCGATCGTGGCGCTCCTGACGTCCGCCGGCAGGGCGCTCGGGTCGCCGGTGCCGTACGCGTGGGTGTCGCTGTTCGCCGCGCTGCCGCTCGCGCGGCTCGTGTGGCGCCATCTGCTCGCGCCGTTCCGCCCGGGGCCGCTCGAATCGTTCGGCCTGACCCTGGGCGGCCCGATCACGCCGTGGCTGCTGCTGATCCTGGGGTTGTTCGCGCTCGACCGCATCGGCAGCCAGGCGCTCGCGATCGGCGCGACCTCGCTGGGTTCGCTCACGCCGTGGGCCGAGGGCTTGAACGAGGACCTCTTGTGGAGCCCGACCTGGGCGCTGGCCCTCTCCGCCGTCGACCACCTGATCTGGGCGCCGCTCGCGGCCGAGCTGGCCTTCCGCGGCATCCTGTTCCCGACGCTGCGCCGCGTGCACGGGCGCCTGCATTCCGCGGTCCTGTGCGGACTCTTGTACTCCACCGTCCAGTTGACGGCGCTGCCCGCGATGATGGCGCTGGCCTGGAGCGCGACCCTCTACGCGCTCTCCGTCGAGCGCACGCGCAGCCTGCTCCCGGCCATCGCCTGCCACGCGCTCGGCAACGCGTTCGTGATGGCGCACGCGTGTGCCCTGTACCGTTGAGCGGACCGGCTAGCGTTTCTCTTCCTGCGCCAGGGTGAACCGGTCGCCCGCGCGGTACACGGCGAGCGAGACGCCGCTCGCCGAATGGTGCGCGCCCTTCTCGGCGGCCTGGCGCTTCGCGCGGCGCGCGTCGAGCACGAGCACGGCTCCGTCGCCGACGACCTCGCACACGCCGTCCGGATGCAGGATCACGCCCGTGCGCTCGTCCACGCCGATGCCGACCAGCTCGGGACGGTCGAGCACGCCCGCGAGCAGCCGGTTGAACCGACGCCGCGCGAGGAAGTGCTGGTCGACGAGCACGTCGGGCCACAGGCCCAGGCCTTCCACGAGCTCGGTGCCGCCGGCGCGGACGGTCTCCAGGTCCGCGCGTTCGCCGCCGGCGATCATCGCCGCCGACAGGACCGCGGCGCCGGCGCTCGTGCCGCCCACCAGCGCGCCAGCCTTGTGGCGCGCGCGCAGCGCCTCGACGAGGTCCGCTTCGCGCAGCGCCGCGGCGAGCCGGTTCTGATCGCCGCCCGGCATCCAGATGAAGTCCGCGGCCGCGATCGCCCGCTGCGCCGCCGCGCGGTCGCCGACGTCGAGGACGGTCACGTTCCGCGCGCCGCGTTCCTTCCAGAAGACCGCGGAGGAATCGCCCGCATCCTCCCGGGAAGAAGCCTGCGGCACGATCAGCACGCGCGCCTCGGCACCGCCGGCGAGCGCGAGCGCCTGCTGGACGATCGCATCGGTCGTGCCGCCGCCGCCGACGGCCAGCAGCCGGCCTGCGGGCGCGCGCGCGGGGCCGCGCGCGGGAGCGCCCTGCTCCGGCGACGGGCTCGAGAACACGAGGAGGGCGAGGATCGCCGGCAGGATGGTGTGCATGGCGCGAGGCTCACACGCCGCGCCACAGCCGTCAATCGCCGCGGCGGCGGCGGCGGCCGGCTAGAATGCGGGCCCGCGCGGCGTCGCACCGCCCGCGTGAACAGGAGGAGCCATGCGATCCGATCGAATCACGGGCTGGTGGGCGGCGTTGGCGCTGCTCCTGGCCGGAGCACCGCTGTGGGCGCAGTCGTCCGAGACGGACGCCGCGGCCAGGCTCGATGCGCTCTCGAAGCGCTACCAGGCCGCGCGACAGGAGCTGTACAAGGCGCTGAACGAGGCCAAGGACGAGGCCGCGCAGGAGAAGCTGTGGGAGGAGCGTCCGGGACGCGAGTACGTGCCGCAGTTCCGCGCGATCGCGGTCGAGGCCAAGGCCACGCCCACGGCCGAGAAGGCCTGGATGGAGGTGCTGGGCCTCGCGTCGGAGTTCGACCTGCGCGACGACGCGCTCGCCGGCATCGACACGCTGCTCGCCGAACACATCGCCTCGCCCACGCTCGACCGGCTGGCGGGCATGCTCCCGCGGATGACCGGGGTCGTGGGCGAGGAGAAGATCCGGTCCGCGCTGAAGACCGTGACCGAACGTTCGCCGCACGCGCTCGTGCAGGCGGCCAGCCTGTTCCACCACGGCTCGATGCTCGCCGACGGCGACGACGCGGCCGAGGGGCGCAAGCTCCTGGAGCGCGTGATCCGCGACTACGCGGACGCCAAGCCCAAGCGCGGCGCCACGTACGCCGAGCGCGCGAAGGGATTCCTGTTCGAGCTCGACCACCTGCAGATCGGCAAGGTCGCGCCGGATTGGGAAGCCACCGACGAGAACGGACAGGCGTTCAAGCTCTCGGACTACCGCGGCAAGGTGGTGGTCATCGACTTCTGGGGCAACTGGTGAGGCCCGTGCCGTGCGATGCTGCCGCACGAGAAGTCGCTCGTGAAGCGACTGGAAAGCAAGCCCTTCGCCCTCCTGGGCATCAACAGCGACGGCCCCGCCGACGTGGTCAAGAAGATCCTCGCCGAGAACGACATCACCTGGCGCCAGGCCATCGACGTGGACACCAGCGGCAAGCTGGCCACGGCCTGGAACGTCCGCGGCTGGCCGACGATCTACATCCTCGACCACAAGGGCGTGATCCGCTTCCGCGACCTGCGCGACGACGCCATGGAGGAGGCGGTCATGAAGCTGCTGGCGGAGATGGAAACCGCGAAGTGAGCGGCCGGCCTGTTCCGGCGCGCTCCGCGCAGTAACGTGGCGCCGTTGCGAGCCCGGCCGCGACGGATCGACGCCCTCTTGTTCGGCGCGGTCGCCGCGTTCGCGTTCGCGGTCCGCTTCGTCTACCTGCTGCAGGCGCGCGCCTGCCCGATGTTCGACGGCGTCGTGGTCGACGGCCGCTCGTACTGGTCTTGGTCCGAGCGCCTCGTCGCCGGCGACTGGCTCGGCGACCGCGTGTTCTATCAGGCGCCGCTGTACCCGTACGCGCTGGCGGTCACGAAGCTCGCCGTCGGATCGGACCTCTGGAACGTGCGGCTCGTGCAGATCGCGTTCGGATCGATCGCGTGCGGCGTGATGTTCCTGGCGGGCCGGCGCTTCTTCTCGCGGCCGGTCGGGATCGCGGCGGGCCTGCTCACGGCGCTGTACCCGTCGGCGATCTTCTTCGACGGCTGCATCCAGAAAGCGGGCATCGGCCTCCTGTGGATGGCGCTTCTCTTGTGGGCGCTGGCGCTCGTGCGCGAGCGGCCCGGCAGCGCGCGCTGGCTGGGCGTCGGCGCGGCGCTGGGCGCGCTGATGCTCACCCGCGAGGAGACGATCCTGCTCGCGCCGGTGCTGCTGGCCTGGCTCGCGTGGGAGTTCCGCTCGACGCCGATCCAGACCCGGCTCGGCTGGGCCGGCGCGTGGGCGGCCGGTCTCGCGCTCGTGCTCGCGCCCGTCGCGCTGCGCAACCTCGCGGTCGGCGGCGAGTTCGCGCTGACCACGTCGCAGGCCGGTTCGAACTTCTACATCGGCAACCACCCGGGTTCGGACGGCACGTACCAGGCGCTGCGCCCCGGCCGGCACAACCCCGAGTTCGAGCGCCAGGACGCGTTCGAGCTGGCCGAAGAGGCCGAGGGCCGCGCGCTCACGCCCGGCGAGGTGTCGCGGCACTGGTTCGGCCGTTCGTTCGCCTGGATCGGCGCCAAGCCGGGCGAATGGCTCGCGCTGCTGGCCCGCAAGGCGGCGCTGCTGGTGAACGCCTACGAGGTCGCCGACGCCGACGACGTCTACTTCTACGAGCGCTTCGTGCCGCTCCTGCGGTGGCTGATGACGGTGTGGCACTACGGGGTCCTCGTGCCGTTCGCGGCGGCCGGCATCGCCCTGACGTGGGCGCGGCGGCGCGAGATCGTGGTGCTGCACGCCGTGCTGGCGACGATGTGCGCGGGGATCGTGCTGTTCTACGTGTTCTCGCGCTACCGCTACCCCGTCGTGCCGATCCTGCTGTTGTTCGCGGGCGCGGGACTCGTCGAGGCGTTCCGCCACGCCCGGGAACGCCGTTGGTCCGCTCTCGCGGTGCCCGCGTTGCTCGCGCTCGTCGCCGCCATCGCGTCGAATGCATGGCAGCCGTGGCCGCCCGAACGCTCGCTGCCGGCCGCGTGGGCCAACTCGGGGATCGTGCAGGCCGAACGCGGCGCGAACGAGGCAGCGGTGGCGCTGTTCCGGCGCGCCCTGGAGGGCAAGCCCGACTCGCCCGAGTACTGGGGCAACCTCGGCGTCAGCCTGACGTCGCTCGAACGGCACGGCGAAGCGGCCGATGCATTCCGCCGCGCGCTCGAGCTGCGTCCGGCCGACATGGCGCGCGCGCATTTGCGCCTCGGGATGGCCCTGGGCCGGAGCGGCAAGCTCGCGGAGAGCGTCGTCGAGATCGACGCGGCACTCGCGCTCGCCCCCGGCGACGCACAGGCCCTCACGGCGCGGTCCACGGCGCTCGTGATGCTCGGCCGGGACGCGGAAGCCGTCGCGACGCTGCGCCGGTTGATCGCCGCGGCGCCGGACGAGCGCGAGCCGCGCCTGCGCCTCGCGTACTTGCTGGCGACATCAGCGGACGCGGGCGTGCGCGATGCGCCGGCGGGCTTGGAGCTCGCGCGGACGGCGCTGCGGTCCGCGGATCCGCGCGACGCGCAGGCCCGCGACGTGCTGGCGACCGCGCTCGCCGCCAACGGCCTGTTCGAGGAGGCCGCCGGGATCCTGCGCGAACTGCTCGAGGTCCACGGCGCGCGGAACGCGGCCGCTCCGGCCTGGCGGGAGCGGCTGGCGCGCCACGAGCGCGGCCAGCCCTGACCGCCGCGTCCGACGCGCGCGCCGACGGACGGAGGTAGATGGGACCTCCGATCGCTATCCTCTTCGCCCATGTTGCGCATCCTGCACGTCGGACTCGGGCCCTTGGGCGTGAAGATCGTCGCGGACCTCCACGAGCGGCGGATCGGACAGGTCGTCGCGGCGGTCGACGTCGCGCCCGCGCTCGCCGGCCGGCGCCTCGACGCGCTCGTCCCCGGCCTGCGGTCGGACGTGGTCGTGCGCGCCGAACCCGACGCGGATCCGTCCACGTTCGACGCCGCGCTCGTCACGACCAGCTCGGACCTCGCCGTGTGCGCACCCACGTTCCGGGCCCTGCTCGAGCGCGGCATCACCGTCGTCAGCACTTGCGAAGAGCTGTCGTGGCCGTACCTGCGCCACGAGCGGCTCGCGCAGGAGCTCGACGCGCTGGCGCGCAAGACCGGCGGCCGGCTGCTGGGCACCGGGGTGAACCCGGGCTTCCTGATGGACGCGTTCCCGGTCGCGGCCACCGCGATCTCGCG
>CAZKIO010000074.1:0-19709 GCA_964552795.1 uncultured Planctomycetaceae bacterium
CCGGAGTCAGGACAGCTAGCACGAGCCGGCCGATGCGGCGCATGACGGCCGCGTCGGCCGGCTCGTGCTAGCTGTCCTGACTCCGGACGGGGCGGAACACGTAGCGCTGGTAGAGCAGCGAGACCGCGATCAACGACACAGCCAGGCCGAAGATCGCGCCCACCCGGTACAGGCCCGTCAGGTTCGCGAGGTCGACCAGGAACACCTTGCCGATCGTCGCCAGCATCAGCGCGAGGCTCGCCCAGCGCGGTGCGCTCGCGGCGCGGCGTACGCCGACCACGAGCAGCACCAGCGCGTAGAGCGCCCAGGCCAGCGACGTCGTCAGGTCGCGCGCCTGCAATCCGCCCAGATGGACGCGAAAGCGCGGCGCGTCGGCCCAGGCGTGCGCGATCTCCAGGTTCAGGCCGACGAACACCAGCACCACGGCGCAGGCTCCCGTGACCAGCGACGGATGCACGTCCTGCACACCTTCCGAGCGCAGCCAGCGCGCGGCGGCCAGGGCCGCGGCCGCCGGAACCAGGCACAGCCACGCGATCGATGGTGAGAGGATCCACGCCGCTCGATCGTGCCAGGACAACACCTGCGAGGAGATCACCAGCGTGGCGACGGCGACGACGACGGTGGCCAGGATCCGCAGTCGAACATGGGCGAGGCGCGAGGCCAGCCACGCGAGCGCCGCGCCCCACAACGCCAGCGCGATGCCGCCGCGCGGCTCGACGTCGGCCAGCAGCGCCGGAACGCACGCGAGCCACAGCAGCGCCGCGCCGCCGTGCCAGGCGCGCAGCACGAGCAGGCGCGCCTCATCCAGGGCTCGCGGCGCACGCAGCGCCAGCGCACCGTGCAGCAGCGCGAAGGCGGCCGGTCCGATCCAACTGGCGGAGCGTCCGCGCAACGTGTCGAGGTTGCTGGTCAGCACCCACGCCCAAGGCAAGCTCGCGACGGCCGCGAGGCGCCACACGGAGGAACCCTCCCAGGTCGCCCCGCGCAGGCTCGGCCAGGCGGCGAACAGCGCACCACCGAGCGCGACGAGCGCGAAGCCCAGGAGGCCCGCGTCGTGCTGCGTCCAGGCCGGAGCATCGAGCGCATCGAGCGCGTTCTGGGCGAGCAGCGTGGCGGCGACGGCCACAGCCAGCAGCGGCACGGCGCGCGCGCCCGTGACGCCCAGGACGATCAGCAGACCGAGCACCAGCGGCGCGCCCAGCCGCCACGCCGGCGCGGCCGCATCGAGGTACCCGCCGGCAACCAGGCTGATGGGCGCGAGCAGGGCGCACGCGGCGGCACCCAGGAACGCGAGCCGGCGGTCGGGCCCGGGGGACGCGCGCGCGGCGGCGAGCAGCAACGCGCTCTGCGCGGCCAGCGTGGCCGTCCAGGCGAGCGGCGTGAACGCCGTGCGCGACAGCTCCATGGTCCAGGCGAGCGGCACGAGGCCGGTCATCAGGCTCGCCGCGACCAGCGTCCACGGCGCCGCCCCGCGTGCACCCGCGCGCTGCGCCAGGAGGCCCAGGGCCGTTGCCGCGAGCAGCGGCGGCCAAGGAGCCAGTTGCCCCAGGAGCGTGTGCAGCACCAGCACCACGAGGCCTCCCAGGATCACCGTGACCACGCCCGCGAGCGCGGCGCGCCGCGATCCGTTGCGATCCGTCCACTCGACGAACAGGTGGTGCGCCGCGGCCAGCGCCAGCACGCACCCCGCGATGTCCCACGCGTAGGGCGACGGTCCGCTCCGGGGCTGCGACAGCGCCCAGGTCAGGCACAGCGCGACCGAGCCCGACGCCGTGCCCAGCAGGAGGTGCGGCGCGGGCTGTCCGCGCGACATCCATCCCGCGGCGAGCGTGAGCAGGATCGACAGCACGACCGGCGGCCACGGATCGCGGCCCAGCTCCGCATGCTGCGCGAAATACACGGCGAACAGGAACGGCAGCGTCAGCGACGCGGCCTGCGTGAACCGGCCGCGCGCGCCGACGAGCATTCCCGCGCGCGCGGTCCAGAAGGCGAACAGCAGCGCGAACACGCCCAGGATGACGAGGCCCAGCCACAGGCGCGCCGCGTCGAGTCGCGCGAAGATCCACAGCGCCTGCAGCAGGAACGTGCCGGCGAGCGCGACGAGGCCCAGCGAAGGCCAGCGCCGCTTCTGCGCCAGGTACAGGAAGCCCATGTCGAGCAGCAGGACGTAGCCGAAGAGGCCGACGGGGTTGTCCTGGCCCGTCGAGAGCACGATCGGCGTGGCGAAGCCGCCCGACAGGCCGAGGACCGCGATCAGTTCCGAGGAGTGACGGTACGACAGCAGGCCGCACGCGACCGTGACCGCGACCATCGCCGCGAACGCCGCGGGGAAGGGGACGAGGCCGTACAGGACGTGCGCGGCCCACGCTGACGCGAACAGCACGACGGCCCCCGCGCCGGTCAACGCGTTGGCCTGGATCGTGTAGCCGCGCGCCCGCAGCCTCCCCGATGCGATCATGCACGTCAGACCCGCGACGGCGCCGGCGATCACGCGCATCGTCGGCGTGACGAGCCCGCGCTCGATCGAGTACTGCACGAGGAAGAAGCCCGCGATCGCGAGCACGATGCCGCCGAGCACGGCCGCTCCGCGCACGCCGATCCAGCGCTCCCAATCGATCCTGGCCGCGGGCGGGCGCGGCGGGGACGCGGGCGCCGTTCGCGGCGGCGGCAGCGGGGCTGCCGTCGGGGTCGCTTGCGAGGGAGCAGGCGCCGCGCTGCTCGCAGGCGGGGCGTCCGAGGCGGGCGCGCTCGGCGCGGCCTGTTTCGCCGTGTCACTCAGGAACGGCGGGACGTGCTGCGGCGTGCGCGGCGGCTCGGCGCTCGTCGGCGCAGCCGGATGCGGTGCGGTCGGCGCAGACGGCCGTGCCGCAGAAGGCGAACGCGTGCGGTCCTCGCGCAACGTGCGTTCCAACGCATCGATGCGGCGCTGGAGCGCGCCCACGCGGATCCAGGCGCCGACTCCCGCGATCGCGCCGCCGACGACGACTGCGAACAGGAACAGGCCGGCGAGGATGAGCAGACCTTCCAAGGGGAAGCGGCAGCCCGCTGCCCGCGATCATCGCGGGAGGCCCTTGCCGAGTCCAGCCCGGCGTGGACCGGGCTGCGGGGATCCGGCGCTCAGTTGTTGACGCCGTCCTTGAAGCCCGGCGCGTTGGGCGCGTGATCCCAGACGTCCGGCCAGCAGTCGCCGTCGGTGTCGAGACGGTAGGGCAGACCGCGTCCGTACGCCGCGTCCCGGTTGACCGCTGCGAACGACGTGATCGTCACGCCGTCGGTGTTGACCACGGGACCCTGGATCTGCACAGGAATCCTGAACAGCCACTCGGCGTTGAAGCGCTCGACGCCCGTGTCCATGCCGGCCACGAAGAAGTGGTCCGCGACCATTCCGTCGCCGTCGATGTCGGACGGCAGGCTCTCGATGTCGTACAGCACGAGCTTCGACAGGAGCGTCAACACCGCGGAGCGCTGCGCCGGGCTGGCGGCGAGCCACGCGCTCTTCGACGCGGCGGCCTCGCCGCCGTGGCGCAGGATCGCGTCCTCGATCGTCAGCGAGCGGCCGTCGTGGCCCCACGGGAAGCCGCTCCCGACGCCCCACAGGGGCGGCGTGCGCCACGTCGTGTTGACGTTGCCGCCGAAGTCGGTCTCGGCGAATCCGGCGCCCATCTCGTGGTGCTTGAAGTCGCTGAAGATGCCCTTGATCTCGGTGGAGGCGAAGTTGCGCACGTAGTCCTGCCCCTGCTGCGTGTACAGGCGCACGAGCTTGCCCTCGAGGCGGTTCGTGGCGTCCTTCCAGCCCACGCTGAGGTCGAAGAAGCGACGGTCGCCGGTGTGGTGCGCGTCCTGCGCCTTGATCGTCCAGTCGGGCACGTGGCAGACCGTGCAGCCCATCTGATCCATCGCGGTCACGCCGGCGCGGTACTCCGGCCGCGGGCCCGCGAAGGCCGGGCGCGGCGCGTTGAGCATGAACCACTCGGCGAGGTCCAGGTCGCCCTCGGTGATCTCGGCCAGGTAGCCGTCCTGGTCGGGATCGTCGCGGCTGAAGCCCAGCGGATCGAGCGTGTTGCCGTTGTCGTTGGGCTTGTGCGTGGCCGGGAACTGGATCGCGCCGGGCAGCGTCGGGACGCTGACGCCGTCGCCGTCGGGGTCGTTGCGCGTGCTGGGGTCGTGCGACTCGAGGCCCCCGTGGGTCTTGTACGGGTCCCACAGGAACGCGCGGTTCGTCGGGTTCAGCGCCGAGCGTCCGACGCCCTGGCCCCAGCCCCACACGACCATCTCGAAGTTGTAGCCGTGCGTGGTGACGCCGTCGACCTGCGTCGCGCCGGGCACGACCTGGCCGCCGGCGTTCACGTACCAGACGCGGAAGATGTTGTTGAGCTGCGGCTTGCCCGTAGCGCCATTGGTCAGCTTGGGGTTGCCGAAATCGACCATGGCCCCGCCGGGCGTCGACTGCACGACGCACGACGACGGCGCCGCCTGCGCCTCGGCCGCGCTGACCCAGCCGTCGAGGTTGCCGTCGATCTGCAGCATCATCTCGGTGCGCGCCTGGATCGCGAGCATCTCCACGACCCCGGCGCCGTAGTAGTGCGGCGAGTTGCGGCCGAAGCCCGAGTCCTTCGAGAAGTTCGCCCCGCCGCCGGGGTTCCCGTTCGGCAGGTTGTGGCAGCCCAGGCAGCTCACCTGGTTGTTGGCCGTGATCTTGCGCGTCGTGCCGTCGGGCATCGGGCCCGCGAGGTTCGAGACCTGCGCGTCGAACACGCCGTGCTTGTCGGTGAACTCCAGGAAGTTGAGGTCGCGCCCGAGCTGGTACCCGAGGAACGGGTCGCGCGCGAGCAGGTACGCGGTGCCGCCCAGGAGGTTCGGGTCGGTCGTGTGGATCGCGCGCACGCGCGGGTCCTTGATCGACCGGCCCGAGGCGTCGACGGCGGGGGACCCGGAGCCGACGAGGTCGGGGCGGACTGCGTACTGGGCGTGGGCGGATGCGGCGCAGATCGAGAACGCGGCGGCGAGCGAGAGCGTGTGGCGAGAGAGGTGCAGCGTGGCGTGCTTCATGATGCGGGGGGGGGGCTCGATTCCGGGGACAGACTTGCCATCCGCAGTCTATCCCTGCATCCGCGCAGCGGGGGCGCAGAGCCGCGCCCTTCTCGCGTGCATGGAACTCCTTTCCGGATCGTCGCCGTCAGGCTCGCCAGACGTCGGACTGACGCACGCGCTCGGCGGCCTTGGCCTCGCCCTCCAGCGGCGAGCACTCCAGGCCGACCCAGCCGCGATATCCGAGAACGTGCAGCTCACGGAACACGCGGTTGTAGTGGATCTCGCCGGTGCCCGGCTCGTTGCGGCCGGGATGGTCGGCGACCTGCACGTAGCCGATCTCGGCGATGCCCTCGCGCAAGTGTCCGCACAAGTCGCCCTCGGTGATCTGTTGGTGATAGAGATCCCAGTTGATCTTCACGGACGGCGATCCGACCGCCTTGCAGATGCGGATCGCGTCCTCCGACCGGCTCAGGCAGTAGCCGCGGTGGTCGACGCGCACGTTCAGGGGCTCGAGGATCAGGGTGACCCCGCGCTTCTCGGCCACAGGCGCGGCGCGCTTCAGGCCGTCGATCAGGGCGCCGTGCATCTCCTCGCGGGTGCGGCCGGCGATGTCGTTGCCGGCCAGCACCGTCAGCAGCTTCGCGCCCACCCGCTCCGCCGCGTCGCAGGCCTCGCCGATCTCCTTCACCAGCGCGTCGTGGTTGGCCGGATCGTTCAGTCCCGGCGCGAAGCCCCAGCCGGTGAACTGCGTGACGATCGTATTCGTGTCGCGGCAGGCCTTCGCGACGGCCTCGAGGTCCTTGCCGCGCCAGGGCCAGAACTCGACCGCTCCGAATCCCAGGTCGGCCGCCTTGCGGATGCGCTCGGCGTGATCGCCGGTCCCGAAGCCCCACATCTCGATGTTGACGGCGAAGTTCGTGGTCGTCTTCTTGGGCACGCCCAACAGCGCGAGCGCCTTGGCATCGGCTGCGTCCCGCTGGGTCGGTCCCGACTGGCGCGAGCGTGCCTGGAGAGGAGCGGCGGCGGCGCCCAGCGCGGCCGCGCACAAGAGGGAACGGCGATCGACGAGGTTCATGGCTTGCGCTCCTCCTTGAGCGTGCTGAGGTACTCGATCAGGTCGCGCATCTCGGCGCGCGACAGGTGCTCCACGAGGTTGGCCGGCATCGCCGACAGGCCCGGCTTCGTGCCCTCGATGTCCGCCCGCGCGATCTCTTCGACCGTGCCGTCGGCCTTGCGCAGCACGAGCTTCTCGGGCGTGTCCTCGATCACGTTGCCTTCGACCGGCGTCCCCGCGGCGAGGAACACGACCGTGCCCTCGTAGCCCGGCGCGAGCACGCGGTTGGGGGCGGCGAGGGCCTCGGCCAGTTCCAGGCGCGAGCGCCGAGCGCCGATCCCGTCGAGCGCGGGGCCCACGACGCCGCCCTCGCCGGCGACCGCGTGGCAGCGCAGGCACTCCAACTCGCTCTTGCCGCGGAAGATCTCGCGACCGCGCTCGGCGTCGCCGCCGTACAGCGCGTCGATCCAGGGAGCGAGCTCGGGGTCGCCGGCGCGCCGGGCCTGGCGCACGGCGAGTGCTTCGGTGATCGTCGGGACGTCGCGCTTCTCGGCCGCCAGGACGAGGTCGAGCGCGACCTCGGCGGGGACGAAGCCGGCGTCGAGGCGCGCGAGGTCGCGCGCGAGCAGCGCGTCGCCGCGCTCGTCCTTCAACCGCGCGAGCCCGGCGTAGGCCACGCGCCGTTCCGCGAGGGACGCCGTGAGCGCCGCCTCCAGCAGCGGCACGGCCTCCTGGGGCGCGGCGACCTGGAACAGCTCCAGCGCCGTCGCGCGCACGTCTTGCGCCGCGTCGAACAGGAGGCTGCGCAGCGTGGCGGTCCAGTCCGCGGGCTGCAGCGTCTCGAGCGCGCGCAGCGCTTCGGTGCGCAGCTTGGGGTCGCGCGCGCCGTCCGCGGCGATCGAGGTGAGCTCGGGGGCGAGCGCCGTCGCGCGCGCGCGGCCGGCGAGGCGCACCCAGGCGCGGGCGACGTCCGTCGGCGCCCCGGCGAGCCCCGCCGCGTGCAGCGCGCGCACCGTGTCGGGCAGGAACGAGGCGTCGCGCCGCGCGATCGGCATCCACTCGCCGTGGAAGCCGTCGCGCCCGGGCGGCTCCTCCCAGCGCGCCAGCAGGTCGAGCGCCTCGCGCCGCAGGTTCTCGCGCGCGCCGGCATCCGCCGCGAGGTCGGCCAGCGCCTGCGCGCGGCGCGCACCGCCGAGGCGGAACGCGGCGTGCAACGCGCGGCGCGCGAGCGCGTTCGGCGCCTGGCCGACGCCGGCGAGCTTGTCGGCGAGGGGTGCGAAGGCGCTCTCCAGCGGCAGGTCGTAGATCGCGCGTGCCGCCTCGATCGAGACGCGCGGATCGGCGTCGTCGAGCAGCGTCACGAGGCCCTCGCGGTCCTTCAGGCGCCGCAACGCGACCGCGGCACCGACGCGCACGTCCACGTTGGCGTGCGCGGCGAGCGCGCGGATGCGCGCCACGTCGACGCAGCTCCACAACGCGTACGTGGCGGCGTGGCGCAGGAGCGGATCGGACTCGCCCGACTCGACGAGCAGCGTCACGATCGCGTCGGCGGCGCCGGCGGGTCGGCTCCTCGCCAGCGCGGTCGCAGCGAGGCGCCGTACGCGCGCGCTGGAGTCGGTGAGGAGCGGCAGCAGCGCCGGTCCGGCGGCCGCGACGTTCCAGTCGCCGAGGGTGCGCGCCGCCTGTCCGCGCACGTCCGCGTCGGCGTCGCCGAGCAGGGCGAGCAGCGCGGCGTTGCCCGCGCCGGCCTGCCGCCCCGACTGGATGCCCAGGCCCCAGATCGCGTGCAGGCGCGCGAGACGCGCGCTCGCGGGATCGCGCGCGGTGCGTTCGAGCGCGCGCAGGCCGTCCGTTCCGTGCTCGGCCAGCGCGAGGTGCGCCTCCTGGCGCACGCGGCGGTCGGCGTGGCCGAGCAGCGACCGCAGCTCGTCGACCGGGCGGCCGTGCAGGCCCGCGCGGATCAGCGCCTTGACCTCGGCGACGCGCGGATCGGCGGCGCTCTCCGGCTCGAAGACGCGCCAGAGCCGGCCCTTGCCCGTGCGGTTCCAGCCCGCGACCCAGTCGCTGACGACGAGCCCTCCGTCCCACCCGAAGTCGCAGTCGGTGGCGAGCGGCCGCCACACGAAGCGCTCGACCGGTCCGACGGAGAAGCCCGAGCCCTGCTCGGCGACGGTGAACGCGTAGACGCCGCTCCACTCCGGCGCGCCCGAGAAGTTGCACAGGAAGAAGTGGCCCGCGTAGCGCTCGGGCATGCCGGTGCCGGGATAGAAGGCGAGCCCCGACGGACCGTTCGCCACGTTGGCGACCGGCGGCGCGACGTACGCCGCCTGGCCGGCGAAGTGGGGCACCCACAACTTCTCGTCGTTCCACGGGCCGCGCAGGTTCGGCTCGACGAGCCACTGGTACGCCTGCCGCCAGCCGCTGTCGCCCTGCTCGACGACCAGCACCCAGCGCGCCTGGTCGCCTCCGTCGGAGTTGTTGTCGCCGGTCCACAGCTCGCCGCGGTCGTCGAAGGCCAGCTCCTGCGGGTTGCGCAGCCCGGTCGCGAAGATCTCGACGTTCGATCCGTCGAGGTCGCTGCGCAGCACCGCTCCCGTGAACGGATGGTCGAGCACCGTGCCGTCCAGCGTCGTGGCGCGGAAGCCGCGGTCGCCGATCGACCAGTACAGGCGTCCGTCCGGGCCGACCTGGAACCCGTGCATGTCGTGGCCGAGGAGCGCCACGCGCACGCCCCAGCCGGTGGAGAGCTTGCGGCGCACGTCGGCCGCGCCGTCGCCGTCCTCGTCGCGCAGCAGCCACAGGTCCGGGATGCACGCGTAGTAGATGTTCCCGTCGCGCTCCAGCAGGCCGGCCGCGATGCCGTCGGCCGCTTCGTGGAAGCCGTCCGAGAACACGCGGTCCCAGTCCATCTTCCCGTCGCCGTCGGTGTCGCGCAGGATCCGGATGCGCTCGTGCTCGGTCGTGTACGTCGCGAACGCGTCGCCCAGGTGCTTCTGATACATCGCGACGCGGTCCTCGACGGTGCGCGCCGCGACGTCGTCGTCGAGCCAGTCCATGTGCTCGCGGATGTCGGTCACGCCCGCGTGGTGGCGGAACGTCTCGGCCACGTAGATCTCGCCGCCGCGCGCGATCCAGAAGCACACCGGGTGCGCCAGTTGCGGCTCGGCGGCGAGGCACTCGACCTGGAAGCCCTCGGCCAGCGCGAACGTGCGCATCGCGGCCTCCGGCTCGTCGCTGGCCGGCTCGATCTTCGGGGAGTAGCCCGGCGCGGCGGGCGCCTGGGGTTGCTGGGCCGCGAGCAGCAGCGCGCAGGCGAGCGCGCTCACGCGATCTCGCTCCGCACCTTCTCCAGCAGCGCCTTCGTCGCACGGATGCCCTCGGGTTCGCCGAGGCGCGTGCCTTCGTACTCGATGCCGACGTGCCCGCGGTACCCGGCCGCGTGCACGATGCGCAGCATGCGCCGGTAATCCGTGGCCGTCTCGTTGCCCTGGGCGTCGAAGTCGTGGCTCTTGGCGCTGACCGCGCGCGCGAAAGGCATCAACTCCTCGACGCCCCGGTAGCGGTCGTAGTTCTGGCCGCCGCCGAGGTTGAAATTGCCGAAGTCCGGCAGCGAGCCCAAGCGCGGATGCGCGGCCTTGCGCAGGACGCCCGACAGCCACGCGCCGTCCGAGGAGAGGCCGCCGTGATTCTCGACGATCACGTCGAGCTCCAGCGGCGCGGCGATCTCGGCCAGCGCGCGCAGGCCTTCGACGGCCTGCGCCGCGTGCTCCTCGCGCGAGCCCGATCCGGCCGCGTTCACGCGGATCGAGTGGCAGCCCAGTTGCTGGGCCGCGTGCAGCCACTTCCTGTGGTTCTCGACGGCCTTGGCGCGCTCCTTGGCGTCCGCGTGGCCGAGGTCGCCCTCGCCGTCGCACATGATCAAGAGGATCCGCACGCCCAGGTCGTCCGCGCGCGACTTCACGTCGGCCAGGTAGCGCGGGTCGTCGGCCTTGTCCTTGAAGAACGTGTTGACGAACTCGACCGCGTCGATCCCGTAATCCTCTTTCGCGAACTTGGCGAAGTCGCGGTGGTCGATGTGGCCCGCGAACAGGGCCTTGTGGTGCGACCACTGGGCCAGCGAGATGCGGAAGGGGAGCTGCTTGGGCGCGGGCGCGGCGTCCTGGCTGGCGCAGGCCAGCGTGTGCAGGCCGGCCAACGCGCCCAGGCCCGCGGCGGACACGAGGAGTTCACGGCGTGTCGTCGTCATGACCAGAGTTGTAGCACGGTCCGCGCGCTGCGATCCGCCCGCCGATCCCGGCGGAGCGCGGGACCTGCGCCGGAGCCGGGCCTGTCGCGCGCCGGGCGCGGCCGCTACCCTCTCGCGCATGGTGATCGCACCGATCGTGATCCCGCTGACGGCCGCGTTCGCCGCGCCCGCGCCGGCCGCCCCGAGCGCGTTTCCCGTACCGCAGTTCCAGGGGCAGGGCGTGGGGCGCACGTCGCTCCTGTTCGGCGGGCGCTCGCTCAACAGCGACTTCGACCCCGCCGACGGCCACGCCGTGCTGGGCATCGACATCAACGTGCGCGAGCCCAGCGGCATCCTGGGCTTCGAGGGCGGCTACACGTACGCGTGGGGCGACGGCGACGGCCGCCTGGGCGGCGGCGCCGCCGGTCGCGCCGAGAGCACCGTGCACGAGTTGTGGGCCGGCGGGCGCTGGACCTTCGATCCCTCGGTGCTCGGCGCGCGCCCCTACGTGGGTGTCGGCCTGTCCGTGCTGCGCGGATCCTTCGACGTCAGCGCGCTCGGCAGCACGTCCAGCGACTCGTCCTGGGCGCTGGGCGTGTACGCGCACGGCGGCCTGTTCTGGGACATCGGCGACAACTGGAGCGCGGGCGTCGACCTGCGCGCGCTGCTCTCGTCGCCCTCGAGCCTGCAGGACGACGCGTCGTTCGACTACGTGCAGGGCGGCGTCAGCATCGGCTGGCGCTGGTAGCGCTCAGGGGCCGAGCGGGGCGGGCTCCGCGAACCCGATCACGTCTCCGCCGTCGACGATGCCGCCCGAGATCCGGCGCGCTCCGCCGTTGACGGTGGTGCGGTACAGCTCGGTCTTGTCCGGCGTGGTGTGCGGCGCCGCGTAGAAGAGGCGCACGCCGTCGGACGACCACTCGAACGACGGAATGCCCTGGCCCGACTGGCCGGTGCCGGACACGCGGCGGTTCCCGCCCAGCACGCCGCTGACGAACAGGTCGAGCCGGTTCACCTGCAGCGCGTCCGAGAGGTACGCGACGTGCTGCGAGCTGGGCGACCAGCGCAGGAGCGGCGTGTCACCGATGATCGTGAACGGCTGCGAGACGCGCACGTTCTGCCCGCCGTCGGGCCGCACGGTGTACAGTTCGCGGACCAGGAACGAGTCCTGGTAGCCGATGTAGGCCAGGCGCGAAGCGTTGGGCGCCCAGGCGAACGACGTGACGCCGATCGACTGCTGCGTGCCCGAGACCTCGACGACGGAGCCGCCGGTCGCGGGCGCGACGAACAGCGAGCGTCGCGTCACGAGCACGTGGTCGGCCGCGAACGCCAGGCGCGTGCCGTCCGGCGACCAGGCGTAGTCGACGACGTCGCCGCCCGGGAGCGGCGGGCCCGACACGAGGACATCGCCCGTGCCGTCGGGCAGCACGCTGAACAGCTCGAACGATCCGGGGTTGTCGCGCACCGTGAGGTACGCGATGCGCACACCGTTCGGCGACCAGTCGAAGCGCGGGACGCCGTTGACGACCGTGCCGGAGACCTTGACGTTTCCGCTGCCGTCGGCCTGGCCGACCCACAGCTCGTCCAGGCCCAGCGTCTCCTGGTCCGCGCGGTACGCGATCGACGTGCCGTCGGGCGACCACGCGACCACGCCGCTGCCGCCGGCCAGCCCGCCGCCGCCGGTCATAGGGCCCGACACGCGCACCGGCGGCGCGCTGCCGTCGGACGGCGCGACGTAGATGTCCCCGGCCGCCGGGTCGTCCTGGTTCGCGACGTACGCGATGCGCGACGGGTCCGGTCCCCAGTGGATCGCCGTCACGTTCTGGCCGGGAGCGAGCGGCGCGTTGATGCGCACGCGTCCGCTGCCGTCGGGGCGCGCCGTGTACAGCTCGAACACGCCGAACGCATCGCCTTCGGCCAGGAACGCGATGCGGGAGCCGTCGGGCGCCCACGCGAAATCGGTCACGATGCCGAACGGCACCAGCGGTCCGCTGACTTCGCGACGCTGGCCGCCGGCGGAGTCGACCACGAACAGCACGAAGAAGCCGTCCAGGAACTGGTCGGCGCGGAAGGCCAAGAGGCGCTGATCGGGCGACCACGCGAACGACGTGACGTTGCCCCCCGGCGCGAGCTGCCCCGTGACGTCGCGCACCGTGCCGTCGGCCGCGGCCACGTACAGCTTGAACACCTCGTCCTGGTCCTTGTCCGCCAGGAACGCGACGCGCCGCGCCCCGGCGGTGCCGGCTTCGAACAGCGAGCCGCCGCCGCCGCACGCGCCCAGAACGACGAGCGCCGCGGTGGCGACGATGCCGCTGCGACGCGGGCTGAGGTTCGAGGAGGCGGGGGCGCGCATGATTCCTGGATCGGCCGCGGGAGCCGGCAACCTAATGCCGGGAGCGCGTTCAGGCCAGCGTCGCGCGCTGCCGGATCAGGGGCGACCGCCCGGCGTCCGCACCAGCGCGATCAGGGCGTAAGCCGTGCCGTAGGCGTCGTGGTAGCCGTACAGAGGGTAGTCCCAGAACGCGCCGTCGGGCTCGCGGCAATACAAGACCGCGGTGGCGAGCAGCGGGCCGAAGCGCGCCCGGTCGGCTTCGGGCAGGCGCTCGAGCGCGTACGCCGCGTACGCGTGGCCGTAGAGGTAGAAGTAGCCGGAGATCGCGTAGAACGAGCGATGGGGGATCGGCTCGCGCACGCCCGCGCGCTGCAGCGCCGCGTGGCGCACGAGCAGGTCCTCGAGCGCGTCGCGGTACTCCTTCTCGGTGACCGTCTGGCCGCAGCGCTCCAGCGCGATCAGGCACGCGGGCGTGCGGCAGGCCGAACCCTTGCGTTCGTTCACCTCCATGCGCGGCCGGTACTTCAGGTACTCGCCGTACAGGAATGCGCCGTCGGGCAGTCGCGAGCGCTGGATGTGGTCGACGGCGCGCGCGCGCAGCTCCTTTGGAACCGGCGTCCCCGCCGCGTCGGCCGCCTGCAAGCCGACCAGGATCGTGGCCGTCGTGAAGCTCATCGACGTGTCCGAGGGCTTGTAGGTCGGCACCTCGTCCAGCGAGAGGTAGCCCCAGCCGCCGTCGGTCGTCTGGTAGACGTCGAGCTTCTCGACGAGCTTGGCGGCCATCGCGCGCAGTCCCGCGGCGCGCGGGCCGTCGGGCGCGCGGCCGAGCTCCTCGCCGATCGCCTGCAGCGCGTAGCCGAAGGCCCACACGTTGTAGTGCTCCAGGCCGCTCTGGCGCTTGACCGCGGCCTTCTCGATCAGGAAGTCGAGGCCGCGTTCGCGCGCGTTCTGCACGGCCGGCGACGGATCGCGCGCGTCGGACAGCGCGATCACGCACAGGCCCGTCGTCGCGACCTGGAACGCGTCCTGCGAGCCGGGCACCGAGGCCAGCACCTCGTAGGGGCGCGAGGACTTGTGCGAGCCCCACGACCCGTCGGCGTTCTGGTGCTTGACCAGCCAGTCGATCGCGCCGCGCACGGCGGTGGCGGTGTCGACCTTCGATCCGGGCCGTTCGATCGCGGCGGGCGGCTTCGCGGGTTGCGCGGGCGCCGGCGTCTGCGCGGACGCGGCACAGGCGCAGGCGAGGAGCGCGAGCACGCGAACGATCATGGCGCCGGCGCGCCGAGCGTGACGTCGCAGCGCGTCCCCACCATCAGGCTCTCGGCCGGCTCGTCCAGGACGAGCGCCGCGTCGAATCCGCCGTCGCCGCGCGGCCAGGGATCCACGCGCAGCTTGCCGGGGAGCTCGGCGCCGGCGGGCGTCCTGGCCCTGGCCCGCGCGCCGTCCTTCCACGCGGCGAGGTCGGCGGCCTGCAGCTCCAGGCGCACCTCGCGCACGGCATGGTCCGCGACGCACAGGAACTCGGCGCGCGCGGCCAGCGTCGAGCCGCGCTCGTGGCGCGGCGGCGTCCGGCCCGGCCGCCAGTCCTTGGCCGGGCCGTGCAGCAGGAAGCCCGTGCGCGCGGCGGTGACCGCCAGCGCCTCGCGGTCCCGACGCAGGCGCGCCAGCTTGGCCTCCTGCTCGGCGAGCTGCTCGGCCGAGCGCGCCTCCGCGTCCTGGCGCGACTTGCGTTCGATCTCCTGGGAGCGCTTCAGGCGATCGAGCGCCTCGCCCTGGACGCGCACGGCTTCCTCGCGCTGCTCGAGCTCGAGGGCCTGGTCGAGCTCGAAGCGCTTGCGCGCGCGGTCGCGGCTCAGCGACACGGCGGACTCGGTCAGCGCGAGCTGACGGCGCGCGCGCTTGAGGACGATCTCCTCCGTGCCGTCGACGAGCTCGTCGCGGTTGTACATCTCCTCGAGCTGGCCCAGCTCGTCGCGCTGGTCCTCCAGCGACGACTGCTCGCGGCGCTGCGCCAGCTCGTCGTCGCGGCGCGAGAACTCCAGGTCGCGCTCCTTCCAGCCGGCCAGCGCGCGCTTCGCGCGGTCGAGGCCCGACTGCGCCTGCGCGAGCGACGAGCGCGCGGCTTCCTCGTCGATGCGGTGGCGCTCGACGAGGCCGGCGTGCTTCACCTGCGCGCTGCGCAGCTCCAGGTCCGCGTTGCGGATCTGGTCGTCGATCTGCCGCGTGTCGAAACGCGCCACGACGTCGCCTTCGCGCACCGGCGAGCCGTGCGGCGTGATCTCCAGCACCAGCAGTTGCCCGGACCACTCCTCCGGCCAGTACGACCACGGCACGGCGTTGGCCGGCGCGCACACGCCGGTCTTCGCCGGCGCGGATTTCTCCGCCGCGGGCTTGTCGGTCTTGGGCGCCGGCGCCGCGGCCGGGACGTCGTGGCGGGAGGAGGCGCAGGCGGTGAACAGCACGCAGGCGAGGACGCAGAGGGTTCGCATCGGGCGGGGGTCTCCGGGGGCACAAAGGTAGCGCCGCGGCGGGCGCCGCGCGCGGGGCTGGCGGCGATTGACCCATGCCGAACAGAGCGCGGCGCGCAGCCTACAGCGTGAAGTACTTCGCGCCGGGGTGGTGGCACACGATCGCCGACGTGGACTGCTCGGGGTCGAGCTGGAACTCCTCGCTCAGGGTGATCCCCAGGCGCTCGGCGCCCAGGAGCGCCAGCAACTGCGCCTGGTCCTCGAGGTTGGGGCAGGCGGGGTACCCGAACGAGAAGCGCGAGCCGCGATAGCCCTGCTTGAACATCACGCTCATCTCGCGCGCGTCGTCGCCGGCGATGCCCAGCTCGCCGCGCATGATGCGGTGCACGTACTCCGCCAGGCCCTCGGCGACCTCGACCGACAGGCCGTGCAGGTGCAGGTAGTCCTGGTAGCGGTCCGCGGCGAACCACTCGCGCGCCACGTCGCTGACGCGCTGGCCGGCGGTGACGACCATCAGGCCGACGACGTCCGGCTCGCCGTCGCGCACGGCGAAGAAGTCGGTGATGCAGCGGTTCTGCTTGCCGTTCTGGCGGGGGAACGCGAAGCGCGCGGCCTCGCGGCCCGCGTCGGCGGGATCGAGCAGCACGAGCGTGTCGCCTTCGGGCACGCAACGCCAGTAGCCGTAGGCGGCCTTGCAGTCCAGGATCCGTTCCTTCTCGCAGCGCCGGGCGAGCTCGAAGTACAGCGGCCGCACGTGGTCCTTGGTGAAGGCCTTGTGCTCGGCCAGCGAGCGGCCGCGCCGCCGGTAGCCCCACTGGAACTGGAACAGCGTCGTCTCGTTCACGTAGGGCAGCACGCTCTGCAGCGGGATCGACTCGACGATGCGCGAGCCCAGGAACGGCGCGGTCGGGTACTCGATGTCGCGCGGCAGGTCCTTGAGCTTGCTCCAGGCCTTGCTCGAGCGCGGCGCGGGGCGGCCGCCCGCTCCCGCGATCGCGTTCGCGGCCGAAGCGGCCGCGGCGGCGGCGCGCACGGCGACGGACTCGGCGTCGCGCCCGCGTTCGGCCTCGGTGGGCGCGGCCTTGGCCGCGACCACCGCAGGCCGTGCCTCGCCGCGCACGATGCGGTCCATCACCGCGAGGCCCTCGAACGCGTCCTGGGCGTAGTAGAGCGCGCCTTCGTAGGTCGCGCGGCAGTCGCTCTCGACGTAGCCGCGCGTCAGCGCGGCGCCGCCCAGGATCACCGGGACCGCGATGCCGCGGCGGTTCATCTCCTCCAGGTTCTCGCGCATGATCACGGTGCTCTTGACCAGGAGACCGCTCATGCCGATCGCATGCGGCTGCACGTCGCGCGTGACGTCGAGGATGTGCTGGATCGGCTGCTTGATGCCGAGGTTGTAGACCGTGTAGCCGTTGTTGGTCAGGATGATGTCGACGAGGTTCTTGCCGATGTCGTGCACGTCGCCGCGCACCGTCGCCAGCACGATCTTGCCGCGCGACTGGCCGTCCACCCGCTCCATGAAGGGCTCCAGGAACGCGACGGCGGCCTTCATGGTCTCGGCCGACTGCAACACGAACGGGAGTTGCATGTCGCCGGACGCGAACAGCTCGCCCACGCGCTTCATGCCGGCCAGGAGGTCGGTGTTGATCACCTCCAGCGGCGCCTTGGTCGTGAGCGCGGACTTGAGGTCGTCCTCCAGCCCGCCGCGCTCGCCCTCGACGATGCGCCAGGTCAGGCGCTCGAACACGTCCTCGGGCACCTTGCGCGCGGCCTTCTTCGAGACCTGCGCGCCCTCGAAGAGCTTCAGGAACTCCTGCAGCGGATCGTAACCCGCGCGGCGGCGGTCGAAGATCAGGTCCTCGGCGACCTCCTTCGCGCGCGCGTCGATGCGGTGCAGCGGCTCGATGCGCGCGGAGTGGAGGATCGCCGCGGTCAGGCCGGCCTCGCGCGCGTGGTGCAGGTACACCGAGTTCAACACGTGCCGCGCGGCGGGGTTGAGGCCGAACGAGATGTTCGAAAGACCCAGCAAGAGGCCCACGCCGGGCAGCTCCTCCTTCACGCGCCGGATGCCCTCCAGCGTCTCCAGGCCCAGGCGCCGGTCGTCCTCGTTTCCCGTGCAGATCGTGAACGTCAGCACGTCGAACAGGAGGTCCTCGGGCTGCAGGCCCCAGTCGTCGACGCAGATGTCGTACAGGCGCTTGGCGATCCGCACCTTGTCGTCGGCGGTCTTGGCCATGCCCGCTTCGTCGATCGTCAGCGCGATGACGGCGGCGCCGTGCTCCTTGACCAGCGGCAGCACCTTCTCGATGCGCTCCAGCCCGTCCTCCAGGTTGATCGAGTTCACGATCGAGCGCCCGCCGCACAGCTCCAGCGCGGCCTTCAGCACCGGCTGTTCGGTCGAGTCGATCATCAGCGGCGCCGGGACGTCGGCGCGGTAGCGCGTGACCAGCGCCGACATGTCGGCGACCTCGTCGCGGCCGACGTAGGCGGTGCAAACGTCGAGCACGTGGCTGCCGTCGCGCACCTGCTCGCGCCCCATCGCGACCATGGCCTCGAGGTCCGCCTTGAGCAGCGCCTCGCGGAAGGCCTTGCTGCCGTTGGCGTTCGAGCGCTCGCCCACGAACAGGATCGAGCTGTCCTGCAGGAGCGGCACGGCCGAGTAGATGCTGGTGACCTGCGGAACGTGCGCCGGCTTGCGCGGTCGAGGCCCGCGACCCTCCATGCGCCGCGCGACCGCCGCCATGTGCGCGGGCGTCGTGCCGCAGCAGCCGCCGACCACGTTGACGCCGTCCTCGTCGACGAAGCGCTCGAGCCAGTCGGCCAGCTCCGCCGGCGTCAGCGGGTAGTGCGGCTTGCCCTCGACGAGCAGCGGCAGGCCCGCGTTCGGATACACCATGGTGCGCTTGCGGCACGTCTGCCCCAGCAGGCGCACGTGTTCGCCCATCTCGCGCGGCCCGGTCGCGCAGTTGATGCCCAGGACGTCGATCGGGAACGGATCGAGCAGCGCGATCGCCGCGCCCATCTCGGTGCCGACCAGCATCGTGCCCGTGACCTCCATGGTCACGCTGACGAAGATCGCGAGGTCGAGCTGCGCTTCCTTGCGCGCCTGCATGACGGCGTTGACCGCCGCGCGGATCTGCAGCGGATCCTGGCACGTCTCGATCAGGAAG
This sequence comes from uncultured Planctomycetaceae bacterium, assembly GCA_964552795.1. Taxonomy (GTDB): domain Bacteria; phylum Planctomycetota; class UBA1135; order UBA1135; genus JAEUHZ01. The sequence continues at coordinate 18,281 of CAZKIO010000074.1, forward strand.
CCGTCGACGCCGCCCTCCGCCAATCCCCGCGCCTGTTCGAGGTAGCTGGCCTTGAGCGTCGCGTAGCTGGCGTGCCCCAGCGTCGCCAGCTTGGTGCCCGGCCCCATCGAGCCCAGCACGAAACGCGGCTTCTCGGTGCTCGTGTACTGCGCGCACGCGGCCCGCGCGATCTCGCCCGCGGCCTTGTTGATCGCGCGCGCCTGGTCGGCGATGCCGAACTCGGCCAGCACGTGCGGCATCGCGCCGAAGGTGTTGGTCTCGACGATGTCGCAGCCGGCCTCCAGGTACGCCTCGTGGATGCCCTGGATCACCTCGGGCCGCGTCAGGTTGACGAAGTCGACGCAGTTCTCGTGGCCGCAGTAGTCGCGTTCTAGGTCGAGGTGCGCGTTGTGGATCTGGGTGCCCATCGCCCCGTCGAGCACGAGCACGCGCTCGGCCAGGGCCTGGCGCAGGGGGTTCGTCATGGTGCGTTGCGCGTCGTGCGCACCCCGGTCGCGACCAGGGTCATGAAGTGCGGCGGCTGGGGATCGCGAGCGGCGCGCTGGAGGGAGATGCGCTCGAACCCGGCGCCGGCGAGCAGCGCCTCCAGGTCCTGTTCGGTGAAGCCCAGGTGGCGGTGCTGGTGCTGCTCCTTGACCCAGCTCTCGGTGTGCGCGAGCAGGTCGATGACCAGGACGCGCCCGCCGGGCAGCAGCACGCGCCGCGCCTCGGCCAGCGCGCGCGCGGGCACGACCGCGTGATGCAGCGCCTGCGACAGGACGGCGACGTCGTACGACGCGTCGGGCAGCGGCAGGTCCTCGATGTCACCCTCGACGGTCTCGACGTTGGTGACGCCCTTCTGCGCCGCGCGTGCGCGCAGCGCGGCGAGCATGCGCGGGCTGGTGTCGACCGCCGTCACGTGCGAGCCGACCTCGGCCAGCATCAGCGTGAGCAGGCCGTCGCCGATGCCGAGGTCGACGTAGCGGCGGCGCGGCGCGAGCTGCAGCAGCGCGCGCGCGAGCCCTTCCCACGTGCGGCCGGGCAGCACCTCTTCCGCGAAGGTCGCGGCGACGCGATCGAAGTACGCGCGCGAGTCCTCGCGCCGGCGGTCGCGCAGCGCCTCGAGGCCGGCGAGGTCGGCCTCGAACTCGGGCGAGCTCTTGTTCTCGGCCAGGACGTCGTTCCACAAGGACGCCGCCGGCCCGGGCGCGATCGAGTGGAGGAGGCGGCGGCCCTCGCGGCGCTCGACGACGAGGCCGACCTCTTTGAGCAGGGCGAGGTGCGTCGAGACCCGGCTCTGTCCGAGGTTCAGGACCTCCATCAGGTCCGAGCCCGAGAGCTCCTCCTGGCCCAGCAGGTGGAGGATGCGCAGGCGCGTCTCGTCGGCAAGGGCCTTGAGCAGTCGGGAGGTGCCGGTCAGTCCTATCATCGAATCCGGAAAGGATGATAG
>CAZKIO010000075.1:0-18719 GCA_964552795.1 uncultured Planctomycetaceae bacterium
GCCCGCCGCGCGCGGGCGGCGCGGGCCGCGGCGTGCGCACGGCGAGCAGCGCGAGCCCGTCGGCGTGGCCGGCGAGTTCGTAGAAGCGCGCCGGACCCGGGACCGGCTCCGACTCGGGCCGATCGGGCTTGCCGGCGGCCGAGACGTGGCGCAGGACCGCGGCGTCGTCGCGCTGCACCAGCGCCCAGAATCCGCCGGCGGGATCGGCCACGATCGAGCGCGCGGTGCCGGCCCCGAGCGTGCCGCTCGTCTCCAGGCCGGCGCCGCGGATGGCGAAGAACGCTTCGCTGCGCGTCGATCCGACGACGCACAGGTGTCCTGACGCGTCGAGGATCGCGCTGATGCCCGGCTGCACCTCGCGGATGTCCGCGGCGAGCGCGTAGGGTCCGCCGATCAGCGCGCCGCGGTGGTCGTAGTCCGCGCCGCGCAAGCCGCGGTCGGAGACCCACACCAGGATCTGCGTGCCGTCGGGGTGCGCCACGAGCGCCGGGGTCCGCGCCGTCGCGGCCTCGTTGCCGCGACCGCCGCGGCCCCGCGCGGGCCCGGTCGGCGCTTCCCCGGCCAGGATGTCCGAGCCGTAGAAGGACGCGTCGGGGGCGAAGCAGCGGATCCAGGGCCGGAAGGCGCCGTCGATCATCGAGATCCAGGACACGGCTCCGCCGCCGTCGGCGCCCAGGACGATGCTTGGATCGAGCCGCCGGGCGGTGCCGCTCTGCGCGTAGAGCGGCCGCTCGTCCTCCCGCCGCTCGCCGAGCGGACCCAGGCGCGCGAAGTAGAGGCCCAACATGCCGTCCCGCTGGTCCCGCCAGACGACGCCGAAGCCGCGCCCGGGGGCCCCGGTCAGCCCCAGGAGCTGCTGGGCCACGCCCCCGGTCGTGTCCTGGTGCAGAAGGCCGTCCGCGAAGCGGATGTCGACGACCTCGGGGGGCTGAAAGCCCAGTTCGCCCAGCTCAGGCTCCTGTGAGGCCCCTTCGGCGGCCTTCGCGGCCGGTTCGGCAACGGCGCTGGCGCAGGCGGCAAGGAGGAGCAGGAAGGCGACGGCGGGTCGAAGCGAGTGCATGGGTTGGGTCGGTGAGCTGGCGGAGTGGCGGGATGGGGCAGCGGCGCGGAGCCGGGAACGACTCTTTCCAACGCCAGGCTCGCTCCATCTTCCGCATCTTCCGCAGGAATCGCGAATCCGTGGTATCACCAGAGCATGTCGAGCGGGTCCGCGCGAGCGGGCCCCCGCGACGGCCCCCCCCGATCGACAACCGAGAGCGACCCATCCGGCCATGCCTCCCCTGAGCGGACCCCCCCCGCGCACGCTCGAGAGCACACCCACGAGCGCGCCCCTTGCCACCAGCATCGTCCTGTTCGCGATCGTGTTCGCGCTGCTGGCGTTCATCGCCATGATCTGAGCGGCGCGTAGATCTGAGCGGCGCGTCGGTCTGAGCCGCGCGTCGTCTCGGCCGCCCTCCGGCGGCGCCGGCTACCGCGTCAAGCTCCCAGCAATTCGGGGATCTCCTGGTAGGCGGGAAAGCGCTTCGTGGCCAGCTTGGAATAGACCGTCCGGCCATCGAGGATGACTTCGAACGCACCCCCCTTCGAGGGGACCAGATCGATCCGCGCGTCCGGGAACGCTGCTTTCAACTCGGCGACCAGACCGGTCGCCTGGGGAAGGTAGTTTCACTGAACGCAGTAGTGGATCGCGATCTGCATGAGGGGGTCTGGAGCGGTGGGTGCTGGCCGGGGAGGTCCCGATGGTGGGCCGGCCGCCCCCCCCTGCGCAAGGGCCTGGAACGGCCCCCTTACCCGGACTTAGCGGTAGACTTGGAAAAGGGGCCCCCGGACAGGAACCAGGGGCCCGCGGGCCGCGTTACTACACCGCGCACTCCGCCGCACGCCCGCGATCCGACCGCGGGCGCGCGGCGGTGACCGCTCCGGCGAGGGGCGACCGCGCCCCCTCTCTCCCCCTCTCATCGAGTCGACCCCCGGTCAAAGACCGGGCCCCACCCATGACGATCCGAGCTTCCTCTCTCCTGCTCCCGATCCTCGTCGCCGCCCCCGCGTACGCCGTGCAGCACGTCGAGCCGACGCCGCTCCCGCGCCCCGACCTGGCGACGCTCGTGAGCGACTGGCACGCCGCCCACGGCCCGAACTGGCGCGTGCACGTGGCTCTCGACACCGGCTACGTCGAGATGCTCTCGGGCGGCCGCAGCGAGCCGCGCTTCACGCCCCAGGAGGACGAGGACTTCGCCGCGCTCGCGCGCCTCGCGCTGCGCGACACCTACGGGATGCACGGCATCGAGGATGCCACGCTCGAGCTCGACGAGGTCATGATGCTGCCGCTGGGCATCATCGGCAGCTCCGACAAGATGACCGTGCGCTTCCGCCAGGTCGTCGACGGCGTGCCGGTGGAGCGCGGCGCCGCCAACGTGCTGTTCGACATGAGCGGCCGCCTGCTCTCGGTGCAGGCCACCGGCATGCCCAAGCTGGCCGGCTTCAGGACGTCGCCGGCGCTGGACGCCGCGCGCGCCGCCGGCCGCGCGATCGAGTGGTTCGCCGCCGAGACGTTCGTGCCCGCGACCTACGTCGAGGAGCCGGTGCTGGTCGTCGACCAGTACGACATGGACGGCCTGCGCACGCCGCGCCTGGCCTGGAAGGTCGTGGTGCAGCACGACGGCTCCGAGTACCAGCCCGTCGGCAAGCGCGCCTTCGTGGACGCGGGCACGGGCGTCGTGTACCGCTCCGAGGAGAGCGTGCACCAGTTCGACATCTCGGGCACGGTGAACTCGCTGGCCAGCCCGGGCGTCCTGCCCGACATCGCCAGCAACCCGCCGACGGCGCATCCGATGCGCTTCATGCGCATCACGAGCGGCGCGACGACGACCTACAGCGACGCCAACGGCAACTTCACGCTGGTGGGCGTCAACGCCCCGGCCTCGGTGACGTTCAGCGTCGGCACGGGCACCTACGCCAACGTGGTGCCCTCGGGCGGCACCTCGTACTCGTTCACGACCACGCTCAACTCGGCGACGGGCAACACCGTGCTGATGAATTCGCCCGCCGCGGCGACCGTCACGGCGCAGGCCAACTGCTTCCGCGTGATCCCGCTGCTGCGCGACTTCATCAAGGCGGTGAACCCGGCGGACACCAGGGCCGACATGCAGTTCCGCGCCAACACGGCCGTCGCGGGTTCGTGCAACGCCTACTACAACGGCAGCTCGATCAACTTCTACAACGCCGGCGGCGGCTGCTCGAACACGGCGTACTCGACCGTCATCGCGCACGAGCACGGCCACTGGATGAACGACCGCTACAGCACCGGCAACGGCTCGGACGGCATGGGCGAAGGCAACGCCGACGTCTGGGCGATGTACATGTTCGACAACCCGATCGTCGGCCAGAACTTCAGCGGCTCGTCGTTCATCCGCACCGGCACCAACACGCGCCAGTACTGCGGGGACGCCAACGGCGGCTGCTACGGGCAGGTGCACACCGACGGCGAGGTCTGGATGGGCGCGGCCTGGAAGATCCGCAACCGCCTGAACGCGTCGCTGGGCAACACGGCCGGCGACCTCACGGCCAACGCGCTCTTCATCAACTGGCTGAACGCCTACAACCAGACCGCGATCCACTCGATCATCGAGACGCAGTGGCTCACGCTGGACGACGACGACGGCAACATCAACAACGGCACGCCGCACTACACCGACATCGACCTGGGCTTCCGCGACCAGGGCTTCCCGGGCGTGGCCCTCCTGGCCATCACGGTCAGCGGCGTCACCAGCCTGACCGACACCACCGACCACGTCGGCCCCTACACCGTCAACGCCACGGTGGTGGCCAACCAGAACCCGCCGGTCGTCTCGGCCAGCCTGCTGTACCGCATCGACGGCGGGTCGTTCACGACGCTGCCGATGACCAACATCAGCGGCAACCTGTGGCGCGCGCAGATCCCGGGATCGCTGACGCCCGCGGGCATCGAGTACTACGTGCAGGCGACGAACTCGACCGCGCAGACCGGCCGGTTCCCGACCTCCGCGCCCAACATCCTGCTGGGCTTCGACGTCGGCCTGGTGCACGTGCTGCGCTTCCACAACTTCGACGGTCCGGTCGGCGACGAGGGCTGGACGCACGGCAGCATCGGCGACACGAGCAGTTCGGCCGACGACTGGCAGCGCGAGAGCCCGGCGGGCAAGACCGGCACCGGCTGGGCCGATCCGGCCTCGGCCTTCAGCACCAGCGTCTGCTGGGGCACGGACATGGGCAACGGCACGACCAGCACGACCGTCAACGGCGCCTACTCCCCCAACGCCCACATGTACCTGCGCACGCCGAACACCGACTGCACGGGCGCCACGAACGTGCGCCTGCGGTTCAAGCGCTGGCTGTCCGTCCAGGGCTCAGGCTCGGACCAGGCGCGGCTCCTGGTGAACGGAACGCAGATCTACATCAACCCGACTTCGAACTTCAACGACGGCGGGTGGACCACGCAGGAGTACTTCCTCGGCGCGTTGGCCAACAACAACCCGTCCGTGCAAGTCGAGTGGCGCATCCGGTCGAACGGCACCACCAACTACGGCGGGTGGAACATCGACGACGTCGAGCTGGTCTGGATCGAGCAGGCTCCGCTGCCCTGCCCGTCGCCGGTCAACTACTGCTCGTCGTCTCCCAACTCGGTCGGCCCTGGCTCGTTCATGAGCTGGCAGGGCTCGTCGAGCATCGCCAACAACAACCTCGAGCTGATCGCGGTCGGCTGTCCGCCGAACGCGGCGGGCCTCTTCTACTACGGCCAGAACGCCGTGCAGACCCCGTTCGGCAACGGCTTCCGCTGCATCGGCGGCTCGGTCTTCCGGCTCCCGATCATCACGACGGACTTCCTGGGTGACGGGCACCGGGTCCTGAACTACGGCGCCCTGCCCCAGCCGATCAGCTCGGGCGAGCAGTGGCGGTTCCAGTTCTGGTACCGCAACCCGGCGGCCGGCGGCGCGGGCTTCAACTTGAGCGACGGCCTCCTGGTGACCTTCTGCCCCTGAGTCAGGCCGCGGACGACGTCCGCCGATTCCCATGCGAGCCCTCCCGCGCCCGGCGCGGGGGGGCTCGCCCGCTTGCGGAGAACCCCGCGACGGGGCCTGCGCGCGCGGCCCGCGCGCCGCGCCGCCGGTTCAAGGCCTGTAGGGCACGCGGTGCCGGCGCCCCCAGCCCCTATACTCCAGCGCTGCGCCGAGCCCCATCCGCGCGGCCCACATCACCACCCACGGCGCAGCCGCCGTGCATCCGCTTATGAACGCAACGAAGGCCCTGCTGCTTCCCGCCCTCCTGATGTCCATCACGCTGGGCTCCAACGCCCCGGCGACGCGCATCAAGTTCGGTCCCTCCGAGGGCAAGAGCCTGGAGAAGACCTTCGAGGTCAAGTCCAACCTGAGCCTCGAGGACATGACGCTCGGCGGCGCGGCCGGCGGCATGCAGCCCGAGATGGAGATGACCATGGTCGCCACCTACAAGGTCGTCGTCACGGACGAGTACCTGAAGGTGGCCGACGGCGCGCCGCGCAAGCTGAAGCGCACCTACGACGACCTCTCGAGCGAGGTCTCCACGTCGATGAAGATGGAGATGATGGGCCAGTCGCGCGACGCCGACTCGAGCGCCACGGCCGAGAGCGAGCTGACCGGCAAGCACGTGCTGTTCCAGTGGGACGCCGAGAAAGGCGAGTACAAGCGCACGTTCGATCCCGCCGGCGCCTCCGAGAAGCTGCTCACCGGCCTGCGCGAGGACATGGACATGCGCGCGCTGCTGCCCGCGGACGAGGTCAAGGAAGGCGACGAGTGGGAGATTTCGCCCAAGCGCCTCGTCGACGTGATCGCGCCGGGCGGCAACCTGTCGCTGAAGCCCAAGGAAGGCTCCTCCAACGAGATGGGGATGGGCGGCAGCTCGGGGATGGAGAACATGGCGGACATGTTCGGCGACGACGTCGAGGGCACGGCCAAGGGCAAGTTCGCCGGCATGCGCGAGGTCGACGGCGTCCAGATGGCCGTGATCAAGATCACGATCGACATCAAGGCCAAGACCGACATGACCGAGAAGGTGCGCGAGGCGGCCTCCAAGGGCGACCTTCCGCCCGAGGTCACCAGCATGGAGTTCGACCACATCGACATCGAATTCGCCATCGAGGCCGAGGGCCAGCTCCTGTGGAACGTCGCCGCCGGCCACTTCCACGCGCTCGACCTGTCGGGCACCACGGGCTTCAAGGCCGACCAGGGCATGACCATGGAGGTCCAGGGCCGCAGCATGTCGATCGAGCAGACCATGGAGTTCTCGGGCACGACCGAATTCCGCGCGACCGCCAAGTGATCGCCCGGAGCCGATGAGGCTCCTCTTCGCAGCGCCCGCTCTCCTCGTGTGCGCCGCCTCGTTCAGCGGGGCGGGCGACGAAGGCATGGAGCGGGCGCATGCATTGGAGCGCGCGCGCGACTGGCCGGCCCTCGCCGGCCTCTTGGAGGAACGCGGGCGGCGCAGCGAGTTGTCGGCCGACGAGCGCCGGCTGCTGGGCACGGCGCTCGAGCAGCTCGGGCGGCTGGACGAGGCGGCCCAGCAACTGGACGCGGCGGCGGTCGGGTTCGAACGCGCCGGCCGCGAGCCCGAGCAGAAGGCCGCGCTGGCCGCGGTGCGCCGCCTCGATCCCCTCTCCGCCCGGCGCGACCCGTTCCTGCGCAAGGTGGCGGCGACGCTGATCACGGCCGCCGAGGACCTGCTCGACGGCGGCGACGCGGAACGCGCCGTGAGCCTGGCGGAGAAGCTGCCGCGCGTCGCGCGCGGCAAGGACGCCGCGCGCGCGGAGGCGCTGCTCAAGCAGGCGCGCGCGGCGTTCGAGAAGGTGCAGCTCACCGACGGCGCCGAGGAGCCCCCCGCCGGCGGCGAGCTGCCGCTGTTCGAGATGGACAGCGAACACTACCGCTTCGCCTGCCATCTCGAACCGGACGTGGTCCGCCGCCTCGCGCGGCTGATGGAGGACCTGCACGCGTTCTACGTGCAGGTGTACTTCGACGCCGACTCCAGGAAGGCGCGTTCGTCCAAGGCGACGATCCGCGTCCTGCCGAACAAGGAGCGCATGCTCGCCTCGTGGCAAGGCGGCGGCAGCCCCGACGGCTGGTGGTCGCCGGGCACCGGCGAGGTGTACGCCTACGACTCGCGCTCGACGCCCGCGGGCACGCTCGACGCGATGCTGGAGACGCTGTTCCACGAGGCCAGCCACCAGTTCATGACGCTGCTCTCCGGCGGGTCGCCGGTGCCGGCGTGGCTCAACGAAGGCACCGCCACGTTCTTCGAGGGCGCCGTGGCGATGGCCGACGGCCGCGTCCTGTGGCCGCGCGCGGCGCTGGGGCGGCTGGGCGCGCTGCGCTGGCAGATCGCGGGCGGCAAGGCTCCGCGCGTGCGGGAGGTGATCGCGTACGAGAGCCCGGGCTCGTACGCGCCCGAGTACTACTCCTGGGGCTGGGGCCTCGTGTACTTCCTGCAGGAGTACGAGGATCCCGCGACGCTGCAGCACGTCTACCGGCCGCTGTACTCGCGCTATCGCAGCGAGATGATCAAGCGCGGGTCCGGCTCGCTGGAGCTGTTCGAGAAGACGATGCTGGGCAAGGCCTCGCCGCTGGGGCACGCGGACCTGGCGGCCTTCGAGCGCGACTTCGAGCGCTGGATCCTGGACGAGGTCGCGCCGCTGCATGGGCGCGACGCGACGGCGCGCAGGATGCGCATCGAACGCGCCGAGCGGCTGCTCGCACGCGCCGGCGAGGTCGGCCGCAAGAAGGGCGGATCCGAGGCCGAAGACCTGCTCGCGCGCGCGCTGATCCACACCGAGTGGGTGCGCGCGGAGATCGACAAGGACAAGCCCGACGGCGCGCTGCTGCTGCAGCAGGCCGACATCCTGGAGCGCCTGGGACGGGCGTCGGCGGCCGCGGCGCTCGTGGAGCAGACGCTGGAGCTGTCCGACAGCGGCGCATTCGCGCTGTCCGAGGAGCGCGCCGCCGAACTGGAGACCCGCCTGCGCAAGCTCGACCGGCGCAACGCGGCGCTGCGCACTGCGCGGCAGCGCACGAACGATCTGACGCGCACCGCGCTGGCGCTGGTCGCCGACTACAAGGCGTCCGGGTTCGTGCTGCGCGCGTACACGCTGGCGGCCGACCTCGCCGCCGTGCTGGGCGAACCGCTGGCGCCCGCCGCCGCGGAGCTGCGCGAAGCGGCGCGCGAGAAGGGCCTCCTATGGGGCACGATCCGCGCACTGGCCTCCCCCGCCAAGGACTGGCTCGCGCTGCTCTCCGCGCCTCCGGACGCCTTCGAGGTGCGGCCCGGATCCGTCGCGCTCGCGTGCGTGCGTGCCGCCGCGCTCGTCGACGGCCGGTTCTCGGTGTCCGACGAGTACGTCCTGCGCGCGACGATCCAGCCCGGGGGACCGCGCGAGGTCGGCTCCTCGTTCGGCTTCGTCGTCGGCGGCGCGCCCGGCCGCGAAGCCGTGATCGTCGGCATCGACGAACGCGGCCACGCGGGTCTGTGGTCGGTCAACGCGGCGGCCAAGGACGCGGCCACGTTGCGCCGCGTCCGCACCATCGGGCTCGTCCCGCCGCTCGCCGCCGGCGAACGCGTCGACCTGGACGTGCACGTCCACCGCGACGGCCGGCTCGTCATCCGCGCCGGCGACCGAGCACCGGTCGAGGCCGACAGCGGCCTGCGCGGCTCCGCGCCGCGCCACGTCGGGCTGTACGCCAAGTACGTCCAGGTGCGCTTCGAAGATCCGCGCGTCGAGATCCTGCCGTGAGCAGCGAGCCCGCGGGCGCGCGTTCCGTCGAGGACGCGCTGCGCGCCGGCCTGGAGCTGTACGCGGCGCGTCGATTCTGGGATGCGCACGAAGCGTGGGAGGAGCCGTGGCTGCGCTTGCGCGGAGAGGACGCCGGCGAGGTCCTGCGCGCGCTGATCCAGCTCGCGGCCGCCTGCGTGCACCTGGAGGCGGGGCGCGAGGCCGGATTCCGCAGCCTGTCGCGCGCCGCCGCAGCGCGGATCACGCGGCTCACCGCGCGCGGCGTGCGCGAGGCGCTGGGCTTCGACCTCGGCCGGCTCAGCCGGGAACTGGAGGCCTTCGCGGACGCGCGACCGCCAGCGCTCGAGACCCGGCCGGCCCTCCGGCGCGACACGGCTTGAGGCGCGCGTCCCGTCTCAGTCGCTGGCGTTCGGCTCCCCGTTCGACCACTGCATCAGCGAGGCCTCGAGCACGCTGGCCTGGATCGGCTTCGTCAGGCAGTCGTCCATGCCGCTCTCGATGCAACGCGCGCGGTCTTCCGGCCCCGCGCTCGCGGTGAGCGCCAGGATCGGCACGCGCTCCGTCTCCCCCTCCAGCGCGCGGATGTGCCGCGTCGCCTCGAACCCGTCCAGCTCCGGCATCTGCAGGTCCATCAGCACGATGTCGTGCAGGCCGGTCCGGTACAGCTCGATCGCCTCCGCGCCCGTCGAGGCCACGTCCACGGAACAGCCCAGGCGCTCCAGCATGCGGACGGCGACCCGCTGGTTGACGAGGTTGTCCTCGGCCAGCAGCACGCGCGTCGCGTGGAGGATCGCGCGCTCCTTGCCCGGATCGCGCGCCGAGGGCAGCGCCGCGCGGATCTCGTCCACGGCGGCGGACCGCGGGCCCAGGCTGGCGGCCAGGCGGTCGTGGCGCACGGGCAAGGGGATCTGGCCGCGCCACCCGAGCGACTTCAACTCCGCCGCCGGCAACTGCTCGAGCAGGGGCACGAGCAGGTAGCACGGCGAGCCGTCCGTCGTGAACTCCGGCGCGCGCCACTCGCCGCCCTCGAAGACGCCGCGGTCGACCAGGACGCCGTCGACGGGCATCGCCCCCGGTGCGCGAACCGCTGCCGCGGCCGTCTCCAGGTCGCAAGCCTCCGCGTACTGCGCGCCGAGCGCGACGAGCTGGGCCGAGAGGACTTCGCGCTCGACGGCGTTGTTCGTCACGTGCAGGAAGCGCGCGCCCGCCAGGGGCGCGGAGGCCGCCGACGCCGGGGCGGCAACGGGGCCCAGGTCGACGTCGAACCAGAAGGTCGAGCCGTGCCCGGGTTCGCTCCTCAACCCGATCCGTCCGCCCATGAGCTCGACGAGCTGGCGCGAGATCGCCAAGCCCAGCCCCGTGCCGCCGAAGCGGCGCGTGGTCGAGCCGTCGGCCTGCGAGAAGCTCCTGAACAGGCGCGTCTGCGCGTCGGCCGGGATGCCGATGCCGGTGTCCGCCACCTCGAAGTGCAGCACGCAGCGCTCCCCGGACGCTTCGGCCCTGCGCGCCCGCACGACGACGCCGCCTTCCGAGGTGAACTTGATCGCGTTGCTCACCAGGTTCGCGAGCACCTGCCGCAGGCGGTGCGGGTCGCCGCGCGCGCTGCGCGGGAAGTCCGGCGCGAACACCACGCCGATGCGGATGCCCTTGGTCTGGGCCGAGGCGGCCGCCAGGTCGATCACGTCCTGCGTGATGCGCCGCGGATCGAAGCCGACGCTCTCCAGGTCGAGGCGGCCGGCCTCGATCTTGGAGTAGTCCAGGATGTCGTTGAGCACGGTCAACAGGCCCTGGCCGCAGGCGTGCACGGTCTCGGCGTAGCCGCGCTGCTCGGCGTCGAGATCCGTCTGCAGGAGCAGGTCGACCATCCCGATGACGCCGTTCATCGGCGTGCGGATCTCGTGGCTCATGTTGGCCAGGAACCGCGATTTCGCGCGCGAGGCTTCGATCGCCGCGTCGCGCGCGATGGCCAGGTCCTGCTGCCAGTTGCGGTTCTCGGTGACGTCGGCGTGCGAGCCGGCGACGCGCACGACCCGGCCCTGTTCGTCGCGCACCGCGCAGCCGCGGTCGAGGATCCAGCGCCAGGAGCCGTTGGCCGCGCGCACGCGGTACTCGGCACGGTACGTCGAGGCCGCGCCTCCCAGGTGGTCGGCCAGGGCGGCGTCGAAGCCTTGGACGTCATCGGGATGGATGAGCGCGCGCCACGCCTGCATGGTCGCGGGCAGGCTGCTCCCGGATCCCAGGACCTGGGACAGGGACGGCGAGCAGAACAGGGAGCCCGACGACAGGTCGAGGTCCCAGATCGAGTCGCCGGCGGCCTGCGCGGCCAGGCGCCAGCGCTCCTCGACGCGCCGCCGCTCGCTCTCGGCGGAGCGGCGCCGCGCCTCGAGCACGGCACGCTGCAGGTAGTGGCCGAGCTGACCGCCGACCTCGCGCAGCAGCGCGACCTCGTGCGGGTTCCAGGCGCGCGGAGCAGCGGCGTCGAAGCACAAGAGGCCGGTGTTGGCGTCGCCCGTGCGAACCGGGACGTCCAGGCAGGCGGCCGCGCCCACCGACAGGAGCGCCGATCCGATCGGCGCCAGGATCTGGCTCTCGGTCACGTCCTCGCAGACCACGGTCTCGCCGTTGCGCAGCGACGCGAGGTAGAGCGGGGCGCTGTTCAGCGAGAACGCGAGCCCTGTCAGGTCCTGCACGCCGGCCGGCTGGACCGACGCGAGTACCTCCAGGCGCCCCGTGGAATCGATGGTCGAGTAGCAGACCCGCAGGCTGGGGAAGTGGCGGACGAGCAGCGCGACCGTGATGCTCACGACTTCGTCGACGTCGTGATCGGCGCGCACCATCGACGCGAGCGCGTGGAGGATCTCGAGGCGCTTGCGGCTGCGGCGCAGTTCGCCCGCGGTGACCTCGTGGCGGCGGGCGGCCTCCGCCAGCTCGATGTTCGACCGTCGGCGCTCGAGCAGGGCCCCCACCTGGCGCGCGATCCGGCCGAGCGCCTCGACCTGGTCGGGCCGCGCCTGGCGTGGCTTGCGGTCGATGACGCAGATCGCGCCCAGCGCATGGCCGCTGGGCGAGTTGATCGGATGGCCGGCGAAGAAGCGGATCCCCGGCGAATTCAGCACCATCGGACTGTCGGCGAAGCGCGCATCCTGCGACGCGTCCTCGATCACGAGCGTGCGGTCCGGCTCGAGGATCGTGTAGGTGCAGATGGCGATCCGGCGCGGCACCTGCTCCGAATCGATGCCGAAGCGCGACTTGAACCAGGTGCGGTCCCCGTCGGCGAACCCGATCAGGGCGATCGGAACCTCGAAGATCTGGGCCGCCAGGCGCGTGAGGTCGTCGTAGGACTCCTCGGGCAGCGAGTCCAGGATCTGGAGGTGGCGCAGTTCGGCGAGGCGCTCGACCTCGCCCGCCGGGAACGGGGGCTCCTGCAAGGCTTCTCTCTCTCTCTCTTGGGGACCATGCCCAGCGTGCGAAGTGCGCGGGCTGGATCCGATGCAGTATCGGGACCTGGGCGCGACCGCTTGAGGCCGGCCGGCGTGCTGCGACGGCGCACCTCCCCCGGTAGACTCTCGGCCCCCGGCACCGCGGTGCCGGAAAGACTTTCCGGATGACGTCGACGAAGACAGTGCGCATCGCCAACGGCCAGGGCTTCTGGGGTGACTCGATCCTGGGGCCGGTGCGCCTCGTGCGCGAGGGGCCGCTCGACTACCTGACCCTCGACTACCTGGCCGAGGTGACGATGTCGATCCTGCAGAAGCAGCGCGCGCGCAGCCCCGAGGCGGGCTACGCCACGGACTTCGTGCGCATGATCGACCGCGTCCTGCCCCAGATCGCCCAGCGCGGCATCAAGGTCGTGGCCAACGCCGGCGGCGTGAACCCGCGCGGCTGCATGGACGCCGTGCTGAAGGTGATCCGCGCGCACGGCCTGCGCGGCATCACGGTTGGCATCGTCGAGGGCGACGACATCCTCCCGCGCCTCGACGAGCTGCTGGCGGCCGGCGAGGAGCTGCGCAACATGGACAGCGGCGAGCCGCTCGCCGGCGTGCGCAGCGCCGTGACCAGCGCCAACGTCTACCTGGGTGCGTTCCCGATCGCCGAGGCGCTGGGCAAGGGCGCCCAGATCGTGATCACCGGCCGCGGCACCGATCCGGGGCTGGTGCTCGGCCCGATGATCCACGAGTTCGGCTGGAGACCCGGCGATCACGACCTCCTGGCCGCGGGAACGGTGGCCGGCCACATCGTGGAGTGCGGCGCGCAGTGCACGGGCGGCAACTTCACCGACTGGCGCTCCGTCCCGGACATGGCGCGCATCGGCTACCCGATCATCGAAATGGAGGCCGACGGCGGCTTCGTGATCACCAAGCACGACGGCACGGGCGGACTCGTCAACCTCTCGACCGTCGCGCACCAGTTGGCCTACGAGATGGGCGACCCGCGCGCCTACCTGGGCCCGGACGTCAGCGCCGACTTCACGAGCTTCTCGATGGAACAGGTCGGCCGCGACCGCGTGCGCGTGAGCGGCGTGCGCGGCGGCGCGCCGACGGACACGTACAAGGTCTCCTTGAGCTACCAGAACGGCTGGAAGGCGGTCGGCGAGTTGACGATCAGCGGACCGGACGCGCTGGAGAAGGCGCGGCTGTGCGCCGAGATCGTGTGGCAGCGCCTCGCGCTCGACGGCGTCGAGTACGCGCCCGAGGAGCGCCTGACCGAGTTCGTCGGCGCCAACGTGTGCCACGCCGGCATCGCCAGCGCCGAGCGCGCGGAGCCCGCCGAGGTCGTGCTGCGCATGGGCGTCAAGGGCCGCGACCGCGCCAAGGTCGACCGCTTCGGCATGGAGCTCGTGCCGCTCGTCACCAGCGGCCCGCCGGGCGTGACCGGCTTCGCCGGCGGCCGGCCCAAGGCCGCCGAGATCATCGGATTCTGGCCCGCATTGGTGCGCAAGGAGCGCATCCGGACCAGCGTCGAGGTCGTGACCTCCTGAGAGGAGGACGCCATGCCGATCGTGCCGCTCTCGCGCATCGCCTGCGCCCGCTCCGGGGACAAGGGGGAGGGTTCCAACGTGGGCGTGATCGCGCGCTCCGACGCCGCGTTCGATTTCCTGCGCCGCGAGCTCACGACCGAGCGCGTGCGCCGGCACATGCACGCCATCAACCCCGGCGGCGTGGTGCGCTACGAGGCGCCGAACCTGCGCCTGCTCAACTTCCTGCTGCAGGACAGCCTCGGCGGCGGCGGCTCGGCCTCCCTCAAGACCGACGCGCAGGGCAAGACGCACGGCCTCGCTGTGCTGCGCCTGGAGCTCGACGTTCCGGCCAAGGTCCTGGAAGCCACGCCCGAGGGCGATTGAGCGCATGAACGTCCTGCTCGAGATCCACGAGAAGGCCCGGCGCGCCGCGCGCCGCGTCGTGCTGCCCGAGTCGCAGGATCCGCGCGTGCTGCAGGCCGCGGCGCTCCTCGCGCAGCGCAAGCTGTGCACGCCGGTGCTGGTCGACGGCGGCCGCATGGCGGGGCCGGCCCCGGCCGGCGTCGAGGTCGTCGCGCCGGCGCGCGACGCGCGCACGAAGTCGTTCGGACAGACGCTGTTCGAGCTGCGCAAGCACAAGGGCATGGCGGCCGACGAGGCGCAGCGCCGCGCGCTCGACCCCCTCGTGTTCGGGGCGTTCCTCGTGCGCAGCGGCGACTGCCACGCCGCCGTCGCCGGCAGCGAGGCGGCGACCGCCGACGTCCTGCGCGCGGGCCTGCAGGTCGTCGGCCTCGCGCGCGGCATCCAGACCTTGTCGTCGTGCTTCCTGATGGTGTTCCCCGACCGCGTGTACACCTACGCCGACTGCGGCGTCGTGCCGGATCCGAGCGCCGAGCAGCTCGTCGACATCGCGCTGGCCTCGGCCGAGAGCCACCGCAAGCTGGTCGGCGACGCGCCGCGCGTGGCGTTCCTGTCGTTCTCGACGCACGGCTCGGCCAGCCACCCGCGCGTCGACAAGATGCGCCACGCGACGGAGCTCCTGCGCCGCCGCGCGCCGACGCTGACCTGCGACGGCGAGCTGCAGGTCGACGCCGCCATCGTGCCCGCGGTCGCGGAGCGCAAGGCGCCCGGCTCGCCGCTGGGCGGGCGCGCCAACGTGCTGATCTTCCCCGACCTCGACGCGGGCAACATCGGGTACAAGCTCAGCGAGCGCCTGGGCGGCGCCAAGGCGCTGGGGCCGCTGGTGCAGGGCCTGGAGAAGCCGTTCATGGACCTGTCGCGCGGCTGCAAGGCCGACGACATCGTGGATGTGGCCGCGATCGCCTCGATCCTGGCAGGATGACGGACGTGAACCGCCCCCGATCGACCACGCCCCGCGCCGCGACCTCGCTGGCGGTGTTGTGCCTCGCCGCGAGCTTCGCCGCCTGCGGCCCGAGCAAGCCGCCGGCCGCGCCCGCGGCGGGATCCCCCGCCAAGCCCGCGACCGCGGACGACGCGCGACGCAAGCTCCCCGAGCCCGAGACGATCCCCGCCGGACGCCGTCGCGTGCTCGAGCTGGACGGCGGCGTGCGCGTCGAGATCAGCGCGGAGGGCCAGGGCGTCGCGATCGAGACCGGCGACGAGGTCGTCCTGCACTACACCTTGGTCTGCCTCCCGGTGCGCACGCGACCCTCGGAGGCCGCCGAGCCCGCGACGCCCGACACGCCGGTGCTCATCGAAGGCGCCGCCGCGTCCGACGTCGCGAGCGAGGTCGACGGCGGCGCGGAGACCGCATCCGCCGAGGTCGCGAAGCCGGCCGCGACCGAACCGCCCGCGGAGACCGCCTCCCAGGAGCCCGCGGTCATCGCCTCGACCGAGGAGACCGGACTGCCGGTCACGGTGCGCATCGGACGCGGGGGCCCGCTGCTGCCCGCGCTCTCGCGCGCGCTCGAAGGCCTGCGCGCCGGCACGCGCGCGACGATCACGATCCCCGCGGCCGCGGCCTACGGCGCGGCGGGCCTCGCCTCCGCGGGGATCCCGCCCGGCGCGGACCTCGAGGCGCAGGTGCGGATCCGCGAGGTGCGCAAGTGACGCGCGCGGCGCTGCTGGTCGCGAGCGCGGGCGCGCTGCTCGCGCTGTCCGGCTGCCGGCACATCGGCCTGCAGCAGCGCCCGATTCCGGTCGGCCTGCGCAACGTCCAGACCGCCAGCGGCGTGACCTACGAGGAGTTGTTCCTGGGTTCGGGGATCGCCGCGGGCCTGGGAGACGAGATCCTGCTCGACTACACGCTGTGGCTCGCGGACGGAACGCGCATCGATTCGACGCTCGACCGCGGCGTGCCCACGACGATCGTGATCGGCGAAGCGCTGGTCCCCGGCCTCGACGACGGCCTCTTCGGCATGCGCGCCGACGGACGGCGCCGCGTCCGCGTCCCGCCCGAGTCGGGCTACGGCGAGGCCGGAATCCCCGGCCTCGTGCCGCCGGGCGCGACCCTGATCTTCGAGGTCCACGCGATCGAGGTGCGCGCGGGCCGCAAATGAGCGGGGCCGGCTCGCAAGCCGGCCCCGCCGATCGGACAACGTGCCGGTCTCAGCCCTGGGGCTTGGCCGTGCACGCCGAGGCCGAAGCGGAGCAACCCGCCTTCTTCTCGGCCGAGCAGTTCGCCTTGGCGGCAGCATCGCCGCAATCGCCCGAGCCCTTCGTGCAGCACTCGGCCTTGGGCAGCGTGGCGGCGGCGTCGTCGCCGACGGCCTTCTTCTCGGTCGCACAGGCGATCAGCCCGACGAGGGCGAACGCGGCAAAGACTTTCATCATGATTGGAGCTCCGTGGATTCTTGGTTGGGGATCCTGATCGGCCGCCGCCTCGCGGGCTGCGGCTCCCAGGGTCATGTTCGACCGGATCCGGAATCCGGGCGAAACGTGCGGTCCAGGATACGGGCCCCGGGGCGCGCCCAGGGGGTCCCAGGTTCGTAAAATGCCGCCTTGGCACGGGTTCCCGACCCTCCGGAGGCGGATGACGTCCACGTCGTCGACCTGCACGGCCGCCGGCCGGACGAGGCGCTGCGGCGCCTGGGGCAGGAACTGCACACCGCGCGCCTGCGCCGCTGCGGCTGGATCCGGGTGATCACGGGGCGCGGACTGGGCAACGCCGCGCAGCAGCCGATCCTGCGCGACCGCGTCAACGCCTGGCTGCGGGGGCCCGAGGGGCGGCGCTTCCAGGTGCTGGACGTGCAGGTCGAGCGCAGCACCGCCGGCGGATCGCTCCTCGTGCGGCTGGGCGGAAGCGGTCCCGCGCCGGGCCCGCGGTGAGGACGTTCGCGGGCCGCGCTTGATCCCCCGGGCGGATGCGGGAGCATGGCCGCCCCCCCCACCCCCCAAAGCCCATGCTCCGATCCATCGTCCTCGTCGTCGCCGGCTGCGCCCTCGCGCCGGCGATCGCCGGGTGCGCCTCGCGCGCGCCGTCCATCGACCGCCTGTGGGCCGACCTGCAGTCGGAGGCCGCGCGCACTGCGCCGCTGGCCGATCCGGACGAGGCGCGCGCCGAGGCACAGGCCGAACGCGCGCGCAAGGCGCGCGAACTCCATGCGGCCGGCAAGCTGAAGACCGCGCAGGACCACTTCCGCGCGGCCGTGATCCTGGCCGAAGCCGTCGACCGGCCCAGCCTGCAACTCGCCGACGGACTGGGCCACGTGGCGGCCGAGCTGGGCGAGCCGCGCGGACTGCGCGCCGCCGCCGAGGCGATCGACAAGCTGTGCATGCTCGACGGCCGCCCGCAGCGCTACGGCACGCAGTACGTGTGGAACGAGGAACTGCAGGCCTGGCGCCTGTACCTGGTCGACGCGCGCACGACCGACGAGGAGCGCGCCGCCGTCGGCGTGCCCAGCTACGCGCAGTTGATCGCGGCCGAGGCGCGGCTCAACGCCGACCTGCGCTCGCGACGCTGAGCGCGCGCGGCGCCGTCACAGGTGCCGCAGCAGGTGGTCGACCTCGTCCGGGCTGCCCATGCAGATCGGCACGCGCTGGTGCAGCGCCTCCGGTTGCAGCTCGAGCACGCGCCCCTTGCCCGACACGGCCTTGCCGCCGGCCTGCTCGACGATCATCGCCAGCGGGTTGACCTCGTACAGGAGGCGCAGCTTGCCGTTGGGCGACTTCTCGGTCGGCGGATAGAAGAACACGCCGCCCGACAGCAGCGCGCGGTGCACGTCGGCCACCATCGCGCCCGCGTAGCGCGTCGAGTAGCCGTTGGACTGCGCCCAGTCGAGGTAGCGCTGGTAGCCCGCCGGGAACGAGCGCCGGTTGCCCTCGTTGACCGAGTAGGTCTTGCCGCGCTGCGGGATACGCAGGTTCTCCTGCACGAGGAGGAACGACCCGACGCTGGGATCGAGCACGAACATGTGCGCGCCCGAACCGGTCGTGATCACGAACACGGTCGAGCTGCCGTACAGGATGTACCCCGCCGCCGCCTGCTGCGTGCCCGGCTGCAGGATCGACGCCTCGGGCGTCGCCGCGCGCCGGTCGCAGCGCAGGATGCTGAAGATCGTGCCGACCGCACCGCAGGTGTCGAGGTTCGACGAGCCGTCGAGGGGATCGAACAGCACCGCGTACGGCCGCTCGCCGCCCTGTTCGCGCCGGATGACGGTCGGGTTGTCGTCCTCCTCGCTGGCCACGATCGCGACGCCCGCGCGCGAGCCCAGGCAGCGCAGCAGCACTTCGTTGGCGATGACGTCGAGCTTCTGCTGGCGCTCGCCCTGGACGTTGTCGGTGTCGAGCGCGCCGAGCACGTCCTGGATGCGCGCGCGGCGGATCTTGTCGGCGATGACCTTGGCCGAGAGCGCGATGGCCGAGAGGATCCAGGAGAAGGTCCCCTTGGCGCCGGGGTGCTTGGCCTCCTCGGCCAGGATGTGGCCTTGAAGCGTGGAGAGGTTGTCGCGCGCGGTGAGCCGCGGCGCGGGGATCTGGGGGGGGGCGTCGGTCATGCGGCGGATGCTA
>CAZKIO010000076.1:0-16896 GCA_964552795.1 uncultured Planctomycetaceae bacterium
GCGCCCAGGCAGCGCACGTAGACCGGCATGACCTTCTGCAGTCCGCGCGTGACGTCGGCCACGGTCCCGGTGGCGCGCAGACGGCCCTGTTCGATCACGACGATGCTGTCGCACATCTCGGCCAGCTCGGTCAGGATGTGCGACGAGATCAGGATCGCCTTGCCCATGCGCGCCAGCGCGCGCACCAGCTCGCGCAGCTCGACGCGCGCGCGCGGGTCGAGCCCGGCGGCCGGTTCGTCGAGCACCAGGACGCTGGGGTCGTGCAGCAGCGTCTTCGCCAGGCACAGGCGCTGCTTCATGCCCTTCGACAGCGCGCTCATCTCCTTCTGGTCCAGCGCCGCCAGCGACGTGAACTCCAGGACCTCGCCCACCCGCCGCGTGCGTTCGGCGCCGTGCAGCCCGTAGGCGCGCGCGAAGAAGTCGAGGTACTCGTGGATCGTGGTGTTCGGATACGCGCCGTAGCTGTCGGGCATGAACCCCAGATTGCGGCGCGCCTCGCGCGGATCGTCCAGCACCGAGACGCCCGCGATGCGCACGTCGCCCGTGTCGGGCAGGTCGAGCGTGGCCGCGATGCGCATCGTGGTCGTCTTTCCGGCGCCGTTGGGGCCGATGAAGCCGGTGATGCGCCCTCTGGCGACGCTGAAGCTGACGTCGTCGACGGCGGTCAGGCGGCCGAAGCGCTTGGTGAGGCCGGTTACCTCGAGCAGGACCATCAGCGCTGCTCTCCCATGTCCAGGATCCCCAGGACCGTGTGCTGCGAGATCACCTCGCGGTAGTCGATCCCGCACGCATCGACGAAAGGCGAGCTCTCGAGCTCCGCGCACCAGGATCCGGCCGGCAGCCATTCGCCATCGGCGAGCGGACAGGGCAGCGGACGCAGCGCGCGCCAGCGCGCGACCTCGGGACCGTCCGGACCGGTCGGATCCGCCTGGGCCTTGCGACCGGGCGCGATCGGCCCCTGGAAGCGGTGGAGGTCGCCGCGCGCATCGCGCAGGACGAGCGCGCGCACGGGCGCATCCAGTCCGTTCGACGCGGTCCAGCCGTCGGCCTCGCGCGCGATCTCGATCCGTCCGCGCGCGGCTCGGTCGATCAGGAATGTGTGGTCCGTCGGCGTGCGCACGGGCAGCCAACCGTCCGCGAACAGCACGCCGTCGTCGAGCTCGATCACGTATTCGCGCTGGTCGTGCCAGCGGTATCCCGCTTCGTTCTTGCGCAGGCAGGTCACGCCCGGACCGGGCCGCAAGCCCGCGCCCACCGACAACCCCGCGAAGGTCAACCGCTTCTCGACGGTCGCAGCGTTGTGCGTGCGCTGGTCGAGCACCGTGCGGCTGTGCGACGCCGCGCGCACGTCGAGCCCCTGCGCGACGGCGCCATAGGCGAACAGGCCGACGGAGAACACGAGCGCGATCGCCGGGATGGTGATCAGGAGCAGCGCTGGCCTCCGGCTGCGCCGGACGAGGATCAGGTTGACGGGCCCGACGAGGATCGCGAACAGGAGCAGGATCAAGGTCAGCGGACGGAAGGGCACGTCGATGCCGGGGATCACGAGCATCGGCTCGACGTCGGGCTGCGCCATCGGCTGCCAGGGCCGCAGCATCTCCAACGCGGCGTTGAATGCCTCGATCTCCGCGGCATCGGCGAAGGGCGTCAGCCCGCCGCCGACGAGCAGCAGTCCGTGCCCCATCGCGTACAGGTCGAAGCCGGGCATCGACCGGACGAGGAAGCGCGGCTCCATCCAGGGCGCCACTCCCTGCGCGATCGGCGTCGCGCGAGCGGAGTCGATTCCGGAGATGGCGAGCAGCCCGCCGGTGCGCACCCAGCCCAACAACGCCTCGGCCGGCGCGCCCGCCGGCCACTCGCGCGCGTCGAGCTTCAACGCATCGAGGCTGGTGTACGAGCTCGGGATGCTCGGCAGCCAGGCGTGCGACGTGGACGCCACCTGGACCGGCTCGGGCTTCGCCGCCGGCTTGCCGCCGATCACGCGGATCGCTCTCTCCTCCTGGCCCGCCACCGACGAACGCGGTCGCGCCTCGTCGGAGAGCTGCGTCGTCCAGCGCGCGACGCTCTCGGCCGGATGGGCCGCGCTCGCCACGACCAGCACGACGCGGCCATCGTTCTGCGCGGTCTGCTCCGCCCCGACGTCGGAGAGCCAGCTGACCTCACCGCCGACCGTGATCAGGACGTTGTAACCGTTGTCGAACTGACTGCGCACCGGCACGCTGAGTTCGAAGCGCTCGCTGCCGCCCGCGGGGAGCACGAACGAACGGTTGATCGTGTCTCGTTCGGGGCCGTTCCAGCACTGGAACGACAGCATGACGCGCCGCGCTCCCTGGGCGCCGTTGTCGGCGCGCACGAACAGCGGCTGCCAGCCATGGTTCAGCGCCGTCGGCCACGAACTCGAGGCCGTGATCATCACGCCGCCCGCGCTGGCGGCCTTCTCGCCCGCGCCGGCCGCGCCGGCCAGCGGTGCCAGCGCGAGCGCGAGCGACAGCGCGGTCCGGCGGACGCAGCCCTCAGCCAGCACCGGCAACCTCGCGCGGCAGCGCTTCCTCGAGTTCACCGACGCCCTTCAGCACCGCGGCGACGACGTCGCGCGCCGTCACCCCGTCGAGCCGCGAGCGGTAGTCGAGCACCAACCGGTGCGCCAGCGTGCTCGGTGCGAGCGCGCGCACGTCGTCGAAACCGACGTTGGGCTTGCCGGCCAGGAGCGCGTGCGCGCGCGCCGACTCGGCGATCGCGATCGCCGCGCGCGGCGACGCGCCGTGCCGCACGTAGGTCTTGACCCTCTCCGGCGCCAGGTCCGAGCGCGGGTGCGTGGCATCGACGATGCGAGTGACGTAGGCCGCGACCGCCTTGGGCAGGTGCACGCGCTCGACCACGGCGAAGAGGCGCGCGAGACCGGCCGCGTCGGTCGCGGGCTCGAGCTCGGGCGGCCGGCCCCACGAGCGCTCGGTCAGGATCGACATCAGCGCCGCGCGGTCGACACCGGGCACCTCGACCTTGAACAGGAAGCGGTCGAGCTGCGCCTCGGGCAGCGGGTACGTGCCCTCCAACTCGATCGGGTTCTGCGTCGCGAGCACCCAGAACGGGCTCGGCAGGTCGCGCGTCTCGCCCAGCACCGTCACGCGCCGCTCCTGCATCGCTTCGAGCAGCGCCGACTGCGTCTTGGGGCTCGCGCGATTGATCTCGTCCGCCAGGAGCACGTTGGTGAACACGGGCCCGGGATGGAACACGAGCTGCCGGCCTTCCTTCGATTCCTCGAGAATGTGGCCGCCGGTCACGTCGCCGGGCAGGAGGTCGGGCGTGAACTGCAGTCGCTTGAACGCGAGGCCCAGCAGCTTCGCGAGCGCCTTGACCAGTTCGGTCTTGCCCAGGCCCGGCAGGCCTTCGAGCAGCACGTGGCCGCGCGCCAGCGCGCCGACGAGGACGAGGCGCGTCAGCTCCTGCTGTCCGTACAGCGTGCGATCGAGCCCGGCGAGGATCTTCAGCGCGGCCTCGCGCGCGGCCGCGACTTCGGCGGGTGACAAGAGCGTCGTGGTCTCCTTCATGCGCGGATCCTGCGTCAAGAGCCTCTCTCCATTTCGCGCGCGCGTGGACGGCGCCCGCTAGTCCGACCCGCGGCCGAACCACACGCGCACGGCCTCGCGATGGTGCGGCGCGAGGCGCCGGCGCCACGCGGACTGCCCGCTCGATGCCTGGATCGCTGCCGTTCCTGCGGATTCCGCCACGGGCTCGACTCCGGGCGCGGCGGCGGACAAGCCCACGGTCGCCGTGTTCTCGGGATCCGCGTAGCGCGCGTCGGGCAGCGAGCGCGCCTCGAAGCGCGAAGTGTCGCCGGCCGTCTCCTCGCCCCAGATCATCTCGGCGTCCGCGCGGCCGCGCGTGATGCCCCCGCGGCCCGGGAGGTTGCCGTGCGCCACGCGCCGGCCATGGCCGAGGCCCTTTCATGTGCCCCCCGGCTCCTTCTCGCAGCTTTCGTCGCACACGTGCTCGGAGAACCGGAACTCGTCGAGCTTCGCCAGCTCGCCCAGCTTCGCGAGCGCGCGCGCGTCGAGCAGGCCGCGCTGCGCCAGCCCGTCGATCCGCTCGCCCAGCTTCGCGGTCAGTTCCTTGGACAACGCCTGGAGCTGCGCGGCGTCGAGCTTCATCCCGGCCGGCAGCGCGATGCCGGCGAGTCCCAGCTCTTTCTCGAGCGCGGAGCGCACGTCCTGCGACAGGCCGGCCTCGGCCAGCTCCGCCAGCGTGCGCTCGAGCGACTGCTGCCCGGCCTCGGGGTTCGACGCGGCCTGGTCCGCGGCGCGCGCCAGATCATCGCGCGCCCCCTGCGCCGTCTCCGCGCGCTCCAGCGCCTCCTGTTCCAGCCGGTCGCGCACACGGTCGAGCGCCTCGAACGCGCTCTCGGGTTCGAGCAGCCCGCCCTCCTGCTCGAGGCGCTTGAGCGCGTCGCGCATCTCCTGCGCCACGTCCTCGTCGAGCTCGACCTGCTCCTGCAGCACGGCGAGCTGCTCCTCGACGCGTTCGAGCGCTGCTTCCTGCACGGCCAGCGGGGGGCCGGGGATCCGTTCGGGCAGCGGCACGAACAGCGCGGCGCCGGCAAAGGCGAGCGCGGCGGCCGTCCGCCACGCGGGCCGCGCGAGCCGGAGGCGCGGCAGTTCGCGCGCGCGCTCGAGCGCCGCGCCGACCTGCGCTTCCCAGCGCGCGTCGCGCGCCTCGAGCGCGGCGACGACGGCACCGCTGCCGCCGGAACGCACGTCGAGCCACGCGGCGGTCCCCGCCACCGACGGCCGCATCCGGCGCGCGCGCATGGCCGCCGCGACGGGCACGAGCACGAGCGGCAGGAAACCGAGCGCGGCCGTGCGCGCGTCCAGACCGAGGGCCGCCCGCAAGAGGAGCGCGACCGCGCCCAGCACCGCGCAGCCGAGGGCCAGCCACGCGAGCACGAGCCCCGCGAACGATGCCCAGGCCGCGCGCGCGCGCAGCCGGCCGATCGCGGTGTCCAGGGACCGGTCCATTCCCCGAGATCCTACTCGATCCGCGCGCCGCGGACGCAACGGGCTGCTAGTCCGTCGGGACCAGGTCGGCCGGCGCGCCGAACTGCGCGATCCGCTCGCGCAGCGTCTGCCAGCGCTTGGCGACCGTGTCCTTCTGCAGCTTCATGCGCTGGCCGACCTCGGTGTACGAGAGGCCCTCCAGGCCGCAGTGCACGAACAGCGTGCGCTCGTCCTCGCTCAACCCTCCGACCCAGTCCAGCAGCTTCTGCAAGCCCTCGTGCCGCGCGACGCGCTGACTGACGGCGGTCGCGGAGTCCGGCAGGTTCTGCAACTGGAAGAGCCGCGTCGACGGGCTCGCGGTCGTCTTGCCGGCGCGCTGCAGCTTGCGGAAGCCCTCCAGGAGGACGTTCTTGCCGATGCGGAAGATCCACAAGCGGAAGCTGCCCGTCTCGGGATCGAAGGTCGGGAAGGCCTTCCAGGCGCGGCTCCACACCTCCTGCACGACGTCCTCGGGATCGAGCGCGCCGCGCATCGCCGGGCGGATGCGGATCGACGCCCAGGCGTAGAGGGCCGGGGCGATCCGTTCGTAGAGTTCGGCGAACCGCTGCGCGTCGCCGGCGTGCGCCTCGCGCGCCAGACGCTGCGTGTCCGGGGACTCTGCGTTCGGTTCGGAATCGCCCGGGGACATGCCGAGGCGATGCTAGCAGCACCGCTGGCGGCGAGCGAGAATCGCCGGCGTGGCACGCAGCGACGATCCGCGGGGCGCCGACGCGTT
Source organism: uncultured Planctomycetaceae bacterium (assembly GCA_964552795.1). GTDB lineage: Bacteria > Planctomycetota > UBA1135 > UBA1135 > JAEUHZ01. The sequence continues at coordinate 5,767 of CAZKIO010000076.1, forward strand.
CGACTTCGTCGACGCGTACATGGCCAGCGTCGAACGCGGCGAGGACCTGCCGCTGGCGCACTGGCTGGAGCGCTTCCCCGAGAGCCAGGAGGCCGTGGCCCGCGAGTGGCTGGGACTGCGCGGCGCCGCGGCCGCCGACGAGGCGGGCGCCGCGCAGGCGGTGATCGCCGCCGCGGGCCGCGAGGACGGCCGCATCGGGCCGTACCGGCTGCTGCGCGAGCTGGGCAGCGGCGGACAGGGCTCGGTGTTCCTGGCGGACGACACGCGCCTCGCGCGCCGCGTCGCGCTCAAGGTGCTGACCACGCACTTCGACGCGATCGCGGACGAGAAGCTGCGGCGCTTCCGGCGCGAGGCCGAGATCATCGCGCGCCTCGAGCACCCCAGCCTGTGCACGGTGTACGAGGCCGACATCGAGGGCCAGGTCCCCTACATCGCGATGCGCTTCGTCGACGGGCGCACCCTGGCCGAGATCCTGGGCGAGGCGCGCCGGGCCGACGACGCCAGCGGACACGCGCGCCTGGATGCCGGCGACGAGACGCGCGGCCATTCCGCGGACGTGCGCTTCCCGCCGCGCACGACGCTGGAACAGCACCAGGTGTTCCTGTTCTTCGAGCGCGCGGCCCGCGCGCTGCACGCCGCGCACGAGGCCGGCGTGGTCCACCGCGACGTCAAGCCCGGCAACGTCATGGTCAATGCCGACGGGAAGCCGGTCATCCTCGACTTCGGCCTGGCACGCGACCAGCGGGCCGACGCGGCCCGCATCACCGAGTCCGGCGACGTGTTCGGCACGCCGGCCTACATGTCCTCCGAGCAGCTCGAGCTGCCGAGCGACGCGCTCGACCGCCGCACCGACGTCTACTCGCTGGGCGTCACGCTGTACGAGGCGCTGACGCTGCGCCGGCCCTTCGAGCAGGCCTCGCGCAGCGCGCTGTACCTCGCCATCCAGCGCGAGCCCGTGCCCGATCCGCGCCGCTTCAACGCGGCGCTGGGCGAGGACATCGCCGTCGTGCTGGAAACCGCGCTCGAGAAGGACCGCGAGCGGCGCTACGCCACCGCGCTCGACCTGGCCGAGGACTTGCGTCGCATCCGGCAGTACGAGCCGATCCGCGCGCGGCCGGCCGGCCTCGGGCTGCGTTTCGCGCGCTGGGTCCGCCGCCACCCGGCGCTGGCCGCGGCGACGATCGGGACGATCCTCTCGCTGTCGATCGGACTCGCCGTGTCGCTGCGGCTGCTCGCGCGCGAGCGCCAGGCGGTCGCGGACAAGGACGCCGCGATGAGCGTCGCGCTCGGCAAGCACCTGGCGCAGCGCAGCATCCAGCTCGCGCCGCAGGACGCCAGCGCTGCGCTGGCCCTGGGCCTCGACGGCGCGGAGCGCGCACCCGGATACCTGACGCGGTCGGCGCTGTACCCCGCGCTCGAGGGTTGCTGGCTCGAGCGCGTGCTGGCCGGCGAGCCGACCGCTCGGGTCGTGAGCGATCTGGAGATCGATCAGCGCGGCGCGCGTGTCGCCGCGGCCTTCGACGACGGGATCATCCTCCTGTGGAGCCTGACGCACCGCGGCCGTCCGGCGCGGCTCGCCGCGCACGCTGCACGCGTCGAGTCCGTCGCGTTCGATCCCGCGGGGCGGCGCCTTGCCTCGGGCTCCGCCGACGGCACGGTCCGCGTGTGGGACGTGGAGCGCGCCGCCGAAGAGCTTGCGTTCCGGCTGGGCGGTCCGCTCGCGTCCGTCGCGTTTGCGCCGGACGGCTCGCGCATCCTGGCGCGTACCGCCGACGGCGCGCTCCGCGTACTGGACCCCGCCACCGGCGGGAGCGTGTCCCGCGACGGATCGGCGCTTGCGGCCGTGTGGTGCGGCAGCGAACGCGTCGCCGCGCTGGAGGGTGGGCTGGCGCTGCTGCTCGCCGCGTCGGACCTCGAGACCCACGCCGCGTTCGGAGCGCCGGAACAGGAAGCTCTGTGCCTCGACGTCGCGCGCGATGGGCGTTCCCTGGTGTACGGCACCGCGCGCGGCGAGGTCCAGCGCGTCGATCTCGAACGCGGCACGCTGGCCGTCGTCGCGGGTTTCCGCGACGGCGCCGTGCGCGCCGTGAACCTGGATCCGTCGGCGCAGCGCTTCGTCTGCCTGGTCGGCGGCGGCGACGCCGTGCTCCCGTGGGTACACGATCTCCCCAGCGGGCGGAGCACCGCCTTGCACGGCCACGGACAGCGCATGGTGAACGCGGCGGTGTTCAGCCCCGACGGCGCGCGCATCGCCACGGCCTCGCACGACCTGACCGTCAGGATCTGGCACGCGGCAACCGGTGCTCCGTCGCGCGTGTTCACGCTGCCGCTGCGCCACATCGACGTGCGTTGGAGCGCCGACGGCCGTCGCGTCGTCTCGCGCTCGGTGAGCGGCTACGCGCACGTGTGGTTCGCGGCCGTGCGGCCGGACACGTACGACCTCGAGGGGCACACGGGCGCGATCCGCTCGCTGGAGTCGTCTCCCGACGGCCGAACGCTGTTGACGGCCTCGGACGACGGCACCGCGCGCCTGTGGCACGTGCCGCCCTCCGCCGAACCGGAGGGCGCGCGCCTGCCGGGCCAGGAACTGCGCGTGTTCCGTCACGACGGCCCCGTGAGCGCGGCACGGTTCCTGGGCCGCGGAGAACGCTGCGCGACCGGCGGATTGGACGGCGCCGTGCACGTGTGGAACTTGGCGCATGAGGAGGGTCCCGGCGACACGCTGCGGCTGGGTCGCGGCGTCAGCGCGCTCGCGTCGGGCGGCGACGGGACCTGGATCGGCGTGCTCGGCGCCGACGGCAGCGCCTGGTGCTGGGCGCCCGGGCGCGGCGCGGCACCGCGCCGCGTCGCGCCGCCGGTGGGCGCGGCGCGGGCCACGTGCCTGGGGTTCCTGCACGACGGAGAGCGCCTCGTGATCGGGTGGGACAGCGGCTGCGCCAGCATCCATCGCGCGGAAACCACGATGCTCCTTGCCGAACGCTCGTTCGCAGGTCCGGGGCAGCGTGCGCCGGGCATCATCGCACTCGACGTCCATCCCTTCACCGACGAGATCACCGTCGCCTGTTCGGACCTCTTCGTGCGCTTCTGGACTCCCGGCCGGGTTGCCGACGCGCGCCGCGAGGTCAAGGCCTCCGAGCTGCGCAGCGTGCGCTGGGACGCGCGCGGCGAACTGGTCCTGGCCCTGGGCCGCAAGGGCGGCCGGACCGTTCGCATCATCGATCCGGCGCGCAACGATCCCGTCGGCGCCGACAATCCGCACGCGGGCGACGTGACGTGCGCGGACATCGACCGCGAAGGCGCGCTGGCGCTGACCGGCGCGTCCGACGGCAGCGTGTTCCTGTGGAGCGCGCGCAACGGCGATCCGTTCGTGCAACGCACCGATTTCCGCGCTGCCGTGCGCTGCTCGATCTTCGCGCCCGACGGCACCGGTCTGCGGGTGATCACGGGCCTGGACGACGGGCGCGTGTGCGTCTGGCCGGCCGATCCGGTGCCCGCCGCGCGCGTGCGCAAGCCGCGCAGCCTCGCCGATTGGGAACACGAGCGCGAACGCAGCCTGGCCGCTCCGCTCGACTACGATTGAGTCCGCGCAGGGAATTCCCGGATTGCGTTCCACGCCGGGGAGCCCCGGGTCATGGTGAATCCAGTCCGCGTCGCGGGCGCGCCGAGGGGTGCTGGAGTTCCGGGAACTTCCAGCGCGTTCGCTGCGTCCCTCCAGCGCGAACACGCCGAATTGCCGCCCTGGAGACCCCCGGATAGGCTGGGAGTCGCCGCGCACGGCAGCAGCGCGATTCGACCAGCAGCGCGACACAACATGGCAGCGCGACACAGCATCATGAAGAACTCACACCCGACGCGACGACACAACGGGGTGGAGCGCGTGCATGCCGCCGCGCTCGGCGCGCTGGCTTTGGCCGCTGTCGGCGCGACGTCTCGGGCGCAGAGCCAGGTCTACTTCTCCGTCGATTGGCACGGCCCCACCAAGTCGCGGCCCGACTCCGCCGGCGCGGTGCCGATCACCGAGGGCGACGTGCTGCGCGCCCCGCTGGGTGGTCCCGCGTTCAACACGACCTTCGCGCCGCAGACGGTGTTCACGGGTCAGGTCGTCGGCATCACGCTGTACCCCTCCTGCCTCCCGGGTTCGCCCGGACAGCCGTGCGGCGCGGAGCTCGATGCGCTCTCGTTCGGCAACGAGCCGTGCTACGTGCCCGGCGGGCCGCCGACCGGACCGCGTCCGCGCCTGTACTTCTCCGTCGACCGCTTCGCTCAAGGCGTTCCCGGTTCGCTGGGCGCGCCCGGCGTGCGCACCGAGAGTCCCGCGCGCGACGCGGCCGCCGACGTCTACACGCCCGTGCTGCAGCTCAACCCGCCGGTCGCTCCGGCCGCCGTCCCGCCCTCGAACATCCAGGTGCTCGACGGAGACGGCCGTCCCAGCGCCAGCGGTGCGCTGCGCCGCGGCGTGGGCCTGTTCGAGCCGCACGCCGTCCCGCCGGTTCCCGGAGCGGACTCGGGCGACAACCTCGACGCGCTGCACATCGGTCAACTTCCGACCGGCGCGAACGCGGCAATCTACTTCTCGCTCGACGGCGGCTTCCCCGACGTCACGGGCGTCCCGAACACCAACTCGGCCGCGCTCAACGGCACCAGCCCCGCGGCCGTGATGCGCAAGCTCCTGGGCGGCGGCTCGGCCACGGTGTACGCGAGCCCGTCGCAACTGGGCCTGCACCCGACCAACGACGACATCGACGCGCTGTCGCTGCGCGACAACGGCGACGGCGTGTTCCAGCCCTCGCAGGTCCCGTTCGACTGGATCTGCGGCCTGGCACCGGCGGCGACGGACATGCTGCTCTTCTCGGTGCGGCGCGGTTCGGCGCTGATCGGACAGCCCGACTCGCAGTTCGGCCTGCCGATCGAGCCGGGCGACGTGCTGACCACGCCGATCGCCGGCGGCAACGGCCGTCCGGCCATCTTCATCGCGGCCGAGGCGCTGGGGCTGCGGACGATGCGCTCGGACGGGGCACCGATCCCCGACGAGCTCGACGCGATCGCCCTCGACGACGAACCCTACTTCGACTGCAACAACAACGGCGTCGAGGACGCGGTCGACATCGCGCAGGGCTTCTCGAGCGACACCAACAACAACGGCATCCCTGACGAGTGCGAGCAGACCTACACGCGCTACTGCACGTGCGAGGCGGGCCTGGGCCCCTGCGGCAACGACTCGCCCGGCACCGGCTGCCTGAACTCGACGGGCGTGGGCGGATTGCTGTGCGGCGTCGGCACGACCAGCGTGGCGACCGACGACCTGGAGATGGACGCGACGGGCCTGCCGCCGGGCGCGCCGAGCCTCCTGTTCTCGGGCACGGCGCAGGTCCAGACGCCGTTCGGCGACGGATTGCGCTGCGTCTCCAGTTCGGTCGTGCGCCTGGGCGTCCAGACCGCGAACGGCTCGGGCATCGCGTACTGGGGACCGGGCATCCTGAACACCCTGTGCACGGTCCACAGCATCTGTCTCTCCGCGGGCAGCACGCGGCACTACCAGGTCTGGTACCGCAACGCGCCCGTCTACTGCACGCCCTCGACGTTCAACCTGACGAACGGCCTGAGCGTGACCTACACGCCCTGAGCGCGCGTCAGAACGTGGGCAGGGTGCTCGTCCGGCCCTTGTTCTGCTCGACGAGCCACTTCCGCAACGGCTCGAAGTAGTCGACCATCGGCCGCGCCGAAAGCGCCGAACCGGTCTTCTCGCGCAGGAGCTCGCGCCAGTCGACGGTCTTGCCGGGCCGCATCATCGAGCGCAGGAACTCGCCCACGTCCTTGCGGCCGAAATACTGCGTGTCGTGCGGATCCGCGCGCAGGATCCGGCGCGCGATGTGGTCGTGGAGCTGGAACATGAGCACGTACGACAGCGCGTAGTCGTAGTAGCCGGCCGGATCGTCGATGACGTGCGTCTTGGTGGCCGGATCGCACCAGGTCTCGTCGCGCGGCGCAGGCGGCGCGATGCCCTGGTAGCGCGCGACGAGCTGCCACCAGCGCTCGTTCCAGCGCTCGGGCGGCAGCTCCTTCTCGTACAGCTCGCGCTCCCACTGGTACATGACGCCTGCGGACCAGGGCAGGAACACCACGTACTTCAGCGCGTCCTTGAGCAGGAGCTGCAGCGGATCCGGCGTCGCGCCGCCGACGTCCAGGCCGATCTGCCGCACGCAGCGCGGCTGCATCGCCGCCAGACCCAGCATCGAACCGAAGGCCTCGTGGAAGGCGCGCGCGGCACCGTCGCGCAGCACGAACGGCACGCCCGGATTCGCGTAGGCGAGGTAGTAGTAGACGTGACCCAGCTCGTGGTGGACGGTCTCGTAGTAGGAGCCTGTCGGGACCACGCTCATCAGGCAGCGCACGTCGCGTCGCAAGTCGATGTGCCAGGCCGACGCGTGGTTGTTCTTGGTGTGATCCGCGTCGGCCGGGACCGGCAGCAGCGAGGAGCGCTGCCAGAAGCTGTCCGGCAGGGCCTCGAACCCGAGGCTCACGTAGAACCGCTCGCCCTGCTCGACGAGCCACCGCGGCTCGCGCGCGCGCAGGGCCGCGTCCAGGTCCAGCCCCTCGACGGCCACGAGATCCGACCAGTCCTGACCCCAGCGGTCGGGCAGCCAGTGCGCCGGGATCAGGTCCGGCACCGGCTCGTCGTGCCGCCGCGCGAGCTCGTGCCGCGTCCACGTGTGCAGCTCGGTGTACAGCGGGCGCAGTTCCAGCAGGATGCGGTTGAGCTCGACGGCGAGATCGGCCGGCGTCATCCCGTACTCGGAGGCCATGTAGGCGAAGAAGTCGCGGTAGCCCAGCGCGCGCACGACCTCGTTGCGCATGGATCGCAGCTCGATCAATCCGTCCCGCAGCACGGGCCCGACCGCCTTCGACGCCTCCCAGGCCTTGCGCCGCACTTCGAGGTCGGGCTCGTTCGCCAGGATGGCGTCGATCTCGCCGGTCGTGACCGGCTTCCCGTCGATCTGGTAGCGGAATCCGTAGAGCCTGGCGACCTGCGCCGTCTCCGCCGCGATGCGCTGACGCACGAGCGTCGGTGCGGTCTGCGGGTTGCCGCCGGCCTTGAACAGGATCGCCTCGAGCGCGCGCACCTGCAGCGGCAGCAGTTCGCGTTTGCGGCGCAGGTAGGCGCGCGAGAGCTCGATGAACTCCGTGCTGCCGGTGTAGGCGGCGAGCGCCTCCTCGGCGGCCTGGACCGCGTTCCGCGGCGCGTCGTCGCCCTCGACGATGCGCACTTGCGCGTTCCACTGGGCCTGGGCCGCGCGCGTCGCGAGCACCTGGTACTCGCCGTCGTAGCGCTCCAGGAAGCGCTGGACTTCGGCCCGGAACGGCGCCTCGCCCGGGTCCGCGGCCCAGAAGCAGGCGGGAGCGAGGAGCGCGAGGAGCGTTGCTGCGATGTGCTGCGCGTGCATGGTCGAGTTGCGGGTGGGCTCGGATTCGTCGGCCGTGGGGTACAGTAGGCACCAGCCACCCGCGCCGGAAGCGCCCAGCGGATCCAGCCTCATGTCCCCCATCGTCACGCTCCTCGCGGCGCTCGCCGCCGCGCCCCAGTTCGCACAGGATCCCGCGCCGGGCCCGGACGCGGCGTGGAGCGCGGCGCACGCGCTGAAGAGCAAGGCCGACTACGAGAGGGCCGCCGCGGCCTTCGATGCGTTCGCCCGTGCGCACCCCGCCGATCCGCGTGCCGCGGAGGCGCGCGTCGAGCATGGAGTGTGCTGGTTCTCGCTGGGGCGCGCGCGGCAGGAACTCCAGCAGAACACACCCGCCTCGCTCGCCGCGTTCGAGCGCGCGCGGACCGCATTCGAAGCCGTGACCCAGGAGACGCCGACGGCGGCGGTCGCCGGGCGCGCGCAGTACATGCGCGGGACGGTGGCGCTCTTCGCGGGCGACCTGGTGACGGCCGAGCGCGAGTACGGCCGCGGACTGGAGCTGTACGCGTCCGACACGAAGTACCTGCCCAAGTCGCTGGAGCGGCGCGCGGCCGTGCGGCGCCATCTGCTGCGCACCGCCGACGCGCGCAGCGACCTGGAGCGCTACCTGCGCGATTTCGGCAGCGCCGACGACGCCGCCTCGGCGCGCCGCTACCTGCAGATGCTCGGCCAGTTCGAGCAGATCGCCCCGCCGCTCTCGCCGGGCGGGACCTGGATCCAGGGCGGCCCGCTGAGCCTCACGGATCTGCGCGGCGACGTCGTGATCCTCAACTTCTTCGCGACGTGGTGCGAGAACTGCGAGAAGGCGCGGCCCTTCCTGCAGGACCTCGTGAAGCGCTTCCGCCCGATGGGCGTGCGCATGATCGGCATCGTCGACTACAGCAAGGGCCAGACGGTCGAGTCCGTGCGCGCGTTCCTGCCGACGAAGGGCATCGACTTCCCGGTGCTGATGGACCAGGGCCAGACGACGGCGGCCTACCTGGGCCAGAAGATCCCCGACATCGTGATCCTCGACCGCTTGGGCCGCGTGCGCTGGCACGACAACCCGGCCAACCTGCAGGACGCGACGCTCGAGCTGCTGTTGACCGAGGATCCCACGGCCGTGCCCACCCGGCCGCCGTCCGGCAAGTAGCCGCGTGAAACGCATCTGCGTGTTCTGCGGCTCCGCGCCCGGCGTGCGTCCCGAGTATGCCGCGGCGGCGCGCGACCTGGGCACGGGCCTCGCCGGCCGCGGCATCGGCCTGGTGTGGGGCGGCGGCAACGTCGGCCTGATGGGGGCCGTCGCCGACGCAGTGCTGGCTGCCGGGGGCGACGCGATCGGCGTGATTCCCGCGGCGCTGGCCGAACGCGAGCTGGCTCACCGCGGCGCGCGCGATCTGCGCGTCGTCGCGAACATGCACGAACGCAAGGCGCTGATGGCCGAGCTTTCCGACGCGTTCATCGCGCTGCCCGGCGGCCTGGGCACGCTGGAGGAGCTGTTCGAGGCATGGACCTGGACCCAACTGGGGTTCCAGCACAAGCCGCTGGCCGTGCTCGACACCGCCGATTTCTACGCGCCGCTCCTCGCTCACCTGGACCGCGCGCGCGACGAGGGCTTCGTGCGCCCTCGGCACCGCGACCTCGTGATCGTGGAACGGGATCCCGTGCGCCTGCTGGACCGGCTGGTCCCGCGGCTCGCGCCGGGCGCGCGCGAGCCCCTGCCGGCCGACGTCTGAGCGCGGCGCGGCCGGCGCTCAGCGCGCCGCCATCCCCGGCAGGATCTCGACTTCCAGTTTCTGCGTCAGCTCGTTGCGGTGCGCGTTCACGTGCAGCCCGTTCGGGCGCTCGGCCAGCATCTCGGCGCGCAGCTCCGCCTCGACCTCGTCGAAGGTCACCTTGCGGCGCGCCACGACCTGGAACACGACCCACGCGTTGCCGTAGTCGAGCGGCTCGGTCGTCGCGCCGGGACGCAGCCCGGCCACGGCCGCGCCGAACGCGTCCGGGTAGACGTCGGCCCGGAACCGGCCCGGGATGCGGCCGCCGTCCGCGCGCGTCTCCAGGTCGTCGCTGTGCTCGCGCGCCAGCGCCGCGAAGTCCTCGCCCGCGCGCACGCGGCGGACGACTTCGGCGGCGCGCGCGCGGCTGCGCTCGGAAGCCTGCTCCATGGCCTCGGTCAGCTGCTCGCGCGTCCACTCGGGTTCGACGTCCTCCAGCGCGTTCAGGAACACCATCCAGCGCGCCTCGATGCGCTCCCCGTCGGGGCCGAACTCGCTGCGGAAACGCTGGCGCACCTGCTCCGGCGTGATCTCGCGCTGCAGCACCAGCATCTTCTCGGCCAGGAGGTCGGTGCGCGTGCGCTCGTGCAGGGAGCGCATGTACGAGTCCTCGGTCCGGCCGTTGAGCCGCAGGAACGTCGTCCAGGCCTCGCGGCTGCCGCGCTCGCGCACGCGGAACTTCAGCACCTCGGTCACGCGCGCCGCGACCTCCTCCTCGGTCACCGACACGCCCAGCTCGCGCGCGCGCCGCGTGATGGCCCAGTCCTCGAGGAAGCGCTGCAGCGACGGCTCGCCCTGGATCGCGATCAGCCAGCGCGCGTACGCCCCGCGCGCGACGGGTTGGCCGTTCACCTCGAGCACCGGCTCGTTCGCGCCGTGCAGCTCGGGGTCCGGGCCGTCGGCGAACAGCGCGGGCAGGATCTTGAACGTGGTCGCCTCGCGCAGCCCCTCCAGGACCCCGGCGACCTCGTCGTCCTCGGGACCCTTGGCTTCGAGCCGCGCGCGCAGCGCTTCGCGCACGTCGGCCAGCGGCGTCACCTGCACGTCGTCCACGCGCACGATCCACCAGCCGCCGCGCGCGAACAAGGGTTCGGAGACCTCGCCCGGCGCGAGCTTCTCCAGCTCGTCCAGGAAGCGCCGCGGCCACTGGTAGTGCGAGAAGCGCGTGCGCGGCACGCCGCGGCCGTCGCGCGTCTCGGGGTCGTCGCTGGTTTCGCGCGCGACCTTGCCGAAGTCCTCGCCGGCCAGGATGCGCGCGCGCACGGCGCGGGCGCGCTCCTCGCCCTCGTCCATGACGCGCTGGCGCTCGGCCTGCCATTCCTCGCGGCTCTGGCGCTCCTTGGAAGGCACGACGACCAGCGTCTTGGTCATGTGCAGGTCGTAGCGGCGCCCGTTGCGGCCGTATTGGTGCTGCCAGTCGCGTTCGATCTTGTGGTCGGGGACGACGCGGTCGATCGCGGCCATGCGCTCGGCCAGCGCGTAGGCCCGCATCTCGGTCTCGCGCTGCAGCCGCACGCCGGCCTCGGTGCGGCGCGTGCGGTCCAGCTCGGCGAGCCACTCGCTCTTGCGCCCGAAGAACGCCTTCGCGATCCGCTCCTGGATCGCGGCGTCCACGCGGCGCGCGCACTCCTCGTCGCCGACGTCCACGCCAAGGCGCTGGGCCTCGCGCTCGACCACGACGTACTCGCGCGCGTAGACCTGCGCCTGCATCTCGCCGAAGTTGAGCATCAGCCAGCGTGCGTAGGCGTCGAGGCCGATCTCGACCCCGTCGATGCGCAGCGCGGCGCCGCCCGAGGGCGCCGGCCGGGCCTCCAGTTCGGGCCTGGCGGGGAGCGCGGCGGATCCCTGGGCCAGCGAGAGCAGCAGTGCGCAGAGGACGTGGGTCATGGCTCGGCCGAGTATCGCACACGGCGCGT
>CAZKIO010000077.1:0-16081 GCA_964552795.1 uncultured Planctomycetaceae bacterium
AAGACGCCGCAGGTGCGCGACGTGATCATCTCGGGCGGCGACCCGCTGACGTACGGCACGAAGAAGCTCGAGTCGATCCTCTCGAAGCTGCGCGCCGTGCCGCACCTCGAGATCATCCGCATCGGCACGCGCGTGCCGGTCTCGCTGCCGCAGCGCGTCGACGCCGAGCTGTGCGCGATGCTCGAGAAGTACCACCCGCTGTGGATCAACGTGCACTTCAACCACCCGCGCGAGCTGACGCCCGAAGCCGCGCAGGCCTGCGACCGGCTCTCGCGCGCGGGGATCCCGCTCAACAACCAGTCGGTGCTGCTCAAGGGCGTCAACGACGACGTGGCGACGATGCGCGCCTTGATGACGGGCCTGATGAAGCTGCGCGTGCGGCCGTACTACCTGTACCAGTGCGATCCGGTGCGCGGCGCGGAGCACTTCCGCACGTCGATCCAGAAGGGTCTGGAGATCATGGAGGGCCTGCGCGGCCACATCAGCGGCCTGGCGATCCCGACCTACGTGGTCGACGGGCCGGGCGGCGGCGGCAAGATCCCGGTCGCACCGCAGTACCTGATGCACTACGACGCGACGCGCAAGAAGGCGTTGCTGCGCAACTTCCAGCACCGCGTGTTCGAGTACAGCGAGCCGGACGCCGTGCTCCCGCACTCGGGTGAGCTGAAGCCCGCGAAGTCGGCGCTGCCGCACGCCGCGGGCAAGCCGAACGGCAACGGCAACGGGAACGGCGGCACGCACGTCGCCGGCAACGGCAACGGCGCCGCGAAAGCCGGGGCCGCCAAACGCTCGAAGCCGACCACGAAGCCCGCGCGCGTGCGCGCCGACGGCACGCCCGTCGTCGGCAAGAGCGGCTGGGTCCACCGCGGACACTCGCGCGAGGAACGGCTGCGCAGCGCGGGCGAGACGCCCAAGGCCTGAGGCGCGCGCCGTGCGGATCGGGATCGCCTACGACCTGCGGTCGGACCACGCCGTACGCGCGGACGGCCCGGACGACCTGCTCGAGGAGTACGACTCGCCCGAGACGGTCGAGGCGCTCGCGCAAGCGTTGCGGGACCGCGGCCACACGGCCGTGCTGCTCGGTGGCGGCCGGCGCTTCGTCGAGCGCGTGCTCGCCGACCCGCCCGACCTCGTGTTCACGATCAGCGAAGGCGCCGGCACGCGCTCGCGCGAGGCGCACGTGCCGGCCGCGTGCGAGATGCTCGGCGTGCCCTGCACGCACAGCGACCCGCTGACGCTCGCCGTGTCGCTCGACAAGGCGATCGCGAAGAAGCTCGTCGCCGCCGACGGCGTCGCGACGCCGCGCTGGGCCGTCGTGGCCGACCCGCGCCTCGCCGCCGACGCGCCGATCGAGCTGCCGGCGATCGTGAAGCCCGTGCAGGAGGGATCCAGCATGGGGGTGCGCATCCGTTCGCGCGTCGCCGACCGCGCGGCGCTCGCGCGCGAGGTCGAGCGCGTCGTCTCCGACTACGGCCAGCCCGCGCTGGTCGAGGAGTTCTGCCCGGGCGCCGAGATCACGGTCGGCATCGCCGGCACCGGCGACAAGGCGCGCGTCCTGGGCTGCATGGAGATCGCGCCGCGCGTCGCGCGCCCCGAGGAGTTCGTGTACTCGCTCGAGGTGAAGCGCGACTGGGAGCGGCAGGTCGAGTACCACGTGCCGCCGCGCCTCCCGCCCGCGACGCTGCGCGCCGTCGAGGCCTGCGCGCTCGCCGCCTATCGCTCGCTCGGCTGCCGCGACGTCGGCCGCGTCGACGTGCGCCTCGACGCGCGCGGCGAACCGCGCTTCCTCGAAGCCAACCCGCTGCCGGGAATGAACCCGCGCACCGGCGACCTGTGCATCCTGGCGGCGCGGAGCGGCGTGTCGTACGTCGAGCTTGTCGACCGCATCGTGAAGAGCGCCGCGCTGCGCCACGGGCTCGCGCCGTGAGCCTGCGCATCGGCCTGCTCGCCACGGCCGACGAGGCGCTGGCCGGCGGCGACGAGCGCGACGCCGTCGCGGTGAAAGCGGCCGCCGAGATGACGCTGGCGATCGAGCGCTCGTGCCGCGCGAACGGCTGGCGCGCCCTGCGCGTCGAGGCCAAGCCCAACGCGCCCGACTGGACGGTGGCCGAACTCGCGCGCGAGGAGGTCGACGTCGCCTTCCAGCTCGTGGAGTCGCTGCGCGGCGAGGCGCGCTTCGAGGCCGCGGTCGCATGGTTGCTCGAGTGGGCGCGCATCCCCTACACGGGCTCGGGTCCGGTCGCGATCACGCTGGCGCTGGAGAAGCCGGTCGCGCGCGCCGTGCTCGCCGCGCGCGGCGTGCCCGTGCCCGACGGGTTCGAGATGACGTCGGCGAAGGAGCCGATCCCGCTCGCGCTCGACGGCCGGCGCTGGATCGTGAAGCCGTCGCGCGAGGACGCCAGCCACGGCATCGAGGCTGCCAGCGTCGTGCCCGACGAGGCCGCGCTGCGCCGCCGCGTCGCGCACGTGACGGCGACCTACCGCCAGCCGGCGCTGGTCGAGGAGTTCGTCGGCGGCCGCGAGTTCAACGTCGCGCTGCTCGGCAGCGGCGCCGACGCACGCATCCTGCCCCTGGGCGAGATCGACTACTCGCGCGTCCCCGCGGGACAGCCGCAGCTCCTGACGTTCAGCGCCAAGTGGGACGCAGAGAGCGCCGAATACCGGTCCACTCCGTCGGTCGGCGCGCGTCCGATGCCGCGCGATCTGGAGGAGCGCGTGCGCGACGTTGCCGCGAGGGCGTATGCTGCCCTGGAACTCGCGGGCTACGGCCGCGTCGACGTGCGCGTGCACCCCGAGCGCGGCCCGCTGGTGCTCGACGTCAACCCCAACCCCGACCTCTCGCCCGGCGCCGGCTTCGCGCTCGCCGCCGCGCGCGAGGGACTCGACCATGCGCAAGTCATCCGCCACATCGTCGACGACGCGCTCCGCCGTGCCGGTTCGATTGCGTGACCTCTTGTCTTCGGACCGCGCGCCCATCGAACGGCTCCTGCGCGCGACCGGCGCGTTCCTCGACAACGAGATCGCCGTCGCGCTCGAGCTCGTCGACGCGCCGGCCTCGGCGGGCTACCGCTTCGTCGTGGCCGAGGTCGACGGCGCCGTCGCGGGCTACGCCTGCTTCGGCGAGACGCCGTGCACGCAGGGGACGTTCGATCTCTACTGGATCGCCGTCGATCCCGCGCGGCAGGGCGCGGGCGTCGGCCGCGCGCTGCTCGCGGCCGTCGAGGGGCGCCTGAAGCCGATCGGCGCGCGCCTGCTGCTCATCGAGACCGCGTCGAAGCCGAGCTACGCGGCGACGCGCGCGTTCTACGAGCGCTGCGGGCTGGAGATCGTCGCGCGCGTGCCCGACTTCTACGCGGACGGCGACGACAAGCTGATCTACTGCCGGAGGTTCGGAACGTGAGCGCGCCCGGGGTCCCCATCGAGAACCTGAAGACCGCGACCTTCGACTGCGTCTTCCCCACCTGCGGCGGCGTCTGCTGCAAGAACGGCCGGCCGCCGGTCGAGGCAGCCGAGGAGGCGCGCATCGCGAAGAACCTGCAGAGGTTCCTGCCGCACCTGCGTCCCGCCGCACGCGCGCGCATCGAGAAGGGCGGGTTCGTGACCGCGCGCCGCAAGGAGGGCCTGCCCGTCCTCGCGGTGTCCGAAGGCTGGTGCGTGTTCGCCAACGAGGGCTGCGTGCTGCACAAGGTCGGCGCGACCGAGGGCGACCGCTGGAAGTACAAGCCCTGGCGCTGCATCGCGTTCCCGCTGGAACGCTCCAAGCGCGGCGAGTGGCACGTGCGCCAGTGGAAGCTGAAGGGCGAGGCCTGGGACCTGTTCTGCCTCAACCCCAAGGAATCGCCGAAGAAGGCGGCCCGGTCGCTGGCGTCCGAGATCGATTTCGTGAACGAGCTCGAGAACGGCCGGGAGCGCTGGCGCCGCGAAGGCTGACGCGGCTCAGCGCGCGTCGTGCTCGTCGACGAGCTTGCGCGGCGCCACGGTGCGCCACGCATCGCGCAGCGCCGACGCGACGACCGCCTTCCTCGCCGCCGCGAGCTGGACCTGCGTCGCGCCGCGTGCACCCCAAGCGCCCGGGAACGCCGCGAACACGTCCGGATCCGCGTCGATCCGCGCCGCCTGCAGCTCGGGCGTCAGCTTGAGCATCGCCCAGGTCTCGTCCGGGCCCAGCGTCGCGAAGATCTTGTCGCGCACGCGGAAGTCGGCGTGCCCCATGTGCTCGCCCTCGCGCGCCTCGGGCAGCGCCAGCGCGAGGCGGCGGAATTCAGCGGGCCCCATCGGTCTTCTCCAGCGCGGGATCGTACGGGTTGATGCGCCGCAGCTCCGCGAGGAGCGCCGCGGCGCCGGCCGCGTCGCCGGCCCGCGCGCGCCACTCCGCGAGTGTCAGCCGCGCGGCGCGGTCCATCGGCTGGCGCGACAGCACGCGCTCCAGCTCGGCGCTGCCCGCCGCCGGGCCCACGAGGTCGTGCAGCGCGATCGCGTGCACGTACCCCAGGCGCGCGTCGTCCGGCGCGAGCTCGGCGGCGGTCGCGAGCGACACCAGACCGTCGGCGTTCTTGCGCTGGCGGATCAGGCACAGCCCGAGGGCGTGGTGCAGCGGCGCCGAGTCGCGCACGACGCGCAGGCCCTCGCGCAGGACGTCCTCGACGCCCGCCTCGGAGCCCTTCCCGCGCAGCACCTCGGCCAGGTTGACGTAGGCCGGCACGAAGCGCGGGTCCATGCGGATCGCCGCGCGCAGGAGTTGCTCGGCCTCCGCGTCGCGGCCTTGTTCCGCGCGCAACATCGCCAGGTTCGCATGGCCCTCGGGGCGGTCGAAGAGCGCGCGCTGCACGGCGACGTACTCCTCGATCGCCGCCTTCCACGGCTCTGTCGCGGCGCCGAGCGTGGGCGAACCGGCCACGAGCTGGCGCGCCGCCTCGATGCGCACGGCGCGCACGGGATCGGACACGAGCGGCGCGAGGCGCGCGGGCAGCTCGGCGAGCGGCAAAGTCTCGCACGCTACGGCCGCGGCGTGCCGCACGAGCGGGTCGGGATCCGCCAGGCCCGCGCCGATCGCCTGCGTGGCCGGCGCACCCGGATAGCGAGCGGCGAGGCCCAGCGCCGTCGCGCGCGCGATCGCGGGCACGCTCGGGTCGCGCGTGACGCCGAGCAGGAGGTCGGCCGCGCCCGGCGCACCCGTGCGTCCCGCATGCAGCGCGCGACCGTAGTGCGGCGCCGGCGCCGCGCCCTCCGCGCGCCACCCATCGATCACGGACGCGGCCCAGCTCGCGCCGCGGGCCTCGTGGCAGTCGGCGCACGCGTGGGGCGTGCCCAGCTCCATGCTGAGGTCCGGCCGCGGCACGCGGAAGCTGTGGTCGCGCCGCGGATCGACCTCCATGTACGTGCGCTCCGGCGCGTGACAGCTCACGCAGCGCGCTCCCGCCGTGCCCGGCTCGTGGTGGTGGTGCGCACGCGAGTCGTAGTCCTTGCGCTGCAGCTTGCTCACGTCGACGTGCTCGCGCGCGGCGGGGCCCGTCTCGTTGTGGCAGCTCGTGCACAGCGCGTTGCCCTCGGCGCGCAGTCGCGTCGAGTGCGGGTCGTGGCAGTCGCTGCAGCGCATCCCCGCCGCGTGCATCTTGCTCTGCAGGAACGAGCCGTACTCGTACACCTCGTCCTGGATCTGGCCGTCGGCGAAGTACAGTCCCGGATCGAGCAGCGCCGGCAGGTAGTCGTCCATCAGCCGGTTCGCGTGCCGGAAGCCGTCGCCCAGCGGCGTGCGGCGCGCGTGGCAGCGCGCGCACGTCTCGACCTCGACGCGCGACTCGCGCGCGGCGAGCGCGATCGGGAAGCCGCGCCCGGCGGGCGAGCCGGCGGCCTGCGGGTCGCTCTTGTGGCGCTCGACCCAGGCCATGTGCCCGGACGCGGGGCCGTGGCAGGCCTGGCAGCCGACGTCGAAGCGGTGCGCTGTCGTGGAATAGGTCTGCGCGGCCTCGTCCCAGCCGCGCACGAGGCCCGTCGCATGGCACTCGGCGCACATGTAGTTCCAGTTCTGCGCGGGCGCGGTCCAGTGCAGCTCGTCGTCGTGCGCGATGCGCTCGTCGCCGTACAGGTGGAACCAACGCTTTCCGCGCACGTCCCAGGCCGCGCGCAGGGCCTGCAGCCGACCGCCGGGGAGCGCCACGAGGTACTGCTGCAGCGGATCGATGCCGAAGGTGTGGCGCACCTCGAACTCGGCCGGAGCGCCGTCCGTGCCGGTGGTCGTCACCAGGAACTTCCCGTCACGCCGCGCGAAGGTCGTGACCTCGCCCGCGTGTTCGAGGCGCGCGCCGTCGAAGTCCCCCAGCACCGTGGCGTCGGTCGCGTCCTGCATCGCGCGATCGTGGTCGGTGCCGGCCCACGCCCGCGCCTCCCCGGCGTGGCACAGCGCGCACTGCGCCTCGTCGACGAACGTGGCCCGCGCGCTTGCCGCCGGCGGCGCGGGCGCGGGCTCGTCGCCCGAGCAGGAGAGGACCGCGGCGAGCACGAACGCGGCCGTCAGGAACAGTGCCGGGGCGCGCCTCATGCCCGGGCACTGTCCCCTCGCGCGCGCGTCCTGTCCAGCGGCGCGGCCGTGCGCGCGCCGGGACGCGCCGCTACTTCGTGAGCACCCCCGCGACGATCAAGAGCGCGACCGCGACTCCGACCAGGCTCTCCCCCGCGATCAGTCCCGAAGCGACCGGCACCACGTAGCGGTCGGCCAGCTCGCGCCGCTTGCGCCGCAGGTACTCGGCGACGAGGCCGCCGAGGAACATCGCGATGCCGTTGCTGCCGGGGATCACCATCGCGATGCCCAGGCCCGAGGCGGAAGGCACGAACGGACGCAGGCGGCCCGGCGCGAACTTCTCCATCAGCGCCAGCGCGACGCCCAGCAGCAACCCGGCCAGGATGCCGAACTTCGCGGCCGAGCCCAGGCCGGCGATGCCGCCCGCGAAGGCCTGCGACACGCCGGCCCACACCAGGCACGACGGCGCGGGCCAGGCGTCGGTGCCCAGGTCCGCGGGATCGGGCACGAGGATGTTGAAGGCCGGCACGACGATCGCCGCGCCGGCGACGACGCCCAGCAGCTGCGCGTAGAACTGCACGCGCGGGCTGCCGCCCAGGAGCCACCCCGTCTTGAGCGTCGTCAGGAGGTCGGCTGCGTGCAGGCCGATGCCGCCGGTGACGTTGGCGCTCATGATGTTGCCCGACAGGTTGCCGGGCGTGATCACGCCGTAGATGAGCTGCGTCACCGGCCCGAGCGCCTTGGTCGGCGTGACGTCGGTCTCGCCGGTCACGCGCGCGGCGACGAAGCCCATCACGACGGCGAGCGGCACGGCCAGGAGCGCCGCCCACAGGGGGATCTGGAACAGCCAGCCCATCAGGGCGACGACGACCGGCGTCAGCAGCACGAACCCGGCGGGGAACCACCAGCCGGCGCACTCGACCTCGTCGATGGGCTCGACGGCGCTCTTGCCGCGGCCGCCGAACACGCGCGTCAGACCCGAGAGCGAGCGCGCCACGCTGCGCCAGTCCAGCGCGAACGACGTCAGGCCCGCGGCGACGAGCAGCGCCGCACCGGGCCACACGGTCCAGCCCACGATGGCCTTGTAGCTGACCGTCGCGACCGTGCCCTCTTCGACCAGCGACGGCGCGAGCACGGCGTAGGTGAGCAGGCTGCCCAGGAGCAGCGACCACGCCGTGCGGAAGTTCATCAGCGCGCCCGCGCCGAGCAGCACGACCTCGGTCTTGAGCGCCAGCGTCCACTCCGCCGCGCTGCGGCCGGCGATGGTCCACGGCAGCGGGATCGTCCCGGGGACGTTGAACGGCATCCACACGGCCTTGGCGTCGCGCAGCCACGTGAGCGTGCCCGCGATCAGCGCACCGATGCCCAGCGCCTTGGCCTGGCCGGCGCCGCGGCGCGTGCCGGCAGCCTCGCGTCCGTCGCCGTGCAGCGCGCGCAGCGTCTCGGCGGTCGCGGTCCCGGTCGGGAACGCGAGGCCCTCCTTGTTGATGAGCTGGCGCTTGATCGGGATCGCCGCGAACACGCCCAGGGCCGCGATCGCGCCGAACCACAGCACCATCGGCAGCGTGTCGGGCCGCACCGTCGTCACCATCAGCAGCGCGCCGAACGCGGCCATGTTGCCGCCGCCGGTCATGTAGCCCGCGCCCGACGCGACCGTCGTCAGCGCGTTGTTCTCGAGGACGGACAGCGGCACGCGCGAGAGGCGCCCGGCCTCCAGCGCGCGGAACAGCGCGAACGCCAGGATGGCCGCCGTGATGGTGACGCCCATCGACCAGCCCGTCTTGAAGAAGACGTACAGGTTCGAGAGGCACATCACCGCGCCGATCGCCATGCCGGCGAGCGCGGCGCGCAGTGTGAGCTGCGGCACCCCGGGACGGTGCGTCTCCTGGAGCCAGCGTGTCTCGGGGTCGATCGCGTCGGGAAGCGGAGCGGTCGGTTGCGGCACGCGGGGTCTCGTGGAGAGGCGGGGCCGGGGGGGGCGGGGCGTCCGGATTCTAGTGTCCGCGCGCGGGCGCGCGATGGGCGGCCCGCGCGCGGCTCAGCGCCCGGGGGTCAGCACGAAGTTGTGGCAGTAGCCGCGTGCGTTCCAGTAGCCCTCCCCCGCCGCGCGCTGGTGCCGGGCCGGGTCGAACTCGGCGAGCGGCGCGCGGGTCTGGCCGCGCAGGAAGTGGCCGCCGTAGCCTTCGCCCGCGAGGTGATCCAGCACGTCGCGCACGGTGTGACCCGTCAGGTGGCGCTGCTCGATCTCGACGACCAGGAGCGGCCGGTGCTCGCGCAAGAGATCGCGCGCCCCGCGGAGCACGGCGAGTTCGTGGCCCTCGACGTCGATCTTGACGGCCGCCACCCGCGCCGGGATGCGCGGCAACAGGTCGTCGAGAGCCAGGGTCGCAACGTCGCGCTCGCGGCAGGCCTCGCGCCGCGCCACGGCCGGCTCCAGCGACGCGCCGTGCGCCGGGCCCGCACCGGGGATGCGCAGGACCGCACGGGACGTCCGTTCGGAAGCCGCGGCCTCCTCGACCAGGACGTTTTCCAGGCGCGCGGAACGGCAGGCCGTCCGCAGGTACTCCGCCAGTTCGTGCTGCGGCTCGAGCGCGAACACCGGCCCGGGCGCCGCCGCGCGCGCCAGCCAGTACAGGAAGGAACCCTTGTGCGCGCCCACGTCGAGCGCCGCTTCGCCGGGGCGGATCGCCCCGAGCAGCGCCGCCAGCGCCGCACGCTGGTCGCGCCAACGCGCCTTGTGCGCGCGGTACAGGAACCGGAGTACGGAATCGGCGCGGATGGCGCACCTCAGCGCTCGCGGAACGTCTCGGCGTCCAGCGACATCGCGCGGTGTGACGCTAGGCCCAGCGCGAGGCCCAGCGCGACGAACGCCGTGATCAGCGACGAACCGCCGGTCGAGAACAGCGGCAGCGTCAGGCCGGTCAGCGGCAGGAGGCCCAGGTTCACGCCGGCGTGGATCAGCAGGTGCGCGCCGAAGAACAGTCCCACGCCGGTCACGACCAGGCGCGAGAACCGGTCGCGCAGTCCCGAGGCGCTGGCGAACAGGGACAGGACGAGCAGGGCGTACAGGATCAGGACCATCGTCCCGCCGACCCAGCCGGCCTCCTCGGCCACGACCGCGAAGATGGAGTCGCAGTCGCGTTCCGGCAGCAGCGCGGCCTCGTTGGCGAAGCCCTGGCCGATGCCCTGGCCGACCAGACCGCCGTTCCCGATCGCGACGCGCGCGTGGTAGGTGTGGAACGCGGCGCCGCTGCGCTCGGCGATCAGCTCGGGCGCGCTCCAGCCGCGCAGCCAGGTGTGGATGCGCTGCATCTGGTAGTCGCGGATCCCGATCTCGAACTGCCACAGGCCCAGCGCCAGGAGCGCGGCTCCGGCCAGGAAACCGCCGATCAGCCGGCCCCGCGCGCCGGCGACGTACAGCATCCCCAGGGTGATCGGCACGATCGTGAGCGACGTGCCCAGGTCGGGTTGCAACGCCACGAGCGCCATCGGAACCAGCGCCAGACACAGCGGCGGCACCCAGTCGCGCAGGCGGCGCATGCGCAGGTGGTCGAGCGTGCGCGCGAGGCCCAGGATCACGCCCACCTTGGCCAGCTCGGACGGCTGCAGGTCGAACGGCCCCAGCTCGATCCAGCGCCGCGAGCCGTTGCGCGCGTCGCCGAGCACGAACACGAGCAGCAGCAGCACGACGCTCGCCGCCCACAAGAGGTGCGCGTTGCGCCGCAGCCAGCGCGCGCGCAGGGAGAGCCCCACCACGAACGCCGGCAACGCGATCAGCACCTTCTGCAGGTGCGACGAGAAGCGCACGTCGTTGCGCCCCAGCGCTTCGTCCGTCGCGCTCATGGCGTGCACGAACAAGAGGCCGATGCCGAGCAGCAGCGCCGCCAGGAGGAGCACGTGCCAGTCGAGCC
Source organism: uncultured Planctomycetaceae bacterium (assembly GCA_964552795.1). Taxonomy (GTDB): domain Bacteria; phylum Planctomycetota; class UBA1135; order UBA1135; genus JAEUHZ01. Next base: position 10,429 of record CAZKIO010000077.1, read on the forward strand.
GGTCCCAGCGCACGCCGCGCAGCGACAAGACGCGCGCGAGCCAGGGCCGGCGTTCGCCGGTGCGCAGCGTCGCCTCGCTCACCGTGCGCCTCCCTGCAGCGCCCACTCCTTCACGGCGCTCGTGCGCAGGAACTGCGATGTGACGTGCACGGCCGTGCGGCTGGCCGTCTCGGTCACGTTGTGCAGGTACACGACGACCACGGCGCGCGGCGCGTCGGCCGGGAACCAGCCCGCGACCCAGGTGTGCTTGCGCGACTTGCCGGCCTCGGCGTCGGCGCGATCCGCGGCCGGCATCCCGTCCACGATCGCGATCGAACCGATGTCCGCGCTGCCCGTCTTGCAGGCGAACGTGAAGCCCAGGTCGGCGGGTTCCAGGCGCTTGTGGTGCGCGGAACCGCCCTCGCGCACGACGGCGGCCAGGCCCTCGCGCACGACGCGCAGGCTCTCGGCGGACAAGCCCAGCGGCCGCGACGCGCGCGCCAGCGGCACGCCGCCGACCGAGCGCACGACGCGCACCTCGGGCAGCACGCCGGTCGCCAGGCCCGCGGTCGCGCGCGCGACCTGCATCGGCGTCGCCCAGGGCAGGCCCAGTCCGTTGGGGAAGCGCAGGCGGTCCGACCGCGTCGCCAGGCGCTGCAGGAGCTCCTTGCGCTCCATGTGCGGGTTGAGGCGCCAGTCCTCGAACAGGCCCGAGCGCTCCGCGCCGGGCGGCGCGCGGATGCCGGTCGGCTCGCCGAACCCGAACACCTGCGCGGCCTCCAGGAACTGCTCGGGCGTGAAGCGCAGGCCGAGCTGCGCGAAGTAGGCGTTGCACGATGCGGCCAGCGCGTGGTGCAGGTCCGCGCTCACGTGCGTGGCGTTGCAGCGCAGATCGCCGAAGCCCGGGTGGCCGTTGACGCACACCACGCAGTCGAACGCCGTGCGCGGATCGAACGCCAGGCGATCGACGGCGTACGCGGCGACGAAGGGCTTGAACACCGATCCGGGCGGGTTGAAGGTCGGCGCCTGGAGCGTGCGTTCGCGCGCACGCGAACGTTCGCGGCCGCGACCAGGCACGGTCGCGAGACCGCTCTTGCCGGGCGTCGACGCCGCGGCGAGCACCTCGCCGTCGGTCGAGAGCAGCACGATCGCGCCGACCGGGTTCTCGAACCACACGAGGTCCGTGTCCCCCCCGGGCGGCGGCTCGGGGCGCGCCAGCACGTCCTGCGCGGCGAGCTGCAGCGCGCTGTCGATCGTCAGCACGAGGTCCTGTCCGTCGATCGCCGGCACGACGCGCGGCCCGCCGTCGGCGCCGGCGTCCTCCAGGCCCTCGGTCTCGTACAGGCCGTAACGCCCGCGCAGCTCGGCGTCGAACCAGCCCTCCAGCCCGCCGTCGCCGGTCCATTCGTCGGGGCGCGCGAGGCGCGTCGCGAGTTCGCGCAGCTCGCGCTCCTCCTCCTCGCTCTTCAGCAACTGGAACTGCAGCCGCGCAAGCCGGCGCTCGTCCTCGGCCTGCGCCAGGATCTCGCGCAGCATCGGCCGGCGCACCCCGCCGATCAGCAGGCCCGCGCAGGGCTCGCCCTCCGCGTCCAGCACGAGGTGGCGGCGGCGCGTCGTCGCGCGCACGCCGAACCCCGCGTAGCGCTCGGGGTCGCGCGTCACGAGGTGCACCAGCGCGTAGGACGGCTCGCCCGGCAGGCGCGCGGAGCGGCTCTGCACGTCGACGAGCACGAAGCGCTCGCGCTGGCGCGCGCGCTCGATGCGCGCCGGCGCCAGCGCCAGCGGACCGCCGGCGCCGCGCAGCTCCGCGAACACGCGCAGGCAGGCCGCGGAGAACCCGGCCTCCAGCACGCGCGCCGCGCGTCGCGCGTCCTCGATCGAGGACTCGCCGGCGAGACCCGCGCTCGACGCCGAGTGCGCCGCCCAGCGCGCGCCGATCGCGTCGGCCGGCGGCGTGCCCAGTCCGGCGCGCAGCGCGGCCATCTCGAACAGGAGGCCGGCCGTGCGCCAGGGATCCGGTTCGACGGCCGCCAGCGCGCGCAGGTCCTCGTCCTGGAAGGGCAGCACCGGCCGCGCGGCGTCGAAGGTCGCGCCGCCGCGCGGCGTCTCGAAGAGGGAGTCCGCCTCGTGCAGCACGCAGGGCTCGCCGAGGCTGGTCCACGGCGTGGGCTCGCCGGTGCGGCGATCCCCCACGCGCCACAGCGACGCGAGCCCGTCGAGCAGGCGCTGCGCGCGCGCGCCCTCCGTCTCGCACAGGTCCGCGCGCACCAGGATGCGCGGCAGGATCAGCTCGTCGAGCTCGCGCTCCCACTGCGCGCGGCGCGTCGCGGCCCACTGCTCCAGGCGCGCGGCGTCCCAGCGCAGGATCGCGGCGATCCAGGAGAGGTCGAAGGTCGTGCGCAGCGCCTCGGTCGGCACGCGCCCCGGTCCGAACCCGCAGGCGGCCCGGAACAGGTCGTCCGCGGCGTCGTCCTCCTGCTCGCTGCGGCGTGCCTCGAGCAGTTCGACCAGCGCGGCGAAAGGCTCGCGCTCGGGCTCGTCCGCGCGCGCCGCCCCGGCGGGTTCCGCGCCCGCCGCGCGGCTCTGCTCCAGCATCTCCGCCAGCGTGCGCAGGTCCAGCAACGACTCGCGCACGCGCCGCAGGAGATCGGCGCGCACCAGGTCCCGCGGCGCGCCGCGCACCGCCGCGAGGAGGTCCAGCCAGCCGCGCCCGGCTTCGCCGCCGTCGATGCGCTTGCGCAGCGCCGCGGCCTCGCGCCGCTCGACGCCGGCGATCTGGCCGACGTAGAAGCGCAGGTCCTGCGCGCGCGCGCCGCGTGCCTCGAGCTCGCCGGCCGCGGCGGCGGGCGCCAGCACGGCGCCGTCGGGCAGCACGAGCGCTCCGCCGCGCGCGAACTCCGCGACCGCCGCCGGCGTGAGCGCGACGAGCGCCAGCGCCCAGGCCTCCAGGTCGGGCACGGACTCGGTCAGCGGAACGGGGCGCATCTCGATCGCCGAGCGCGCGTGCGTGACCAGGCCCAGCGGGTGGCGCCGGCGGAAGTCGCGGTACACGAACTCGAGCTGGTCGGCGTCCTCGTCCTGCACGAGGAGCCGCCCGTTGCGATCGAGGATCTCGCCGCGGTGGTACGGGACGAGGCGCGAGTTGCGCAGGAAACTCTGGGCCTGCACGGCCCACACCTCGTGCTCGACGACCTGCACCTGGAACGTGCGCAGCGCGACGACGGCGAGGCCCGCCATCAGGACGACGCCCAGCGGGCGCAGACGGCGCTGCGCTACCACGTCCGGCTCCTCAACGGCGTCAGGCCCGGCAGGCGCGCGAGGAGCGGCCCGGCGAACAACGCGAGCACCGCGGACGAGAGCGCCACCGGCAGCGCCGCGCCGAGGACGGCGGCGGGCTCGATCGCCCCGTGCGGCGTGCGCGCCGCGTGCGCGACGGCGAGCCACGCGTGGAAGGCAGCGGCGGCCGCGGCGACCGCCAGCGTGCGGCCGAGCGGCCCGCTCAACTCGAAGGTGCCGCGCACCGACAGCGCCAGGAGCAGCACGCCGGTGACGCCCGCCAGCAGCACGACCGGCGGCTCGCCCGAGGTCGCGGCGCGCGCGAGCGCGGTCAGGAACGCCAGCGGCACCAGGTCCTCGGCGTCGCAACGCGCGAGGACCAGCACGGCGAGGACGAGCGCCACGTCGGGAACCCACGCGTTGGCGCCGCTCTGCGCGAGCCAGGCCTGCGCGGCCGACAGCCACACCAGCCAGGCCACGAACAGGCCCCAGGCCAGGAGCCGCTGCGACGGGCGGCGCGGCGCCCTCACGGCCCCTCCTGTGCCAGGTCGGCCGGAGCGAGCCGCGCGGAGAAGCGCAGGAGGTGCGCCGCAGCCTGCGCCGGCACCACGTCGATTTCGTGCACCCCGGGTCCCGCGGGCAGCACGCACGTCCCGATCCACAGGCCGGCGGGCACCCCGCGCTCGCCCGAGGACGTCGCGATGCGCGCGCGGCCGGCGGGCCGCTCGCCCGCGTGGGCGCGCGCGTGCCAGCGCATGCGCACGCTGCCGTCGGGACCTGCGCCCAACGAGACCAGGCGCCCCAGGTGCAGCGGATCGCGCGCGCCCTCGACCTGTGCGACCGCTGCGACGCCCAAGCCCGGGTCGGCGAGCAGCGCCGCGGTCGCGGACGCGCCCTGCACCGCGAGTACGCGCCCGACGAAGCGCGCGCCGAGGGCCAGCGCCGCGCCGGGCTCGACGCGCGCGCCCGACGGGAGCGACAGCGAGCGCGTGTGGCGCCCGGGCGTGGCGTCGCCCGCGAGGCGGACGCGCACGGGCGTCCAGGCCGCGGGGTCGAACGCGTCCTCGGCGAGCGCGGGACCGTCGGTCGCGAACTCGGGTCCGCCCACGATCGCCACCTGCGCGAGGCCGTGCTGGTAGTCGAAGCCCGTCTCGATGCCCAGGACGCTGCGGCCGCGCTCGGCGAGGCTGACCAGGCGGCCGAGATGGAAGCCGTCGGCGCAGGCGCGGCGGCGGGTGCGCTCGCCGTCGCCCATCTCGAGGACGCGGACCGTCCCCGTGCGGACCTCGCGGCTGGCGTGCTGCGCGCCCAGCAGCAGGAGGTCGCTCCGCCGGTCGCGCCCGCGCACGACGCCGCCGGCCACGAGACGGACGGGCTCCGCTCCGCCGCCGGGCTCCACGGCGGCCCCGACGCGCAGGGCCGGGTGCGTGACCAGTTGGACGATGGCTTCCCCGGGACGAGCGCGGTCGAGAGCGAGCACGCGGCCGACGTAGACGTCGCCGGCCGTGACCGGCATGTCGGGTTCGACCGCGATGCCGGCCGGGAAGCGCACGCGGACGAGGTCCGTGTCGCTGGCGGCGCGCTCGAGCACCTCGGCCACGAGGAAGGCGCGCTCGGCGCGCAGGGCCGGATCGCGCGGCAGCGCGGAGTGGATCTGGGCGGCGATCAGCGCGTGGGCGGCGTCGCGTTCGGCGGCGAGGGCGCGCTCGGCGTCGGAGAGGGCGGCGCGCACGGCCTGGATCTCGAGGAAGGCGAGCGGCCGCGCGAGGTCGGTGAGCCAGCGGGCGGGCGTGAACAGGAGGTCGGCGGCGCGCTCGACGGGGGCGACGGGGCGCAGGGCCAGCGCCGCCAGGATGAGCACGGCGATCAGGATGCCGGTCCGCGACCGCAACGACGACACGAGAAGCCCCCTCGGACGGTTCCGGACGCGCCGGAACGCAGGGTGTCCTGTCTAGCATCCGCGGGGGCGCGTCGCACGCGGGGAGAGCGGGAACGAGACGAGGCGCGCGGAGGACGGAGGGAAGAGGGAGAAGGGAAACCGGCGCGCGAGGCGCAACTGCAGACGAGGCGCGGCGCGATTCTGGGGGCGCCGCGCGAGGGCGCGCGGCGCGGCGCGCGCGGCCCTAGTCGTCTTCGTCCGACGACAACACCGGCGCGAACACCTCGAGGTTCTCGAGGAACACGCCCGTCCCGCGCGCGACCGCGGTCAGCGGCTCGTCGGCCACCCGCGCCGGGATCGACAGCGTCTCGGCGATCGCGTTCGAGATCCCGTACAGCAGCGACCCGCCGCCGCACAGCGTGATGCCCGAGTCCACGAGGTCCGCCGACAGTTCCGGCGGCGCCTCCTCCAGCACCCCGCGCACGGCCTCGCAGATCAGCCGCACCGGGTGGCTCAGCG
>CAZKIO010000078.1:0-15929 GCA_964552795.1 uncultured Planctomycetaceae bacterium
GAGGCGGCGCCGACGCCTGTGGAACTCGTCACCCCCGTCCCCGAACGGCTCGCCGCCGGGGAGCGCGTCGTGGTACAACGTTCGGGCGCGACCCGCCGGGGCCTCGATGGGGCCCGCCGCGCGCACCGAACCCGCCCGCGCGCCAGCGCCGCGCGCCGAGCTGACGCCGGTGCGCCCGCCGGCCGCGCCGCCGGGAGAGGCGCCGCGCGCCGCGCCCGTCCGTCCGCGCATCGCGGGCACGGCCGACGCCTGGCAGCGGTTCCTGGACGCGCTCTCCGCCAGCTCGGCCTCGCTGGCGGAGACGCTGCGCAACCGCGGGCGCCTGGCGGACCTGGGCCAGGGCAAGGCGCTGGTGCAGCTCGCCAACCTGCGCGAGCACGAGCGCGCCCAGGTGGAGGACGCGCGCAACCAGCGGCTGTGCCAGGCGGCGTTCAGCGCGGCGCTCGGCCAGCCCGTCGAGGTGCGGCTGGAGGACCAGGCGGGCGCCAAGCGCACGAAGGACGCGTACACCGCGCGCGTCGCCGAGTTGTTCGAGGGCCGTGTCGAGGACGACGCATGAGTGGTTCGTTCGGCGAGATGGGCAACCTGCTGAAGCAGGCCCAGCAGATGCAGCGCGAGCTCGAGCGCGCCAAGGAGGAGCTCAAGGCGCTGCGGATCGAGGGCACGGCCGGCGGCGGCGTCGTGCGCGTGGAAGTGGACGGCGACGGCATGGTGCGCGGCGTGTCGATCCGCCCGGACGCGGCCGGCGACGTCAAGCTGCTGGAGGACCTCGTGCTGGCCGCCGTCCGCGACGCGCTGACGCGCGCCGCCAAGGAGCGCGAGGTGCGCATGACGCGCGTCACCGGCGGGCTGCCCCTGCCGGGCCTGTGAGGACGGGGCCGCATGGCCTACCCCGAACCCCTCGAGGAGCTGGTGGCGGCGTTCGAGCGCTTCCCCGGCATCGGACGGCGCAGCGCCGAGCGCCTCGCCTTCCACGTGCTGCGCGATCCCCACGCGCGCGACCTGGGCGCGGCCATCGAGCGCGCGCTGTCGCAGACGCGGCGCTGCACCACGTGCTGCAACGTCAGCGCGGCCGATCCGTGCGCCGTGTGCGCGGACGAGACGCGCGACGCGGCCCTGGTGTGCGTCGTCGAGGAGCCGCGGCACGTCGAGGCGCTGGAGCGCTCGGGCGCGTTCCGCGGCCGCTATCACGTCCTGATGGGCGCCTACAACCCGGCCGACGGCACCGAGGAGCGCCACCTGACGGTCGCGCGTCTCGTCGAGCGCGCGCGCGGCGGCGGCCTGCGCGAGGTGATCCTGGCGACCGATCCCGACGCCGAGGGCGAGGCCACCGCGCTGCTCGTGCTGGAGGCGCTGGAGAAGCTGCCCGAACCGCGGCCCGTGGTGACGCGCCTCGCGCGCGGGTTGCCGGCGGGTGCCGCGATCGAGTACCTGCACCGCGGCGTGCTCGAGGACGCGCTGGCCGGCCGGCGGCCGGTGCGGCGGCGCTGACCGGTCGATGCGCAACGTACGTCTGCTGATCGGCTACGACGGTTCGCGCTTCTTCGGCTGGCAGCGCCAGGACGGGTTCGACACCGTGCAGCAGTCGCTGGAGGAAGCGCTTCTCGCGGCGACGGGCCAGCGCGTCGCGATCCACGGCGCCGGACGCACGGACACCGGGGTCCACGCGCTCGGCCAGGTCGCGCACGCGCACGTCGAGACGCGCCTCGACGACGACCGCATCCGCCACGCCCTGAACGCGCACCTGCCCGAGGGCGTCGTCGTGCGCGAGGCCGAGACGTGTGCGGAGGACTTCCACGCGCGCTACGCGGCGCGCTCGAAGCGCTACGGCTACCTGGTGGTCAACACGCGCTTCGCGCCGGCCTTCGGCCGCGAGCTGTGCTGCTGGACGCCGTGGCCGCTCGACGTCGCGGCCATGCGCCGCGCCGCACGCGCTCTGGTGGGGCGCCACGACTTCGCGGCGTTCGGCAACGCGGGGTCGCCGCGTCCGACGACGGTGCGGACGGTCCAGCGCCTGCACTTCGTCGTGCGCCGCGAGCGGCTCGCGTTCGTGATCCAGGGCGACGGGTTCCTGTACAACATGGTGCGCACGATCGCGGGCACGCTGATCGACGTGGGGCGCGGCAAGCTGGACGAGGGCGCGTGCGCGCGCGCGCTCGCGAGCGGCCTGCGCGACGACGCCGGGCCCACCGCGCCCGCCGCGGGCCTGTACCTCTTGTCGGTGCAGTACGGCGCGCGCGCGTTCGCCGGGCGCCGGGGCGGGCCGGCTCCGCCGGGGCGCTGACGCGCGGCCGCGCGCGCGTGCGCCCTGTTGCGCATGCGGACGCGCTGCGGGGCCGGCGCGGCGCGCCGCGCGCGGAGCATCCCTTGACCGGATCGGCGGCGTGGTTCAGGCTGGAACCCGTGGTCCGGAACGCAGGAATCCTGTCCTGCCCGCCGGCGGCGACCGCCGCCCACGAGCGCGCTTCCCGGGCCCTTTCCGTACTCGGCCCGCTGCGGCCCGCGGGCCGCAGCTACGGCCGATTCCGCCGAGGACGCGGGCGCGTGCCCGCCCAGGAGTTCCGCATGCAGACGCAGGTTTCCATCCTCCACCACGACTATCCGCAACTGGTCCGCGAAACCGTCGATGCCAAGCTGCAGCACCTCGTGAAGTTCCACGGCAACATCATCTCGATGCGCGCGATGCTGGAGCGCCATCCGCAGGAGCACCGGGTCGAGCTCGTCGCCAACGTGGGCCACGGCGCGGTCCTGGTGGTGGACGGCCGGGCGGAGGACTTCGGCAAGGCGCTGGACTCGGCGCAGAGCCGGATGGAGCGCCTGCTCAAGCGCGATCACGACCGGCGGATCGAGCGGCGGCGCCAGCGCTAGCGCGCTCGCGCCGGATGCGCCGCAGCGGCGCGGCCGGGTCGTATCCAGGGCGCGCCGGGCCCGGTATGCTGCCGGGCCGCCGCGCGGGAACCACCGGGCCGCCGCGCGGGAACCACATGGACTTCTGGAAGCACTTCAAGACCAAGCACTGCACGACCCGGCTGACCTCCGACACCAAGGAGGGCGCCCTCGCCGAGGTCGCCGACCTGTTGCAGAAGGCCGGCGCGTACGAGGAATCCGCGCGCGCCGAGATCGTGAAGGCCCTGCTGGACCGCGAGAAGATCGGTTCGACCGGCGTCGGCTCGCACGTGGCCGTGCCGCACGTGAAGATCCGGAGCCTGGACCTGCCGGTGTACAGCCTCGCCATCCACCCGCTGGGGCTGGAGTGGCAGGCGGTGGACAGCCAGCCCGTGCACGTCGTGTTCACCGTACTGCGGCCCGAACGCGCGGGCGGGGACCACGACCCCGAGCAGCACCTGGAGATGATGCGCTGGATCGCGCGGCTCTCGCGCAACGCCGACTTCCGCCGCTTCGCGATGGCCGTGCGCACGAAGACCGAGTTGATCGACCTCCTGAAGGAGAAGTCCACGGTCTGAGCGCCGCCCGCTCCGGCCCCGGACCCCTGACGGCACCGCCAGCACCGCCGTGGACGCCGCCCGCACCGTGCGCATCCCCAACGCGGCCGGCCTCCATGCCCGGCCGTGCCACGCCATCGCGACGTTGGCGCGCCGCTTCCAGAGCAGTCTGCGCGTGGCCTGCGACGGCGTCGACGTCGACGGGCGCAGCATCCTCGAGCTGATGACGCTGTGCGCACCGTGCGAGGCGACCCTCACCTTGCGCGCGGCCGGAGCGGACGCCGAGGAACTGGTGCGCACCGTGGCGGCGCTGGTCGAGGACGGATTCGGCGAACTGGGCTAGCGGCCCGTCGAGCGAGTCCCGTCGCCGGAGTCGGGACTCTCTCGACGGGCTGCCCGCTCGCCCGCACGCGGAAGAGCTTTCCGCTTTCCCCAGCGCCCGCCGCGAATCCGGCGGGGGACTCAACCCCGCGGCCCGCCCCGGTCGATCCCGATCCCCGGCGCGGGAGGACTCCGGAAGGCGAACGGCCTGACCGGGGGATCGACCGCGGCCGCTCCGCGCTCCCGCGGAGGGAGGTCCGTTTGTTCCGCAGACACAAGAGCATGGTCGGTCTGGACCTGGGCAGCTCGGTCGTGAAGGCGATCGAACTCAGCCTGGAGGGTCCCGAGCCGGTGGTGACGGGCTTCGCCCGCTACGAGATCCCGCCCGGCGGCAGTCCCGCCGAGGCGGTCGCGGCCTGCTTCGAGAAGGGCCGGTTCCGCTCGAAGAAGGTCGTGACGGCGATGTCCGGTCAATCGGTCGTGGTGCGCTACGTCACCATGCCCAAGATGACCGAGTCGGAGCTGCGCCAGGCCATCCGCTTCGAGACGGACAAGTACCTGCCGTTCGACCTCGACCAGGTGCAGCTCGACCTCCAGCCGCTGAAGCGCACGCCGGCCACGACCGAGGCGGGCGCCAAGGGCAAGGAGGCGGACCAGCAGGGCGTGCTGCTGGCCGCGTGCAAGACGAGCGCGATCGAGGAGCGCGTGCAGCTCCTGCAGAGCCAGGGCCTGACGCCCGCCGCGATCGACGTCGACGTCTTCGCGCTGGCGAACGCCTGGGAGCTGTGCGGCCTGCCCGCCGACGAAGTGGAGCCCGGCGCGCCCGCCAAGGCGCTGGCGCTGGTCGACATCGGGTCCCTGCGCTCGACCATCAACGTCATCGCGGGCGGCGAGACGTGCTTCAGCCGCGAGATCAACCTGGGCGGCGCGGACATGACCCAGGCGGTCGCGCGCGCCATGTCGATCGAGAACTTCGAGGCCGAGGCGATCAAGCGCGCCAGCGAGGCGCACGAACTCGAGGTCAACACGGCGATCACGCCGGTGCTGGAGGACCTCGTCAGCGAACTGTCCCTGAGCCTGGACTACATCGAGCACCACGAAGGCGTGGAGGTCGAGGAGATCCTGCTCTCGGGCGGCGGAGTCCTCGCGCCGGGCGCGGTGCACTACATCGAGCAGGCCACCGGCCGCCGTGCCCGCACCTGGAATCCCCTCGAGGGCCTGCGCGTCGACGGCAGCCGCGTCGACGTGGAAGAGCTGGAAGCCTGGGCGTCGACGCTGGTCGTCGCCGTGGGCCTTGCCGCGCGGGTGCGCAAACCATGATCCGGATCAACCTCCTGCCCGAGGAGTACCGCCGCAAGGCGCGCACTCCGATCAAACTGGTCCTGGCGCTGATCGTGGCGGCTGGGATCAACTCCGCCCTGGCCTCGTGGTGGGCCTGGCAGCGCCTGGGCGTCCAGGCCGAGATCGAGAGCGAGTCCGCCTCGCTGCAGACCGAGCTCGACGGCCTTGCGCCGCAGGTCTCGCACCATCAGGCGCTGGAGAGCGAGGCCAAGCAGTACCGTTCGCGCGAGGACACGCTGGCTTCGATCACCGCCAGCCGCATCTCGTGGACGAAGAAGCTCGACGAGCTGATCGACGTCATCAGCCGCGGCCAGAACGGCCAGCGCCACCTGGTGTGGCTGGACGACCTGCAGGTCAGCCAGAGCAGCGATCCCAAGTCCAAGATCCCCGGGACCGTGCGCGCCAACGGCCACTCCGGTTCGGACAAGTTCGCGCACGTCGCCAACTTCCTGGACGACCTGGAGCGCTCGCCGTTCGTCGCCGACTTCGAGCCGCCCGCTCCGCCGGAGGGTTCGCAGACCCAGGTCGACGAGACGATGATGCCGCCGGTCGCGTGGTCGTTCCCGCTCTCGCTCACGCTGAAGAGCACCGATGACCGCCTGGGCAAGACGCCGGCCAAGCCGGCCAAGAGCGCCAAGAAGCCCGCGACGGCCGCGCCGGCCGCGGGAGAGGAGGCCGGCAAATGAACGAGCGACGCGTCTGGTTCTCCATCCTCGGCGGCGGCACGGCGTGCGCCCTGGGCCTGGGGGCGCTCCTGTGGTGGCAGCACGGCCAGATCGAGGAAGCGCGCGAGGCGGTCACCGTCCAGCGGGCCAGCATCGACTCCTCGCGCAAGCTGATCGCCGGCACGAGCGCGCTCGAGCGCGACGTGATCGTGCTGCGCGAGCTGACCGAGGTCATGAAGGGCATCCTGCCCGACAACGACGACATCAACAACCTGGTGCGCACGCTGCAGTACTTCTCGGAGGAGTCCGGGGTGCACATCTCGGGCCTCAAGAAGAAGACCGAGAACGCCAACCGCAAGGACAAGAGCGACTTCGACAAGGTCGCCTACACGCTCTCGCTGGAGGGCGACGCGTTCCAGTACCTGGACTTCCTCGACCTGATCGAGAGCCATTCGCGCTTCATGCGCGTGCCCAACTTCCGCATCACGGCGGCCTCGCGCAACCAGATGGAGAAGGAGGGCGTGGCGGCGCACAAGGTGACCGTCGACGTCGAGACCTACGTCTACGAGCCCAAGCGCGACCAGAAGCCGGTCAAGATCGACGGCTACGAGCGCAAGCGCGAGCTCCTGCTGGGCGAGATCGAGCGCCGCAAGGGCTCCTTGGCCATGTCCAGCTACGCCTACCGCGGCGCGCGCGGCCGGCGCGACCCGTGGATCGACCCGCGCGTCCCGATCCTGGCCGACTCGCCCAGCGTGCTCTCGGTGCAGGAGCAGATGGAGGAGGTCCAGAAGCTGATCGACCGCACGCAGCTCGTCGTCGGCAAGTGGAACGAGATCCGCACGGCCGAGAACGTCATCGTCGAGATGATGGGCCGCGCCGAGTTCGACGAGCTGCTGGCCGGCCTCGAGGAGGACCTGCGCCGCGTGCTGGCCGAGAAGTCGATCGCCTACGTGCCGTCGCAGACGCGGCTGCAGACCGAGGTCGTCGACGTGCTCACCGACCTGCGCACGCAGGTCGCGGCCGCCGAGCAGGGGCACGGTCCCAGCGAGAACCAGCTCCGCGAGCTGGAGAAGACCATGGCCTCGCACCGCCAGGCGGGCGAGTACAAGCTCGTGCTCGAGGCCTTCGGCGCGATCGACAACCGCTTGAAGCAGATCGAGAACGATCCGCTGCGCCGACCGCTGGTCGAGCGCCTGCGCGAGCTGGCCTACGAGGCCCGCACCGTCCTCGACTTCCAGCTGGTCAAGATCCAGATGGGCGGCGTGGCCATCATCGAGGGCGGCGCGCCCGTGGCCGTGATCAACGGCCGTTCCCTGGGCGAAGGGGACGTGCTGAACCAGGACATCGTCGTGCGGTCCATCCGTCGCGACGAGATCGAATTCATCTTCCGTGGCATCGTTTTCGCCCGGCGGTTCTGATCGCCGGCGGGTGGGAGAAGGCAAGTGAAGTACAAGATCATGCTGTTGGCCGCCGTCATGGCGCTTTCGCTGCTCGCGCCCCAGGCGAGCGGCCAGGTGCCGAGCCTGGACGCGCGCGTGTCCTTGAACGTCGCGGACCGGAGCCTGGAGGACGTGGTGGCCGAGTTGCGCTCCCGCTCGGGGGCCAACCTGGTCGTCATCGATCCCCAGGATCCCAAGAAGCGCATCTCGGACAAGCTCGTGACCATCGAGCTCAGCGACGTGCCCTGGCGCGACGCGCTGGCGCTCGTGGCCGAGAAGGCCGGCGCGGTGGTCGAGCCGCGTCCGGGCGAGGTGCTGGCGATCATCAGCCCGTGGCGCGTCGACATCGTGACCACGGAGGCCACGGACATCCGCGTCGTCATCGACGCCATCGCCAAGGGCGCCGACGCCAACGTGGTCGTCGGCCCCGAGGTGGTGGGCTCGATCTCGGTGCGCTTCAAGGACGTGCCCTGGCGCGAGGCGCTCAACGTCACGGCCAAGTCGCTGGGCTTCGTCGTGGTCGAGGAGGGCCACGGCGTGCTGCGCGTCGTGGCGCCGCAGAAGCTCGAGGATCAGCTCGAGACGCGCACGTACCAGTTGCGCTACCTGCGGCCCAAGAGCGTCTACCGGCCGATCATCAAGTCCGAGTTCATCCAGTCCAGCATCCAGCAGGGCGGCGCCGGAGCCGGCGCCCAGAAGGACGTCACCAAGACCTTCAGCACCCTGCAGGCGCTCTCCAAGGCGCTCAGCTCCAAGGGCCAGATGGACTACATCGACGCGACCAACGTCGTGATCGTCCGCGACACGCAGCAGGTGCAGGACGCGATCCGCTCCATGCTGTCGCGCCTGGACGTCGAGCCCGCGCAGATCTTCTGCGACGTGAAGTTCGTCTCCACGCAGAACGGCGACCTGCTCAACCTGGGCGTCGACTACGGCGAGGACGGCCCGCGCGTCACGATGGTCGGCGGCGAGATCCCGATCACGTTCCCCTTCGTGCAGGGCTCGGGCGGCTGGGACGACCTCCTGATCGCCAGCCCCGACGGCAACGGTCCCTTCGTCGATCCGGCGCGCAACGGCGGAGCCACCTTCGTGCCCAGCACGGTGTTCGGCTCGCTGTCGTTCTCCAAGGTCCAGGCCACGCTGCGCCTCTTGCAGCGCGACACCAAGGCCGAGGTCATCCAGGCGCCCAAGATCATCGCGCTCGACGGCCAGGAAGCCACGATCTTCGTCGGCGAGACGATCCGCTACGCCGAGGCCAAGTCCGAGCAGGGCCAGGCCGGCGGCCTGCAGCTCTCGATCGCCGAGGCGGCCGGTTCCCCGGTCGAGATCGGCTTCCAGCTCCTGATCCGGCCCAACGTGGTGAGCGGCACCGACCGCATCGTCATGGAGGTCATCCCCAAGGAGACCAGCCTCTCGGGCGCGTCCACCGAGAACTCGCTGGCGCCGCAGGGGTTCGACATCTTCACGATCGGCGCCTCGGGCCTGGAGGGCTCGATCGCGCTGCCGCGCACGCGTTCTTCGACGCTGGTCACGACGATGATGCTCGACTCGGGGCAGACCGCCGTGATCGGCGGCCTGACCAGCGACGCGAACGTCGAGACGCACACCAAGGTGCCGTTCCTGGGCGACATCCCGGTGCTCGGCGAGCTGTTCAAGCACAAGGTCAAGAGCCGCGACCGCCGCAGCCTGATGGTGTTCATCACGCCGACGATCGTGCACAACCGCGACGACCAGGAGGCCCTGCTGCAGCAGGAGCTCTCGCGCCGCCGCGTGATGCTCAAGGACCAGATCGAGAAGCTCGTGGCCCCCGGCATGGAGCCGGCCGAGGCCATCGAGGCCGAGGCGCACGCGGGCGAGTGAGCCCGGCGCGACGTTCCCGCCGCGGGCCGCGGCCGGCCAGGGGCCGGCGCGGCCCGCGGCGCTTGTGCGCCTCAAGATCGGGCCTCGCGGTGTTCGACACGTGGACCGGTGCGGTGCGCGCCGGGGCGCTCGGGGTCGGCTGACGCCCCGCTGCCCGCGTCGCCCCCGCCCCGGACGAACATCCATGACGGCCACCCCCGCGAGCACAGGTCCCAAGGCGGCTCCGCGCCTGTCGATCGCCCAGATGCTGGGGGTGATCCGCGTCGAGTTCCAGCGCGCCCGGGCGCAGGGCTACCCGCTGTGCTGCCTGATGGTCGCCGTCGACGGCCTCGACGACCTCTCCGCCCGGCGCGGCCACCAGGCCAAGGCCGCGGCGATGGGCGCCGTGTACGACCTCCTGAAGCGCCTGGCGCGCGAGGGCGGCTACATCGGCATGGCGGTGCAGTCGGGCGACCGCGTGATGGCGGTGTTCCCGAACACCAACCCCGAACGCCTCGCGCGCCTCGCCGCGGACCTGCTGGCCGGGGCCGCGGCGCTGCCGGGGCCGGAGAACGAGCCGGAGAACGAGCCGCGGGGACTGAAGCTGAGCCTGGGCGCCGCGCACAACCTGCTGGCCGAGACCAACGCCTCCTTCGAGGGCCTGGTCGAGATGGCCGGCCGCGCGCTGCACATGGCGACGCAGGGCGGCGGCGCGCGCTACGTCATGTGGCGCGAGGCGGAGTCCGAGATCGACACGCTGCGCGGCGAGCTGGTGGCCGCCTCGCGCACCGTGCGCCAGGAACAGGCGGCGCTCAGCGAGGAGGCCTCCGACTGCGGCGGCCTGCAGCGCGCCGAGCTGGTCGACAAGATCCAGCGCATCTTCGGCACGGTCGAGCGCAGCGCACAGATCGAGGGCCTGGAACGCCAGGTCATCGATCTGGCGGTGGCCGAACTGTACGAAGAGCGCCGCAAGGCCGTCGCCGCGCAGATGGCCGAGCACGGCCGCCTGGTCGACATGCTCGAGCGCCGGATCCAGAAGCTGACCTCCATGCTCGGCGTGACCGAGGAGGAGCTGGCGCGGGTCATGGCCGAGAAGGGCATCGACCCGGGCGTGGCCTCGATCTTCCGGACCGTGCAGGGGTTGAGCGGCGGCGATCCCAACGCGAAGGCCAAGAAGGCCATGATGTCCGAGATCTTCGAACAGAACCTCGCGTTCCAGAAGCGCGAGGCGCCGGCGGCCGCCGCGGCCGGCTGAACGAGAGTCCCCGTCTGGCGCGTCGTGCGCTGTTCGGGAGGGAGCCTAGGCAAGGAACGAGAGAACCAATCCGGAGACCACGATGAGCAAGAACACGACGGCCGACAAGGGCCAGACGGAAGGCGGCTCGGCCGCGACCAAGACGTCCAACACGGACGCGACCACGGTGAAGAAGGACCACGGCGTGCTGTACCTGGGCGTGGACCTGGGCACCTCGCGCACCTCGGTCGCGTCCAGCAACGGCCAGCGCGTGAACATCAGCTCGCACGTCGGCTATCCCAAGGACATCGTGGCGCGCAAGCTCCTGGGCAAGGACATCCTGTTCGGCGACGAGGCGCTCGAGCACCGGCTTTCGTGCCGCTTCTACCGTCCTCTCGCCTCGGGCGTGCTGAAGGCCAGCAACAACACGACCGACGACGTCGAGGGCAACATGAAGGCCGCGGCGGACCTGATCCGCGAGATCATCCGCCTGGCCAAGCCGCGCAGCGACGAGCTGGTGTACGCCGTGATCGGCGTCCCGGCGCAGGCCGCGATCCACCACAAGGATGCGATCATCAAGGCCGCGCGCGAGTCGGTGGACAGCGTCATGCTGTGCTCCGAACCGTTCTCGGTGGCCTACGGCCTGGACATGCTCGACGACGTGCTGGTCATCGACATCGGCGCCGGCACGACCGACCTGTGCCGCATGCACGGCACGATGCCCGAGGAGTCGGACCAGCTCACGAACACGTTCGCCGGCGACTACGTCGACAACCAGCTCGCCGAGCTGATCCGCAAGAAGCACCCCGAGGCGCAGTTCACGACGCAGATGATCAAGACCCTGAAGGAGCGCTACTCGAACGTCTCCGACAACATGCCGCCGGTCGTGGTGCAGCTTCCCGTGAAGGGCAAGCCCACCTCGTTCGACATCACGGAGGAGATGCGCACGGCCTGCCGTTCGATCGTCCCGCCGATGGTCGAGGGCCTGGCGAACCTGATCGGCAGCTTCGACCCGGAGTTCCAGGAGCGGCTGAAGAACCGCGTCCTGCTCGCCGGCGGCGGCAGCATGATCAAGGGCCTGGACATGGCCATCGAGCGCGAGATGCACGAGCGTCTGGGCTCGGGCAAGGTCCTGCGCATCGAGGAGCCGGTCTACGGCGGCTCGAACGGCGCGCTGAAGATCGCCCACGACATGCCCGGCGAGTACTGGGAGAAGCTCAAGTAGGCCCCCCCGACGGCGGCCCGCGGGCCCGGGGCGCAGGCGCTGCGCTCCGGGCCCGCGGCCCATCCGGGCTCCGTGCGCGGAATCGATTCCGGTCGCGGGGCCCTTTCGACCGATAGAACGCCGGGCTGGTGGCGGCCACGCACGGCCCACCCCCCGCGCCCGCCCGAGCGATCGCACGATGTCGCAAACCCATCGCACGAACACCCAGGATCCGGCCGACGGCACGGACCCCCAGCGGTCCGCGCCGCAGGCCCGCACTCCCGGCGAGGCCGGCGCCGCGGCGCAGACCACCTGGAACGCGGGCCAGGGCGCGACGGACTTCCTCGGCCTCGAGCCCGAGCTGCGCGGCCTGGACCCGGCCCAGTCCGGAGGCGAGGACGGGGCCGCCGGAACCGCCACCGATTCGTGGCTGCTCGACGTCGAACGATCCGCCGCCGGCACCGGGCTGCCCTCGGCCGCCGGGAACCAGGGCGATCCCTGGGCTGCGAGCCAGGCCTTCGACGCCGGCGCCGAACAGGCCCCGGAGGTCCCCGAGGACCCCGACGGCGAGGTCTTCGTCGACGCCGTCGACGCCGCTCCGCTGGCCGCGCGGTTCAGCGCGCGGCGCCTGTTGGCGGCGGCGGTCCTGATCGGCGTGGTCGGAACCGGCGGCTGGTTCGCCTGGCAGCAGTGGGGCACACCCGCTGCGGAGCCGGTCGAGGTCGCGAGCCGTCCCGCGCGCACTTCCGCCCGTCCGACCGAAGTCGCGGCCGTCACCCCGGTCGATCCACCGTCGCAGGCCTCCGACCCGGCGGTGGAACCCACCGCGGCCGTCGAGCCCGACGCACCGGTCGAGACCGGCAGCGATCCCGCTCCGGTCGAGACCGCCGGGACACCGGACGCATTCACGCCCGACGTCGAGCCCGCGATCCCGACCCCGTTCGAGGTCACGGTCGGCACCGCGCCCACCACGCCCACCACGCCCGGCGATCCGTCGGCCCGCGTCGACGTGGGGACGGTAACCGAGCCGCCGCTCTCGCGCGGCGACACGACCACCGGCCACGGTTGGAACCAGCCGGCCGACGCCGCCGGCCCCGGCGGGGGACGGCGAGCGACGACCGAGGACCTCGCCGGCTACTGGTTCGAGGAGACGATCCCGCACGAGGCGATCGGGAAGCCCGGACGGCTGCGCACGCTGCGCGTCGGTCGCGTCCGCGCGATCCTCGCGTCGGGCGAGCCGGTCGAGGGCACGCTGTACGCCGTGGGGGAGGAGCGCATCTGGCTCGAGGTCCCCTTGGGGCGCATGTCGTTCGGGGCCGGGGACGTGCGCGAGCTCGTCCGCATCGTCGGATCGCCGACGAACCCGGGAGCCCCGGCGATCGCCGGCCTGCCGCGCGTCGAGGTGGTGCTGGCGGGCGGCACGATCACGGGCCGCGTGCTGGACCGCGCGGGCGATTCCGTCACCCTGGTGACGGAGGACGGCCTGCGCATCACGACCGAGGCGCTGGACGTGCGCCCGGCCGTGAACGGGACGACCCGGCTCGTCGGCCCGCTGCCCAAGCGCTGAGGACGAGCCCGCGGGAGCGGCTGCGCGGAATTCCCGCTCGCCTGTAGCCTCGCGGGGGACGATCCGCGACCATACGCACAGGCGCGCACCCTGCGTGCGCACCCTCGGGCCGCTCCGCGGCATCGAGACCGATCACCCGCCCCGGCGCCTGTCGCGCGGGGGCGTTGGTCCGCCGGGGCGGCGGGCCTTCCTTGAGAACCCACCCACAGGACGCGCCCGCGCGCTCGCGCGGGCGCCCGACTCGCGCCGACCTTCGGGGCGCCGGGGCTCAGCCCCGAGCACTTCGCGCGCCGCGTCCGCCGCACCGCGGCGACGCCGCGCGCGCGATCCCGCCGCCCCGGAACCTTGGCGCGGACTTCTTCCGCCATGACGGCTGAGAACACAGCGGACGCGCAAGGCGCGTTCGAACCGACCGATCCTTTCTTCACTCCCGATACGAACCGTTCCTCCGACGGACCCGCGTCCGACGAGGGCTCCGCGCCCGACGACGGGCCCGAGGAGCACGCCGGCGAGCCCGGACCAACCGCCGGCGCCGACGCGACGCTGAAGCGCCGCCGCCGGGGTTCGCGCGGCGGACGCCGCCGCCGCGGGCGCCGCGGCACGGCGAACGGCGCCGCGGGCGTCGCCGAGGCCGCTCCTGCGCTCGACGCGCTCGACGACGACGACGTCCTCGCCGAGCCGGTCGAGGACGACGCACAAGAGCCGGCCGAGCCGGTCGCGAGCGGCACGGCATCGCCGGCCGGCACGCGCAAGCGTCGTTCGCGCCGCGGTCGCCGGCGCGGTGAGCGCGAGGGGGGCGAAGGACGCGCAAGCTCCGACTCGACCGCCGCGGCGCCGGTGCGTCGCTCCAACGGCGGCGTTCCGCGCGAGATCGACGTGCTGCCCGAGGACGAGGCCGCGGAGCCGGACTCCGGCGGCGACGAGGCACCCTCCGACGGCCGAACCGAGGCCGGCGGTGCCGCCAAGAAGCGCCGTCGCCGCGGCAGCCGCGGCGGACGCCGCCGCAAGGAGCAGGACGGCGCGGCTGCCGGCGACGACACGCCGGCCGACATCGAGTCGATCCCCGGCGAGGACGACGACCTGCCCGCGCCGCCGCGCTCCGCGCGCGCGCCGCGTGCCGCGACCGCGACCGAGCCGCGCCGCAAGACCAAGCGCGGACGCGGACGCGCCGCGGAGGCCGAGGAGAGCGACGAGCCGGCGCCGGTCCCCGAGGCCGCGCGCAAGTCGCTGATCCTGGTGAACGCGACCGACTCCGAGGAGCAGCGCGTCGCGGTGGTCGAGGACGGGCAGATCACCGACTTCCTGATGACGGTCAAGGGCCAGGACACGCTGGTCAACGACATCTACCGCGGCCGCGTGGTGAACCTGGAGCCCGCGATCGGCGCGGCGTTCATCGATTTCGGCGAGGGCCGCAACGGGTTCCTGCACACGTCCGACGTCTTGTCGATCTACGGCGACGCGGACTTCACGCTCGACAAGCTGCTCTCCACCAAGGTCGATCCCGAGGAGTGGGACGAGAGCTCGAGCCAGCCTGCGGTCGGCGTCGAGGTGCTCGAGGGCGACGACGAGCCCAAGGGCGCCAAGAAGTCGCGGCGGTCGAAGAGCACGAGCCGACGGCAATCGCGCGCGCGGCCGCGCCGCCCGATCCCCGAGCTCCTGAAGAAGGGCCAGATGGTGGTCGTGCAGGTCACAAAGGACGCGATCGGCGACAAGGGGCCGACGCTGACGACGTACATCTCGATCCCCGGCCGGTACCTCGTGCTGATGCCCTCGATGGAGCGCACCGGCGTGTCGCGCAAGATCGAGGACGAGAAGGAGCGCCGGCGCCTCAAGCGCATCCTGCAGTCCCTGGACGTGCCCGAAGGCATGGGCGTGATCGTGCGCACGGCCGGCGTGGGCCACACCAAGGCCGAGATCAAGCGCGACCTGGAATACCTGACCAGCCTGTGGGAGGCGTTCGGCAAGAAGCTGCGCCAGGGCCACGGGCCGGCGCCCCTGTACCGCGAATCCGACGTCGCGATCCGCACGATGCGCGACCTGTACGGGCCGACCACGCGCGCGGTGATCGTCGACGATCCCGAGGTGCACCGGCACATCGTGGAGTTCACCGAGAAGCTGATGCCCGAGGACGTCGGGCGCGTGCAGCTCCACCAGGGCGCCAAGCCGCTGTTCCAGACGCACGGCATCGAGGCCGACTTCGAGCGCATCTTCTCGCGGCGGCTGGAGCTGCCGTCGGGCGGTTCGATCGTGTTCGACCAGACCGAGGCGCTGGTGGCGATCGACGTGAACTCGGGCCGCACGCGCAGCGAGGGCTACGACTTCGAGGACATCGCGCTCAAGGCCAACCTGGAGGCGGTCCCCGAGATCGCGCGGCAGATCAAGCTGCGCGACCTGGGCGGCATCCTGGTGGTCGACTTCATCGACATGATGAAGATGTCGAACATCCGCGCGGTCGAGCGCGCGTTCCTGAAGGCGCTGTCCACCGACCGCGCGCGCAGCAAGCTGGGCCGCATCAGCCAGTTCGGCCTGCTCGAGATGACGCGCCAGCGGCTCGGGCCGGGCATGAACAAGAAGGTGTTCCAGCCCTGCCCGCGCTGCCGCGGCACGGGCCGGCTGCGCACCGTGAACTCGCGCGCCGCCGCGATCCTGCGGCGCCTGGCGTCGGGCCTGACGAACAAGGGCTTCCAGACCGCCGAGGTGCGCGCGCACCCCGAGGTCGTGAAGTACCTGAAGTCGGAGTGCTCCGACCACGTGCGCGCGCTGGAGTACCGCTTCCAGCGCGAGGTGCGCTTCCTGGAATCGCCCGACCAGCACGAGGACAGCGTGCTGCGCTACCTGCGCGCCGACGGCCGCGAGGTGCGGCCGGGCGGGCGGCG
>CAZKIO010000079.1:0-15872 GCA_964552795.1 uncultured Planctomycetaceae bacterium
GCGCGCCGTCCCGCGCGTCCGCGCGCGGCGAGAAACCGTGCGTCGCGAGGTGCAACGTCCCGTATCCGGCCAGGCGCTCGCGCAGCGCGGTCTCGGTGCCCGCCGCGCCCGTCAGGAGCGCCGGCGGCCCGGCGTCGCGCGACGACTCGCGGTGCAGCGTGGACAACGCCTCGACCTCGCGGCGCGTCGCCGGCAGCGCGGACCACGGACGGCTGCCGCCGCGCGCTGCTCCGCCGTACTCCAGTCCGCCCAGCAGCAGCAGGCCCGTTCCGGCCGCGCGCGCCGCCGGCGCCTCGAGGAGCGCCAGCGGATCCGCGAGGTAGGTGAAGGCGCAGGCCTCGATCAGGAACGCCGCGTCGCCCGTCGGCAGCACGCCGAGCGGCAGCGATGCCAACGCGGTGTCCGGAGACACGACCACCGTGTCCACTCCCCGCAGCTTCTCGGCGAGGGGGTCCCAGATCAGCTCTCGCGCGCGCGCGCCGGCTGCGCGACCGGTCGCGACTCCCGCGGCCGCGACGCCTGTGGCGACGCCGCGTTCGGCGCGTGGCGAGATCGCCGCCAGCCATTCGCGCGCCGCGGCGGCGGCCGGCTCCAGCGCTCCCAGCCGCACGCGCTGCGCCGCGGCGCCGTCCGCACGCAACACCCACGCCGACAGCTCGGCGCCGCGTCGCTCGTCGCCGCCTGCACGGCCGTGCGCGAGGTACACGACCAGGGCCGACCCCGGCGGCAACGCCGCGCGCAGCCGCTCGGCTTCGTCGCCTTGCGGTATGCCGGTCGGTTGCACTTGCGCGGCGAGACGGCGCTGCAACGCGTCGCGTTCGCGAGCCAGCTCCGCCAGGCGCCCTGCACGCTCCGCGTCCTGCGACAGGACGAGCGCGGCGATCTCGGCCTGGATGCGACCGATTGCCAGCGTCAGCTCGCGCGCGGCCTCGCCTCCCGGCTCGGTCGACTGCGTGCGCGCGAGACTGCGCGAGACGCTGCCCTTCCAGCGCACGACGGCCTGGAACGTGGTTTCGTCGGCTGGCGCGGGTGCGCCCTCGTTCCCCAGCGCGAGCAACAGGTCGAGCGCCGCACGGCGGTCCTGGAAGTACAGCAACCGTTCGCGTTCGGAGAGCGTGCGCAACGCGGCGCCCGCGCGACGTTCCTCGGCCTGGATCTCCTCGAGAGCCAGCCCCCAGGCCGCGGACGCGTCGCCGCGTTCGGTGAGCCAGCGCGTGAGGGCCTGCCGCGCATCCGATGTCGAGGCGTGATCGCTTCCGTACCAGCGCCGGAACACGTCCAGAGCAGCGCGGGCACCGGCGATCGCCGAGTCGATGCGCCCTTGCCGCGCCGCCGTCCAGGCCAATTGCAGCCGCGTGCGCGCCGTCCGCGGATGGTCCTCGCCGAGTTGCTCCGCCTGCACCGCGAGCGCGCGCTCCAGGCAAGCCTGCGCCTCGTCGATCCGGCCCAGGGAGAGCAGGGCGGTCGAGAGGCTCGTGCGTTCGAAGGAAAGGCCCAGGTCGTCCTCGCCCGCATCTTCCAGGCGGATCGCCACGGCGCGTTGCCACTCCTCGAGGGCCTCCTCGGTCCGGCCGAGCTGCGACATGGCTGCGGCGATCATCCCGCGCAGCGTCGACTCCTCGTCCGCCGTGAGCCCGTCATGCTCCTCGGCCAGCGCGAAGGCGCGCCGAGCCAGGTCCAGGGCGGATCGTGGATCGCCGAGTTCGGCCAGGGCGGTCGAGGCCTCCTGGAGGGCGAGCACCGCCGAATGCGCCGTCACGCCGGGGTGCTCCAGCCGCGCCAGCATCTCGTCGATCACGGCGCGCACGCGCCCGACGTCGCCCGCCGACACGAGCAGCACGAGCTCGTTGCGCAGGAGGTCGAAGCGGATGGGCATGCCGTCGTCCGGCGCCTGCGACAGGCGCTCCCAGGCCACATCGAGGGTGTTCCGCGCTCCCCGATCGTCGCCGCGGAAGTGGTAGCCCATCGCGATGTTGCCCAGCATGTGGGCCGCGTCGAGCGCCGCGAACTCCTCCACGTGGAAGGCCTCGGCGAGGAAGGCCAGGTAGTCGAGGGTGCGCTGCGCCTCCTCGGGGTCCCTCAAGAAGAGGTCCTCGGGGCTGAAGCGGATCCCGGGGTGGCGGGTCATCGTCGCGGCGCCGGCGACGCGGTCTCTTTCTGGAATGGTCGGCGGGCCCACGGTGCGTTCCATGGAAACAACGTAGGGTCCGCGCCCGCCCCCCAGCGCCGCCACACGCGCTGTGAGTCCGCACGGCGGGTCCGCGCACTTCAACTCCAGCGTCGCGACGCCGTGCGCGTCGGTGCGCGTGCTGCGCTCGGTCGCGCGGCCGCCCTGCAGGTCGAGCACGCCGTCGATGCCGGGCGCGCGCAGCGTCACGCTGTAGGCTCCCGCTTCGGCCACGGTGCATTTCAGGACGTCGCACGGCGCGTCGAGCGTGACGGTCGGATCCGTCGGATCGGGCAAGCGCACCCTCGGCTCGTCCCCGTGCAGCACGCCTCGGGCGCTGCGATGCAAGGCGAACACCGTCTCGTCGTCGCCACAGTCCCCGTCGAGCCGCGGCAAGGGACCCGCGGCCGGCGGCCGCATCCGGGCGCCCTGGCGCACGAACTCGACGTGCGTGCGCACCAGCGTCACGACGGGCTCCTTCTGGAACGCCCCGGGCAGCGCCACGACGAACTCCGCATCGATCACCTGCGAGAGCAGCAGGCCGTCGGCGCGCGCCACCGTGACGGTGCCGGTCAGCGTGGCGTCGCGAATGCCCATCGGCCCCGATGCCCATTCCATGGGTCGCTCGCTGGCGCTGCCGACGCCGGCCTGCGTGGCGAAGGTCCACTGCACCTCCTGCTCGTCGGCTGTGCGCACGCAACACAACGCGTCGAGGGTCAGCTCGCGGTCGAGCGGGGCGATCGGATACGCGTGCCGCCAGACAGAGCCCGCCGCGACGGGGCCCGGCGGCAGGAGCGGGAAGTACACCTGCACGTTGCCGCGGCGCGAGGCGTCGTCGAGCCGCGTGCCGGCCTGGCCGGCGTAGCGTTCGGCCACGCTGCCCGCGAAGATCTCGCGAAAGCCGCTCAGGTCCACGATGCGTCCGCGGGCGTCCACGACGGCCTGGACCGTGCGGCCGGCGAGCAGCATCGAGGGCCCGATCATGCTCGCCAGCATGGGCGGGATCGGATGCGCGTCGTTCGCGGTGTCGAACTCCGCGTCGACGAACGGCGGGCTGGCGATCCGCCCGCGCAGCGCGCCGTAGCGCACGCGGCAGCGCCGACGACCTGCCGCATCGGGCTCGTCGAAGGTCAGCTCGACCGCGTGCTCGAAGCTGAGGCTGGCCTCGATGATCGTCGAACCGACGGCCATCCGCGTGTGCTGCTGCTCGCGCAGCAGGTACGTGACGGGCTGGCCCGCAGCCGGCCGCAGCTCCAGGCGCATGCGCGGCACGTCGGGAGCCTGCGGCGGCGCCGCGACCAGACAGAGGACCGGGATGGCGAGCGGGATCGGCACGGTGGGCCGCCTCCAGAGATGCGCGGCGTCGGAGTCCGCACGCGGATCGTAACCGCGCGCGTCGGCGCGGGAGGGCCGGGACTTGCCGGAGACCTACGCGCGAGGCTGCGCACACGGGAGCGGAGGGCGTAGGCTGGCGGGCCTCATGCCCCGGAGCTGGAGGATTCACGCGGCCGTGCTCGTCGCGCTCGCCGTCTGCGCGGGCTGCACGACGTGGAGCGCCGTCTCGAGCCATCCGCGCTGGACGCTCTACGCCGAGGACCCCGACCGCGTGGACGCCAAGGCGTTCTGCCGCGCGTACGAGCCGGCCTTCGCCGTGATCGAGGGTGCGCTGGGCCGGTTCGACGCGCCCGTCCGCGTCCACGCCTGGGAGGCCGCGGACGGCTCCGTCAACGGCGTCGGCGCGGCGCACGACGTCCCGGGGATCGGCCGCGCGCGCGTGCGTGCGTTCCACTCGCGCAGCAGCGGGCCCTTCGGGCCGCGTCACGGCATCTACGCGAGCTCCGCCGACGCGGGCACGGCCGTGCACGAGCTGGTGCACGCGCGCGTCGCCGAGATCGACCCCAAGCTCCCCCTGTGGTTCGAGGAGGGTCTGGCGAGCGTGATGGGCGACGGCTTCATGGACGACGAGCGCTGGGTGATCGACGGACTGGCTTGCTGGCCCTTGCGCGAGCTGCGCGACAAGCCGATCGACGATCGCGAGCTGGCGCGGCTCCTGAAGGCGCGCGCCGAGGACGGCGCCGACCTGCGCGAGAACGTGCTGGTGCACTTCGTCGGGTGGGCCATCGTCTTCGACCTGTACCGCGAGAGCGGGCGTATCGACTGGGAGGGCTGGCGCGGACGCGCCCGGTCGATGACCCCGGCCGAGGCGCGCGTGCGCCTCGATCGCACGATCGCGCGCGCGACCGAGCAGGAATGGTTGCGCCGGCTGTCGCACGCCGACCGCGGTGTGCGGCTGGCGACGGCCAAGGGCCTGTGGAAGCTGCGCTCGGAGCTGGTCCTCGCGGCGCTCCTGGAGCGCCTGGGCGACGAGGAGGACCCCGAGGTGCGCGTGGCGCTGGCGATCAACGCGCTGGCGGCGGCGGGCGAGCGCGAGCCGCCCGGGCGCCTCGTGGGGCGCATGTGGCGCACGGTGTGGCCCGTGCTGCGCCGCGCCGAGCTGGCGGACCCGTCCGAGCAGCGCGCCATCGAGCTCCTGATGCGCTCCTTCCGCTGGCGCGGCGACGCCAACTCGACGCAGGCTCTGGAGGGGCTGCGCCGCTTCTGGGCGGAATGACGCGGAACCCGCGGCGCGCGCGCGCCGCGGGTGGTGCGTCGCGGCTACTTGGCCTTGGCCTCGGCGATGAGCTTCTGCAGCTCGGCCATCGCCGTGTCGATCTTGCCCTTCAGGGTCTGCATGGCCTCGGCGCCGTCGGCCTTGGCCTCGGCCAGCAGCTTGTCGATGTCGCCGCGCTTGGCGCTGATCTTCTTGACCAGCGCGTCGAGCTCCGTCTTGGCGTCGCCGCTCTTGGCCTCGACCTTCTTCTTGAGGTCGGCGATGGTGGGCTCGAGTTCCGAGACCTGCTTCATCGAGGCCTGCTTGAACTCGTCGAGCTTGGCCATGGCGTCGTTGGCCATCGACTTGGCCTTGTCGCCCATCTCGTTGGCCAGCGACTTCGTCGGCGGCGCGGCCGGATCCGCAGCGTGGGACTTGGTCTCGCCGGTGCAGGCCAGCGCGAGCGGCAGCGCCAGGGCCGACGCGAGCAGGGCACGGGTGTGGATGGAATTCATGAGCGATCCTCCGGTCTAGGGACTGCGGCGCGTACCACGCATCTGCCGGCGCAGCGGACGCGACCGGCGGCATCGTAGCGGATCGCGCGGCCCGAGACCGCATCCGCAGCCGAGGTGACGATCCGAACGGCGCACAGGGCCTCGCAGCGGGCCGGGAGGGCCCAGCGAAGCTATACTCGCCGCTCCGCACCCGCCCTCCCCAGATCCCGCGCACGACTCATGACGCAGACCGTCGCCAAGCCGACCTTCGAGCAGCTCTCCCGCAACTTTCACCACTGGCAGAAGATCGGCGACCTGATCGATCAGTGCATCGATCTCACGCTCAACCTGCGCCAATCAGGCCATCCGGGCGGCTCGCGCAGCAAGGTGCCGCTCCTGGTGGCGTCGACGCTCGGCGGCGCGATGCGCTGGGACCTGCGCCACCCCGAGGCGCCGTTCGGCGACCGCTTCGTGCTCGTCGCGGGCCACTGCAACCCGGGCATCTACGCGATGCTCGCCGTCTACAACGAGGCGCTGCGGATCCGCCACGAGTGGACCGGCGACAAGCGCTACCTGGTGGCGCACGCGGCCGAGCGCGCGCTGTACTGGGAGCACCTCTTGTACCTGCGCCACAACGGCGGGCTGCCGGGCCACGCCGAGATGGAAGGGCGCACGATGTTCTTCAAGTTCAACACCGGGCCGTCGGGCCACGGCGCGCCGGCCGCGCTGGGCGAGGCGATGGCGCTCAAGCACGCGGGCGCGGGCGAAGTGAAGGTGTTCGCGATGGAAGGCGAAGGCGGTCACACCGCCGGCGCGCACCACGAGGTCAAGAACTCGGCCTGGGGCCTGGGCCTGGACAACCTGATCTACCTGTTCGACTGGAACGATCACGGCATCGACCACCGCGCCTGCTCCACGGTCGTGCACGGCTCGCCCAAGGAGTGGTTCGAGCCCTACGGCTGGCGCGTCGCCGGCACGGAGCGCGGCGAGGACTACGCCGCGATCACCAAGGCGCTGCTGGAGATCGTGCACGCCGAGAACCCCGAGGGACGTCCCGGCATGGTGTGGATCAAGTCGCGCAAGGGCCGCGGCTACTACAAGTACGACTATCAGAGCCACGGCAAGGCGCACGCGCGCAACTCCGAGCTGTTCTGGAAGTGCCGCGAGGACTTCCAGAAGAAGTACGCGGTCAAGTTCGCCGGCTTCGGCGACACGAAGGACCCGGGCGAGGCGGCCTGTCGCGAGCAGTCGCAAGCCTGGTTCGAGACGGTGATGGGCGTCCTGCGCTCCGACAAGGCGCTGGTCGAGTACCTGTCCGACACGCTGGTCGAGCTGGGCGAGTCGATCCCCGCGAAGCCCGAGGGTTTCAAGCTGGGCTCGCCGGCCAACATGGCCGAGGACCGCTCGTGGCTCGCGCCCGAGAAGCTGCCCGCGGAACTCTCCGTCGCGCCGGGCACGAAGATCGCGAACAAGGAGGGTTTCGCCAAGTTCGGCGCGTGGGTCAACGCGCTGGCCAACGAGCGCATGGGCCGCCCGCTGGTGATCGCCTGCTCGGCCGACCTGGCCGAGTCGACCTCGATCCACGGCTTCGCGCTCGACCACGGCAAGCAGAAGGGCTTCGGCTGGTACGAGCGCAACGAGAACCCGGGCGGCGCGCTGCTGCCGCAGCAGATCACGGAGTTCACGAACAGCGGCCTCATGGCCGGACTGGCGTCGGTGAACATGAGCGCGCAGCCCGAGAAGGAGT
This sequence comes from uncultured Planctomycetaceae bacterium, assembly GCA_964552795.1. GTDB lineage: Bacteria > Planctomycetota > UBA1135 > UBA1135 > JAEUHZ01. The sequence goes on from CAZKIO010000079.1 coordinate 6,999, forward strand.
TCCTGGGCTACTGGGGCGCGCACTCGACGTACGGCTCGTTCAGCTACCTGCAGTACGGGATGATGCGCCTGTTCTCGCAGCTCGCGCAGGACTGCCCGCTCAAGGTCGGCAAGGTGCTGTGGGTCGCGGGACACTCGGGCCCCGAGACCGCCGAGGACAGCCGCACGCACTTCGGCATCTTCGCCACGGGCACGACGCAGCTCTTCCCCGACGGCCACGTCATCAACCTGCACCCGTGGGAGCACAACGAGGTCGCGCCGATGCTCGCCGCCGCGCTCGCGACCGAGGCGCCGATCGTCATCCTGCACCTGACGCGCCCGACGGTGGCGATTCCCGACCGCCAGAAGCTGGGCGTGGCGGCGCACACCGAGGCCGCGCGCGGCTGCTACGTGATCCGGCCCCATGACCCGAAGCGCCCCAAGCAGGGCACGATCCTGGTGCAGGGCACGAGCACGACCGACTCGGTGTTCCAATTGCTCCCGCGCTTCGCCGATCCCAGCGCGCCCAACATCAAGCTCCTGGCCGCGACGTCGTGGGAGCTGTTCCAGCGCCAGCCGCGCGAGTACCAGGACGAGATGCTGCCGCGCCCCGACTGGCTCGATTCGACCGTGATCACCAACGGCGCGCGCCGGCTGATGCACGACTGGATGAGCTCCAAGGTCTCGGAGGCCTACGCGATGAGCTCGGACTGGGACAACCGCTGGCGCACCGGCGGCACGGTCGACGAGCTGAAGAAGGAGGCGCGGATCGATCCCGAGAGCCTGTGGGAGGGGATCGTGCGCTTCGCGGCCGACCGCGAGAAGCGCCTGCAGCGTCTCGCGCATCCCGGCTGACCTGCGCGGAACCGCTCCGCGCCGTCGGGATCCATCCACCCATCGGAGGATCGAACATGGCTTCCGTCACGGTCACCAGGTTCTTCCGGGCGCCCGTCGAGAAATCCTTCGCCGTCGCCACCGACCTGCGGCGCGCGCCCGAGCGCATCCCCGGGATCCTGAAGCTGGAGGTCCTGAACGAGGGCCCGATCCGCGTCGGCACGCGTTTCCGCGAGACGCGCAGGATGTTCGGCAAGGAGGCCACCGAGGAGATGGAGATCACCGCGATGCAACCGCCGCACTCGTACACGGTTTGCGCCGACAGCCACGGCTGCCGCTACCGATCCGAGTTCCGCTTCGCGCCCAAGGACGGCGGCACGGAGGTGACGATGGAGTTCCGGGCGGAGCCCTACTCCTTCTTCGCGAAGGTCATGTCCGTCCTGATGCGCCCGATGATGAAGCAGGTCGCCAAGCTGTGCGCGGCGGACCTCGACGCGCTCGCGGCCCACGTCGAGAAGGCCTGACCGCCGCGGCGGCTCAGAGCCTGTGAAGGAACCGGGGCTGCCTGGCAGGGTCGTCCAGAGACGTCCAGGCCAGGCGCGACGACGACGCGGATTCGCCTGCAATCCTCGGAGGAGTCGCATCGCAGCCGGGGCTTCCCTGGGTGAGCATGGCGGGCGTCCCCGATTCCTCCACAGGCTCTCAGTCCCCCGCCTTCTCCTCGGACACCGAGGGCCGCGCCGCGGCGGGTCGCGACTTCGGCGAGGACGCGTCGGATGCCTTGGCCTGGGAGACCAGCGCCTCGCGCTCGGTGTCCTCGGCCTTGGCGCGCGCCTTCAACGCGCGGCGCCGCACGTCGGCGGCCTCCTCCTCGAGTTCGGCGGCGGCCGCCTCGAGCTCGGCGATCCGCTCCGGGTCCTTCCTGGCCAGCTTGGCGGCACCGACCTTCTCGCGCGCCTCCAGCGCCTGCCGCGCGAGCTTCTCGGCGTCGCGTTCCAGCCGCTCGGCGCGCAGCACGGCCTGCTCCGCGGCGTCGTGCTTGCTGGCGATCTCGGCGGCCTGCCCGGACTCCGGCTCCGCGTCGAGGTGGATGTCCTGCGCGGCCAGCACGAGCGCCGTCGTCGGCAGCCCCGCCAGCAGATCGTCGAGCGTCGCGGCGTAGTTGCAGGTGGGGACCTCGTCGACCAGACGGAACGGCAGGAACACGATGGCCGCGTCGCGCGAGCGCGCCAGCACGTGGTCGCGGTCGGCCTTCTCGACCACGACGACCTCGGCCTCGATGCGGATCTCCTTGAGGCGCGCGCGCAGACGCTGCTGGATGTCGGCCGCGTCCTGGCCGGCCGGCACGGGCGTGAGGAGCCGCAGGTGCGCGTCCTCCCACTCGACGTGGCGCGTCATCAGGTGGCACAGGAGCAGCATCAGCCGTCCGGTCGCGTCGTCGCCGTACCACACGTCGATGCGGCGCTTCCTGGGCTTCAGCTTCGCGAGGGCCTCCATGTCGGCCGTCGTCGCCTCGAAGATGATCACGTTGCGGCCCAGTCGCGCCGCGGAGCGCAGCGGCCGGCCGTAAGTGCGCAGGAGCGGACGGTCGTCGCCGGCGGGTTTGCCGTCGAACCAGTTCAGCAGCATCGTGTTGGCGCGCACGGGACCCAGCCCGTGCGACTGCAGGATCGCCGGCAGCACGGTGTCGCTGTCGGGTGACGCGACGACCAGCGCGAAGGCCTCCAGGTCGCAGCGCGCGATCTCGGCGCGCAGCTCGGCCTCGGCCTCGGCCCGCTTGCGCGCTGCGGCCAGACCCTCGCCTTCGATGACGCGCACCGCCGTCGTGAAACCCGACCCGCCCTCGATCCAGGAGGCGAAGCGCAGGATCCGCTCGCGGCGCTCGCGGTCGTCGGAGAAGGCCAGGATCACCGGGCGCCAGTGCAGCGGGTGCTCGGGCGCGCCCTGCACGACGTGCAACTGGGTGCGCACGATCTGCATGCGGTGGCTGCGCGAGCTGTCGGCCCAGCGCGCGATCTCGACGCGGTGCCACAGGTACTGGTGGATCGCGAACAGCACGATCAGGCCGATCGCGCCCGCCGTGGGGTGGATCGCCAGCATGGCGCCCAGGCACGCCAGGCAGCCGATCAGGCTCAGGCGGCCGTGGTAGAAGCGGAAGCTCGGGCGGAACGACGGGCTGTTGCCCTTGGCCTCGATGTACGTGGCGTAGTTGAGGAGGCCGTAGCTGATCAGGAAGAACATCGAGACGACCGGCGCCACGACGTTGAGATCGCCCAGCGCAATGGTCGCCAGGGCGATCACCGCCGAGACGATGATCGCGCGGCGCGGGTTGTTGGTCGGTCCGGCGCCGGCCGCGAAGCGGTTCAGGACCGGGAAGACCTTGTCCGCCGCCAGCGACTGCAGGATGCGCGGCGCGCCGAGCAGCGACGCCAGGGCCGACGAGAGCGTCGCGGCGATGACGCCCACGTCGACCAGCCAGCCCACCGCCGACACGCGGCGCATGGCGCCGTTGTCGGCGGCCAGATCGCCGAGCGGCAGCACGCCGGCGAAGACGATCGCGACCGCGAAGTAGATCAACGCCGAGAGGAACACCGCGGCGAAGGTCCCGCGCGTGATGCTGCGCGCCGGGTTCTTCAGGTCGCCGGACATGGCGACGCCCTGCGTGAAGCCGGTGACGGCCGGGAAGAAGATGGCGAAGATCATCCAGAACGGCATGTCGCCGCCGCGGTCCCAGCTCGCCTGGAGAACCTCCGGGTCGAAGCGCGGGATGCCGCCCACGAAGAACGCCGTGATCGCCGCGAACAGCGCGGCCATGATCAGGTACTGCAGCTTGGTGGCCGCGTCCGCGCCCCACCACGCGAAACCGAACAGCACGACGATCGACGTCGCCGCGATGGCCTGCGGCGCCCACGGAGGCGCATCGACCAGCATCGCGGTCGTGGCCTCGGCGAAACCGATGGCGTAGAAGGCGATCGAGATCGACTGCGCCAGGAAGAGCACGATCCCCAGCGCGCCGCCGTACTCCACGCCCAGCGTGCGCGAGATCAGGTAGTAGACGCCGCCGCCCTTGACGCGGATGTTCGTGGCGGTCGCCGCCAGCGAGAGGCTGGTCAGGATCGAGACGCCGTTGGCGAGCGCGATGATCACCAGCGCGCGGGCCAGGCCCGCGTTGCCGATGACGAAGCCCATCCTCAGGAAGAGGATGATCCCCAGGATCGTGAGCAGGCTGGGCGTGAAGACGCCGCCGAACGTGCCCAAGGTGGCGGTCGTCTTCGGCGCGGCGCCGTTCTCCGCCTTGGTGTTGCCGTTGCTCATGGTCGGGCGGCGCGCATCCTAGCGGCGCGGGCGCGCGCCTCCCAGGTTCGCCGCGGTCACCCGCGCGCCCGGCGCAGTTCCTCGGGAATCCACGCGAAGAAGCGTTCGCGCGGAATCGGCTCGCTCATCCAGGACTGGTCCGGCGGCGGACCGGCGAGCAGTTCGCGCGCGCAGAGGAGGCGCGGGAATCCCTCCGATGCCGGCGTCCCCTTCTTCGTGATCCAGCGCAGGCTGCGCGCGGCGACGATCCTGCGCGCGACCTCCAGCGTGAGGCGGCAGTCGCCGTTCACGTACTCGATCACGCGCGCGTGCTCGCCGCGCGCCCAGGCCTTGGGCGCTTCGGCGCCGGACATCGACTTCTTCTCCTCGATGCCCAGGCCGTCGGCGGCGGCGGCCAGCGACACGGGGAAGCCGCGGCGATGGAAGAGCTGCAGCATCGGATCGAAGGTGTCGAGCGCGACCTCGCCCGCGAGAGGGATGTCGTCCGCGGCGTGGCCCAGCCACTTGAGGTCGAAGCCCACGCCGTTCCAGGCCACCACCTGTTCGCCCGTCCGCTGGCGTTCGCGCAGGTGGAGCAGCACGGCGCGCGCGTCGGCGGGGCTCATGCGCGGCGCGGGCCTGCCGCCCTCCACGCCGTGCCAGGTCTTCGAGCCGCCGCGATCGTCGACCGCCGCCGCCACGGATAGGTCGAAGGGTCCCAGGGAGTCGAGGTCCCCGCCCGGCGGGATCTCGACGAGCGACGCGAGCTCGATGTCGAAGGCCAGCATGCGCGCAGCTTCGCACGGATGCGCGTCGCCGCGCAAACGCGGTTCAGCGCGCGGCCGTCACCGGCGGACCGCTCCCGGGCTGGCACATGCAGGGCGACTGGATCCGGACGTCGGCGCGCTCCCAGGCGCGGCCGAACTCCTGCTCGGCCGTGCGCGCCTCGTCCTCGCGGCCCTGAGCGCGCAGCGCGCGCGCGAGCCCGAACAGCGACCAGCCGTTGCCGGGGAAGCGTCGCAGGTCCGAGCGGAACGCGGCCTCGGCATCGACCCAGCGTTCCGCTTCGAGCAGCATCGCGCCCAGGGGATGGCGCACCGGCATCATCCAGTCGGGCGGCTCGTCGTAGGCGAGCTCGTCCTCCAGGCGTGCCGCCTCCTGCATCAGCTCGATCGCCGCCTGCCGGTTGCCGGCGCGGAACTCGATCTCGCCGTGCAGCGACAGGCGCGGGATCTTCATCACCGTCCTCGCGGGGTTGTTGCCGATCGGGCGGTCGTCGAGCCGTGCGAGCACGGCGTCGAGCGCCACGAGCTCCGCGCGCGCCTCGTCGATCCGGTCGAGCGCCGTCAAGGCGACGCCGCGCGCGTAGTGCCGCACGCCGTTGGCCACGATCGCCGCCTCGGGAAAGCCGGGTTCGTCCAGGATCTCCTGCCAGCGGCCGAAGCGCACCAGCGTGTGATAGACGACCGGCAGGAAGCCGTCCGCGAAGTGGATGTTGGCCTGCACGAACTCGGGCGGCATGTCGGCCAGCATCCGGCGCGACGCCGCCAGCGCGGCCTCCGAGCGCCCCTCCATCATCGAGCTGAACGCCAGGAAGTGCGAGTTGTGCGCAACGTAGACCTGGATGAAGCCGTCGCGCGGGAAGCGCGCGCGGTGCTTCTCGTCGGCGGCCTGCGCCTGGATGTTCGCCTGCGAGGCGTCCGCGTAGCGACCCGTGCGGATGTAGATGTGGGCGGGCATGTGCCGCAGGTGCCCCGCGCCCGGCACGAGGTCGCGCAGCCGGTCGGCGGCCGCCGTGGCCCTGCCCGGCTCGTTCGAAGCCTCCATCGTGTGGATGTAGAGGTGGTTCGCGCCGGGATTCGAGGGCTGCTGGCGCAGCGCCGTCTCGAGCATCTCCACGATCCGGAGGGTCTGCCCCTTGGGCACGCCGTCGACCGTCCACATGTCCCACGGCTGCAGGTCCATCCAGGCCTCGGCGCACAGCGTGCCGACGTCCGCGTCTTCGGGATGGCGCTCTCGCACGGCGCTCATCGCCTGCGCGTAGGCGAGGTCGAGAGGCGCGCGGTCCGCGACCGGCGCGGGCCCCCAGCGCAGTGACTGGGCCTCGATCAAGTCGCGCTCGACAGCTCCCACCCGGTCGACGAGCGGCAGCGCGCGCGCCAGCGCCTCGCGCGCCGCCGCGTCGCGCTCGGGCGGGACCATCGGGAAGTTGATGTGCGGTCCGTTCGCCGCCGCGATCCCCCACCACGCCATGGCGCAGTCGGGATCGAGGCGCGCGGCCTCGCGGAAGCAGCGGATCGCCTCGTCGTGGTTGAACGCGTAGAGCAGGACCAATCCCTGGTCGAACCAGCGCTGCGCGAGCGGCGAGCTCGTCGTCACCTCGCGATGATGGCCGCCAAGGTCGTCGTACAGACCGCGAGCGTTCGAGGCGCCGGTGCCCTGGCAGGCGGGCAGCAGGAGCGCGGTCACGAGGAAGACGACCGAGAGTGCCGGGTGCTTCATGGCGTCACCTGGGAACGAGTGTCCGTGTCACGGGGGATCACGCGCGCTTGCGCGTGGCGATCGAGAGCAGGAAGAGCAGCAGGACCGCGCCGACCGTCGCCGAGATCAGGCTGCCTAGGAGGCTCGTCGGCGCCAGCCCGACCAGGCGGAACACCAGTCCACCAAGGATCGCACCCAGCACGCCGATGATCAGGTTGCCGAGCCAGCCGAATCCGCGGCCCTTGGTGAGTTGTCCGGCAATCCAGCCGGCCGCCATGCCGATCAGCAGTGAGTAGACGAGCTCCATTGGCTGCCTCCGGCGGGAGGATACGCGATCGGCCCGGCGGCGACGAATCCCGCGCGCGGCGGACGGGCACGCGCCGACGATGCGCTAGATTCGGGCCATGACGCCCACCCGCGCGAGCCTCGAGCCCGCCATCGCCCTGCCCGAGATCCGGCGGGCCGCCGAACGCCTCGCGCCGTACGTGCGCCGCACTCCGACCGTCTACTCGTACACGTTCAGCGAGCACGCCGGGTGCGACGTGTGGCTCAAGCTGGAGTGCCTGCAGCGCACGGGCTCGTTCAAGGTGCGCGGTGCGCTGAACAAGGTGCTTTCGATGCCGCGCGGCGAGCTCGCGGGCGGGCTCGTCGCCGCGTCCGCCGGCAACCATGCGCAGGGCGTCGCGCTGGCGGCCAAGCTGGCCGAGGTGCCGGCGACGATCGTGATGCCGCTCTCGACGGCGATCGTGAAGGTGCAGCGCACGGAGGGCTACGGCGCCGAGGTCGTGCTGCACGGCGAGAACTACGACCAGGCGCAGCGTCACGCGACGGCCCTGGCCGAGGAGCGCGGCGCGGTGCTGGTGCACCCCTTCGACGATCCCGCGATCATCCACGGACAGGGCACCGTCGGCCTGGAGATCCTGGAGGAGACCGAGGACCTCGACGCCGTGGTGGTCCCGATCGGCGGCGGCGGCCTGATCGCCGGACTGGCCCTCGCGATCAAGGCGCTTGCGCCGCGCACGCGCATCATCGGCGTGCAGGCGCGCGGCGCGTCGCCGATGGTGCAGTCGTTCCACGCCGGCGCACCGGTGCGGGTCGATCACCCCACGACCATCGCCGAGGGCATCCGCGTCGGCTACGTGGGCGAGCTCACGTTCGACGTCGTCCGGCGCTGCGTGGACGAGTGCGTGACGGTCGAGGAGGAGGAAATCGTCGACGCGGTCGTGCAGACGATGGAGAAGAGCAAGGTGGTGGCGGAAACTGCCGGCGTGGCCGGCGTCGCGGCGATCCTAGCCGGGAAGGTCCGTGACGTGCGCCGCATGGCCGTCGTCGTGTCGGGCGGGAACATCGACCTGAACCTGGTGGCTCGCATCCTGGAGAACGGCCTGGAGCGCGCCGGGCGCATCCATCACGTGCGGCTGCGCGTCGCCGACGTCCCCGGGCAGCTCGTGCGCCTCCTGTCGATCGTCGCCGAGAGCCAGTGCAACATCCTCGACGTGCAGCACCTGCGCGCCGGCTGGCAGGTGCCGCTGGGCTCGGTCGACATCGACCTCCTGGTCGAGACGCGTCGTTCCGACGCCGGCCCGCAGCTCGATGCGTCGCTGCGCGCCGCGGGCTACCAGGTGGAGGCCTGAGCATGGCGTGGATCCGGCTGGAGCGCCTCGAGGACGCCGTCGGCGAGCTGGCGCGCATCTACCGCGACACCATCGCCCGCGCGGGCCGCGTGTGGAACATCGTGCACGTGATGAGCCCGAACCCGCCGGTGATGGAGGCCAGCATGGCCTTCTACAAGAGCGTGATGTTCGGCCGCTCGCCGCTGTCGCGCGGCCAGCGCGAGCTGATCGCGACGGTCGTCTCACGCGAGATCGGCTGCCACTATTGAACTCAGGCCCACGCCCACGACCTCCGTGCCGAGGCCGTCCCCACGCTGGCCCCCGACGACGCCGCGGCGGACGCGCTGGTCCACGCGGTCGCGGCCGACTGGCGCGCGGCCGCGCTCGGCCCGCGCGAGCGCGCGCTGTGCGCCTTCGCCGTGAAGTTGACGCGCGACCAGCGCTCGATGTCACGCGCGGATCTCGACGGCCTCCGCGCGCAGGAGTTCGACGACCGCGCGATCCACGACGCCGTGCAGGTCGTCGGCTACTTCAACTACATCACGCGGGTCGCCGACGGCCTGGGCGTCGAGCCGGAGACGTTCATCCCGCCGTGGGGCGGCCCTGCGCATGGACACGCCCCCTGAGCGGTAGTACGGAGCCAGGCACGACCCCGACACCTTCGCGCCGCCCGC
>CAZKIO010000080.1:0-15769 GCA_964552795.1 uncultured Planctomycetaceae bacterium
CGGTCGCCGAGCGCGCCCGGTTCCTGCACCGAGTGCGTCGCGTCGAACACGACCGGCTTGCCGGTCGCCGACAGGTGCTCGAAGCCGGTCATGTCGACCACGAGGCGGCCGTAGCCGAACGTCGCGCCGCGCTCGCACACCATCACGTTCGGGTTGCCGGCCTTCACGACCTTGTCCACGACGTTCTTCATGTCCCACGGCGCGAGGAACTGGCCCTTCTTGACGTGCAGAGCGCGGCCCGTGCGCGCGGCGGCCAGCAGGAGGTCCGTCTGGCGGCACAGGAACGCCGGGATCTGGAGCACGTCGACGAACTCGGCCGCGGGCGGGCAGTGCTCGGGCAGGTGCACGTCGGTGATCGTCGGCAGGCCCAGCTCCCGCCGCACCTCGCCGAGCCACTCGATGCCGTCCAGGCCGGGCCCGCGCGTCGCGCTCGCGCTGGAGCGGTTGGCCTTGTCGAAGCTGGCCTTGAAGATCAGCGGCACCTCGCGCTTCCCGGCGATCGCGGCCAACCGTCCGGCGATGCGCAGCGTCAGCTCGCGCGTCTCGAGCACGCAGGGTCCGGCGATCAGGAACAGCTCGCCGCCGCCGAAGGGCCGGCCGGCGATCTGGATGGTGGGGCGTTGGTGCTTGGGCATCGCTCTGGAAGGCGTCAGGGTACCACGATGCGGAACGGCTCCGCGCCGACCTCGAGCTCGAACGGCGTCGTCCCCGCGCGGTCGCCGTCGACCTGGACCATCACCGGCTGGCTGGAGCGCACCGCGACGCGGCGGCCGCGGACGCGCGTGACGCCGCCCCCGGGGAAGGTTCCGGTCAGCGCGCGCCAGCCGTGGCGCACGAGCTCCAGGCGCGAGCGCGCGGGAAAGAAGTAGACCTCGAACAGGCCGTCGTCGAGCGCGCGGTCGGCGGCCAGCGTGCGATGCCCGCCGTAGTGAACCACGTTGGCCGCGAGCACCATCCCGTGCGGGCCCGGCACGGTGCGGCCGTCGACCTCGACGTCCAGGCGCGGCGGCGCGTAGCGCGCGAAGGCCGCGAGGCCGGCCCGCGCCCAGGTCCGCTTCGTGATCGCGCCGCGGCGCAGGCGCTCCAGCTCGTGCACGACCGCCGCGTCGAAACCCGCGCTGGCGCCCAGGAACGAGAGGCGTCCGGCGACGCGCGCGGTGTCCACGCGCTGGAACCGGCCGCCGCGGATCGATGCCAGGAGACCGTCGACCGTGCGCGAGAGGCCCAGGTCGAGCGCGAGCACGTTCCCGGTGCCCATCGGCAGGAGCGCGAGCGCCAGGGCCCGCGGTCCCAGGCCCGTGACGACCTCGGCCAGCGTGCCGTCGCCACCGAGCACGATCAGGAGGTCGACGTCCGGGTCGACGCGCGTCGCGCGGTCGCGTGCGTCGCCGCGGGCCTGCGTGACGTAAAGGTCGGCCGCGGACCCGGCCTGTTCCAGGCGCGCGACCACCTCGCGCGCCAGCGGCACGCCGCGGCCGCGACCCGAGATCGGGTTCACGAGAACGAGCGTGCGTCGCGGAAGGGATCCGGCCACGGCGCGAGAACCTAGCGGGCGCCCGGCCCGCGCGCGCGGGGCGTCCCGCGATTCGCGGTTCCGCGCGCGAGGCTTGCGTTCGCGCGCTCCACGGCGAGGATGCGCGCGCCATGGAGGCCCGTCCGTGACCCCGCCGGAGCGCCGCCGGCTGCTCGTCCCGGGCGGCAGCGGCTTCCTCGGCGCGCACGTCGTCCGCGCCGCGCACGCCGCGGGCTGGCGCGTCGTCGTCGGCAGCCGCTCGCCGGACGCGCTGCACGGCATCCCGGGCACGGAGGAGGTCGAGCACGCCGCGTTCGACGGCCGCGAGGCCGCCTCGGTGGAGGATCTGATCGAGCGCGCTGCGCCGCAGGCCATCGTGGTGTGCACCGCGCTTCCCGGCATCGCCGACTGCGAGCGCGATCCGGCGCTCGCACGCGCGCTCAACTGCGACCTGCCCGCGGCGCTCGCGCGCGCGAGCGCCGTGCGCGGCCTGCGCCTCGTGCACGTGTCGACGGACCTCGTGTTCGCGGGCGCGCCGCCGCGGCCGACCGGTTACCGCGAGGACGACGCGGTCGGGCCGCGCAGCGAGTACGGCCGCACGAAGGCCGCCGGCGAGGATCTCGTGCTGGCTGCCGATCCGGCGGCGGTCGTCGTGCGCCTGCCGCTCCTGTTCGGCGAGTCGTTCGAGCGCGCGCAGGGCGCCAGCGACGCGATCGTGGCCGCCGTGCGCCGCGGCGAGGCTCCGGCTCTGTTCACGGACGAGTGGCGCACGCCGCTCGACGCGGCGCGCGCCGGCCGCGCGCTGGTCGCGCTGGCGGGCCGCGCGGAGTCGGGCCTGCTCCACGTGGCCGGCGAGGAACGCCTCACGCGCCTGGACCTGGGCCTGCGAGCTCTGGCCGCGGCCGGGTTCGCGGACCCGCGTGCGCTCGTCCGCGCGGCGACGCGCGCCGAGAAGGGGCACGGCGACCGCCCGGCGGACGTGGCCCTCGACGCGTCGCGCGCGCGGGCGTTCCTGGCGTGGTGACGCGCGTCGCGTCGCGCTACGCTCCGCGCGTGAAGCGGCTGCTCCTCCTGCTCGCCGGCCTCGCGCTCGGCGCCGCGTGCCGCATGCCGGAGGACCCGCTGCCGCCCGAGTACGCGCCCGCGCCGCGCCGGATCCCGCCCGCCGCGTACCGTTTCGAGGTCGAGCTGTACGAGCTGCCGCTGGCGCGTGCCGAGGCGCTGTACGGTCACGCGGCCGACGAGCACGCGGGGCGCATCGCGCTCCTGATCGACGAGCGCGGCCTGCGCGAGGAGCTGCGAGCGCTGGCGACGAACGCCAAGGACGTGCGCCGCGTCGCGCGGCCGCCGCTCGAGGCGCGCCCCGAAGAACGCGGCCTCGTCGCGCCCGGCGGCGCGGACGGCTGGGGCGCGGGCCTGCGCCTGGAGTTCGGCGCGCGCGAGACCTTCGACTGGGCGCCGCACGAGCTCGATTTCGCGCTGGCGTGGACCAGCCCGCAGGGCGAGCGCCTGGGCAGTGCAGCCGGCACGACGCCGGTTCCCGGCGACCGCGACGTCGTCGTGTGGTGCCTGCCGCCGCGCGCGCTCGCCGCGCAGCCGGAGCCGCGCACGGCGCGCGCGATCGCGGCGCTGGTCCGCGTGCAGGCGCTCGCCCCCGAGCGCTGACGGGCCCCGGGGGCGAGCGGCCCGTCGAGAAACTCCGCAAGCCGGCGACCGGGGGCTCGCCGGGCCGTCGTCGGGCTCGTCGGCGAGACTGGCTCAGCTGCCGAACAGGCCGCTCCCGCCGGTTCTCCGATGCCTTCCTCGCCCCGACGAACCCCGCGTGCGTCGCGACGGGACATTCCCGACGGGCTGCTAGACTCCGCCGACCATGATCCTTCGCACGGCCGCCCGATCCCTCCCGCCCGTCGTCGCGTTGCTCGTTGCCTGTGTCTGCGCCGAGTCCGCGTCCGCGGCCGCGCGCCTCGACGCGGAGCCGTCGGCGGTCGAAGAGCCCGCGAAGCCCGCGGACGACGAGCCGCGCGGGCTGCGCCACCGCGAGGACGGCGCGTTCGACGGCTACACGCTGATCGCGCCGCTCAACTCGCACGCGATCCACCTCGTCGGGATGGACGGGGCGGTCGTCCACACCTGGAACACGGGCCAGGCGCCGGCCGGCGGGACCTATCTGCTCGACAACGGCCGCCTCCTGCGCTGCGCGCGCCGGCCGGACAACCCGCGCTTCCAGGGCGGCGGGATCGGCGGCTGGATCCACGAACTCGACTGGGACGGCAAGGTCGTCTGGGAGTACGAGCTCGCCGGCGCCGATCGCACGGCACACCACGACGTCGCGTTGCTGCCGAACGGCAACGTCCTCGTGATCGCGTGGGAGTACCACTCGCCCGAGGAGGCGGCGGCGCGCGGCCGCGACGCGCGCTTCGTCGACGCGAAGGGGATCTGGCCCGACGTGATCCTGGAGGTCGAGCCCGTCCGCCCCGCCGGCGGCAAGGTCGTGTGGACCTGGCGCGCGTGGGATCACCTCGTGCAGGATCGCGATCCCAAGCTCCCCGGCTACGGCAAGCCCTCCGATCACCCCGGCCGCATCGACATCAACGCCGACCACCGCTTCCTGCCCGCCGAGGAGACGGACGAGGAGCGCGAGCGCCGCGAGAAGCGCGAGGAGCAGATGCGCGCGGTCGGCTACGCGGGCGACGATCCGGCGGACGCCAAGCCCGACAAGCCGGAGAAGCGCGGTCACAGGATCAGCGCCGACTGGCTGCACACGAACTCGGTGGCCCACCTTCCCGAGCACGACCTGATCGTGCTCAGCACGCCGCGCATGAGCGAGGTGTGGGTGATCGATCATTCCACGACCAGCGCGGAGGCCGCGGGCTCGACGGGCGGACGCTGGGGGCGCGGCGGCGAGCTGCTGTACCGCTGGGGCAACCCGCGCAACTACGGGATCGGCGGCGCCGCGCAGCAGACGCTGTTCGACCAGCACGACGCGACGTGGCTGCGCGGCGAGACCCCGGGCGAACTGCGCCTGCTCGTGTTCAACAACAACGAGGGGCCGCCCGAGCGGCAGCACTCGGCCGTCGACGAGATCGTGCTGCCCTTCGACCCCGAACGCGGCTTCGTGCGCGAGCCCGGCCGCGCGTTCGGCCCCGAGCGCGCGGCGTGGAAGTACACGCAGCCGGGGAAGTTCCACTCCGGATTCATCTCCGGGGCGCAGCGCCTGCCCAACGGCAACACGCTGGTGTGCGAGGGCGCCAAGGGCCGCGTGTTCGAGGTGCGCCGCGACGGGCACATCGTCTGGGACTTCTGGAACCCTCTGGGCGGGGAGATCGAACCCAGCCCGCAGGGCGGCAAGGCGCCGCCCAAGGCGCTGTTCCGCGCGACGCGCATCGCCAAGGACGATCCGGCCTTGAAGGGCCGCTTCTGAACGCGGGCCGCGCGGGTCAGCCGCCGCCCGCGGGCGCGACGGCGGTCACGGTCCGCAGCGCGAGGTTGTTGTCGCGCGCGACCCGCTCGTCGAGGGCCCCGCCGGCGCGGGACGCGGCGGAGAGCGGATCCTGCGCGCAGTCGACGACGGCGAGCAGGTCGAGCTCGGCCGGCTTCTCCACATCGGGCAGCGCGAGCTCGAACGTCGCGCAGCACGCGGCATCCTCCGCGCCGCCCGCGACCGAGGGGCCCGAGTAGGGGACCGTGGCCAGGACCTCCGGCGGGAGCGGATGCCACGCGCCCTCGACGGCCGCGAGCGCGGCGATGTCCGCCGGCAGACGTCCCTCGTGCAGGGTGGACCAGGCCCACGCGACCCGCACGCTGACGGAGGCTGCCGTGGCCGGACCGCGGTTGCGCACGCGCACGTACACCCGGTTCGTCGCGCCCTGGAGCGGAGCCTCGTCGACGAAGGCCTCGAAACCCGCGGCCGTCGCCGGGGCGGAGGCGTACGGCGGCGCATCGATCTTGACGTCCGGGCTCTGCCCGGGCGGCGCCACGCCGCGCACGCGCTCGAACAGCACGCTGCTGGGCTGCTCGGTGTTGCCCCAGTCGAGGCGCTGGTCGCGCACGAACACGTCGACGCCGCCGCGGCCGCCCCGCGCCGCGGGCGCCACCACGCGCACGGCCTCGAAGGCGTTGACGCGGCCGTTCCCGTGCGTGTGCAGCGTGCTGTAGCCGTCGACGGCGGAGTACGCCGCGCGCGAGTCCTCCACGCGGTCGCACGTGTCCTGCAGCAGCCGACGGACCTCGACTGCCGTCAACTCCGGCGCCACGGAGAGCACGAGACCGGCCACGCCGGCCACGATCGGCGTCGCGGCCGACGTGCCGCCGAAGCACAGGGTGTAGTCCGGCGTCGCCACGGCCTCGTCGCACGGATCCCAGCCGTCGTCCATGGGCACCTGCAGCGCCGGGTCGGCGTTGTAGCCGTTCGGCGGCCCGCGCCAGTCGGTCGTGGCGACGTTGAGCGTGCCCTCCGTGAAGTTGTGCGTCTGGCTGAGGCGCGAGGGACCCAGGACGGCGACGCAGGGGCCCGAGCCGCAGGTGGTCGTGCGCTGATCGGTGTTGGTGACCGATCCGACCGCGATCACGCCCGGCAGCGCGGCGATGTCGTGCACCTGCGTGACGTCCATGTCCGAGTTGCGCAGGGCGAAGAGCACCACGCAGCCCTTGCCGTCCCGTCCGTGCGTGACCGCGTCCTCGATCGCCGCGCGCACCGTCTCGGGGATCGGGGCGAACTCGCCGTAGGTCCAGCTGTTGGTCAGGATGTCCGCGCCGTTGCGCCAGGCGTGCTGGATCGCCTCGCCGTCCATGAAGTGGTCCATCGAGCGGCGCAGCAGCATCAGGCGGCAGCGCGGGCAACTGCCGGACACGCCGATCCCGTTGTCGCCGCGCGCGGCCGCGCAGCCGGCGACCGCCGTGCCGTGCGCCGCCGCGCCGCGGTCGGCGGGATCGCCCGTGAGCACCGCGTCGTCGCCCTCGAAGTCCCAGCCGTGCACCGCCGGATCCTCTGGATCGCTCCACAGGTTCTCGACGAGATCGGGATGCTCCGCGTCGAAGCCGTCCTCCAGCACGGCAATCACGACGTGCGGATCGCCCAGCGTGATGTCCCAGGCCTCGGGCGTGTCGATGTCGGCGTCGACCGTGCCGCCGCCCTGCCCGGTGTTCTCGTGGTGCCACTGCACCGGGAAGAGCGGATCGTCGGGCCGCGTGGACAGGTACTCCACGTGGTGCACGAGGTTGGGTTCGGCGTACTCCACCAGCGGATCGCCGTGGAACAGGCGGCAAGCCTCCAGCGCATCGAGCCTGGACTCTGCGGGCGTCGCCAGCAGCCACAGGCCGGGCACGTGACGGCTGCGTCGCACGACCTCGACGCCGTGCCGGCGCAGGAGCGCACCGATCCGCTCGTCGCTCGCGCCGTCCCGGAAGCGCACGCTGAACTCGTGCGTCACGAGGACCGGCTCACGCGCGCCGGCCGGCGTGGCCAGCATCCCGGCGCGCTTCACCACCTGCGCGCCGCCGCGCAGGAAGCTGCGCGCGAGGAGCGTGAGGCCGTCGCGGTCGGGGGTGCCTTCCGGATCGAAGACGTGCAGGCGGTGCCGGCGCGTCTCCAGGTGCACGGCGTCGGCGGCTTGCGCCGGCGGCAGCCCGGCGCGCGACGACCCCTCGTGCAGCGTCAGGCCGATGCGGTCGGCGTGCAGATCGAGGAAGACCACGCGGTCGCGGACGACGTAGCTGTCACGCTGGGCGGCGCTCGCGCGCGAGCGCTGCAGCGGCAAGGCGAACACGAGGACCGCCGCCACGGCGAGGCCGCCGATCAGCAGCCAGTGCACGGGAAAGCCGCGTGCGGTACCGGTTTGCGCGGATCTGTCCGCCATGCGAGCGCCTCAGCGAGGAAGCGCGAGGCGCGCATCGTACACCGCAGCCGCGCTGATTCCTTGCTCCGACCCCGGTCCGCGGAGGACAATGCCGCCGGTCCACGACGCGGAGTCCCTTCCGCATGTCCCTTTCTCCCTCCCGTTTCCTCGCATCGGCCGCGCCGCGCGTGCTCGCGGCGGCATCGGCCTCGCTGGTGCTCGCGTTCGCGGCGGCGGCGGGCGCCGGTGATCCCGCGCGCCTCGTGCTGGGCGCGCCCCTCGATCTCGAACTGGACGCGGCCGGGTCGATCGATACGGATGGACTGGCGTGCGCGCGAGCGCTGCAGTTCCTGCCCGCCGAGAGCGCCGCGTACACGATCCTCGTGGGATCCTCGGACGCGGACGTTCTCGTGCGCCGCGTCGACGCGACGGGCGCGACGCTGGCCGAGGACGACGACGGCGGCATCGAGTGGAACGCGCGCCTGGTGGTGCTCGCGACGGCGGGCGAACCGCTGCGTCTCGTGGCCGGCTTCAAGTCCGCGCGGGCGGGCCGGCTGCGCGTCGAAGTGCTCCTCGGCGAGGCCCCCGAACCGGAGGGCGCGGAGTTGGCCCTGGCGCGCGCGGACTTCCTGCGCGACCGCGGGCACGCCCGGCTGGCGCGCGGCGAGAAGCTGAAGGCCGCGTTCGACCTGCACGGCGCCGGTGAGATCGAGTTCGCCATCGGTCAGCACGCGCGTGCGCTCACGACGTACCGCGAGGTGCTGGAACTCGCGGAGGAGCTCGATCACCGCCTCATCCGCACGGTCGCGCAGGCGGTTCTCGGCACGGTCCACCTGAGCTTCCAGGAGCTCGAGGACGCTCGCGCCGCGCTCGATGACGCGATCGTGGGCGCGCGCGCCTTGAAGCACGGCCCGCTGGAGCTGTTCGCGCGCGGCAAGCGCGGCGAACTCCACATCCAGACCGGCGAACCGGACACGGCCCGCGCGCAGTTCGAGCAGGCACTCGAACTGGCCGTCGCCCTGGGCGACCGCGCGAGCGAGATCGGGCTGTGCTCGCTGACCGCGCGCGCCTGGTCGTTGGAGGGGGGCGACGCGCAGGCAGGCGAATGGCACGCGCGCGCTCTGCGCAGCGCGCGCGCATTGGGCCAGCCTAAGCCCCTGGCACTGGCGCTGCTCAACGCGGGCCGCTTCCACGAGGAGCGCCGCGCGCTCTCCGAGGCGCGCGCGGCACTCGAGGAAGCGCTGCGCATCGACGACGGTGCGCCATTGCGCGCCGCGCTGCGCGGGTTGTTGGGAAACGTCGCGGTGCACTCCGGCGATCCTCTGACCGCCGCCGACCACTACGCGACCGCGCTCTCCGAGGCGCGCATGCTGGGAAACAAGGGCCTGGAGGCCGCGGCGCTGCTCGGCCTGGGGCTGGCCGAGGAGATGCTGGGCAACCTGGACGGCGCGCGCGCGCGGCTGGAGCAGTCGCTCGAACTGCTGGGCGACGAGGCCGCGCCGGCCGAGCGCGGCGAGGCCTTGCGCACGCTGGCGTCGGTCCGGATCGAACAGGGCGAGATCGAGGCCGCCCGACCCCTGTTGGACGAGGCGCTGGTGCTCGCGGAGCGCGCCGCGAGCGTCCGAATGGAGGTGCGTGTGCACGCCAGCCTCGTGCAGTGGCACTACCGGCGCGGGGAGTACCGTGCTGCGATCGAGCCCGCGCGGCGGCTGTTGGACCTGGGACGCGAGAACGACCTGCCGGACGCCGAGGCGGTGGGGATGGACCACGTGGCGGAGCTGGAACTGCGCGCCGGCAACCTGGAGCGGGCGCGACCACTCGCAGAAGAGGCGGTCGAACGCTGCCGCGCGCTGGGCGACGCGCGGCTCCTGCAGTCGGCGCTGCTGACTCTCGTCGAGTGCGTCCAGCGCCTGGGGGACCTGGAGGCGATGGCGGCCGCCGTGACGGAGGCCGAGTCCTGCTTCGAACGCATCGATGCCGCGCGCCTCGACCCCGAGCGCCTGTCGCTGCTGCGGGCCCACGAGGTATTCGCACTGTGGGGCGAGTACACGCAGGAGCTGGTGGCGGCGCGCCTCGCCGCGGCGGACGCCGATCCGGACGCGCGCCGGGCGCTGATCGAGGACGGCTTCCGGCGGGCCGGCCTGTGGAAGTCGCGCGGGCTGCTGCTGGGTATCGCCGAGCACCGCAGCGGCCGGCGCGATGCGGCCACGATCGGCCTCTGGCGTAGCCGGCGCGCGTCCCTCGCGGAGCACGAAGCGGTGCTGACCGCGATCGCCTCGGCGCAGCGCGGCGGGAGCGACGCGGCGGCCGAGCTGCAGGCGGGTCGCGACCGCCTGGGGGAGATCGAGGCCCGGATTGCCCAACTGGAGGAGGCCTTGCGCGCGCGCGCGCCGCGCGCTGCCGCGCTCGACGCGCCGAACGGCGCGCATCCGCGCGATCTGGCGCACGTGCTGGGCCCGTCCGACCTCTTGATCGAGTACGCCAACGGCCGCCAGCGACTGTTCGCGTACAGCCTGGCGCGCGGCGAGTTGCGCTTCCACGACCTGGGGGCCCGGGAGGACGTCGAGGAGCGGGTCGCGCAGTTCCGCGACGAGATCGCGCGGCCTCCGACCGCGTCCGCGCCGCAGCGCATCGCTCGGCTGGGCCACAGCCTGTACGCCGGATTGCTCCGTCCCGTGCTCGCGGCCGTCGAACCCGGCGTCGGATGCCTCGTGCTCTCGCCCACCCCGGCGCTCGCGGCGCTGCCGTTCAGCGCGCTGGTCGTCGAGGCACCGGAGTCGGCGCGCGGCTTCGCGGAGCTCACGTTCGTCCTCGACCGGCACGCGGTCGTGACCACGCCCTCGGCGCCGGTCCTCGCGTTGAGCGACGCGAGCCGCTCGGGCGCCCGCGCGGCGCTGGTCGTGGGGGATCCGGTGTTCACGGGCGAGTCGCCGGCCGGACCGGCCGGGGCCGCGCGCCGCGCGTGGCCGCGACTGCCCGCCACGCGCGGCGAGGCGCTGCTGGTCGCGGCGGCGATCGGCTCGGCGCTGACGCGGGAGCCGATCGACGCGCGCCACGAGGCCCTGCGCTCGAAGATCGGTTCCGCGCGCAGCGCCACGCTGCGGCACGACGGCGTCCAGCTGCACCTGGGGGCGGACGCCACGCCGGCGCGCTTCGCGGGCGACCTGCGGGAGTTCGCGATCCTGCACTGCGCGACGCACGGCTGGATCGATCCCCGCGATCCGCGGCGCAGCGGTCTCGTGCTGGCGGCCGGCCTCGACGGAGACGAACTCCTCGGCACGGACGAGATCCTCGATCTCGACCTCGACGCGGACCTCGTTGTGCTGTCGGCCTGCGACACGGGCCGCGGCGCGGTGCTGCGCGGCGAGGGCGTGCAGTCCCTGGCCCGCGCGTTCCAGTTCGCGGGCGCGCGCGCCGTCGTGGCCACGCTGTGGCCCGTCGGCGACGATGCGACGGGCGACGTCATGCAGGCGTTCTACGCGCGGCTGGCGGGCACGCGCGTCGTGCTCGCCGAGGCGCTGCGCCAGGCGTGCCTCGACGTGCGCCGCGGCGGCGTCGACGGTTCGCTCCTGCGCGGCGTCGACGCCGGAGGCGCGGGGGCGGGCGTGCCGCTCGGCGCGGGTCATCCGCGCGTGTGGGCGCCGTTCGTGCTGAGCGGCACGCCGCGCGCGCAGGCCGGGATCAGCTCAGAGTGATGTTCGACGACCCGGAGCTCTTCACGTTGGCCTTGGCGACCGTGCCCTTCAGGTACTTGGTGACCCGGTTGCCGGTGCGCGCATCGGCGAGGTCGTACTTCACCTGGACCGTGTAGTCCTGGTTCAGCTGGGCCTTGGGCAGCGTGCCGCAGTTGAGGACCCAGACCGTCTGGTTGTTGCGCGTCTGGCTGCCCATGGTCGCCGGCTGGTACACGGGCGGCGGCTGCGCGGGGATCGTGTCGCCCTCGGCGGCGGTCGCGCCGAAGCTGCTGGTGTTCGTCGTGCTGCCCTCGGTCACGTCGACCGTGAGGGCCAGGTTGTTGACGTTGAAGGCGACGGTGCCCGCCATCTTCGTGATGCCATCCAGCCGGTCACCGGTGCGAGCGCGAGCTGCGCCCTTCTGTGCGGGATCAGTCATCGAATCTCTCCTTGGGAAAGGAACCGCGTCTCGCCGGCCCCGGACAGGGTCCGGCTTCCCGCCCGCGTCGCGGGGGGAGCCGTCAGGGTAGGTCGAATCGTCTTCCGCGGTCGAGCGCGCGGCCGGTTTTCGGCGGCGCACGGCCGCGGAGCGGCGTGCAGCGCTGCCGGAGCGGACCCGCGCGTGCGTTCGCGTGCCCACGGGACGGTCTGGCGTTTCCGCGACTCCGGTGGCCTGCGCGCGTTCTGGAACCACTAGCATCGGGGCATGCCCTCCCTCGTCACGCACCTCGAGAGCCCCGTCGACGGCGCGCGGCTGCCGCACGATCGGCTGCAGAACATGCACGCGGGGCGGCCGCTGCTCGCGCGCTACGACCTCGCCTCGATCAAGGACTCGATCACGCGCGGCGAGGTGTCGCGCCGGCCGCGATCGATGTGGCAGTGGCGCGAGCTCCTGCCGCTGGACCAGCCGGGGCGCGCCGTCCGCCTGGGCGAGCGCGCGACGCCGCTGTTGCCGTGCCCGAGGCTGGGCGCGGAGCTGGGCCTCGCGTCGCTCTGCGTGAAGGACGAGTCCACCCTGCCGACCGGCTCGTTCAAGTCGCGCGGCATGGCGGTGGCGGTGTCGCGCGCGCGCGAGCTGGGCGCGAAGCGGCTGGCGATCCCCACGGCGGGCAACGCCGGCGGCGCGCTGGCGGCGTACGCGGCGCGCGCGGGGATGGAGGCGTGGGTGTTCATGCCCGACGACACGCCGATCGTGAACCAGGTCGAGGCGACGCTGCTGGGCGCGCGCGTGTTCCTGGTCGACGGCCTGATCACCGACTGCGGGGCGCTGGTGCGCGAGTTCGTCGCGGCGCTTGGCGGCTTCGACCTGTCGACGCTCAAGGAGCCGTACCGGCTCGAGGGCAAGAAGACGATGGGCCTGGAACTGGCGCAGGACTGCGGCTGGAAGCTGCCCGACGTGATCCTGTACCCGACCGGCGGCGGCACGGGCCTGATCGGCATGTGGAAGGCCTTCGACGAGCTGGAGCAGCTGGGGTGGATCGAGCCCGGGAAGCGGCCGCGCTTCTACGCCTGCCAGTCGGACGGCTGCGCGCCGATCGTGCGTGCGTTCGAGCGCGGCGACGCGTTCGCAGAACCCTTCGAGAACGCGCGCACCGCGGCCAGCGGGTTGCGCGTGCCGGCCGCTGTCGGCGACTTCCTGATCCTGCAGGCGGTGCGCGCCTCGGGCGGCGCGGCGCGCAGCGCGCGCGAGGAGGAGATCGTGCCCTGGGCGCGGCGCGCCAGCGCCCGCGAGGGTCTCTCGATCTGCCCCGAGACCGGCGCGTGCTTCGCGGTGCTCGCCGACCTCGTGCGCGCGGGAGAGGTCCGGCGCGACGAGCGCGTGGTCGTGTTCAACACGGGCGCGGCGCAGAAGTACGTCGAGGCCCTGCGCGTCGAACCGCCGCGCCTCGCGCGCGGCAAGGTCGACTGGGACGCGGTCGCGGCGGCGCCGCGGCGCGGACCGGCGCTGACCGCCTGAACCCGCGCCGTCCGCGTGCTTGACCCGCCCGCGCCGCGCCGTTGAAGTGGCCGCCCCCATGGAACTCTCGACACGCTACGCACCGGCCGAGTTCGAGGCGCAGATCTACCAGCGCTGGCAGCACAGCGGCGGCTTCACGCCGGCCGCAAGGCCTGCGCCCGGCGCGCGCACGTTCACGATCATGATCCCGCCGCCGAACGTGACCGGCGTGCTGCACATGGGGCACGCGCTGAACGGCACGATCCAGGACGTGATCATCCGGCACCGGCGGATGCAGGGCTTCACCGCGCTGTGGGTCCCGGGCACCGACCACGCCGGCATCGCGACGCAGGCCGTCGTCGAGAAGAAGCTCTACGAGGAGGAGAAGAAGACGCGCGACGACCTTGGGCGCGAGGCGTTCCTGGGCAAGGTCTGGGAGTGGAAGGAGAAGCACGGCAACTACATCCTGGAGCAGTACCGCCGCCTGGGCGCGTCGTGCGACTGGTCGCGCACGCGCTTCACGATGGACGAGCACATGTCGCGCGGCGTGCGCGAGAGCTTCGTCCGGCTGTTCGAGAAGGGGCTCGTGTACCGCGGTGCGCGCCTCGTGAACTGGGATTGCGTGCTGCAGACCGCCGTCAGCGACGACGAGATCGAGTACGTCCCGCGCAAGGACAAGCTGTACGAGCTGCGCTACCCGGTGAAGGGACGCGCGGGCGAGTTCGTCACGGTCGCGACGACGCGGCCGGAGACGATGCTGGGCGACACCGGCGTCGCGGTGAACCCGGCCGACGAGCGCTACCGTCACCTGCACGGCGCGAAGCTGGTGCTGCCGTTCCTCGAGCGCGAGATCCCGCTGGTCCTCGACGAGAAGGTCGAGATGGAGTTCGGCACGGGGGCCGTCAAGGTCACGCCGGGCCACGATCCGGCCGACTACGAGCGCGGCCAGCGCTTCAAGCTGCCGATCGTCAACCTGTACGAGAAGGACGGGCGCCTCAACCCGAACGGCGGCCCGTTCGCGGGCCTGTCGCGCGAGAAGGCGCGCGACGCCGTCGTGAAGCAGCTCGATGCGCTGGGCCTGCTCGGGAAGGTCGAGGACTACCAGCACAACGTCGCCGTCTCGGACCGCAGCAAGAGCGTGATCGAGCCGCTCGTCAGCGAGCAGTGGTTCGTGAAGATGCAGCCGCTGGCGGTGCCCGCGATCCGCGCTGCGAAGTCGGGGCGCCTGCAGTTCCGGCCCGAGCGCTGGCAGAAGGTCTATCTCGACTGGCTGGAGAACGTGCAGGATTGGTGCATCAGCCGCCAGTTGTGGTGGGGGCACCAGATCCCGGTCTGGTACGACGCCGACGGCGTGCCGGTCGCGTCGCGCGAGGACCTCGCGATCGGCTCGAAGCACCCCAAGACCGGCAAGCCGATCGTGCGGCAGGACCCCGACGTGCTCGACACGTGGGCGAGCTCGTGGTTGTGGCCGTTCGCGACGATCGGCTGGCCGGGCAAGACGGCCGACCTCGCGCGGTTCTACCCGACGCAGTTCCTGTCGACGGCGCGCGAGATCATCTACCTGTGGGTCGCGCGCATGGTGATGGCGGGGTACGAGTTCCTGGACTACCTGCCGGAGGACCAGCGCTGCCCGTTCGACGTGGTCAACGTGCACGCGACCGTGCTCGACGCCAAGGGCCGGCGCATGTCCAAGTCGCTCGGCAACGGCATCGACCCGATCGAGCTGATCGACAAGTACGGCGCCGACGCCACGCGCTACTCGCTGATCCTGCTCACCAAGGAGGGGCAGGACGTCAAGCTCGCGCCGGACCGCATCGAGCAGGGCTACCGCTTCACGAACAAGCTGTGGAACGCGGCACGGTTCGCGCTGATGAACGTCGCGGGCAAGGCGGCGGTCGATCCGACGTCCGCCGAGGGCAGGAAGTCGATGCGCGTCGAGGACCGCTGGGTGCTCTCGCGCCTGGAGCGCGCGCGCAAGGAAGCCACGGCGGCGCTCGAGGAGTACCGCCTGAACGACGCCGCGAACCTGCTCTACCGGTTCGTGTGGAACGACGTGTGCGACTGGTACCTGGAGATCGTGAAGGCGCGCCTCGCCAGCGACGACGACGCGTCCGGCGCGGTCGCGCGCGGGACGCTGCTGCGCGTCCTGTCCGACACGCTCGCCCTGCTGCACCCGTTCACGCCCTACATCACGGAAGCTCTGTGGCAGTCGCTGCACGAGACGACCGGCAAGAAGACCGGGATGCTGATGAACGGTGCGTGGCCGGACGGAAAGGGTCTCGCGATCGACGAGCAGGCCGAGAGCGAGATGCAGGTGCTGCAGGACCTCGTCGGCGCCGTGCGGCAGGTGCGCAACCTCACGAGCCTCGGCGAGCGCCAGCCGCTCGCCGCGCGCATCGCCGCGCCGCGCACCGCCGAGCGCGAGGTGCTGCAGCGCCACATCGAGACCGTGCTGTCGCTGGCGCACCTTGAGTCGTGCGAGGTCGAGGCCGCGGTCGAGCGCCCGGCCGCTTCGGCGGTGGCGGTTGTCGGCGGCATCGAGGCGGTCGTCCTGCTGGGCGAGGGCGTGGACCTGGGCAAGCTGAAGGACGTCTTGCAGCGCCGCGCCGAGAAGCTGAAGGGCGGCATCGGCGGCATCGATGCCAAGCTCGCGAACCAGGCGTTCGTGGAGCGCGCCGATCCGTCGGTCGTGGCGGAGGAGCGCACGCGGCGCGAGGAGCTGACGCTGGAGCTGGCGCTGCTCGAGCGCAACCTCGCGGGGATGTGAGAACGACGGTACGGAGCCAGGCTCGACCACGACGTTCCGGCACGC
>CAZKIO010000081.1:0-15343 GCA_964552795.1 uncultured Planctomycetaceae bacterium
TCGCGGATCGGGTACACGATCTTCCCGTCCTGCCGCACGAGGCCGGCCTCCAGCTCGGTCTCCACCTGCTTGCCGCCGACGTTGACGGCCTTGCCGGCCTTCACGCGCGCGTTCACGCGCTCCAGCACGTCCGCGCCGGCCTCGGCGAGGCGCTGGCGCGTCTCCGGGCAGGCCAGCATCTCCAGGAGATCCTTGTCGATCGGGCGCTTGGAACGGCGTGCCGGCGTGGGTGAGGAGGTCATCGGCGCGATGGTAGCGTGTCGGCGCCCGGGCGGCACGCTAGGCTCCGCGCGTGTTCGCGACCCTGCTGCTCTCCCTCTGCCAGGCCCCCGACGCGCCCCAGCCCAGATGCGAACTGCCCGCGGGGCCGCTCGCGGAGGCGGTCCGGCGCCTCGACCCCGGCGTGAAGCCCGCGGCGCTCGATCCCGACGACCGCAGCGCAGACTGGTCGCAGCCCCCGACGATCGAGCGCTGGGGGCGCGCCCTGGAGGCCGCGGCGGGTGCGCAGCGCTCGGGGCGCGCGGCGCTGGCGCTGCTCGCGCTGCGGCAGGGCCGCGCCGGCGACGCGTGGGACCACGTCGCGGCCTGCAAGGACGATCCCGCGCTGCTCGCCGCGCTGCTCCCGTGCTTCCTGCCGGGCGCCGACGTCGCGATCGAGGGCGATGCGCCGCTGCCCGACGGCGCCGTGCTGCGCCCCGCGACGCCGCCGCGCACGCGCGCGCCCGTGCCGGGCCGGCCCGAGCGGCGCGAGATGCACCGCCGCGGCCTGCGCGTCGGCGACGCCGTGCTCGACCTGCGCGTCGCGGTCGAGCCCGAAGGCGTGCAGATCGACGTGAAGCACGTCTCCGGCGGCGTCGCGCGCCTCGCGATCGCGATCCCGCGCGAGGAGGGCTACGCGCTGGCGAGCGAGTACGTGAACTGGTTCCGTCAGGAGGAGACCGGCATCGCGCACCGCATCGAGGTCGGCCCGGACGCGGTCGAGTTCACGCTCTACGGCCGCTTCGATCCGCGTCCCTCGGCGTTTCCCGCGCTCGTTCCCGGCGCGCGGCCGGCGGTCCTGGAGCACGGGGGCCTGGAAATCCGGCCTTCGCCCGCCCCGGGCGGGGCCGAGCGCGCGGCCGCGCTGGCGCGGGTTCTCGCGCGACCGCCCCTGCGCCTCGCGGCGCGCGTGCGCGCACCGGATGCACCCGCCGGGGCCTGGACGCCCCTGTGCGTGGACCTTTCGGACCCGGCCGGCGCCGAGGGAAAGCTCGCCGACCTGTGCTCGGCGGTCGAGCGCAGCGCGCTCCGCTGAACGCGCGTTGAAGGACGCGGGCCGCGCGGAGTAGGCTCCCCGCGCCGCGCCTCCCCGCGGCTCCCCCCCGCGATGCCCTGGACGCTGCAATCGGTCTACCTCACCTGCGCGGCCGTCGGCGGCGCCATCCTCGTCTTCCAGACGGTGATGCTGATGTTCGGGCACGACGACGGCGACGGCGGCGAACATCCCGACCACGTCGAGATCGGCCAGGCCGGCGCCGACGAGGTGCACGCGCCGGACGCCGGCATCTCGCTCCTGTCGGTGCGCACCGTGGCCGCGTTCCTGGCGTTCTTCGGCCTGACCGGCTGGGGCGGCACGCGCGCGGGCTGGGACACGGTGCCCACGCTCGCCGCCGCGACCGGCGCGGGCGTCGTGATGCTGCTGGCCGTCGCCTGGCTGTTCAGCCTGCAGCGCAAGCTGACGGCGCAGGGCAACCTCGAGCCCGCGCGCGCGGTCGGCATGACCGCGCGCGTCTACCTGCGCATCCCCGCCGGCAACGCCGGCAAGGGCAAGATCCACGTCGTGGTCCAGGGCCGCACGGCCGAGTTCGCGGCCTGCACGCGCGCCGACCGCGAGTTGCCCACCGGCTCCGAGGTGCGCGTCACGCGCCAGATCACGCCGGACACGTTCGAGGTCGAGCCGCTGGCTTGACCGCGTCTCGCCTCCCTCCCCACCCCACGCGAGCCAACGCGCGATGAACCCGATCCCCCTCGCCTTCCTCCCGCAAGCCGGCGGCTCGCTCGACGTGCCCCTGCTCCTCTCGGTCGTGCTCGCGGTCTTCGTGCTGTTGAGCTTCCTGCTCGTCATCGCGCGCCGCTACAAGCGCTGCCCGAGCAACCGGATCCTGGTCGTGTACGGCAAGACCGGCACCGGCCGCTCCTCCAAGTGCATCCACGGCGGCGGCATCTTCGTGTGGCCGCTGGTGCAGAACTACGAGTACTTGGCGCTGGAGCCGCTGCAGATCGAGATCCCGCTCTCGGGAGCGCTCTCGATCGAGAACATCCGCGTCAACGTCCCGAGCGTGTTCACGGTTGCCATCGGCACGGACGAGGAGGCGATGAACAACGCCTCGATCCGCCTCCTGGGCCTGAAGACGGTCGACATCGTGAAGCAGGCCGAGGACATCATCTTCGGCCAGATGCGCCAGGTGATCGCCTCGATGCGCATCGAGGAGATCAACCGCGACCGCGAGACGTTCCTGGAGAAGATCCAGAAGAACCTCGAGCCCGAGCTCAAGAAGATCGGCCTCGTCCTGATCAACGTCAACATCAAGGACATCACCGACGAGTCGGGCTACATCGAGGCGATCGGCCGCAAGGCCGCGTCGGAGGCCGTGCAGCAGGCCGAGATCGACGTGGCACAGCAGGTCAAGAAGGGCGCGATCGGCGTGGCCGAGGCGGAGCGCGAGCGCTCGATCGAGGTCGCCAACAACGAGAAGCTGCGCGACATGGGCGTCAAGGACGCCGAACGCGAGCGCGCCGTGCGCGTGGCCGACCTGGAGAAGGAGCGCCAGATCGGCGAGCGCCGCGCGGCCTTCGAACAGGAAGCGCAGGTGCGCGAGGCCGAGCGCCAGATGCGCATCGCGGTCGCGGACGCCAACGCCAAGGCGGTCACCGGCGAGAACAACTCCAAGGCCGAGGTGGCCTCGACCAACGCCGAACTCTCGGTGCGCGAGGCCGAGGCGCTGTCGCGCTCGGTGGCCGGCAGCAACAAGGCCAAGGCCGAGATCGCGTCGGCCAACGCCGAGCTGAAGGTGCGCGAGGCCGAGGCCTACCAGACGGGCGAGACGCGCGCGCGCCAGGCCGAGGCCGCCGTGCGCGAGGCGCAGTACATCGCCGAGGCGCGCGCCGCCGAGGCGCAGGGCAAGAAGGTCGAGGCCGAGAAGCGCGCCGAGCTGGAGGCGCTGGCCAAGGCCGTCAAGGCGCAGGTGATCGTCGACGCCGAAGCCGAGGCCGAGAAGCGCCGCATCGAGGCCGAGGGCGAGGCGCGCGCGAACTTCGCGCGCCTGGAGGCCGAGGCGCGCGGCCAGTTCGAGATCCTGGCCAAGAAGGGCGACGGCCTCAAGCGCATCATCGAGAGCTGCGGCGGCGCCGAGCAGGCCTTCAAGCTGCTGATGCTGGAGCACATGGACGAGCTGTCGCGCACCGCGGCGGCGGCCATCTCGAACATCAAGTTCGACAAGATCGTGGTCTGGGACGGCGGCGCCGGCCCCGACGGGCGCAACGCGACCTCGAACTTCCTGCGCGGCGTCGCCGGCGCGCTGCCGCCGATGATGAACATGATGAGCGAGATCGGCGGCGTGAAGATGCCCGAGTACTTCGGCAAGCTCGATGCCGGCGGCGAGGCGCCGGCCAAGGCCGGACCCGCCGCGGCCGGCCCGGCCGCGCCGCCGCGCAACGGACACGGGACGGCGCGCAAGGAACCGGACGACGCGGAATGAGCCGCCCGACGGGCGCGCCGGCGCTGGCCCCGGCGCGCCGCGGCGCATAGGCTCGTCGCGCATGATCCCCTTCCGCGAGCACCGCGCGCGCTTCCTGGAGGTCCTCGCCCGCGAGCGCGCGGCGGCCGTCGTCCCCACCGCCGCGCACCGCACGCGCAACGCCGACACGGAGCACCGCTTCCGCCCCGACAGCGACTTCTGGTGGCTGACGGGCTTCGCCGAACCGGACTCGGTCCTGGTGCTGCTGCCCGGAGCGGGCGCGAAGCCTGCCCCGCGGACGGTGCTGTTCCTGCGGCCCAAGGACCGCGAACGCGAGGTGTGGAGCGGCCGGCGCCTGGGCGTCGAGGCCGCGCCCGCGCACCTCTCCGTCGACGAAGCACGTCCGATCGCGGAGCTGTGGGACGAGTTGCCCAGGCTCCTGCGCGGCTACGAACGCGTCGTGTACCGCACCGGCGTCGACGAGGCGCGCGACCGCGAGGTGCTGCGCGTGCTGGCGCACCTGCGCGCGACGGCCAAGTCGACCAGCGCGCCGCCGGCCGCCCTGGTCGATCCCGCGGCGAACCTGCACGAGCTGCGTCTCGCGAAGGACGCGGCCGAGATCGAGACGATGCGCGCCGCCGCGCGGATCACGCGCGAGGCGCACGTCCTGGCCATGGCGCGCGCGCGTCCGGGCGTCAACGAGCGCGAGATCGACGCGCTGCTCGACCACACCTTCCGCAGCCGGGGCGGCACGGGCGCGGCCTACACCAACATCGTCGCGGGCGGCGCCAACGCCTGCATCCTGCACTACGTCGAGAACGACCAGCCCCTGGCCGACGGCGACCTCGTGCTGATCGACGCGGGCTGCGAGCTCGACTGGTACGCGTCGGACGTGACGCGCACCTTCCCCGTGAACGGCCGCTTCAGCGCCGACCAGCGCGCGGTCTACGAGGTGGTGCTGGAGGCGCAGCGCGCCGCGATCGCGGCGGTGCGGCCGGGCGCGACCTTCGAGTCCGTGCACGTCGCCGCGGTGGCCGTTCTGTGCCGCGGCCTGGTGCGCCTGGGCATCGTCGAGGGACCGGTCGAGGACGCGATCGCGAAGGAACGCTACAAGCGCCACTACATGCACCGCACGAGCCACTGGCTGGGCCTGGACGTCCACGATTGCGGCGCGTACCTCGCGGACGGCCGCTCGCGCGAGCTGGCGCCGGGATTCGTGCTGACGGTGGAGCCGGGCCTGTACCTCGCCGACGACGACACGACGATCGACGCGCGCTGGCGCGGCATCGGCGTGCGCATCGAGGACGACGTGCTGGTCACGCCGACGGGGCACGAGGTCCTCACGCGCGGCATCCCCAAGGACGTCGACGAAGTCGAAGCCGCGTGCGCCGGCCGCAACCTCGAGCCCGCGCGGAGTTGAGGCCGGTCGAAATGCACCGCCCCAGCGACCGCAAGCGCCCAGCGTGTCCAGCCTGATCGGAACCCCGGCCGACCGTTGGCCGCTCGCGCGCGCCGTCGACGCGCTGGGCGAGGCCGCGCGCCAGGGCGGACGCCCGGGAATGGTGTGGATCGCCGGCGTGCTCTACCCCTCGCTGGGGGTCGGCGCGGGCGCGGGCTGGGACTACCTGCCGGGCCTGTGGTTCGAGGTCTCGGGCGCGAGCCGCACCGGAGATCCCCTGCGCGCGGTGCTCGGCAGCTACCTCCCGCTGCTCCTGATGCCGTTCGCGGCCATCCTGGTGCTGCCCGTTTTCCGGCTCGTCGCCGGTCTCGCGCGCACCGCCAGCGCCGAAGCCTGGAGCGCCGCCGCGGGCGCGCGACGGTCGCCCGGACTGCGCGCCCTGTGGGCGGCGGGGCGCGGGCTGACCCTCGGCACCTACGGATTGTGGCTGCAACTGGTCTTGATGCAGCTCGGAGCCGTGCTCGTGCTCCTCGCGCCGATCGTCCTCGCCGCGCGGCCGCTGCTGGACGCCGCGTCGGAGGAGCGCATGGGGACGACGCTGGCGCTGGGCGTGCTGATCAGCCCGGTGATCCTGCTGCTGGGCGCGTACATGCTGGCGCTGTCGGTGCTCGGACAGCTCGGCCTGCAGAGCCTGGCGCACAACCAGCGCGGCGTGTCGTCCGCGCTGCTGCACGGCTGGCGCATCATGCGGCACGATCCCTGGGCGACCGCGCGCGCGGTGGCGGCGGACGTGGTGCTGCTGCTCTTCACGCTCCTCGCCGTGCGCCTCTTCGACGGCCTGATCGGCGGGTTGCCGCTGACCGGCTGGTTGACCGGCGCCTTCCAGTTGCTGCTCGCCGGCTTCGCGGGCGTGGTGCGCGCCGGATACTGGGCGCGCGCGTACCGAGCGCTGGGCGGACTCGCGCCCGGCGACGGGATTCCCGGCCTGACGCGCAACTGAAGCACGCGCGTCGGATTCCTCGCGCACGCCTGCGCTCCGCACCCTGGATTGCGCGTCGCCAGTGTGCACGACGCTGGTGGAGCCGCCTGTGCCGCCGCCTCGCGCGGTGAACTCCGGGACCGGGTGCGGGAACGCGACACGCTGCTCGCAGCGCGCCGTTGCGGCGGCCTGAGCGCGAGCCCGCGGACGCGAATCGCGTTCCGTCGAGACGGGAATCGGCGGAGAACGAGTGAGCGGGGAATGCTTGCACGATCGTGACGCGGATCGCCTCGCGCGGACCGCGCGCAGCGCTACCCTGCGACTTGGCCCGTGCCCCCGGGCCGAGCATCTCCAACTGCCCCTCGCGGGGGACACGGACGCCACTTCCAGCGGTGGCGGTGCCGCGCGCGCCACCACCCGAGCGCAATCCCAACCGCGGAGGATTCATGTCCACCTCACGCAGACTGCTCGGCGCGCTTCCCGCGTTGCTCCTGACCCCGTTCGCTGCCGCGCAGTTCCCTACGTTCTCGATCGACTGGCGCAGCCCGACCGTCGGCCTGCCCGATTCGGCCACGCTCACGCCGATCACCGAAGGCGACCTGCTGATCGCGGCCACGCTGTTCCCGGCCTTCGGCCCGTTGCCGGTCCCGGAGATCACGGAGACCGCGGGCTTCGCGCCGCCGGCCGGTCTGGCGCTGGGTTTCTACACGCCCTGCGTCGGACACCCGGGCGGAACGCCCTGCCTGGTCGAGGTCGACGCGATCAGCCACGGCCTCGACCGCCGCGCGCTGCCGGCCGGCGGCGTGCCGGGCGTTCCGTTCTGGTCGTTCTCGGTCCCCGTACGCTCGTTCGGACAGCCCGGCACGCCGGCGCCTCCCGCGGTGTGGACGGAAGGTCCGTGCCCGGACGACGGCGCGGACGTGTTCGTCGACCTGGGCGTCCTGCCGCCGGGTCCGCTGCCGCCCGTTCCCGCCGGCGCCAACACGGCGCTCATCGACGGCGACGGGCTGCCCAGTTGCACGGGCTCCGTGTACCCCGGCCTGGGGCTGATCGAGCCGCCCGTGGCGACGTCGGACAACCTGGATGCGTTCGACGTCGACATCCCCGACCGGTTCCTGCCGTCGACGACGTGCACGTACTTCTCGCTCGACTCGGCGTTCATCGATCCGGTCTTCCTGGCGCCCAACTCGGGCTCGGCCGCGGCCCACGGCTTCGTCGGCGGCGACGTGCTCGTCACGCCGCCCGGTGCGGCCGCGCCCGTGGTCTACGCTTCGGCCGCCTCGCTGGGTCTGGACTTCCTGGGCCCGGACACGGACGACCTCGACGCGCTGATCCTGGCCGAGAACGGCACGCCTCTGTACCAGCGCTCCTCGGCGCCCTACGACTGGGTCGGCGGTGCCACGGACATGCTGTTCTTCAGCGTGCGCCGCGGCAGCGCGATCGTCGGCGCGCCCGACGCGTTCTTCGGCGCGCCGATCGATCCCGGCGACATCCTGACCCCGACCGGTCCGGCCGGGTCCCTGCCGGGCATCTGGATCGCGGCCGAGCATCTGGGGCTGTCGACGCTGCGCATCGCCGGGAACCAGCCCGACGACCTCGACGGCCTGGACACGGTGCCCGAGGATCGCGCCGGCGTGGGCTTCTGCGCCGGTGACGGTTCGGGCACGCCCTGCCCGTGCGGCAACTTCGGCGCCACGGGACGCGGCTGCGAGAACTCGGTGAACCCCGCGGGCGCACACCTGTGGGCGCACGGAACGCCGTCGCTGGCCGCCGACACGGTGATCATGTACGCCTCCGGCATGCCCTCGAGCGCGAGTTGCCTCCTGTTCCAGGGCACCCTGAGCCTGGGGCCGGGCGTCGTGTTCGGAGACGGCCTGCGCTGCGTGGCCGGGTCCGTGATCCGCCTGGGGATCCGTCCCGCGCTGTGCGGGAACCGCGACTGGGGCTTCAGCGTCCCCGGCGATCCGCTTCTGAGCGTAGCGGGCGCGGTCGGCGTCCCCGGCACGCGCTACTACCAGGTGTGGTACCGCAACGCGGCCGCGTTCTGCACGCCGTCGACGTTCAACCTGACGAACGGCGTGAGGGTGACCTGGTTCTAGGCGTCCCCGCGAACCGCGGGCCGCATCGCGGTCCGGGATCGGGGCGGTCCGCGGCGCGGGCCGCCCTGTGTCCGTGCGGGCGACCGCCCTCGGGCCAGTGCGCGCCTTCAGGCCGGGAGGGCTGGTGAGCGCGGAAGGGATCGAACCTTCGACCTACTGGTTAAAAGCCAGTTGCTCTACCGACTGAGCTACGCGCCCGTCCCGGATCGCGCGGCCTTTCGCCGCGGGGCCGAGATGATAGCGCCCCGGGCCGGGAAGAAAAGCCCCCCGCCCGGCGCGCGCCGGAGGCTCAGACCTCCATCACCTCGGCGGTCTTCTTGTCCTGCAGTTGCGAGATCTTGTCCTCGAACTCCTTCAGGAGCTTCTGGATCTCGTCGTGCAGCTTCTTGTTCTCGTCCTCGGTCAGCTCGCTGGACTTGTGGAGCTGGTCGGCGTGCTTGTTCTGGTCGCGGCGCACGTTGCGCATGGCGATGCGCGCCTCCTCGCACAGCTCCTTGACCCGCGCCGCGTACTTCTTGCGCTGGTCGCCCGAGAGCGGCGGCATCGTGATGCGCAGCACCTTGCCGTCGTTCTGGGGGTTCACGCCCAGGTCGGACTTCTGGATCGCCTTGCCGATCTCGGTCAGCACCGAGGCGTCGAACGGCTTGATCATGATCTGCCGCGGCTCGGGGATCGAGATCTGCGCCATCTGCGACAGCGGCGTCATCTGCCCGTAGTAGTCGACGCGGATGTTGTCCACGAGCGCGGGCGAGGCGCGCGACGTGCGGATCGTGCGCAACTGGTCGGACGCGTGATGGAGCGCCTTGTCCATCTTCTCGCGCGTTTCGTTCATGATGTCTTGGTAGCTCATCCTCAGCTCCGGATGCGGGTCCCCAGGTTCTCGCCGCGGACCACGCGTTCGAGGTTCCTCTCTTCGAACAGGTTGAAGACGACGACCGGCAGGCGGTTCTCCATGCACAGCGTGATCGCCGTGCCGTCCATGACCGCGAGACCCGCCTTCAGCACGTCCATGTACGTCAGCTCGTCGAAGCGCTTGGCGCCCGCGACCTTCTTGGGGTCGGCGTCGTAGACGCCGTCGACCTTGGTGGCCTTGAGCAGGACCTCGCACGACAGCTCGGTGGCGCGCAGCGCGGCGGCCGTGTCGGTCGTGAAGAACGGGTTGCCGGTGCCGCCGGCCAGGATCACGACGCGCCCCTTCTCCAGGTGGCTCAGCGCCTTGCGCCGCACGAACGGCTCGGCCACCTGCTGGATGCCGATCGCGGTCATCACGCGCGCCTCGAGGCCGCGCTGCTCCAGCGCGTCGCACAGCGCCAGGCCGTTGATGACGGTGCCCAGCATGCCCATGTAGTCGGCGCTCGCGCGGTGGCCGCCCAGGCGGCTGAACTCCGCGCCGCGCAGGATGTTGCCGCCGCCGATCACGATCGCCGTCTCGACGCCCAGTTGCGCCACGTCGGCGATCTGCCGCGCGATCAGGCGGACGGCCTCGGGGTCGATGCCGTGGCCGTTCTGGCGCTCGCCCAGCGCCTCGCCGGAGAGCTTCAGCAGGATGCGCTGGTACGGGGGAGCCATGCGGCGCTGCGCACAGCCTAGGGAAGGCGGGACCGCGCCGGCAAGCGCCGGCGCGCCGGCGTCCGCGGAGAGGTCCGGCGCCGGCCCGCTCACTTGCCGATGCGGACGTGGGTGAAGGCTTCGATGCGCGCGCCGGCGCCCAGGCGTTCCTCGACGATCTTCTGCACCGTCTTGGTGTCGTCGAAGACCCACTTCTGCTCGGGCAGGATCACCTCGGAGTAGAACTTCTCGAGCTTGCCGCGCACGATCTTCTCCTGCATGTCGGCGGGCTTGCCCTTCACTTCATCGAGGTAGATCGCACGCTCGCGCTCGGTCTCCTCGGCCGGGATGTCCTCGCGGCGCAGCGACACCGGAGTCGGCACCTTGGAGACGATGTGCATGCACAGTTCCTTCAGGAACACCGCGGCCTTGTCCTCTTCCGCGCCGGTGGTGACCGACACGATCGCAGCCTTCTTGCGGTCGTGGTGCACGTAGCAGCCGACGCGGCCCTGCATGTTCTCGTAGCGCACGAAGCGCGCCACCTGGGTGTTCTCGCCCAGCTTGCCGGCGAACAGCTTGATCGCCTCGCCCAGCGTCGTGCCGCCGCCCTTGGTCGGCAGTTGCAGCAGCGCCTCGGCCGTGGCCGGGTTCGCGTCCGCGACGGCGTGCACGAGCGAGTCGAGCAGCGCGTTGAAGTCGTCGGTGTTGGCGACGAAGTCCGTCTCGCAGGTCAGCGCGGCCAGCGCGCCGACGCGCGACTTGGGAGCGATCCAGGCCTGCACGCGGCCCTCGCCCATCTCGCGCGAGGACTTCTTCTCGGCCGTCTTGAGGCCCTGCTTGCGCAGCCAGTCGACCGCGCCCTCCTCGTCGCCGGAGGTCTCGGCCAGGGCCTTCTTGCATTCCATCAGGCCCGCACCGGTGCGCTCGCGCAGCCGGCGGACCATGTCGGGTGTGATCGTCGCCATGAATCGTTGCTCCCGCGCCGCGCCCTCCGGCGCGGCGCCACTAGGATGTTCTGGGCCTGGTGCTCGCCGCCGCGCTCAGACGGCCGGCTCCGCGCCGGTCTCCGGCTCGGCCGCGGTGGCCGTGCCGCCTTCCGACGGCGCGTCCGCGCCTTCCTCGCCGCGCCGCGGAGCGCGCGCTCCGCCCGGCGGCATGCGGTTCCCGCGCGTCGGGCGCGGATCGTCGCCGCTCATCCCGGCGCCCAGGCCGTCGTCGCGCTTCTCGGCGACGCCCATGACCGCCATGCGCTCGCGGTGGTTGGCGCTGCCTTCCTCCACCGAACGCACGAGCAGGTCGACGAGCAGGCGCACCGACTTCAGCGCGTCGTCGTTGCCGGGGATCACGATATCGACGGCCGCCGGATCGCAGTCCGTGTCGAGCAGGCCGATGATGACGAGGCCCATCTTGCGCGCCTCGCGCACCGCGTTGCCCTCGCGGCCCGGGTCGACGACGACCATCGCGCCGGGCATGCCGCCCATCTCGCGGATGCCGCCCAGGTTGCGCACGATCTTGCGGCGCTCGCGGCGCAGGCTGGACAGCATCTTCTTGCTGTACTGCCCGTCGGCCCCGCGCTCCTCGATCTTCTCGAGTTCCTCCAGGCGCTTGAGGCGCGAGCGGATGACCGAGAAGTTCGTGAGCGTGCCGCCGATCCAGCGCTCGGTCACGACCGGCATGCCGGTGCGCTGGCCCGCGTCCTGGACGACGCCCTTCACCTGCCGCTTGGTGCCGACCCACAGGATCGTGCTGCCTTCCGCGGCCATGTGGTAGAGGACGTTCTGCGCGCGCAGGATGCCCCGCAGGGTCTCGCGCAGGTCGATGATGTGGATGAGGTTGCGCCGACCGTGGATGTACGGCGACATCTTCGGATTCCACCGCGACACGCGGCATCCGAAGTGCACTCCGGCGTCGATGAGTTGTTGGACGTTGACGGTTTCCATGAAATCCGGGACGGTTCCCGCGGGGATCCGCGGTGGATGGCGCCGTGGCGCCGGCCCGAGGACGAGCGCTCGGGTGCGCTCCGCCGGCCGATGCGGGGACCCCGGCGACGCAGAACGGCTCCCGGACGCGCGCGCGCGGGGGCCGGACGGCGCTCCAGGGGGCTCCCGGTCGCGACAGGCGGGCCGAGAGTGTAGCGGCGGGCCCGCCGGGGTCAACGCGGGAGGCCCGCGGCGGCCGCCCGCCGGCCCTTCTGGCGCCCGTGCGGGAGGGTCCCCGCAGGTGGCGTACACTTTCCGGTCGGCCCGCCCCGGGGTCGGCCCCGCCATGCGCCACGAGCCGACCATCCTGCTTTGCGATCACCGCGGATCGGGCCTCGCCGAGCGGCTTTCCGGCCTGGAATCGGGCGGCTGGCGCCTGGCGCCCTGCTCGACCGTGCGCGCCAGCCTGGAGCGCCTCGCCGACGGCCTGCCGGACGCGCTGATCCTGGATCCGCTCGTGCCCGAGGGCAGCGCGGAGATCGAGGCGCTCTCGCGCGGCGCGGCCGCGGCGCTGCCGCTGCTCGTCGTGAGCGACGCCGAACGTGCGGCGCGGGCGCTGGCGGCGCTGGCGCGTCTGGAGGGCCGACCGACCGACGTCGTCCTGCGCGAGGCGCCGCTCGGCGAGTACCGTGCGCGACTCGAGCGCCTGTTCCGCGAGGCGGCGGCGCGCGCCGAGCTCGACGATCTGCGGCACCGCGCGCTGCACGACGACCGCACGGAGCTCCTGCGGCCCGAGGCCTTCGACCGGCGCCTCGCCGAGCACTGGTCGGCCGCCGAACGCCACCGCCAGGAACTGGCGCTGGTGGTGCTCGACCTCGACCGCTTCGGCCTGTTCAACAAGCGCTACGACCACACGGTCGGCGACCAGGTGCTCGGACGTGTCGGCGACGCGATCCGCGACATGCTGCGCGCCGAGGACGTCGCCGGGCGCCTGGGCGGAGACGAGTTCGGCGTGCTCCTGCCGTACACGCGCAAGGTCGACGCCGCGCACGTCGTGAACCGACTGCGCGAGAACATCGGTCGGATCTCGGGCCGCATCGAGGGCGCCGACCTCGTGGTGAGCGCCAGCCTGGGCTTCGAGACCTTCGACGGACGCGACCTCAAGAGCCCCGACCTCCTGCGCCGGCATGCGGAGTTCGCGCTGCGCTTTGCCAAGCAGCGCGGCGGCAACTGCGCCGTGTACTACCGCTTGCTGCCGCGCTCGGCGACCTGATCCGTCTCGAGCACGAGGCCCAGCCAGTCGGCGCGGTCGCAGGCGAAGCCGTCCTCGGTCGGGTCGACCTCCAGCACGACCTCGCGCGCGCCCGCGAGCGGCACCTTGAACGCGACCGGCGCGTCGCCCGCGTGCAGCACCGGGCTGGCCCAGGCCTCGCGGCCGTCGACGCGCACGCGGAACACCGCCGATCCGCGCGCGGCGAGGCGCAGCACCTCGTCGTCGATCGCCACCTCGCCGCGCAGCGAACGCGCGCCGCCGTCGAGCGCCCACGTCAGGCGGCTCGGCGCGTGCACGCCCAGGCCGCGCGGATGGCGGCGCGAGCCGGCGGACAGCACGCCGCCCGTGACCGTGCGGTCGACGCGGTGCGGCCAGACCATTCCCAGGTCGTCGCCGAACGGGCGCGAGGCCTCCGCCGCGGCCGGGGCGATGCCGGAAAGGAACTGCACGCCTCCGTCGTCGACCGTGAGCAGCACGGCGTGCGCGATCGGCACGACGATCGGGGCCTTGTTGCGCACGAGGCGCACCTCGCGCCCGTCGACCTTCTCGAGCACACCGCGCAGGCGGCTGCCGTCGTCGAGGTCGAGCACGATCGGCGCGCCCGCGCTCTCCGGCGCCGGATCGCGCGCGCCGAGGTGCTCGACGAACAGCGCGGCCACGTCGCTCCAGGCGATCTGCAGCGACCCCACGAGCTGCCCGTGGAAGCGCACGCCCTGTTCGTTGAACTCCTCGACCGCGCCGTCGATGCGCTCGAGGCTGCCGGTCAGCGCGCGGTACAGGCGGTCGCCCTCCTTGGCCGGCTCGATCGCCGTGCTGTCCTTCAAGCGCTCGGGCCAGCGCAGCGATTGGATGCGCTCCAGTTCGACGAAGACGGGGATCCCGGCCGAGAGAGCGAACTCGATGGTCTCGCCCGTGGCGCGAACCACGTCGCCGCAGAGGAGCTCGCCGCCCGCGAGTCGCACGATCGCCGGCGCGGCGCCGCGCGCGGCGGCGGGCAGGCCGTCGAACCACACCAGGGACGCGTCGAGCTGTCGCGGGTCGGACGTGTTCAGGTCCGCGAGCGGCAGGCTGCGCCGGGTCCCGTCGCGCGCCTCGAGGACCGCGCGCGGCCCGGCGGGCGCGGGAGCGGAGGCCTCGACCGGCCGCTGCTCCGGAGTCCTCGAACCCCCGCCCTGCGCATGGGTACCCGGCAGGCCGACGGAAGGATGGACGGAGATCAGGGCGGCGACGAGGAGCGGGTGCATGCGGGCTCGATCCTAGCCCCGGGACGCGGCGAGACCACGCGCCCGCGACCTCGCGGAAGTGCGTGGAATGGAACCGCGCCGGACTGCCAGCGTGGCAGCAGGCCGTGGGGTTCGCCGTGCAGCCCGCCACAACGGCAGTCGACCGGCCGCCTGCGGCAGCGCCTAACTCCATGCTCTTGCGTGACTTGCGTGGCGATCGAAGCCCGGCACCGTTCTTGCTCCGGCGTGCGCATTCCCGCGTGCTGCGCGCGTCTGCCCGTTCCGGGCGGGCTGCGCCGACGGCGCGCGATCCGTTTCCTCCGTCCTCCCCCACAGCACGAGAGCATCCATGGCCAAGCAGATGGTTTTCGAGACCGACGCACGCGACGCGGTTCGGCGCGGCGTCGAGAAGCTCGCCAAGGCAGTCGTCACCACCCTCGGTCCCCGCGGCCGCAACGCGGTCCTCGACAAGGGTTGGGGCGCGCCCACGATCACCAAGGACGGCGTGACCGTCGCCGAGGAGATCCAGCTCCAGGATCCCTACGAGCAGCTCGGCGCGCAGCTCGTGCGCGAGGTCGCCAGCAAGACCAGCGACGTGGCCGGCGACGGCACGACGACCGCGACGCTCCTGACCGAGGCGATCTTCGCGCAGGGCCTGCGCGCGATCACCTCCGGCGCGCATCCCGCGCGCCTGACGAAGGGCATCAAGGATGGAGCCGACGCGATCTCCGCGCAGCTCGACAAGGTCGCGCGCAAGGTCGGCAAGAACGACGAGATCCGCCAGGTCGCGACGATCTCGGCCAACAACGACCAGGCCGTCGGCAAGCTGATCGCCGACGCGATGGAGAAGGTCGGCAAGGACGGCGTCATCACGGTCGAGGACGGCAAGACGCTGCAGACCGAGGTCACGGTCGTCGAGGGCATGCAGTTCGACCGCGGCTTCCTCTCGCCGCACTTCGTGAACGTGCCCGAGACCATGGAGTGCGTGTACGAGAAGCCGCTGATCCTGGTGTACGAGTCGAAGATCGGCTCGCTCCAGAAGCTCCTGCCGCTGCTCGAGAAGGTCAAGGGCGCCGGGCGCCCGCTGGTGATCATCGCCGAGGACGTCGAGAGCGAGGCCCTGGCCACCCTGGTCGTCAACAAGCTGCGCGGCATCGTGCAGGCCTGCGCCGTCAAGGCGCCGGGTT
>CAZKIO010000082.1:0-4120 GCA_964552795.1 uncultured Planctomycetaceae bacterium
CACGCCTACATCGACGCGGCCTGCATGTGGATGGTCAAGAACCCCGAGTGGTTCGACGTGGCCGTGACCAGCAACCTGTTCGGCGACATCATCACGGACCTGGGCGCGATGATCCAGGGCGGCATGGGCATCGCCGCGTCGGGCAACATCCACCCCGGCAAGGTCTCGCTGTTCGAGCCGATCCACGGTTCGGCGCCCAAGTACGCCGGCAAGAACGTGGCCTGCC
Source organism: uncultured Planctomycetaceae bacterium (assembly GCA_964552795.1). Lineage (GTDB taxonomy): Bacteria > Planctomycetota > UBA1135 > UBA1135 > JAEUHZ01. The sequence goes on from CAZKIO010000082.1 coordinate 227, forward strand.
CGGTGGCCGCGATCCTGGCCGCGGGGATGATGTGCGACTACCTGGGCGAGAAGCAGGCCGCCGCCGCGATCGAGAACACGGTCGTCGAGCTGGTGCGCTCGCGCCGCATCCAGGGCGTCAACACCGGCGACCACCCGACCGACCACGTCGGCTCGCTGGTCGTGACCGAGTTGCGCAAGGCCGTGGCCCGCGTCTGATCCGCGGGCGGATCCGACACGGGCCACCGGTTCGCGGGCGGGACGTGCTCCGCCCGCCGCGACGGCCCTACTTCCTGGCCGCCGCCTCTTTGAACGCCACGTCGATCTTCGCGATCATCGCGGGGCCTTCCTTCTCGACGGTCTTCTTGCAGCCGGAGCAGCACAGGCGCACGAGGCGCGTGCCGTACAGGACGTTGACGGGCTCGCCCATGCTGCCGAGCTTCTCGTCGCTGACCACGCAGGTGTCCAGCGGATAGGACGGCAACTGCGCCTCGATCCAGGCCTTGTCCACCTTGGCCATGGCGTCGGCGGGCTTGGCATCGAGCGCGGACTTGCAGTCGTTGCAGCACAGGCGCACGAGCCGTGTCCCGCGCACGACGTCGACGGCCTTGTCGTCGAGGGCCTTGCCCGAGACGGGGCAGGTCTTCAGCGGGTACTTCGCGCCCTGCTGGCGGACCACGGCCTCGTCGAGCTTGAGCCAGAAGTTGGCCTTCTCCTTCTCGACGCGCGGCTTGCAGTCGTTGCAGCACAGGCGCACGAGGCGCCCGTCGATCACCGCGTCGACGGATGTCTCGTCCAGCTTCTCGCCGCTGACCAGGCAGATCTCCAGCGGGTAGGACGGCTTCTGGATGCGGATCACCTCCGCGTCGGTCTGCGGCGCGGCGGTCTTGGCGGCGGGGGTCTGGAAGGCGGCGCCGACGGCGACGCAGGCGGCCAGAGCGAGGGCCAGATAGGTCTTCATCGAATGTCTCCTGGTTCGGGGGTCCGTCCGAGAATACGGACGGCGGCATCGGGGCGGTAGATCCGTGCCGGCGTCGAACGAACGACTTGCGCAGCCCACCTTGATGGCCGCACGATCGGCGTCCCGGATGACCCAGCCGCCCGCTCACCGCCGCCCGCGCGACCCGTACCGCGCCGGCGCCCTGCGGCGCTGGTGCCGGCGCGGCGCGCGCGCCGCACGCGGCATCGCCGTCACCCTGGCCTGGTCCGCGGTCTGGGCCGTGGGAAGGCTCTTCCATCCCGGCGCGCGCCGCGCCCGCGACTGGCGCGTGCGCATCTTCCGCAATTGGGCGCGCGGAATGCTGCGCGCGGCGCGCGTGCGCGTGACCGTCGAGGGCGCCGTGCCGCGCGAACCCTGCCTGCTCGTCACCAACCACGTGGGCTACGCCGACATCCTGGTGCTCGCCTCCGTCGTCGACGGCGTCTTCGTGTCGATGCGCGAGGTCCGGAACTGGCCGGTGGTGGGCTTCATGGCCGCGCGCATGGGGACGATCTTCCTCGACCGCGCCAGGAAGCGGGCGCTGCCGGGCGTGATCGCTGCGATGGAGGCGGCGCTGGCGCGCGGCGACGTCGTCGTGCTGTTCCCCGAGGGCGGCAACTCGGACGGCTCCGCGGTGCGGCCGTTCCGGCCGTCCCTGCTCGACGCGCCCGCGCGGCTCGACGTGCCGCTGGCGTGGGGCGCCCTGCACTACGCCGTGCTGCCCGGGGATCCCCCCGCGTCGCGCTCGATCTGCTGGTTCGACGAGCCCTTCCCGCGTCAGGCCGCGCGCTTCCTGGCGCTCGAGGAGATCCACGCCACGCTGCGCTTCGGCGACGGCCGTCTGCGCGGCACGGACCGCAAGGAGCTCGCCGCCGAACTGCACGCGCGCGTCACGGCCGCGTTCCGCCCGATCGTCTGAGCGCGCGTGCCGCGCCTCACGATCGCGCGAACCGGATGGGCGTGCCGTACGCGCGCGTGAGCGGCGCCATGACGCTGTACCCCGCGCGCACGTCGCCGATGGCTGCGTCGACGTAGTTCTTGCGCGGCGCGTTGGATTCCGCGCTGCCCAGGGGCGCGTTGTCGAGCGCGCCCGCGTAGATCAGCCGACCCTGCTCGTTGATCACGAAGCAGTGCGGCGTGTGCGTGGCGCGGTAGGCGCGCCCGACGAGGCCGGACGGATCGAACAGGAGCGGCGCCTTGAGGCCCAGCTCCGCGACGAACGCGCGGTTGCGCCCGGGGTCCGCGCCCGGCTGCCCCGGCGCCTCGGAGTTGACCATCAGCCACACGATGCCCTGGGCGCGCAGCCGGTCGGGCTGCTCGCGCAGCGCGCCGGCCCGGTGCGCGTGCTCGGAATACGGGCAGGCGGGGTTGAACCACTCCAGGACCACGATGCGGCCCAGGTACGCGGAGAGCTGGTGGCGCGTGCCGTCGAGGTCGGACAGCGCGAAGTCCGGCGCCGGCTCGCCGATCTCCGCGCGCGCGCCGTCGCGGGCCCGCGGCGCGGCCACCGCGGTCGTCGCGGCGGCGCGGGCCTTCGCGCCGCCCGCGTCCGGGCCGTCGATCAGGCGCGTGCCGCGCGACGGGCCGGCGCAAGCCGCGAAGCACAGGAGCGCGCAGCCGGCGGCGGGGAGGCGGTGCATCGTGCGGGACCGGGACGCGGCTCAGCGCGCAGCATCGCGCGCGGGTGGCGCGGCGTCGAGAAGGTACGCGGCCTCGCCCGCGTCGGTCTTCACCCACAGGACGGCGCGCAAGCGCGGCGCGTCTTCGGGCGCCTTGGGCCGGAACTCGAGGTCGGCCTTGAGCGTCGCGCCGCTCTGTCCCGCGTCGACGGTCCGCGCGACCAGCTTCAACGGGCGCACGTCCAGCGGGAACAGCTCCAGCGACTTCGCGCCCGGCACGACCACGGTCAGCCGCGGCGCGCCCTGCTCGCCGGACCACGAGACCCGCGAGCGCGTGAGCTCGCTCCACGGCCTGGGCAGGCGGGCGCGCGCGGCGGCGAAGACGTCCGCATGTACCGACTGCGCGGCGGCGGCGACGGCGATCTCGACGGCCGCCTTGCCGGAGCCCGGCACGCAGATGTCGGTGCAGACCAGCCAGCTCGCCTCGACGCCGAGCGTGACCTTCGCGCCCGGCCGCGCATCGGCCGGAACGCGCACCTCGGAGAGCAGCACCACTTCGCCCTCGTGGATGAACGTGACGATGTCGCCGGCGTCCTCGTGGCGTTCGGGAGAGGGGAACCGCAGCGGCCCCGACTCCCAGCCATCCGGCAGCGTGAACTTCACGCGCGTCGGCATCCCCGAGTCGCCGGGGTTCTCCCAGTAGATGTGCCAGCGCGGCTCGATCTTCAGTCGGACCGCCAGCGTCAGCGTCCCGCCCGGCGGGATGGCGGCGTGATCGGCGAGGAGCTCCGTCCGGACCAGCGTGTTGCCGTCGGGGACCTCGTCGTCGTCCTGCGGGATGGGGGCGGCGCACAATCCGAGAACAAGCGCGGTCAGGATCATCGTGGAGAGGATACGGCGTCCGCGGCCAGCGCGCGCGCGCCGATACGGCGGCCGTACGCAGGCGGCGCGTCGCGGCGGATCAGGCGAACGGACCGCCCGCGGCGTGCGCATCCGGCGCCGGGACCGGCGACCATGCCGTCGCCCGGGCGGGCGGCCGTGCCGGAAGGACGTACACGCGCTCGATCGGTCGTTCGCTCGGGGTCGGCGCCGCCAGCGGCACCAGCGCGTGACGCGCCTGTGCCTGGAGGTCGACCACGCGCTGCAGCGGAAGGGCCAGGGTCCGGGCGAGCGCCGTGCTGGGCGCGGCGGCCAGCGCACCCAGCGTGCGCAACCCCAAGGCGACCAGCCGCTCGCACAACACCGCGTCCAGGCCGGCGATGCAGCCGGCCCGCAGGAGCAGGGGGTCGTGGCGCCCGCGCGCGTGGGCCGGCGGCGC
>CAZKIO010000082.1:4220-15145 GCA_964552795.1 uncultured Planctomycetaceae bacterium
GCGCGCGGCACGTCCAGCCACTCACGCTCCGCGGGCGGATCGTCGGTCCGCTGCGCCAGGTGATGCGCCTCGCGGACGAACCGGCGCGCCAGGGCCGGCGTGGATCCGAGCAACTCGCTCAAGCGGTCGATCGGCGCGCGTCTCACGTCCTCCAGCGTCGAGATCCGCGCGCGGCGCAGGACCTGCAGCGTCAGCGGGCCGTCGGCGTGGAGGTTGCACAACAAGGCCAGATGGTCCATGGCTTCAGCCTCTCGGAGCGGCGGCCGCGGAAGCGCGCGCGGCCTTGCGCTGGTGGTGCCTGCCGGATCCGCGGGTGCGTGACGACTCGCGGCGCAGGTATTCGGCCTGGAAGTGCTCCTCGAATTCGGCCGCCAGCGCGCAGAAGTCGTCGGCGGCGGCGCTGCGCGGCGCCAGCGAGAGGACCGGCTGGCCGAAGGCCGGGCACTCGCGCAGGTCCGCGCTGGCGCGGATCGGCGTCTCGAAGAGCAGCGGGCCGAACTGGCTCTGCATCCCGACCAGCGTCTCGCGTCCCACGCGCGTCTCGCGGTCGAACAGCGTGGCCACGGCGCGCAGCACGAAGGGGGCGTCCATCGTCGCCTGCATGCGCTCGAGCACCTCGACGGCGCGCACGGCCCCTTGCAGCGCGAACACGCCGCACTCGATGACGAGCAGCGCCGTGTCGGCGGCGCGCAGCGCGTTGGCGGCCAGCACGCCGTCGGCGCGCGGCGGGCAGTCCAGGACGGCGACGTCCCAGTCGAGCGCGGACTCGAGGGCGCGCGTCAGCGCGCGCTCGGGACCCAGCTCGCGCTCGGCCAGTTCCTCGAACTCGGCGAGATCCGCCTGCGCGGGCACGAGCTCGAACCCGCCCGGCACGCGGCGCGAACACTCGCGAGCGCTGGCGCGGCCGCGCAGCACCGCGAAGGTGGAGCGCGCGTCCTCGACCGCCTGTCCCAGCGCCAGCGTCGCGTGCGCCTGAGGGTCGAGGTCGACGAGCAGCACGCGCTGCCCGCGCGCGGCCAGCGCCGCCGAGAGGTTGACGGCCACCGTGGTCTTCCCGCAGCCGCCCTTCTGGTTGACCAGCGCGATCACGTGCATGCGCGACCTCCACGCCGGGCCGGCCCACCGCGAGCCCGCTCAGCGCCCTTCGAAGGTGTGCGCTACGCCTGTTGCGGCGCGGGCCGCAAGGGAGGGCTGGGCCCGCGGCGCAGGAGCGTCGGAACATGCAATGTAGAAACAAGTTGCGTCGTTCCTGTTGCTCGGAATGGGCCCCGCGAGGGGGGGGCTGGGAACCGCCGTGTGCGCGCTTGGGCCGCGCCCCTAGCATGGGGAGCGTCCCCGCAACGCCGCGGGAGCCGAGATGGACGCCGACCTGCTCGCCGAGATCGAGGGTCGCCTGGCCGACGCCGGGCGCGTCCGATCGCGCCGCATGTTCGGCGGCGCGGGCCTCTACCTGGACGGCGTGTTCTGCGCGCTCCTCGCGGACGACCGGCTCTACTTCCGCGTCGACGACGAGAGCCTGCCCGAGTACGAGGCGGCGGGCAGCACGCCCTTCCAGCCCTTCGAGGACAAGCCCTCGATGCGCACGTACTGGGAGGTGCCCGAGCGCGTTCAGTCCGACCGGCGGCTTCTGAAGGCCTGGGCCCTGCGCGCGCTCGCCGCGGCGCGCGATCGCGACGCCGGCAAGCCGCGGCGCGCGAGCAGTGCGCGCGGCGGGGGCGGCCCCGCCGGCAAGGGCCGGCGCGCGGAGAAGATCCCGAACCTCGGCCCGGTCTCGATGCGCTGGCTGGCGCGCATCGGCGTCCGCACGCTGGAGGACCTGCGGCGCATGGGCTCGGTCGCCGCCTACCGCGCGTTGCGCGCGCAGGGCGTCGAGCCCACGCTCAACTTCCTCTACGCCGCGGAGGCCGCGCTGCTGGGGCTGCGCTGGAACCTGCTGCCGGAGGCGGTGAAGGCCAACCTGCGCGCTCGCGCCGGTGTCGCGCCGCCCGACCGCGCGCGCAGCCGGCGCGGATCACGCGCGTAGGAACACCGGACCGCGCCGGCGCGTGCGTGCGCCGGCGCGGTCCCTGGGGAGAACCGCGGCGCTCAGGTGCCGGATTCCTTGCCGTACTTCACGCTGCAGCCGTAGGGCCGCGTCGTCGCGATCTTGACCGGCCTCTTGTCGGCGAGGTCGAGCAGCGCGGCGTCGACGTGGTTGATCTTGATGTCTCCGCCGCCCTCGATGTTGCCCAGCGGCGCGTTGTCGAGCGCGCCCGTGTAGACCAGCACGCCCTTGGCGTCGATCAGGTACATGTGCGGCGTGGTCTTGGCGGCGTACGCGCGGCCGACCTTGCCGTCGCTGTCGACGAGCACGGAGCCCTGCAGCTTGTACTTCTCGAGGAAGGCCTTGTTGACCTTGGGGTCCGTGCCCTGGTTGCCCGGCGCGCCGGAGTTGATCGTCAGCCAGACGATCCCCTGCTCGGCGTAGCGCGTGCGCATGTCGCGCGTCGGGCCGTTGTCGCCGTAGGCGTAGACCACGTAGGGGCACTCGGGGTTGAACCACTCCAGGACGATCTGCTTGCCCTTGTAGGCGGAGAGCTTGACCTCCTTGCCGTCGAGGTCCTTCAGCGTGAAGTCCGGCGCGACCTTGCCGATCTCGCCCTTGTCGCCCTTGTCGACGGAGCGGACGACCTCCTTCTCGGGGACGGGGACGGGCTTGGGGTCCTCCAGGCTGGCGGACTTGAAGGCCAGCGTCGAGGCGACGCAGGCGACGAGCAGGGTTGTGATGGTGATCGGTCTCATGAGGCGGATTCCTCCCAGGGATGGGTTGAGCGGTCTGGCGGGGACCAGCCGCTGCGAGATCCACAGGATAGCAATCCGAACGTGTCGACTTCGGAATCCGGTCAGACGCCGCGCGCGGCGCAAGAGGCGCACCGCGCGCGGACGTCCGTTGCGGGGATGGGCGCCGGGCCCGGCCGGTCACGGACAGAACTGCAGCTCCAGCGCGTCGGTCGTGTCGAACCCGGCGCCGCCGGCCAGCGGGTCGCGGAACCAGAACTGCACGTAGCGCGTGCTCGTGGGCTGCACGCCGAGCCAGCCCGGCGATCCCAAGTCCTGGGCCTGCGCGACCGTGCCCAGGCTGGCCTGCACGATGCCCAGCCGGCGCAGCGAGCCCGCCACGCAGCGCGACCCGTTGCCGAACGCGACCGCCGGCAACGCCGGTTGCGTGCCCTGGAAGAACAGCCCGATCGCGCTCGCCGGCAGGTTCGACGCCGAGAGCACGAGGTCGTTCGCGGAGAGGCTCGCGCTCCCGGCGGCGTCGATGCGCGCGGCCTGCCCGCTGGAGTTGGGCCCCGCGCTGCAGTAGCGCGCGGGCGTGGAGCAATCGCCCGCCGCGATCTGCAGATCGAGCCGGTAGCCGCCGAGCGGCTGCTCGGGGTGCTGCACGCACGTCACGAACAGGTTGCGGCCGCCGCGCTCGGCGAGTTCCGGCTGCACGATGGGCTGCGTGCCGCGCAGCCAGACGAACCCGGCCGGGTCGAGCAGCACGCCGTCCGCGCTGACGCGCGCGCCGTACACGTCGGTGCGGGTGTCGAAGAACGCGAGCTGCTCGCGCTGGTCCTCCCAGGCCAGGAGCCAATGCGTGCCGGTCCAGGCCACGGTCGGATGCATCTGCCGGCCCGACACCGCGCTGACGACCGTCTGCGGGCCGAGCGTCCCGTCGGCGCGGATGCGCCGGCAGTGCACGTCGTTGTTGGCGTTCGCGTTGCTCAGGTGGCGCCACACGACCAGCGCGCCGCCGTTGCCCGCCGCGACTTCGGGCGTGCCGCCCGGGTAGCCGACGCCGAACGAGGGGTCGAAGCTGCCGTCGGGGCGCACGATGGAAACCACGATCGAGGCCTGCGGGCTGTCGTGGCTGTCGTTGCTCTGGTACACGACGATCCAGCGGTCGCCGAGCGAGGCGACGCGCGAGAACTGGGCGAAGAAGCCGCCCAGGAGCAGCCGGCCCGCGTCCAGGAAGCTCCCCGTCGCGCCGTCCATGCGCCGCGCGAAGCAGTAGCGGAACTGCGGGGTGGTCACGTAGTGGGTCGTGACGATCAGGAACGTGCCGCCCACCGCGGCCACGTCGCACGACGCGCCCTGCATCACGGCGATCGGCGCGGCATCGAGGAACGTCCCGTCGGCCGCCATGCGCCGCGCGACGACGTTCAGGCCGTCGTTCCACACGATGCAATACACCGAGCCGTTCCAGGCGACGCTCGGGCTGGAGGCCAGCGGCGCGGTGCCCGCGACGGCCGGTTCGGGATCGACGGCCGCACCGTGCTCGTCGAACCGCTGCACGAGGACCCGGCGCTGCGGGCCGACGTGGCTCTCGAACGCGATCACCCAGCCGTCCGGTCCGGCGCACGCCTTGGGCGCGAGCTGGGAGGGCGCGGCGCGACCGACCGTGGTGCGCGTGCTCAGGCCGAACGACGCGGTCGAGCTGCGCCCGTAGACGTCCTGCGATCCGTTGCCGCCCTCGATCGCGCCCGACCAGACCACCTGAGCGCCGCCGGCGGCCAGGCCCGCGGCCTGGACTCCGAAGATCGAATCGCCGCCGAGCGGCTGGATCACGACGCCCCCGGCGTCGACCACGGATCCGTCCGCGTTCACGCGCGCGCCCAGCACTCCCTGCGTGACGTGTCGCACCGTCACCCACCAGCGCGATCCGTCCCAGGCGGCGCGCGGGGTCTCGCTGACGCCCGAGTTCGACATCAGCGGCACGCCGGCCGGCACGGACAGCACGCCCGTGCTGGTCATCGGCGAGCCGACGAGGTTCCCGCCGGCGTTCCACAGGGCGTAGTAGCCGGCTCCGTCGCTGGCCACGTTCGTGCTCACGAGGTTGAACACCGGACCGATGGGCGCGAGCGCGCTCGTGAAGCGGCGCGCCACCGGGTTGTTCGATCCTGACCACACGACCAGCAACTCGCCCTGCGCCGCCAGCACGCGGATGTTGAAGTGCAGGAAGAACTCGGCAGGCTGCAGGACCACCGGCGCGGTCGTCGTGCCGTTCGCGAGGATGCGCACGCCGACGAGGTCGTTGTCGCCGGCCGAGCTGCCCTCGCTGGCGACGAACCAGTCGCTGCCGTTCGCGCACAGCGACCATGTCACGCTGGTGCTTTGCGTTGCGCGGATCGGGAACCCGCCCGGATCGAGGACGATGCCGGCCGGGGAGACGCGCGCGCCGCGCAGGCCGCTGGAGTAGAAGCCGGACGTCGGATCCTGGTTCTCCCACACCACCAGCCAGTTCGCGCCGTTCCACGCGACTTGCGGCCGGCGCTGGTAGCCGAAGTCGACGCCGACGGGGATCGCCGTCCCATCGAGCGGCTGCCCGAGCGCGTCGAGGCGCAGCGCGAACACATCGTCCTCGCCCGTGCTCTGCGCGCCGCCGAGCCACGAGCGCGTGTCCGTCCAGACCGCGAGGGATCCGGACCCGCCGGCAGCGACCTGCGGCGTGTGCTGATCACCTGCCGCGGCGCCGATCGCGACGTCGCCGGGCGTCATCTGGGGGAGGGCGCGGGCCGCCGCGGCCGGGCCGAGCAGCAGGGTGATCGATGCGAGGGAGAGACCGAGCATGCCGTTCATGTGTGTTTCCTTTGCGCGGCGCGCGTCGGCGCCGGCCGGGAGGCGAACCTGCAACACCCATGCTGGACCGCTGCCAGAGCGCGCGCAGGTGGGCCAAGTGCGCACATGTCGGGAGCCGACTGCGCAGAGGGCCGAAGCACGGCGGGCTTCCGCGCGGACCGGCGCCCGCGCCGGTCATCCAACTCGCGGACCGCCCGTCCAGGGCCTGGACCGCGCCCGCGCCTCCCGGCGTGGTTCGGCGCGACCCAAGAGCCCTCTCGCGCGGTCCGCGGGAGCGGATTCGCCGCCGACCGCCGGCTCGACGCCGTCGGCCGCTATCCTCTGCGCCCCCATGTCCGACCGCCGTCGCTACAGCGTGATCCGCGACCCGGTGCACGGCGACGTGCACCTCTCGCACGAGGAGATGCGCGTTCTCGACACGCCCCAGATGCAGCGCCTGCGCGGCGTGCGTCAGCTCGGCACGGCGTACCTGGTGTTCCCCGGCGCCTTGCACACGCGCTTCGAGCACTCGATCGGATCGCTGCACATGGCGCAGGCCGTGATCGACGCGGTGAACCGAAATTTCGAGCTCGATCCGGCCGGCAGCGTCGCCGTGGGGGACGAGGAGGCGCGCGTGGTGCGACTCGCGGCGCTCGTGCACGACGCGACCCACGTCCCGTTCGGGCACAGCATCGAGGACCAGGACGGCATCTTCGGCCGGCACGACCTGCCGCACCGGTTCCAGCGCCTGCTGGAGCCGCGCACGGAGCTGGGCCGCGTGCTGCGCGACCTCTCCGTCGTCGACGACGTGCTCGCGATCCTGGAGGCGTCCGACCGCGCGCACGCGATCCCCGCGTACTGGCGGCAGATCGTGGGCGGCACGCTGGCGTCCGACATCCTCGACTACCTGGCGCGCGATGCGTACTTCACCGGTCTGCGCCTCGCCGTCGATCCGCGCGTGACGGGCTACCTCAAGATCGATCGCGCCAGCCAGAACCTCTACGTCGACCTCGTCAAGCACGATCTCCTGCGCGAGGACATCCTGTCCGAGGTCGTCCGCCTGCTGGAGGCGCGCTACCACTTCTCCGAGCGCGTGTACTACCACCACGCCAAGGTCGCGGCCGGCGCGTTGATCGCGCGCGCGGTCGAGGCGGCGCTGGCGGCCGGCGCGGTGCGCGAGGAGGACTTCTACGATCAGACCGACGCGTCGGTGCTCGACCTCCTGGAGCGCTCGGTCGAGCGCGGAGAGCGCGCCGTGCGCGAGCGCGTGCGCGGTCTGGTCGGGCGGTTTCGCGAGCGGAGGTTGCCCAAGCGCGCGTGCGTGTTCCCGCGCTACGAGAACGCGGAGGTGCAAGAAGCGCTGGTGGCGCGCTTCTTCGCGCCGGGCGGCGCCGCGGCACGCGCGGAGATGGAGGCCAGGATCAGCGACCTCGCGCGCTTCGCCACCGGCAAGAGCGTCGACGTGATCGTGTACTGCCCGGCGAAGTCGATGCAGCTCAAGGAAGCGCGCATGCACGTGCGCTGGCCGGGCTTCGAGGGCGTGCAGCCCTTGTCCGAGCACGCCGCGCGCGTGCCGCGGCTCGCCGACCTGGAGCGCAGCTACCGCGACCTGTGGAAGTTCTACGTGTTCGCCGACAGCGCGGATCCCGCCGTGCTGTCGCGCGTGCAGGAGATCGCCGCCGCCGAGCTCTTGCCCGCGCGCAACGTGTACAACCCGGCCCGGCGCTGACCCCGCCGGCGGACGGGAGGATTGCAGAGCCCTTGCGTGGTCCGTGCCGCGGCACGGACCCGACCGCGCTATGCTCGGCAGCGTGCGAGCGCAATCCCTGTTGCCCGCCTGCGCGCTGACGGCGGTGGCCGCGGCTGCGTGGTTCCTCGCGACGCACGAGGGACCGGTCGGCGCGCGCTCCGCCGCGCCGGCGCCGGACGCGCCGCGCGCGGTCGCTGCGCCGGAGGGCGTCGATCTCCAACTCACGGCTCCGCCGCCGGCGCGAGCCGCCGATCCGCGGCCGACGGGGGTCGAGCCGGAGCGCACGCCCGCGGCCTCCACGCCGTCGCGCGTCGCCATCGAAGCGCCGGCGCCGGCGTCCATGGAGAACACCCGCGTCTGCGGTCGATTGGCGCGCTCCGATGGACGGCCCGTGGTCGCCGAGGACGCACAGATCGAGTTCAACTCGGGGACGTGGATGGCGCTGCGGGCCGAGATCGACGCGTCGGGCGCGTGGTCGATCGCCAGCCTCCCCGCCGGCACATGGTCGGTGACGGCACGCCTGGCCGGCTGTTTCGACGCCGACGCCCGGGTCGCGATCGCGGTCGACGGCCCAGAGCAACGGATCGACTTCGTCCTCGACCCGATCGACCTCGTGCGCGTCCATCTGCTGGCCACCGATCTTCCCGGCATCCGGTCGCGGCTGTCGACGGATCTGCCGTTCCGCGGCTGGCGCGGCTTGCGCATCAGCGCGACGAGCGAGGATGTGCGGGGCGTGCTGCGGCCCGAGGAGGTGCGCGAGGGCGGAGCGCCGGATCTCGCGCGGTTCGTGCGCCGAAGGGACGGCTCCGGCGCGGACGACGCGACGCTGGCGCTGCTCGTCGACGCCGAGGCGCAGTTCGCGCCGCGCGGCTTCGGAGAATGGCCCGGCGCGTGCGTCGGATGGTTCGCGTTCCGGGAGCGTCCCGGGGTTCACGTGCACCTGTCGCTCGGACCGGCCGTCCTGCGCAGCGAGTTCGTGCCGCCTGGCGAGCGGGACGTGACGTTCCGCGTCGCTTCGTGGGACCTCGACGCACTGGTGGCATCGGCCCGGCTGCGCCTGGTCGACGCGGACGGGGATCACCCGATCGCGGGCGTTTCGGTCGAGCTCACCGATCCCGGCAGCGATTCCATGCTGGCGACCTCCGACGCGCAGGGAATCGTGCGGTTCGAGCGCGTGCTGCCCGGCTGGCACGGCCTCTCGCTGCAGCTCCCCGGCCGCGCGACGCGCGAGGAGCGCGTGTTCGTCGCGCGCGGCGGCGAAACGGACTTCGGGACCTGGCGCCTCGACCTCACCACCACGATCCGCGGGCAGGTGCTCGACCGCGCGGGCCGTCCGCGGCGCGTGTCCCTGCTCGCGCGACCGCTCGAGGCGATCGACGAACAGCGCTTCGTGCGCGCGGGCCGCGGCCGATCCTCGGCCGAGACCGGCGAGTTCGCGATCGCGGGGCTGGGACGCGGCGCGTACCTCGTGCTGGTCGAGGACGACTCGCTGGCCGCGCGGCCGCTGCGCGTCGACACCAGCGGCGGGGACCTGCTGGACGTGCGCGTCGACGTGGAGAGCGCGACCGCGGTGACGTTGAAGATCGCCGATGCCCTCCCCGAGGGCGCGCTGGTGCGCCTCGAGACTCCGGAAGGCCTGCCCGTGTTCGCCGCGCTGCCGCGCGTCGTGCGCTCCTACGAGTTGCGCCTCGCGCCGGGCGAATACCGGATGTCCGTCACGCACGAAGGCCGCGCGCTGTCCACGCGCAGGGTCGAGATCCAAGACGAGCCGATCGTCCTCTCGTTCGATGCTGCCCCCGGGTCTAGTCCCAGGTGATCTCCACGGCGTTCGTCAGATTGTAGGTCGCCGGCGTGCAGAAGTTGACGGCGTCGCGATACCACACCTGGTAGTGGTACACGCCGGGCGCGGTGATCAGGCCCTTCACGCTGACCTTGGGATCGGACCCCGTGGGGTACGCGGAGGCGCCGCCGGCGTTGATCTTGACGGCCAGTCGGATGATCTGGCCGTCGACGCAGCGGACGCCGTCGCCGAACGGCGTGATGATCGCGTTGATGCCCTGGAAGTAGGCGCAGGCCGAGATCGGCGGCATCCCCGATCCGCTGAGGAGCACGGTGTCGTTGGCCGTGACGTGGTCCGCGCAGCCGCTCGCCACGAGCTGGGCGCCGAGCGCGTTCGCCGAGTTCGCGCAGCCGTTGCCGGCGACTCCCACGTTGCCGCACGGGCACGGGTTGAGCGGGCCGTCGCAATACGTGAAGAAGCTGCCGCAACCGGCGGCGGCGGCCATCGGGCAGAGCAGGGTGGCGGCGAGGAAGGAGAGATGCGTCGAAGAGAGCTTCATGGTCCGGGTCCGGGCTGCATCGGGCGCGATCTGCGGGGTTCCCACCGTGGAAACACACGGTCTGCACGCCCTCGTACCCTTGCGTGACGGCTTCGTGATCCGTGTGGACAGCCTTCCTGGGATTCTGCGCACGGCTCGTCCGCAGGCCCGGAGGCGGCACGACCGCCGTCGCGCCGGCTGGGTGCTCGCCTCGGGCGCAGGCACGCCGTGGGAGGCCGGTCGCCGGGACCCGGCGTCGCGCGGCCGCCGTCGGCGGGCCGTCAGCGCGCGCGCGCGAAGTCGATGAAGCCGCGCGCTACGTTGGTGCCGACGAGTGCGACGCGCACGCGGTCGCCCACGTCGAGACCCTGCGCCCCGCGCACGATCTTGCCCTCGGCTGACGGCTGCGCGATGCGCACCCACGTGCCCTTCTCGCTGGCCCCCGTGACGATGCCGTCGAAACGCTCGCCGACCCTGTCCTCCAGGAGCAGCGCGGCCGCGGACTTGCGCACCAGGCGCTCGACCTTGGTCGCGTCGTCCTCCTGCTCCGTGCAGTGCCGCGCCAGCTCGATCAGCTCGTCCGGATCGTAGGGCGGACGATCCTGGGCGAGCGCGGCCTTGATCAGGCGCTGCGTGACGAGGTCGGGGAAGCGCCGGTTGGGCGCCGTGGAGTGCGCGTAGTCGCGCACCGCGAGGCCGAAGTGCCCGGGCGACTCGCGGCCCGGGATCTCGGCCCGGTACTCGCCCGAGCCGAGCAGCTTGACCACCGACAGCGACACGTCGGGAAACGTCGCCGGATCGGCGCGACGGCGTGCCGCCAGGAACTGCGCGAGCGCACCCGCGTCCGGTGACGCCGGAAGCCGCTCGCCGAGGTCGGCGGCCAGCGCCACGATGCGCGGCCAGCGCTCGGGCGGGGGCAGGACGCGCCGCAGCGAGGGAAAGCCCGCGCGCTCCAGGAAGCGCGCTGTCGCTCCGTTCGCGGCGATCATCAGGTCCTCGATCAGCTCCTTGGCGCGGTTGCGCTCGTCGGGGCGCAGGTCGGCGAGCGCCTCGCCGTCGAACACCGCGCGCGCTTCGCCCGTCTCGAGCTGGAGCGCGCCGCGTTCGCTGCGGCGCAGCCTCAACGCCTGCGCGACGCGGTCCTGGATGCGCAACTGCTCGTCGAGGCCGTCGACGCGGGCCAGCGCCGCGGGAGCCGGACCGGAGTCCTCCAGCCACGCGGCCACGCCGTCGTAGGCCAGCTTCGCGCGGTTCCTCACGGCCGCGCGGTAGAT
>CAZKIO010000083.1:0-13201 GCA_964552795.1 uncultured Planctomycetaceae bacterium
CGCAACGGGAGCAGGTGGCGCGCAGAAAAAGTGCAGCGGGCTGGGACAGTACTCGTGCAGCCCGCAACCAGGCAGGTCGCGCGCCTCCCCCGCGAGCGCGCCGATCCTTAGACTCCGGCGCCCCGGGAGCACCGCATGAAGCAGCACCACTACGTCGTGTTCGGCGCCGGCCGCCAGGGCACCGCCGCGATCCACGATCTGGCCCTCCACTGCGACGCGCGCGGCATCCTCGCGGTCGAACCCGACCCCGCGCGGGCGAAGTCGGCGGCGAAACGCCTCGGCACCCTGCTGGGCCGCGCCGCCGCCAAGGTCCGGATCGCGTCCGAGGCCGGCGACGCGGACCTGCGCGCCAGCGACGTGATCCTGTCGTGCGCGCCGTACTCCGCCAACCTGGAGTTGACGCGCCGCGCGCTGGCCGCCGGACGGCCGTTCTGCGACCTGGGCGGGAATCCCGGGACGGTCGCGGCCCAGCAGAAGCTCGCGGCGAAGGGCCGCGTGCCGGTCGTGCCCGAGTGCGGAGTGTCGCCCGGCATCTCGAACGTGATCGCGATCCACTGCGCCAGGGAGCACGGCTGCACGGACGTGCGCGTGCGCTGCGGCGGCCTGCCGCTCGAACGGCCCGATCCGGCGACGAACCCGCTGGGCTACAAGCTGACCTTCAGCCCCGGCGGCCTGATCAGCGAGTACAGCGGCAGCGTGCCCTGCCTGCGCGGCGGGAAGCTGGTGCGGCAGCCCGCGCTGTCGGTGATCGAGCCGTTCGACGACGAGCACGATTGTTCTCCCACGTCGAACAACTCGCCGCAGATCATCGAGCAGCTCCGCGCCGCGGGCGTGCGCGAGTACGACTACCGCACGATCCGCTGGACGGGCCACTGGCCGCTGGTGCGGGGCTGGAAGACGCTGGGCTACCTGCAAGGCGATGCCGAGCGCGACGCCGACCTCGCGCGGCAGCTCGGTTCCGATCCCGTGCTGCGCTACGACCCGGCCAAGGACCGCGACGTCTTGATCCTCCACGTGCGCGGGACGCGCGACGACGGCGGCCTGCGCCGCGCGTTCGAGTACCGCTTCGACGTCGCCGCCGACCGCAGGACGCGGTTCAGCGCGATGGAACTCACCACGTGCTGGGGCATCACGATCGTCGCGCACCACATGGCCAGCGGCCGCGGCGCGCCGCGCGGGTTCGCGACGCCCGAGAGCTTCGTGGACACGGGCTGGTTCCTCTCCGAGGTCGAGCGCCGGCTGGCCACGCTGCGCGGTTGACCGCGCGGCGCACCGCGCTCAGCGCGGCTCGTACCACAGTTCCGCGATGCCGTTGGAGAGCATGCGGTGGTGCGTGCGCCGCAGGCCCTCGACCCCGCGGGACCCGCGCGGAAACAGCGGGATGCCGCTGCCCAGCAGCACCGGGATGATCGAGAGCTCCCAGCGGTCGACCAGCCCCGCGGCGTGGAACGCGGCGATCGACTCGCCGCCGCCCATGAGCCAGACGTCCTTGCCGGTCGCGGCGAGCTCGCCGCGCAGCCGCCGCGCGAGCTCTGCGAGATTGCCCGACCAGGCCTCCGGGCCGTTCTTCGTGGCGGCCAGCGGCCGGTGCGTGAGCACGAGCGAACGGCCGCCGCCGCCCGCCGGGTAGCCGCGGGCGAGCGCCTCGTCGTAGGTGCGGCGGCCCATCACGGTGGCGCCGATGGTCTTCAGGAACCCGGGGAAATCGACCTCGGGCACGAAGTACTCGTCGAGCCACCCGACCCCGCCGTCCTCGGTGGCGATGTAGCCGTCGAGGCTGAGCGCGAGCGCGACGCGCAGGAGCGGTGTGTGCGCGGCCGTCGGCGACGGCGATGATCGCGCGAGATCGGCGGTCTTGCGCTTCCTGGCCAGGGCAACCTCCGTGCGATCCGGCGCGGCGGCGGAGGCCGCCCGGAACGGTCCATTCCGTCGGCCTCGGACCAGCCTGTCAACGGCCGCGGGACGCCCGGGTGGGGTGCCGGCGGCGCGCAAGGGCGCCTCGTTTTCGGGCGGAACACTGTCTCGCGCCGCGGTCGGCCGCAGATCGGGTTCTTGACCCCGGGCCGCTGCATCCGCGAGCGGTCCCGCACCCCGCAGGCCACGAGCCCCGACCGTCACCATGAACTTCGCCACACACACCGGAGCCGGCGCGCTGATCGCCACCCTGTTCCTGACCACCCTGTCCCTCCCCGCCGGAGCCCAGGAGCGCGCGCCGCTCCCGGATTCGACGCCGGCAAGGAACGTCCCGGAGACCGCGCCCGCCGGGCCGGTGGGTCTCGCGGACGGCATCGAGATCACGGACGTCGTGTTCGACGCGCCCGGCGACGGATCGCTGTGGGCGCGCGGCGCCGATTGGAAGATGAGCTTCGGCGCCGACGGCGCGACCTACTACCCGCGCCTGGGCCGCGGCGCGCCGCGCAACCAGCCGCACGCGTTCTCGCCCGCGAGCGTCACGGTCGGCGGCCAGCCGCTGGCCTTCCAGACCGGCGTCGCGGCCTCGCACGCCGGCGACCGCGTCGAGATCGACCGGGGCGCCTTCGTCGAGGCCTACGAGCTCTCCGCGCAGTCGATCGAGCAGCTCTTCGTGTTCCCGACGCTGCCGCGCGCCGGCGAGTTGGTGGTGCGCATCCCCGTCGGGGGCGACATCGCGGGCGTCGAGACCGCACAGGGCCTCGAGTTCCGCGGCGCGTCGAGCCGCGTGAGCTACAGCCGCGCCGTGGCCATCGACGCGGACGGCCGGCGCGCCGCGGCCCCCACGCGCGTAGAGGGCGGCGACATCGTGATCCGCGTCGACGCCGCGTTCCTGGCGACGGCGGCGATGCCGCTGGTCGTCGACCCGACGGTCCTCAACATCACGCTCGACAGCGTGAGCGACCGCGACACGTACAAGCCCGACGCCTGCTGGGACCCGATCAACCAGGTCTGGCTCGCCACGTACGAGCAGGTCTACGCGGGTGTCGACACCGACATCTTCGTCAAGAGCCTGAGCAGCACGGGTGCGACGCTCGCCACGGCCTGGGTCGACTTCACGTCGGCCGGCTGGGCCCGTCCGCGCGTGGCGTGGAACGGCGCGCTGCAGCGGTTCCTGGTGGTGGCCGAGCGCAAGACCACGATTCCGACCGGCGTCGTGGGACGCACCGTCCAGCCCAACGGGACGATCCTGACCCTCGGAGCGCAGATCGACATCGGCGGCACGGCGGCCGGCCACAAGCGCCTGCCCGACGTCGGCGGCGATCCGCACCCCAGCCAGTCGTACTTCTGCGTCGTGTTCGAGCACGAACTCACCGCGCAGGAGACGAAGATCGGCTACCGCCTGGTCGATCCGACCGGCGTCCCGTTCGGCACGGGTCCGAGCTACCTGCCCCACGTGTTCAACTCGCCCGACACGCAGGCCTCGATCTCGCGCTCGAACGACACGAACCAGTGGCTGGTCGCGTGGCGGCGCAACGACCCGGTCTACCGCGGCGACATCTACGGGGCCCGCATCCACTGGAGCGGCGGCCTGGCATCCGGTCCCTTCGGCATCACCACCTTCGGCATCCTGAACGACGCCGTCCCGAGCGTGTCGAGCCCGCTGCGCGGCACGCTGCAGAACCTGGTGGCCTTCCAGCGCAACAGCCTGGCCTCCACGAACTTCAGCGTGTGGGTCGTGCCGGTGAACGACACGGTCGCCTCGCAGCAGATCGACCTGACGGTCCTGGAGAACTCGGGGATGAGCGCCGTGGCCCAGGTCGAGCCGAGCATCGACAGCGACGGCCAGCACTTCCTGGTCGCGTACGCCGAGGTCGACCCGGTCTTCGGCAACCACGACGTGTTCGCCTCCGACCTGTTCCTGTCCGGCGGCACGATCGGGATCACGCAGGCGCACGTCAACGTGAACCACATGGGCCTGTCGCAGCGCAACCCGCGCGTCGCGGCGCAGCGTTCGGCGAGCGGCGGCGGGCAGCGCTACTTCCTGGCCTACGACATCCGCCAGAACGACACGGAGCACGACGTCTCGGCCGCGCTCTTCGACGGGTACGTGGGCGGCAAGGCCACGCCGTTCTGCTTCGGCGACGGCAGCGGCGTCGCCTGCCCGTGCGACAACAACGGGATCGCCGGCCGCGGCTGCGCCAACTCGGTCGATGCCTACGGCGGCGGACTCTCCGCGTCGGGCATCGCGTCCACGCAGAACGACACGCTGCAACTGCACGCGGTCGGCATGCCCAACTCGACGTGCCTCTTCTTCCAGGGGACCGTGTCCAACCCGGCGACCGCGTTCGGCGACGGCCTGCGCTGCGTGGGCGGCACCGTGATCCGTCTGGCGGCGCGCACGATCGTGGGCGGCGGCTACACGTTCCCGACCGGGATCGACTTGCCGCTCAGCACGACCGGCGGCGTGCCGGTCGACGGCGGCCAGCGCTCCTACCAGGTCTGGTACCGCAACAGCGCCGCGTTCTGCACCGCATCGACCTTCAACATCACGAGCGGCGTGCTCGTGGACTGGTCGCGCTGACACCGGATCAGCGCGGCGCCGCGGCCGAGGGATCCGGGGCCGCGAACGAAGCGCGGGGTCGGCCGACGAGGGCCGACCCCGCGCGCTTGCGTCGCAGTCCTACTTCGAGCGCTGCATGTACTTCCAGTTGCGCGGCCTGCCCGCGGCCATCCACTCGATCGCCGTCTCGACGCGGCGCCGGCGCGTGTCCTCGCCCTTGGCCTCGGCGATCCACTCGACGTACTCGCGCTTGTGGCTGGGCGGGAACGCGTCGAAGGTCGCCTTGGCCTTCTTGTTGCCGTCCAGCGCGCGCTTCAGTTCGGGCGGCATCGCCGCCGGCTTCTTGGGCGCGGTCTTGGCGCGCACGGCCTTGACGCCGGCCTCGTTCAGCTTCATCGCCTTCTTGACGTAGCGCGTGAGCTGCGCCTTGGTCGGCAGGTCCTTCAGCGACGTGATGCGCCCGAAGCTGCCCATGGCCTCGCGCCACTTCTCGTCGCCGTCGGCCAGGACCAGCTCGTGTTTCCAGAACCCGAAGGCGCAGTGCGCCTTGAACGAGGCCATCGTGCACAGGAGCCCGTGGTGCTCGAACGCGGGCATGCCCCACTTCAACGTCTCGACGACCTCCGGGCAGGCGGCGTGCACCACGGCGCGCAGGTGCGCGAGCACGGGCTGCGCGAACGGCGCGGACTTCCGGATGTAGGCATCGACGCGGGGGTCGCGTGTGGGCATGGCTGTGACCGGCTGAGGCCGGGGACGATGATAGCGCGCTCCGCGGGCTCAGCGTCCGCCGAACACGCCCGGCAGCCACGTCGTGAGCCACGGGACGTACGTGATCGCCAGCACGCCCAGGAGCAGCACGATCAGCACCGGCACGACCGCGCGGTAGAGCACCGCCATCGGCTTGCCGAGGCGATAGCTCGCCAGGAACAGGTTCATGCCGACCGGCGGCGTGATGAAGCCCAGCTCCAGGTTCGCCAGGAAGATGATGCCCAGGTGCAGCGGATCGACGCCGTAGTGCTCGCCCAGCGGCACGACGAGCGGGACCACGACGACGATGGCGGAGAACACGTCCATCAGGCAGCCGACGCCCAGCAGGAACACGTTGAGGAGCAGGAGGAAGACCCACTTCGACTCGATGCGTCCCGTGATCGTCTCCAGCAGGACGCCCGGCACGTCCTCGAACACCAGCCAGTTGGTGAAGGCCAGCGCGACGCCCAGGATCATCAGCACGCCGCCGATCACGAGGCCGCATTCGCCCAGCACCTTCGCGCTGCCGCGGATCGGCGCGATGTCGCGGTGCACGACGACCTGCGTGAACGCCGCGTACAGCGCCGTGATCGCCGCCGCCTCGACCGGCGTCGCGAACCCGCTGAACAGCGCACCCATCGCGACCGCGGGCAACGCCAGCTCCCATTTGGCCGCCCAGGCCGCGCGCCACGCGGCGCGGGCGTCGAATGCGGGGCCTTCCTCGCGCGGCGGCCCGGCGCGGATCCCCCACCACGACAGCACGGCGACCAGCACGAACCCGGGCAGGATGCCGCCCAGGAACATGTCCTTCATCGGAACCTGCGCGACGATCGCGTAGAGGACGATCGGCAGGCACGGCGGGAACAGCATGCCGAGCGAGCCCGCGCCGGTGAGCAGGCCGAGCGCCGGGCGCTCCTTGTAGCCGGCGGAGAGCAGGATCGGCATGAGCAGCCCGCCGAGCGCGAGGATCGTGACGCCCGATGCGCCGGTGAAGCTCGTGAAGAACGCGCACACCAGCGCGGTCACGACCGCCGGTCCTCCGCGCAGGCCGCCGAACCAGGCCTGGAACACCGCGAGCAGCCGCCGCGACGCGCCGCCCTCCGCCAGGAAGTAGCCGGCCAGCGTGAACAGCGGGATCGACGCCAGGCTCGGGTTCGTGACGAGGCGGTAGTGGTCGATCGGGATCGACGCGATCGGCGAGCCGTCGCCCCAGAATAGGATCAGCGCCGCGCCGCCCAGCGTCACGAAGATAGGCGCGCCCAGCAGCGTCGCGAGACCCAGCACCACGAGGGCCGGCGTGACGAGGCGGCTGGGATCGTCGGGACCGAGCGGACCCAGGCCGAGCAGCGCGGCGAGGAGCGCGAAGGCCAGAGCGCGCCCGCGCCAGCCCTCCGCCGCGCCCCAGGCGAGGCGCAGCGCCACGAGCCCGAACCCGATCGGCAACGCGAGCTGCACGACCCACAGCGGGACGCCCCAGGCCAGTTCGCCGCCCGCCTCGCGCTCGTCCCCCACGAACTGCCAGCCCGCCACGGCCAGCCACGCCGCCACGCCCGCGGCCAGCGCGCGCGTCAGCGTGTGCGCGGAGCTGCGCCAGCGACCCTCGAGGAACGCGTCCACGGTCGAGAGCGCGAGCATGCGCTTCTCGCGTGCCGCGACCGCGCCGCCCAGCATGCCGACGACGAGCACGAGGTGCTGCACGATCGGCGCCGCGCCGGGGATGCCGGCGGTGCCGGCCGCGCGCAGGACCATCTCGGCGACGGGCAGCACGGCGATCGCAGCCAGCGCCAGCGCCAGGACGGCGTTCTCCGAGCCGGCGAGGGCGCGCAGCGCGAACGGGCGCGCGTCACCGGTCGCGGCATTCATCGCGGCGCCGGCGCCCGCAGTTCCTGCAGGACGCGCATCACCTCGTCGTACATGTCCTCGGGGACCTCGGTGCCGCGCAGGCGGGGCCACAGCGGCTCGACGAACGAGCGCCACGTCGCCTGCAGGTCGGGCGTCATGGGATGGACCACGAGGCCGCGCTTCTGCATCGCGGCGACGGCCTCGTCGTTCTCCTCGCGGCTCTTCAGCGTGATCTCGTCGCCCGTCGCGCGCGATACCGCGCGCAGGTGGTCGCGCAGCGCCGGCGGCAGGGCGTCGAAGGCCTTGCGCGTCACGACCAGCGCGCCGACGAGCGGTGCCCAGTCGATCTCGAGCATGTGCCTGGTGATCGTGAAGAACTGCCCCTTGAGCGCGAAGAACGGCACGAGCGGCGCGCCGTCGATCAGCCCGGTCTGCAGGCCCGGCAGGATGTCGGCCGTCTCCAGCAGCACCGGATTCCAGCCCAGGCTCTTCATCAGGTCGGCCTGGCTCGTCGCGCCGGACCACGTCCACAGCTTGACCGGCTTCATCTCGCCGGGCTGCAGCACCGGATCCTTGGTGAAGAACCGCACCCAGCCGACGTCGCCGGCGAAGAGCGCCACGAATCCCTTGTCCGCCAGCGTTTTCTCGATGCGCGGCAGGAGGCGCGCGCGCACCGCGGCCGCCTCGTCGAGGTCGCGGTAGAGCAGCGGCAGGTTCTGCAGGCCCGTGACGGCGGGATCGATCTCGCGCAACCCGGTCACCGTGACCATCGCCGCCTGCAACTGCCCGGCGCGCATGCGGCGCACCATGTCGGCCTCGCCGCCCATCGTCCCGTCCGGGTAGACGGTCAGGCCGACGCCGCCGTCGGGACCCTGGCGCCAGGTCTCGCCCAGCGCGAGCAGCGACTTGTGGTAGCTGCTGCCCTTGGGCGCGAGCGTCGCGAGCTTGAACGGCTTGCGCTCGGCAGCGCTCGAGGCGGCCGCCGCTCCGGCGAGGACGCAGAGCAGGACCGCATGGGATGTGATGCCTCGCGGGAATCGCCCGTCCGGCCGGCGGACCCATCGAAGGAGCCCGTTCGCGCTCGCACTCATTCCAGGAACAACTCGGAGGTTCGGGACAGGAGCCAGCGCGCGCGGCGCTGGTGGATCAGGTTCTCGACGCGGCGTTCCGGCGCGCGGTCGACGTCGATGGCCAGCGCGCGGTTGAGCAGTTCCTCGAACTCGGCGCGCTGCTGCGCCGCGACGCACACCGACTCCGCCAGCGCCAGGTAGGGCCCGGCCGCCAGGCCGCGCGACAGCTCGACGGCACGCGCGAAGTGCTCGCGCGCGCGGGCCTCGGCGCCGCGCTCGCCGCCGATGCGCGCGGGTTCGTAGGAGACCAGCAGGGCATGGACGGCACCCTGACCGTAGTCCGGGTCCAGTTCCAGGAGCCGGTCGAGCAGCGCTTCCAGGACGGGTTGGTCGGCGACCGCGTCGGGGCGGTCCTTCGACAGCGCCAGCGCGCCGCCCCAGGCGGCCGCCGTCCAGTAGAGCGCGGGGACGTCCTCGACCTCCAGCCGGGACGCGGCCGCCGCGGCGTCGCGATGCAGCGCCGCGCGGAAGCGCGCGTGCCCGACCTCGATCGCGCGCAGGCCGTACTCGCGCGCCCGCAGGTACAGCTTGCGCGCGCGCTGGCGCAGCGCCTCGGCCTCGTCGAAGCTGCGCGACTCGGCTTCGTCGGCGTCCTGCTGCACGAAGGCATAGGCGTATTGCGCGAAGCCGCCGGCCATCGACACGAGCAGCTCCCGGTGCTTGGGCTGGCTCTGCGCGACGCTCTCCATCAGCTTCAGGCCGAAGGGCGTGGCTTCGCGGACCAGGTCGATGTCGTCGTCCGTCGCGAAGACCCGGCTGCTGCCCGACAGCGCGTCGGCGACCTTCGAGGTCGCGTAACGCTCCACGGAGCATCCCGCGGCGAGGAGGCCGGCGGAGAGGAGGGTGATGGTGCGCGCAAGCATGGGCCGCAACGGCCGCGCATCGTAGTCGTTCCCGGCGTGCCGTCCGAGGCCCCGCAGGCCGGTATCCGCGGCCCGGACCGGCGCGCGCCCCGCGGAGGACGCGTCCGCGGCGCGGCGCCGCGCACCGATCCGGCCGGGATGGCTAGAATCGGGGCATGACCTCCCTTCCCACCCTCCTGCCGGAGGCGGAAACGCGCACGGAACCCCGCGTGGTCCCGCGCTACAAGGTGATCCTCTTCAACGACGAGGTCACCACGTTCGAGTTCGTGATCGACCTCCTGATCAAGCTGTTCCACAAGCAGCGGATCGAGGCCGTGCGCCTCACGCACGAGGTGCACAACACGGGCCTCGCCGTCATCACGATCACGACGCTGGAGCGCGCCGAGCTGTACATCGAGCAGATCCGCTCGCTGGCTCGCCCGCAGGGCTTCCCGCTCGCCGCGACGCTGGAACCGGAATGAGCGCGGGAGCGCGGCGCGCGCTGGTCCTGGGGACCGGCGTGTCCGGCCTCACGTGCGCGCTGCGCCTCTCCGAGGCCGGCTTCGACGTCGACGCCTGGGAGCGGCGCGCGGTCGAGCACGAGGTCTCCAGCGTCGCCGCAGCGATCTGGTACCCGTACAAGGCGGGTCCCGAGCGCGAGGCGCACGGCTGGGCGCTGCATTCCTTCGCGGCCTTCGAGCGGCTGGCGGACGATCCGGCGAGCGGGGTGCGCATGCGCGCGGGCAGCGAGTGGTTCCCCGAGGGCGTCGATCCGCCCGGTTTCCTGCCCGAGCTCCCGGGCGCGCGCGCGATCCCCCGCGCGGACCTGCCGCCCGGGTTCGCGCGCGGCTTCGAGTTCCGCGTGCCGGTCGTCGACACCGGCGTGTACCTGGGCTGGCTGCGCGCGCGCTGCGCCGCGCGCGGCGTGCGCTTCGAGCGGCGGGAGGCGCGCGCGCTCGACGAGGCCCTGGACGCGGCGCCGCTGGTGGTGAACTGCACGGGGCTCGCGAGCCGCGAGCTGTGCGGCGACCGCGCGCTGGTGCCGGTCCGCGGTCAGGTCGTGTGCGTCGCCGCCGGAGCGACCGAGCGCTTCCTGATCGACGAGCACGGGCCCGCGGGCCTGTGCTACGTCGTCCCGCGCGGGCGCGACCTGGTGCTGGGCGGCAGCGCGGTCGAGGGCCGCGAGGACCTCGCGCCCGACGCGGACGAGACGGCCGCCATCGTGGCGCGCGCGGCCGCGCACCTTCCGGCGTTGAGACGCGCGACGCCGCTGGCGGTCAAGGTCGGGCTGCGGCCGTGCCGCGAGCGCGTGCGCCTGGAGGCGGAGACCCCGCGGCCCGGCCGCCGGATCGTGCACGACTACGGGCACGGCGGCGCGGGCGTCACGCTGTCGTGGGGCTGCGCCGACGAGGTCGTGCGCCTCGCGCTCAGTTGACCTCGTCGTCCTCGGGTTCGAGCGCGCGCGTCAAGACGTCGCCCAAGCGCGACGCGAGCCCGTCGCCGCCCAGCGCGGGCGCGAGGCCCTCGAATTCCCGGGCGTTCCGCGCCTCCTCGGGATCGATCGCCGCGCCGGTGCCGTGCACCAGGGACAGCGAGAGGCGCTCGCGATCGAGGTCCATCGAGAGGATGCGCGCGGAGATGCGCTGACCGGGGCGCAGCGCGTTGCGCAGCGGCGTGCCGCGGTGCAGCCCCGCCTCGGACGCGGGCACGAGCCCCTCGATGCCGGGACGGATCGCCACGAACGCGCCGTAGTCGCGCACGTTCGTCACCACGCCGGCCACGATCTGGCCGACGAAGGCGGTGCGTTCGAGGTCGCGCCAGGGGCTCTCGTGCATCTGCTTCAGGCCCAGGCCGATGCGCTTGCCGCCGCGGCGCACGTGCAGCACCTTCAGCTCCAGCGTCTGGCCGAGCTTCACGGCCTCGGAGGGGTGCAGCACGCGCTCGTGCGCGAGGTTCGAGACGTGGACCAGCCCTTCCATGCCGTTTCCGAAGGCCACGAAGGCGCCGTAGTCCTCGATGCGCACGACGCGGCCCTGCACGACCTGGCCGATGCGGATGCGGTCGACCTCGCGCTGGTGTTCGCTCTCGCGTTCGCGCTGCAGCACGAGCTTGCGCGACACGGTCACGCGCTGGCGCTCGCGATCGACCTCGATGACCTCGACGGTCAGCACCTTGCCGGTCAGGATGTCGGGCGTGCGGTCGCGCGGCAGCCCGGTGTGCGACTTGGGCAGAAACCCGTGCAGCGGGCCGATTTTGACCTCCAAACCGCCCGGCGCCACGCGCACGGCGCGGGCCTGGACGAGGCTGCCGACCTCCATCTGCTTCCAGGTGTCCAGGCTGCGCTCGGTCGACAGCGCCAGCGACCACAGGCCCTCTTCCAGGCCGCGCAGCGTGAACTCGTGCACGTCGCCGACGCGCGGAGGCTGCTCGAAGTGGTCGCGCTCGATCACGCCCTGCATCCGCGGCCCGAGCTCGATGAACACGTCGTTGCCGAACACTCCGACCACCGTGCCGCTCCACACGCGCAGGGTGTGGGGGCCGTGTTCACGTTCCGGGCCGGGCTCGTGGCGCAGCGCGCGCATGTGTCCACCTCCGGGGTGTTCGCGGCGGCACACGGCCGCCGACGATCGAAGACTAATCCACGAACCGGGCCGGAGGAAGCCGCGAGCGGATTCGTGCCGCGCGGCGGCGTGCGCGGGGGCCGGTGCGCTCCCTAGACTGAGGCCATGCCCCCCACCGCACTACTCGCGCTCCTGGCCTCGATCGCGTTCCCTCCGGCGGCCGGAGCCGACGATCCGCCGACCCTCGGCACGGCCGCGCACCGCTACCGGTGGGCGCCGGGCTGGCTCAAGACGCCCGACGGCAAGGAGCTCGGGAACACGCACGGCGTGATCGTCGAGGACGCGGCCGGGAACCTGTACGTGAACACGGACACCGAGCGCGCGATCTCGGTGTACGCCTCCGACGGCACCTTCCTGCGCTCCTTCGGCGCCGAGGAGGGCGAGGGCGTGCACGGCATGTGCATCGTGCGCGAGCAGGACGGCGAGTTCCTGTACCACGTGAACTTCCGCCTCGGCCACTGGAAGAAGCGCGCGCTGGACGGCACCGTCGTGCTGGAGCGCGGCGCGCCGCGCGAATCGGGGCACTACGAGAAGCCCGGCACGTTCCGCCCGACCAGCATCGCCGTCGTGCCCGACGGTCCGATCTTCGTCGCCGACGGCTACGGCACGTCGTGGGTCCACGCCTACGACCACGCCGGCACCTACGTGCGCTCGTTCGGGGGCCCCGGAGTCCTGCGCTGCTGCCACGGGCTCCTGGTCGACACGCGGCGCGAGCCGCACACGCTGCTGGTCGCCGACCGCGAGAACAGCCGGCTGGTGCGCTACGACCTGGAGGGCGCCGTGCTGGGCGAGATCAAGGGCATGTTCCGCCGGCCGTGCAGCGTGCAGGAGCACGACGGCTTCCTGGCGGTGCCGGACCTCGCCGGCCGCGTCACGATCCTCGACCGCGACGACAAGCTCGTCTGCCACCTGGGCGACCAGCCCGACGAGGGCCTGCGCGCGCAGAACGGCGTGCCGCGCGAGAAGTGGCGGGACGGGGAGTTCCTTGCGCCGCACAGCGCACACTGGGACCGGGATGGGAACCTGTACGTGATGGACTGGAACTTCCTCGGTCGCGTGAACAAGTTGAAGCGCCTGTGGCCGGCCGCGCAGGCGGACGGCGTCGGCTACAAGGACACGCCGTTCCTGCCGGGCTCGGAGTGGCGCGTGCACGACCGCGACCGTCCCGTGCCGCCGGTCGAGGCGCCTGCCGCGCAGCCGCCGCCCGTGCCGCCGCCCGCGGACGCGATCGTGCTGTTCGACGGACGCGACCTCTCGCGCTGGCGCGGTGGCGCCAAGGACGCGGCGTGGAAGGTGCAGGACGGCTGGATGGAGGTGAACGGCACCGGCAACATCGAGACGCGCGAGGCCTTCGGCGACTGCCGGCTGCACGTGGAGTTCGCGACGCCCGCGAAGGTCGAGGGCAGCTCGCAGGAGCGCGGCAACAGCGGCGTGTTCCTGATGGGCCGCTACGAGATCCAGGTGCTCGACAGCTTCGAGAACCGCACGTACGCCGACGGACAGTGCGCGGCGCTGTACGGCCAGTTCCCGCCGCGCGTGAACGCC
>CAZKIO010000084.1:0-13112 GCA_964552795.1 uncultured Planctomycetaceae bacterium
CGCGAGAGACCCGCTGCGCCGCCGGAGAGAGTGCAGCGGATTGGGACAGTACTGGTCACATGCCGCGGTCGCACTCCGCGAGTCGTCCCGGCAGGCCCTCTCTGCGGGGCGGCGCGCCCGGTCAGGGCCTGCGGCGCTGGAGCGGTTCCATGCGGTGGAACACCGACCAGCGCACGATCGCGAACAGCGCGATGAAGGCGTCCTTGAGGCCGATCTTCTTGCCCTCGCTGTAGTCGCGGCCGGAGTACGTGATCGGCACCTCGTAGACGCGCGCGCGCAGCTTCGAGACCTTGGCCGCGAACTCCGGCTCCACCGCGAACGTGCGCGAGCGGATCTGAATCCGGTCGGCGACCTCCCGGCGGAAGACCTTGTAGCAGGTCTCCATGTCGGACAGGTTCATGTTGGTGAACATGTTCGACAGCGTCGTCAAGAGGCGGTTGCCGACGTAGTGCCAGAACAGGTGCACGCGCGCGTAGTCGCCGCCCAGGAAGCGGCTGCCGAACACCACGTCGGCCTTGCCCTCCAGGATAGGCCGCAGGAGCGCGGGGTAGTCGCCCGGGTCGTACTCCAGGTCGGCGTCCTGGATCAGCACGACGTCGCCGGTGACGTGCTGGAAGCCGGTCGAGAGCGCCGCGCCCTTGCCGCTGTTCACCTCGTGATGGAAGCAGCGCACGTTGGGGTGCTCGCGCGCCAGCTCGGCCATGATCTCCCGCGAACGGTCGCGCGAGCCGTCGTCGACCAGCACGATCTCCTTCTCGAACGGCGTGGCCTGCACGCGGCGCACGATCTCGGCCAGCGTGCGCTCCTCGTTGTAGACCGGCATGACGACCGACAGCTTCATGCGCTCATCCCTTGGGGCTGGGCATCGTGTCCGCCGGCAGGATGCGGTCGAGGCCGTAGAGCGCGGTCAGGCCGCGCTGCAGCTCCTGGTAGCCGCCCTCGCCCTCGACGCACCAGTGCGGCTTCAGGAACAGGCGGAAGATCTCGGCGTCGCTGCGCCGGCGCCGGCGCTGGATCGCCTCGCGGCGCGCCAGCCAGTGGTCCCAGCGGCCGAGCAGGTCGTTGATCCCGATCAGGTCGGCGGCCGCCGAGCGGCGCACGGACACCTCGTCGTCGAGCTTGTTCGCGGCCTTCTCCAGCATCCGCTGGAAGAAGCCCGAGCCGGGGTTGGTGGCGTGCTCGATGCGGAACTCCTCGTCCTTCAGGTGCAGGCCGGAGTTCATCCACGTGCGCCGCGCGTGCAGCGCCAGGATCGGCCCCAGCATCGCGCGCAGGTGTTCGTCGTCGTAGTTCTTGAAGCACGCGAGGACCGGGTTGCGCGTGTGGAGGAGCCGGATCATCTCCGGCGGCAGGCGCCGGCTGGTGCTGGAGTGGTGGTGCCAGCACACGGCGGTCGGCACGTAGCGCGCCTCGTGGCCGAGCACCCAGCTGCGCCAGCCCAGGTCGACGTCCTCGTAGTAGGCGAAGAACTCCTCGTCGAACCCGCCCACCTCGCGGAACGCCGCGGCGTCCATGGCCATCGCGCCGCCGCAGGCGAACAGCGTCTTAACCGGGACGTCGAACTCGGGGCCTGGGATCTCGTTGTAGCCGCGCTGGATCCCGATTCCGTGGAAGTTCATGCCGCCGCCGGCGGAGTTCATGAGCTTGCCGTCCCAAGAGTACATCTTGGCCGTCGTGGCCGAGCACTCGCCGCGCACCAGCGGCGCGACCAGCTCGCGCAGCCAGGGCCGCGCGACGCGCATGTCGTTGTTCAGGAACACCAGGACCTCGGCGTCGCGCGCCAGCTCGGCGCCCTGGTTGCACCCGACGGCGAAGCCGCGATTCTGCTCGTTGACGGTCAGCTTCACCCAGGCGTGGCGCGCACGCATCTCCTCGACGCTGCCGTCGCTGCTGGCGTTGTCGATCAGGTGGACGTCGAGGCGGTCCTTGGGGTAGTCGAGCTCGGCCAGGCTCTCGAAGCAGCCCTTCAGGTGGTGCTTGCCGTTGAGGTTCAGGATCACGATCGCGGCGCGCGGCAGCTTGCGCTCGGGCACGGCCGGCCCCGGCGTCACGACGAGGTCGGGGTGCGCCGCGTTCGAGAGCGGCGTGCCGTCCGGCGGCGGCTGCGGCACCGGCCGCGCGGCGCCGATCAGCTTGTCGAGGAAGCGCTTCACGCGTTCTCCACCTGCTGCGCGGCGCGCGCCGGGCGCACGATCGTGACGCGTCGGATGCGCGCGAACGACTGCGGCGAGAGCGGCTCGACGCGCAGTCGACGCGCGTCGCGGCCCAGCTCGACCTCGAACTCGTGCACGTGCGCGCCGTCCGCGCCGCCCGACGTGAACAGCGGGAACTCCCCCGCCGCCGCGCCGTCGACCAGGACGCGCGCGCCGAGGTTCAGTTGCGGCTCGCCGCCCAGCGCGTAATGTTCGATCCGCACGCGGCGCGTTCCGCCGCCCGTGCCCGCGAGGTCGTACTCCGCCGCCGCGCCGCCGCGCAGGAGCAGCATGTCGGAGCCCTGCTGCTCGCACGGCCCGTGGCGCGCGGCGGTCTGGATGCCGGGCACCTCCAGCAGCACGCGCTCGCCGCCGGCCGGTGCGCGGCCCAGGCCCAGGCACGCGAGCTGGCGGTAGCGGAACTCGGTCGCGGCCGCGTCCTCCTCGATGGTCTTGATGCGCGGCAGGTCGCGCACCAGGCGCGCGGCGAGGTGCGGCTCGTCCAGGAACCGGCGCAGCACGGCCGCCAGCGCTTCGTCGTCGCCGGCCTTGAAGTGCAGGCCGTCGACGCCGTCGCGCACGAACTCGGCCATGCCGCCGATGTCCGAGGCCACGACCGGCGTCTTCAAGAGGTGCGCCTCGTGGATCGTGATCGGCGCGTTCTCGAACCAGACCGAGGGCACGATCAGGACGTCGATCTCGGCGTAGACCTCGGCCAGGCGCGCGTTGTCGAAACGCCCGCGGAACGCGACGTTGTCCCCGGCGAGGCGCGCGAGCTCGGCGTGGTGCGCGTCGATCTCGGGCCGGAAGTCGCCGAACACGTTGAGCACCGCCCGAGCGCCGGCGAGGCGCCGCATGGCCTTCAGCATCACGTCGCCGCCCTTGTACCAGACCAGCGAACCCACGAAGCCGAAACGCACGCGGCCCTCGGGGTCCGGGCGCTTGTCGACGGCGCGCACGTGATCCGTGCGCATCCCGTTGTCCGACCAGACGAGCGAGTGCGCGTCGAACCCGGCGGTGTCGATGTGCTTCTTGCGCAGGAAGCGGCTGGGAGAGATGAGCAGGTCCGCGGCCTGGTAGGCGCTGGTCACGAAGTCGTGGCGCTCCATCATCTCGCCGAACTCGTCCTTGCCGGCCAGGTTCGCCACCAGCTCGGCGGCGTGGCCCAGCACGTGGCCGGCCTTCTTGGCGGTCGGGATGCGTTCCAGCCAGCGCTCCTTGACGCACAGGAAGCAGCCTGCGCCCTGGTTCTCCTCGCAGCGCACGCCGTCGGGGCGGATGAGCTGCACGCGGGCGCACAGCGCCCAGTAGTCGTGGATCGTGAGCAGCGTCGGGATCCCCTCCTCGCGCGCGACGTGCGTCAGGCCGGCGGAGAGGTGGATCAGGTGCTGGAAGTGCACGACGTCGGGGCGCTCGCGCTCCAGGACGCGGCGGAAGGCGGCCTCGGCGCGCGGGTCCTCGTAGCTGTCGCGCAGGCGGCGGTGCTCGAGGCGGTTGACCATGCGCAGGACGCGCAGGCCGTCGAAGGAATCATCGAGCAATGTGAAGTCCGGGACACCGGAAGAATCACCAGAACCAGAACGATTCTGGTGGCCCTCCGCTGCGCTTCGAGCGGGGGCAGGGGCCCTCGCAAGCACGCAGACCTCGTGCCCGCGCCGCGCGATCTCGCGCGCGATGTTCAGCGTGTAGACCTCGGTCCCGGCCCACGTGTCGGGCGGGAAGCCGTGCACGACGTACAGCACCTTGAGGCGCGGGTTCGGCAGCATCCGCGAGCCCGGCCGGCGCACGTCCGTCCGCCCGCCCTCGTACAAGCCGTCGAACGCCGCCGCGCGCAGCTTGGCCGCCTTGACCAGCTCCGCCCCGCGCGTCGCGTCGTCGAGATCCGCCGACTTCAGCGCCTCCGAGTCCGCCGCCAGCATGCGCTTCTCCAGCACGCGCGCGTCGTCCTTGCTGGCGACGCACACGCGGCCCAGCCACTCGGCGTTGAAGCGCCCGTCGATGCGCGCGCGCGCCAACACTTCCTCGGGCGAGTAGTCGTGGCTGTGCTCGACGCGCGCCGCGTCGTCGTAGACGACCGTGAACCCCGCCTCCAGGAACGCGCGCGCCATCAGCACGTCCTCGCCGAACCACGTGCGCGGGAACGGATGGCGCTCCCACAGCTCGCGGCGCACCGCGCTGGCGACGTCGTTGAAGTTGTAGAGCAGGCGCTTCTCGTGCGGCGAGAGGCGCGCGTACGTCTCGGCGTCGGGCAGCCGCACCTCGCGCCGCCCCGACGCGTAGCCCGGGTCGGAGTCGCTGAAGATCTTGGTGAGCAGCTCCGCGTCCGGCCGCGGGACGTTGCGGCAGTACGCCGCGCCGACGCGCTCGTCCTCGAAGTTCGCGGCCAGCGTCTCCAGCCAGTCCTCGCCGACCGGGATCGCGTCCTGCGTCAGGAAGACGAGCAGGTCGCCACCGGTGCGCGCCGCCAGCAGGTTGCGCGTGTCGCCGTGGTCGAACTCGACCTGCTCGATGCGCTCGCGGCGCAGGGGCACGGGGAAGTCCTCTGCGCGCTGGCCCAGGAGCTCCCAGGTGCCGTCGGTCGAGCCCGAGTCGATCGCCAGGAAGTCCCAGGGCAGGCGGCAGCGCTGGCGCGCCAGGGCGTCGAGGACGCGCTCCAGGAAATCCATTCCCTGCCAGGTGGGCATGAGGACGGAGATGGAGCGGAGGGGGCGCATCGGGACGGTATCGGCCGGCGGGGTGGCGCGACATTGGACCGACCCGGCGCGGCCCCCGCCAGGGTGCATCCGGCGGCTCAGCTTCCGCGGCTGCCCCGCCGCTGTCCGCGCACCTGCGCGATGCGCAGGGCCGGCGCGCGCGCGAGGTGCCGCCAGCCCCCGTTGCGCGCGACGTGGACGAGGTCGCGCGACAGCTCGTGGGCGATGCCCTTCAGGACCGAGAAGGGACCCGGCCGCACGATCACGCCGCGCGCGCGCTGGAAGGCGGCGTCGACCCGATAGCGCTCGTAGGCCTCGCGCGGCGTGTAGCGGTGCGCGTGCAGCACGACGGCCTCGGGCACGAAGCGCACGGCGAGGCCCGCGGCGAGCGCGCGCTCGGCCCAGGCCACGTCCTCGCCGAACTCGACGTCGGGGAACGGGTGCTCGAGCAGCGCGGTCCGCCGGATGCAGCTCGCGACGTTGTTGAAGCGCACGCCGGGGACGCCCGGCCCGCCCTGCCAGGGCTCGGTCGACGCGTCGGCGTGTTCCAGCACCGTGCGCGCGGTCAGCGGATCGTCGTCGGGGTGCGGCAGGATGCGCGCGAAGGCCCCGGCGCACAGCGGCGCGTCGAGCGCCGCCACGAGCGTCGCGAGCGTGTCCGCGTCGCGCGGCAGCGCGTCCTGCGACAGGAAGACCAATCGCTCGCCGCGCGCCAGCGCCGCGAGCTGGTTGCGCGTGCGCCCGTGGCCGAAGCTCGACTGCGGGATGCGGACGAAGCGCGCGCCGGCGGACTCCAGGAGCCGCTGCGTGCCGTCGGTCGAGCTGGAGTCGACGGCGACGAGCTCGCTGCCGCCGTGGAGTTCCTGCCGCGCCAGCGCGGGCAGCAGGCGCGCGAGGTGGCGCTCGCCGTTCCAGGTCGGCAGGCAGATCGAGACGCGCGGCGCGGACATCGTGCGGGGAGACTAGCGACTCGCGCGGGCCGGCGCTCCCACGTCCGCGCGGCGCGGCCTCACTCCGCGCGCCGCGGCGCCGCGCCGCGGAACATCAGCCAGCCGATCCCGACCACCACCAACACGCCGAACAGGTCGCTCCCGGCGATCGGGAGGCCCGACAGGAAGCCGAGCGAGGGGTGCAGGGACGCCTCCTTGTCGAAGCCCGGCAGGAACGACTGCAGCGCCGCCAAGATGCCCACGATCGAAGCGCCGGCGATCAGGCCCGAGCACCACAGCGTGCCCTCGGGCTCGTCCTCCGCATCCGGTTCGCGCCCGCGGCGCAGGTCGGAGATCTTGCGCACGAGGCCGCCGAGGAACACCGGCATCGTCGCCGCGAGCGGCAGGTACACCCCCACCGCGAAGGTCAGCGAGCGGAAGCCGAGCAGCTCGACGAACACCGCGATCGCGACGCCGAGCAGGATCAGGTCCCACGGCAGGCGGTGGTTGAGGAGGCCGTCGATCACGACCGACATCAGCCGGGCCTGCGGCGCCTGCAGGCGGCCCGCGCCGATGCCGTCCTCGCGCTGCGCGACGGCCTGCAGCGTGGCGGCCTCGACGAGGTAGACGCCCTCGGGCTGCGTCGCCGGCAGGTCGGCGCGCGCGAGGCGCACGAAGCGGTACGGATTGCCGTCGAGGCCCTCGACGGTCGCGGCCCTCTCGACGTGGTCCGCCGCGACCGCGAACGGCGTCTCCAGCGGGACGTCGCGCGTCTCGGCGCGGTTGAGCAGCCACGTGGTCCAGCCCACGGCCAGCACCGAGGTCACGACGCCGATCATCAGCGCGCCCTGCTGGCGCACCGGCGTCGCGCCGAGGAGATACCCGGTCTTCAGGTCCTGCGAGCACGTCCCCGCGTTGCTGATCGCGATGCACACGATCGCTCCGATGATCAGCGCGAGGCGCGCGTGCTCGGAGCCCTCGCGGCCGGTCAGGAGGAAGATCCCGCAGACGGCCATCAGGACGCCGATCGTCATGCCCGACAGCGGGCAAGAGCTGCTGCCGACCTCGCCGGTGATCCGCGAGCTGACGACCGAGAACAGGAACCCCAGGACCAGGATCAGGAGCGCGCCGACGAGGTTCATCTCGAAGGTGGGCACGGCCCAGATGAAGGCCACGATCGCGAGCGCGCCGATCACGAGCACCGGCACGGGCGTGTCGCGGTCGGTGCGCAACACGGTCCCCGCGGCGCGCGCCGCTCCGCCCGCCAGCGCGCCGGCCGAGGCCCTCAGCGACGCGACGATCGACGGCAGCGCGCGCACGAGCGCGAACATGCCGCCGGCGGCGACCGCGCCGGCGCCGATGTGCCGCACGTAGTTGTCCCACACGTCGAACGGCTCCATGTCGCGAATCAGGCCCGCCGCGGGCGCCAGCGGCGCGTCGAGGCCCGCGCCGAACAGCACGATCGCCGGCACGAGCACGAACGACGCGAGGAGCGACCCCGCGACCATCATCAGGCTCGTGCGGTAGCCGATGATGTAGCCGACGCCCATCAGCTCGGGCGCGACGTCGCACGCCACCTCGGCGCCGCGGAAGCCGGGGATCGCCGACGCGAGCGTGCCCTTCACGCCGCCGAAGACCGCCTGGAGCGCCTTGAACAGCGCGCCGAAGCCCAGGCCGACGAACACCTTCGTCGCGCGCGTGCCGCCCTTCTCGCCGGCCTGCAGGATCTCGGCGCAGGCGCGGCCCTCGGGGTAGCGCAGGACGCCATGCTCCCGGACGATCAGGTAGCGCCGCAGCGGCACCATCATCAGGACGCCCAGGCATCCGCCGGTGATCGCGATCAGCGTCGTGAGCCCGACCTCCAGCGGCCAGCCCAGGAAGATCAGCGCCGGGACGCTGAAGACGACCGCCGCGGCGACCGACTCGCCCGCCGAGCCGGTGGTCTGGACGATGTTGTGCTCCAGGATCGCGCGCCGGCCGCCGCGCGGGCGCAGCGCCCACACGGCGAGCACGGCGATCGGGACGGAGGCGGAGACGGTCAGGCCGACGCGCAGCGCGAGGTACGTCGAGGCGACGCCGAACACGACGCCCAGGAGCGCGCCGAGCAGCAGCGCGCGCGCCGTGAGCTCGGGCGGCGTCTCCGACGCGGCGACGAACGGCCGGAACGCCTGCGTCACCGCGGGCCTACGCGGCCTTCTCCTTCCTCATCGCGATGAAGTACAGCACGATGCCCAGCAGGCCGAACATCAGGGCCGAGGCGAGGTCGGGCGCGTAGGTGCCGAACGCCTCGGCCAGCCTGCCTTGGAACTGCTCGCCGGAGTGCGCGAGCCGTGCCATGAGCGCCACCGGCTTGCCGTCGTCCCCCGTGACGTCCACGCCCGAGAGCGCCCCGACCACGACGCCCGTGAGCGAGCCACCCGCGACGAGGCCCGTCGCGAACAGCATCCCCGACGAGATCTCGCTGCCCGCCGCCGCGCCGCGCTTGTGGTCGACGAACCCGCGCAGCAGACCGCCCAGGAAGATCGTGAAGCTCGTGGCGAACGGCAAGTAGGCGCCGACCGCCCACGCGAGCGGCGACACGCCCGCGAGCGCGACGCCCGCGGCCATCCCCGCGCCGACCAGGATGTAGCCCCACGGCAGGTTCTGCGACAAGACGCCCTTGATGACGGTCGCCATCAGCGTCGCCTGCGGCGCGGGCAGCTTGTCGGTGCCGATGCCGTGCGCCATGCCCTCGGGCGCCATGCCGCTGTCGAGGATCTGCAGCGTCCAGCCGATCGCCAGCACCGAGACCAGGACGCCGATCACGAGGCCGATCTGCTGGCGGATCGGCGTGGCGCCGACCAGGAACCCGGTCTTGAGGTCCTGGCTGGTCGCGCCCGCATTGGCCGCCGCGATGCACACGATCGCGCCGACCGAGAGCGCCACCGGCTGGTAGACCTCGCCCGACAGGCCCATCGAGAGGAACACGAGGGCGGTGCCCAGGAGCGTCGCGATCGTCATGCCCGAGATCGGGTTCGACGAGCTGCCGATGATGCCGACGATGCGCGAGCTGACCGTCACGAACAGGAACCCGAAGACCAGCATCAGCACGGCCATCACGAGCTTCCCGCCGAGCGTGCCCGGCAGGATCGGCAGCACGGTCAGCACGCCGACCAGCGCCACCGCGCCGATCGCCACGACGGGCATCGGGATGTCGCGCTCGATGCGCGGCACCGCTCCGCCGCTCTTGCCCAGGCTCATCGCGCCCATCGATTCCTTGATCGCGCGGAAGATGGTCGGCGCCGTGCGCACCAGCGTGATGATGCCGGCCATGGTCACGGCGCCCGCGCCGACGTAGCGCACGTAAGCCTCGTAGAACTTGCGCGGCCCCGACGCGCCCGCGATCCATTCGTCCGAACGGCCCAGTCCGCGCAGCGACTCGGCCACCTGCGCCTCGGGCACGAGCAGCGACAGCATCGGGATCAGCACGATCCACGACAGGATGCCGCCCGACACCATGATCCCGCCGACCTTGGGCCCCAGGATGTAGCCGACGCCCAGGTACTCCGACGTCGGCTCGCCCGACACCGTGGCGTTGGGCAGGGTCGAGGTCTTCGCGCTGACGAAGGCCGGCGCCTCCTTCCAGAAGGCGAAGACCTTCATCAGGACGTTGTAGACCACCGCCAGGCCGACGCCCTGGAACACGACCTTGGCCATGCTCCCGCCCTTCTCGCCCGCGATCAGCACGTCCGCGCAGGCCGTGCCCTCGGGGTATGGGAGCGTCTTGTGCTCGGCGACGATCAGCGAGCGCCGCAGCGGCACCATGAACAGGACGCCCAGGATCCCCCCGCAGGAGGCCAGCGTCATGATCGTGAAGTAGTTGAAGTACTCCTGGCCGTTCGCGCCGGCCGAGAGGAACAGCATCGCCGGGATCGTGAAGGCCACGCCCGCCGCAACCGACTCGCCGGCCGAGCCGATCGTCTGCACGATGTTGTTCTCGAGGATCGTCGCGCGCCCGAACATGCGCAGCACGCTGATCGAGAGCACCGCGATCGGGATCGAGGCCGAGACCGTGAGCCCCGCCTTGAGCGCGAGGTACACCGTCGAGGCGCCGAACAGGATCCCGAAGATCGCGCCGAAGATGATCGCCTTGGGCGTGAACTCGGCGACTTCCTGATCGGCGGGGATGTAGGGCTTGTGCTCGCCGACGACCGGCGTCGGCTGCGGGGGGGGCGTGCCGTGACCCAAGCGGTTCTCCTGGTGCGCCGCGCGGGCGCTGGGCCGGGATGCTAGCCATCCACTGCCGCCCGGATCCACACCCCGGACGCTGGAACCCGCCGCGGCGCGGGCGCGCTCTCAGAGCCTGTGAAGGAACCGGGGATGCCTGGCAGGGTCGCCCGGAGACGTCCCGGCAAGGCGCGACGACGACGCGGACTCGGCTGCAACGCTCGGAGGAGTCGCAACGCAGCCGGGGCCGCTCCGGGTGAGCATGGCGGACGTCCCCGTTTCCTTCACAGGCTCTCAGCCGCCGTAGGCGTACGACGCGCCCAGGCCCAGCGGCAGCCCCAGGTTCCAGAACGCCAAGAGGAACAAGGTCCACGCGACGAGGAAGCCCAGCGAGTACGGCAGCATGACCGAGATCAAGGTGCCGATGCCCGTCGCCCGGTGGTACTTCTGCGTGAAGGTCACGATCAGCGGGAAGTACGGCATCAGCGGCGTGATGATGTTGGTGGTCGAATCGCCGATGCGGTAGGCCGCCTGCGTCAGCTCGGGCGAGATGCCCAGTTGCATCAGCATCGGCACGAAGATCGGCGCGAGCAGCGTCCACTTGGCCGACGCCGAGCCCATCACCAGGTTCACGCCCCCGCAGACCACGATCAGGCCGCAGATCGTCACGCCGCTCGACAGCCCCATGCTCTGCAGCGTGTTCGCGCCGCTGACCGCCAGCAGGCGGCCCAGGTTGGACGTGTTGAACGCGTAGATGAACATCGCCGCGCAGAACGCCATCACCATGTAGTAGCCCATGGTGTTCATCGTCTTGGCCATCGACTGCACCACCTCGCGGTGGTTGGCGAACGTGCCCGCGACGTAGCCGTAGACGACGCCCGGCAGCAGGAACAAGAGGAAGATCAGCGGCACGATCGCGCCCATCAGCGGCGCGCCGCGCGCGGTGAGGCTGCCGCTCGCGCCACGGAAGGGCGAGCTCTCGGGCAGGCTGCACAGGACGAGGACCACGAGACCCGCGACCATCGCGGCGAGCGCCATCCACAGCGCGCGCGACTCGCGCGCCGAGAGCTCGGGCATCTTGGGCATGTCCGCCGGATCGCCGTCGACCGGCAGGCGGCGCAGGCGCGGCTCGACGATCTTGTCGGTGATGAACCAGCCGAGCAGGATGATCAGCAGCGAGGACGCCATCGTGAACCCGTAGTTGCACAGCGGGTTCACGGAGTACTCGGGGTTGACGATCTTCGCGCCCGCCTCGGTCAGCCCGGCCAGGATGGTGTCGAGCGCGGTGGGCAGGAAGTTGGCGCAGAATCCGCCCGAGAGGCCGGCGAAGGCCGCGGCGATGCCCGCGATCGGATGGCGCCCCGCGGCGTAGAAGATCACGCCGCCCAGCGGCACGACCAGGACGTAGCCCGCGTCCACCGCGACCAGGCTGAGCAGCGCGACGAAGATCGTCATCGGCGTCAGCAGGAAGCGCGGCGTGAAGCCCAGCAGCTTCTTGAGTCCCGCGCCGATGAAGCCCGACTTGTCCGCGACGCCCAGGCCGAGCATGGCCACGAGCACGACGCCCAGCGGCGGGAACGTGACGAACTCGGTGACCATCCGCGTCAGGAGCGTCACGAGGGCCGTGCCCGAGAGCTGGTTGTGCACCTCGAGCGTGTCGACGCCGCCGCCCGCCTTGGGGATCTCGACCTTCGTGCCGGCGAGCAGCCACGAGAAGAGCCACGTGACGGCGAGCGCGATCACGAACAGCACGGCCGGGTCGGGCAGCTTGTTGCCGACCTTCTCGGTCAGGTCCAGGAAGCGGTCGAAGAGCCGCCGGCGCGCGACTCCGTCTTGGGCATTCGTCACTGGCTCACTCCGCTCGGGTTGCGCTCGGACGGACGGGCCCGCGCCCGTCCCTCGCGGACTCTAGGGACACGGGCGGCGTCGGGCCAGAACGACTTTCGCGCCTGGTCGCGCGCGGGAACCCCGTCGGCTACGGCGTGACGCGCGTCAGCACGCCGTCGGTGGCGTCGAGCACGAACAGCGCGCCGCCCTCCGTCAGCGTCAGCGAAAGCGCGTGCCCGGCCGGGTTTCCCGGCGCCATGCCGGCCGCGTCGCAGTCCGCGAAGAGCGGACAATCGCACACGCCGCCCCCCACGAAGCGCCGCAGGATCCCGGTGTCGGCGTCGATCCAGTACACGTCGCCGCCTGCGGTCGGGAGCGGCGAAGCCGGGCCAGCGACCTGGCACTGTGCCTGCGATCCGCCGGTCGTCGCGGCCGTGCCGTCGCCCACGAAGGTCGAGGCCGCGCCCTGCAGGCCGCCGAAGGGGCTCTGCACACCGATCGTCAGCATGCGGATGCGCTGCCCGGCGCCCGACGATCCGGCCTCGCTGACGAGCAGCGCGTTGCTGCACGTGAACGCGATGCCGGTCGGCGTGTCGAACAAGCTGTTGCCCAGGCTGCCGTCCGCGAAACCGGGCGTGCCGCGGCCCGCGACCGTGGTGACGACGCCGTTGCGCACCATGCGGATCGCGTGGTTGCCGGGATCGGCGACGAACACGCGCCCGTCGGCGCTGGGCGCGAGCTGGCTGGGCGCGACGAAGCTGAAGCGCGCGAGGCCCACGCTCCCGGCGGCGAGACCGTCGGCAAACCCCGGCGTCGCGGACGGCAGGCCCGCGAAGAACGCCGGGCCGGCCGAGCCGTCGCGAGGCGCGGACAGGATCGTGTTCGAAGCGCGCTCCACGAACACGAGGTGCGTCGCGTTCAGCACCGCGATCCCCGACGGATCGGGCGTGTCCATCACGCCGGCCGACGCCAGCAGCGCCGCGGTGTCGGCCGCGGCGACGATCTCCATCTCGACCGGCGGGTCGACGGACACGTCGATCGCGACCACCTGGCCGCCCTGTCCGGTGGCGTAGAGCAGTTCCGCGCCGCGTGCCGCCGTGATCTGGCTCGACGGGCCGACCACCAGCGTGCCGAGCACGAGCGGCGTCGCCACCTGCCCCGGGTTGAGCGGCACGTTCGGCCCGCTGCAGCCGTTGGCCCCCGCCGTGTTCACCGGGATCGGCTGCGACGTCGCCGAACCGGTGTCGCCGGCGTTGCGGCAGGCG
>CAZKIO010000085.1:0-12572 GCA_964552795.1 uncultured Planctomycetaceae bacterium
GCGGCCCCTCGTCGGGCCGCAACGAGGCCAGCACCGATTCGGCCACGCGCAGCGGGCAGCGCGCGCGCAGGGCGAGCGCCAGCGCGTCGCTGGGGCGCGCGTCGAGCACGGCCGAGATCGCGCCCTTGGCGTTCTTCAGCACGAGGTGCGCGAAGAACGTGTTGTTGCGCAGGTCGACGATGTCGACGCGCAGGATGTCGTGGCCCAGCTCGCGCAGGATCTGGTAGCCGAGCTGGTGCGTCAGCGGCCGCTCGGTCTTCATCCCGGTCACGACGCGCCGGATCTCGTTGGCCTCGGTCTCGCCGATCACGATCGGGAAGCCGCGCTTGCCGCCCACCTCGCGCAGGTAGATGAACTGCTGCTCGGCGTTGTCGTACAGGACGAGCCGCGCCAGCTCGACCGGCACCATGGGCACGTCCGCGGAAGGATCCTGGATGGGCACGCGCGGAGGATGCCACTCCGGAGGCCTTACCGGAAGACGCGCCCGGGAACCTGCGCTATCCTCGACCGCTGCGACCATGGACACCCGAATCCACTCGACCGCCGCCGCGACCGCGGAGACCCGCATGCGCCAGGATCGCGAGAAGCTGTACCCCGACAACCCGGTCCTCGTGCGCATCTGGCGCGGCCGGGAGGTCGAGTCCCAGCACCGGGGCGCGTGGGTCGTTTGCGACAGCGACGGCACCGTGATCGAGGGGCTGGGCTCGTGGCGCGTGCCGGTGTTCGCGCGCAGCACCGTGAAGTGCATCCAGGCGCTGCCGCTCCTGGAGACCGGTGCCGCCCAGCGCTTCGGTCTGGGCCCGGCGGAGATCGCCCTGGCGCTGGCTTCGCACAATGCCGAACCGATCCACACGCGCGGCGTCAAGGCCGTGCTCGACAAGCTCGGCCTGGGCGTCGAGTGCCTGCTGTGCGGTCCGCAGCCGGCCGGCGACGCCGAGACGCGCCAGCAGATGCGCCAGAACGGCGAGGCGCCGACGGCGTTGCACAACAATTGTTCGGGCAAGCACGCCGGGTTCCTGGCGCTCGCGCTGCACCTGGGCGCGCCGCCCGCGAGCTACTTGGATCCCGAGGGGCCCGTGCAGCGCCTCGTCCGCCGCGCGATGCTGGACATGACCGGCCTGCAGGACCAGGAGATGTACACCGCGGTCGACGGCTGCAGCGCGCCGACCTTCCGCATGCCGCTCAGCGCCCTGGCGACGGCCTTCGCGCGCGTGACGAACCCGCGGCGCCTGCCGGCGCTGCGCCGCTCGGCCTGCGAGAGCATGCTCGACGCCGTCGCGAAGCATCCGGAGATGATCGCGGGCAATCACCAGCGCGTGTGCACCGACATCGTCCGCGCCTCGGCGGGCCGCGTCTTCCCCAAGGTCGGCGGCGAGGCGGTCTACGCCTTCGGCGTCCGCGGCCGCGACCGGGCGGTGGCCGTCAAGATCGACGACGGTGACGCGCGCGGACTGCACCCGGTGCTGATCGGACTCCTGCGGCGCTTCGACTTCGCGACCAAGGAGGAACTGGCCCGGCTCGAGAGCTGGGAAGAGCGCAGCATCCGCAACTGGGCCGGGCGCGAGGTCGGGCGCACCGAGATCGCGTTCTGAGGGGCGATGGCGCGCTGGCTCCCTCCGCCGCCGCCCGCGCTGCCGCCCGACGCGCACAAGGGGCTCGCGGGACGCGTGCTCCTCGCCTGCGGCAGCCGCTGGATGCCGGGCGCGGCGATCCTCGCGGCGCGCGCGGCGCTGCGCGCGGGCGCCGGGCTCGTGACCGTGGCGTGCCAGGACGACGCGCTCGCCCTCGTCCTGCCTGCGGCCGTTCCCGAGGCCGTTCTCGCGCCCGCGTCGGAGCTTGCCCAGCGCGCGCAGGGCCAGCACGCCGCGCTCGTCGGCCCCGGCATCGGCACCGACGCGCGCGCGCGCGCGCTGCTGGAGGGACTGCTCGCCGGATTCGGCGGGCCGCTCGTCGTCGACGCGGACGCGCTGAACCTCCTGGGCGTCGAACTCGCGCGCCTCGCGGGGCGCGCGGCGCCGGTGGTGCTGACGCCGCACCCCGGCGAGGCCGAACGGCTGCTCGGCCGGCCGGTCCCCGTCGATCCGGAACTGCGCACCGAGGCCGCGCGCGATCTCGCGCGGCGCGCCGGCGCGATCTGCTGCCTCAAGGGCCGGCGCACCGTGGTCACGGACGGCGAGCGCGTGTTCCAGAACGACACGGGCAATCCGGGCCTGGCGACCGCCGGATCGGGCGACGTCCTGGCGGGGATCACGGCGGCCTACCTGGCGCAGTGCGGCAGCCTGCCGGATCCGGGCTGGACGCCGTTCGACGCCGCCGCGCGCGCCGTGCGCGTGCACGGTCACGCGGGCGATCTCGCCGCCCGGGCGCTGGGCCAGCGCGCCTTGACCGCTTCGGACGTCCTCGCGTTCCTGCCCGAAGCACAGGAGCGGCTAGACTCGGCCCGATGACGAAGGTGCAAGCGGTCCAGGTCCCTCCCGGCGCCGTCGAGACGCTCGACGACGGCCTGGGGTTCGTCGCGCTGGTCGATCGCATGGTCCAGGACCCCGCGCTCAAGGTCGTCAACAGCGCGCGGATCTCCTACGACCGGCAGAAGACCGAGTTCGAGGAGCGCGACCGCGCGCTGTGCTCGTTCCTGTGGCAGC
Source organism: uncultured Planctomycetaceae bacterium (assembly GCA_964552795.1). Classification (GTDB taxonomy): domain Bacteria; phylum Planctomycetota; class UBA1135; order UBA1135; genus JAEUHZ01. Next base: position 2,643 of record CAZKIO010000085.1, read on the forward strand.
ACGGCCACACCTCGCCCTACCGCCACTCCTTCTACACCTTCCACTGGAAGGCGCCGCTGTTCGTTTTCCGCCAGGCGTTCAAGTACCAGGTCGGCAGCGGCTGGCGCGAGTACGAGGTCGAGGGCCAGACCGTCAGCCTCGAGGTGTTCGACGTGTTCTTCGACACCGACAAGGGCTGCTCGTGGAACGAGGTCTCGGGCCGCTACGTCGAATGGACGCCGGAGTTCTACGTGCCCAAGGTGATGCGCGCCAACCCGCCGCACGGCAACAAGCAGGCGTCGGTCGACCTCGGCGCGACGTTCGACCACGCGCGCGAGCGCGAGCTGATGCTGGCCGAGTGCGCCGCCGCCTACGACCTGTACCGCGAACGCATCGCGCGCGGCGTGGCCAAGGAGATCGCGCGCATGTGCCTGCCGCAGACCCTCTACAGCCAGGCCTACTGGACGGTCTCGCTGCAGGGCGTCCTGCACTTCCTGGAGCAGCGCCTGAAGCCCGACGCGCAGCACGAGATCCGCGTCTACGCCGAGGCCGTGCACGCGCTCCTGCGTACGGATCTGGAAAGACTGGGCATCACGCGCGAGCGGATCCTGGCGGGCGGGATATGAGCGCCGGCATGGGAACCCTGCGCTGCGCCGCCCTCGTGTTGACCGCCCTGGCCGCGCGCGGCCCGGCACCGGAGGGCGGCGCGAGCGCGCCGCAGGACGCCGACCCGGCGCGCGCGCTGGTCGAGGCCTTCGCGCGCGAGGACATCCACCTGGACCTCGCGGGCCGGCTGTGCTCGGTCCCGGCGGAGGTGCTCGTGCGCGGCGACCTCTTGGAGTACCTGATCGCGAACCCGCGCGGCGCCGTGCACGAGAGCGCGTTCCTGACCCACGTGCCGGCCAGCCGGTTGAACGCCGCGCTCCTGGCGCTCGGGGCGCAGGCCGGGGAGAACGCACGCTGGAAGCGCCGCGAGCCCGCGCCCACGCTGGAGGAGATGCGCGCTGGCGCGCCGGCCTTCGACGTCACGCCGCCGACGGGCGACGGCTTCTATCTGTACGCCGCGTGGAAGGTCGACGGCGTGGAGCGCTTCTACCGGATGGAGGACCTGATCCTCGACCTGCGCGCGGGCCAGACCATGCGCTACCACCGCTGGGTCTACCTGGGGTCGCGGATGCTGCGCCTGCGCGGCGAGGACGAGCGCGAGGCGTTCGCGGCCGACCTCGAAGGCAACCTCGTCAACATCGCGTTCTTCGAGCAGGGCAACACGCTGCTGACCGGGGCGCTGCCCGAGTGCCTCGACCAGACCGTCTGGCAATCGAACTACTGGCTGCTGCCCGCGCGCGGCAGCGCCATCGAGCTGATCTTCGCGCGCGAACCGCTCGCGCAGCTCCCCGCGGCGATCGCCGCGCGCCTGCGCGAGGCCCAACGGGTCGAGCCGGGCGATGAGCGCTGAGCCCGCCGTCGCGGATCTGGCGGGCAGCGCGGAACGCGCTGCGCGCCTGCACGCTGCCGTGCGCGGCTTCGAATGCCTGTGCGCGGCCGCGTTCGCGGGCGCCGCCGCCGCCGCCGCCGCTGTCGCGTCCGGCGCCGGCGCCGGAGCGTCGCTGAACATTGCCGCGGCGATCGCCGCGGTGTGCGCGGGACTCGCGCTGTGGCGCGAGCGACCGCCGCGCCGCGCCGACCTGGAACGCGCGGCGGACGTGCGCGCGGGCCTGGGCGGCGCGCTCGCCACCGTCCTCGACGGCGCGCGCGCAGGGGCGCAGCCCGGCCTGCTCGCCATCCTGGCCCGGCGCCTGCCGCGCGCGCGCAGTCGGAACGCGCTGTGGCGCGCGGCGCTGCCGAGTACGCCGCTGGCGCTGGCCGGTCCGCTGCTCGGGCTCGCGCTCCTGTCGCTGGCCTCCGAACTGCGCCCGCCGACGGCTCCGGGCGGACGCGCCGCAGCGCACGCCGCCGCCGAGCTGCTCGGCGCATCGGCCGCGGCGCGGTCCCGCGGCGACGCGGCGCTCGCGCGCGAGCTCGAGATCGCCGCACGCCGCGTCGAGATGGCCGCCGCCGACCCGCGGATCGACGCTGCGGGCGCGCGCGCGGAGCTCGCGGCGGACGTGCGGCGCCTGGGTGCGACGCTCCCCGCCGGCGATCCGGCCGGGGACGCGCTGCGCGCTGCGTTGCGGGCACTCGACCCCGACGCATCCGGCGCGGGGGGCGCGGAGCCCCGGACGGGTCGCGACACCCGGAGCGGACCGGCACCCGCGGCCGGCTCTCCGGACGCAGCCGCCGCTCCCGATGGCACGCCCGGCACGGGCTCCAGAGGGGCCTCCGGCAGGGGGGTGCTCGCAAGCGCGGCACCAGACGGCAGAATGGTCCGCCCCACGGACGTGGGGGACCCCAGGCAGACGCCGGACACCGGTCTTGCGACCGGCGGCGGGACCGCCCCGGAGGCCGGTCTCGCCGCGCGGGACCTGCGCTGGTGGCCGACCCGGTACGACGCCGTCGTCGAACGCTGGCTGGCTCCCTGACGTCCGGGACCGCCACCCTCCCACGATGCCGACGGATCGACCGCCTCGACGATTGGGTTTGTGGTTGCTGGGAGCGCGCGGCTCGATCGCGACCTGCCTGGCGCACGGACTGGCCGGCCTGCGCGAGGGGCTGCTGGAGCCGACCGGAATCGTGACCGAGCGCGACCCGTTCACGCGCCTGGGCCTCGTGAGCCTCGAGGACATCGTGCTGGGCGGGCACGACGTCTGCACCCGCGGACTCGCGCGCGGAGCGGCGGAGCTCGTGCGCCACGGGATCCTCGCGTCCGATCTCGTCGCGGCGAGCCACGGCGCCGTGGCGGCCTACGAAGCGCGCCTGCGCCCAGGGTTCCTCGACGAGGCCGAGGTCGGCATGGCGGACCTCGATCCGCGCGCCACGGAGCTGGGAGGCCTGCGGCCGCGCGAGCAGATCGCCGCCGTCCAGGCGGACCTCGCGACGTTCCGCGCGGAGCACGAGCTCGCGCGCGTCGTCGTCGTCAACCTGGCGAGCACGGAGGCCTATCGCCAGCCGCGCGACGAGTGGCAGGATCTCGCGCGCCTCGAGCGGGCGCTGGACGCGGGCACGCCGCAGCCGGCCTCGATCCTGTACGCCTACGCGGCGCTCGCGGCCGGCTGTCCCTACGTCAACTTCACGCCCAGCCCGGGTTCCGCCGTGCCGGCCTTGTGCGCGCTGGCGCGCGAGCGCAACGTCCCGCACTGCGGCAACGACGGCAAGACCGGGGAGACGCTGCTCAAGACCACGCTTGCGCCGATGTTCCGCGCGCGCGCGCTGCGCGTCCTGTCCTGGCAGGGCTACAACATGCTCGGCAACCGCGACGGCGCGGTGCTGGCCGATCCCGCGCACCGCGAGACCAAGGTGCGCAACAAGGACGAGGCGCTGCGCGACCTCCTGGACGATCCGGCCGTGCACACCCACGTGGGCATCGACTACGTGCCGTCGCTCCAGGACTGGAAGACGGCGTGGGACTTCGTCCACTTCGAGGGTTTCCTCGGGGCGCGGATGACGCTGCAGTTCACCTGGTCGGGCAGCGACTCCGCGTTGGCCGCGCCGCTCGTGCTGGACCTCGCGCGCCTCGCGGACCACGCCGCCGAGCGCGGGGAGGGGGGCGCAATGCAGCACGCGGCCGCCTTCTTCAAGGCGCCCATCGAAGGCCGCGGCCACGACTTCCACGCACAGTTCCAGGCGCTGCTCGACTACGCCGTCGGATCGGCCCGCGGGGCCCGTCGGCGCTGACGGCGTCCCGGGCCGGGGAGGTCCAGGGGGCTACCGGGGGAATACGGCCGTATCCGGCGCGTAAGCTCGGGCTAGAAGGCCCAGCCGACCCGCATGCCCTCCCCGTTCGAACAGCCGCCCCGGAGCCTGTCGACCCGCGCGCTCGCCGCGTTGGTCGCGGTCGTCGTCCTTGGGACCGTGGTCACCGTGGTCCGGTACCTGGACTCGGCCGGCGTGCACGCGGCGCCCCCCGCCCCAGCGGGCGTGCCCGCGCCGCCGGGTCACGTCGAGGCACCCGAGCGGGCTCCCGCGCCGCGCACCGCCGAGCGCCCGACCCCCGCGCACGTCCCCGCGCCGAACGCGCCGCGGGAACAGCCCGTCGAAGGCCCGCTGCGCGCGCCGCAGAACGCGCGCTCCCAGCCCTCGCTCTGGCAGCCCGAGGGCGTCGGGGGCTGAGCCTCCGCCGCCCGCCGCCGCGTAGACTCGCGGCCCCATGCCGCAGTCCCCCGAAGTCCGGCTGCAGACGACCACGCTGTGGTACCACCCGTCCCAGCAGTTCGGCGCCCGTCCGATGGGCGTCCCGGGCTACCCCGGAGCCACGCCGGCCTGGGTTGTCTGGAACCTGGTGGAGCGCTACACGCGCCCCGGCGACCTGGTCGTCGATCCGTTCTGCGGCGGCGGGACCACGATCGACGTCGCCCACAGCCTCGACCGTCGGGGCTGGGGCTGCGACCTGCAGCCGCAACGCGCGGACGTGACGCTGGCCGACGCGCGGCGCCTGCCCCTGCGCGACGAGGTGGCGGACTTCGTGTTCCTCGATCCGCCGTACTCGACGCACCTGGAATATTCCGGGCGCGACGAGTGCATCGGCGGGCTCGACGCCTTCGAGCCGGGCTACTTCGAGGCTCTCGATGCGGTGTTCGCGGAGATCGACCGCGTGCTGAAGGACCGGCGCTACCTGGGCGTGTACTGCTCGGACACCTACCGGCACAAGAAGGGCTTCGTCGGCATCGGCGCGCGCCTGTTCGTGATGCTGGAGCAGCGCTTCCGCGCGATCGACCACGTGTCCGTCGTGCGCGGCAACCGCAAGCTGGAAAAGCCCGCGTTCCACCGCGCCGCGGCCGAGGGCAACTTCTTCCTGCGCGGCTTCCAGCACCTCTTGATCTTCAAGAAGGAGCGGCCGGAGCCGCCGCGCGCCGGGCGTGGAAGGTCTGCTCGGCGCTAGCTGGGCGCGGCCGCGGCGCGCGCGGTTCCTGGCGCCCACGCACGTCGTCGCACGCGACCTGATCGGCTGGCTGCTCGTGCAAGAGACGCGCGCGGGGCTGCGCGCCGGCCGCATCGTCGAGACCGAGGCCTACCTGGCTGAGGGTGACGCGGCGTCGCACTCGCACTGCGGACCCACGCCGCGCAATGCGGCGATGTTCGGGCCTCCGGGGCACGCCTACGTCTACCGCAGTTACGGCGTGCACTGGTGCTTCAACGTCGTCACCGCGCCGACCGGCGTCGGCGAGGCGGTGCTCGTGCGCGCGCTGGAGCCGGTCGCGGGCCTGGAAGCGATGCGCGCGCTGCGCGGCGGCGCGCGCGATCGCGACCTGTGCCGCGGTCCGGGGAGGTTGACGCAGGCGTTGGGGATCAGCGGCGCGCACGACGGCGTCGACTTGACGCGCGGTGCCTTGCGCCTGCTCGTGCCGCGCGAACCGCGACCGGCGGATGGTCCGCGGATCGCGTCCGGCCCGCGCGTGGGGATCTCGCGCGCCGTGGCGCTGGCACTGCGATTCCGCGAGGACGGCAGCGCGTGGGTGTCGCGCGGTCCGCGCTGAACGGGCCCGCAACGACGCGAGCCGCATCCGGGACGGACGCGGCTCGCCATGGAGACCCTGCGTGGGTGTGGTTCAGCGCTGGGGCGTCGCGGAGTCTTCGGAACTTGCGTCGTCGGTACCGTCCTCGGGCTGCTCCTTGGGGTCCTCGTCGGGATCCGACGGGGGCTCGGTGCCGTCCGGGTTCTGGCGCGCGGGGCCGACCACGGTCTTGTTGCCGAGCGATTCCTGGTGGGCGCGGATCTGGTCCTGGATCTCCTTGGGCAGGTCGCCGGGGATGACCATCGGCCCGTCCTCGCCCGAGCCGACCTCGTCCCCGCCCAGCGGATTCGCCGCCGGCGCGGCATTCGCGGGCGCGCGGTCCTTCAGCAGTTCGCTGCGCTTCTTGCCGAACTGGGTCCGGTTGTAGGAGGAGATCACGTAGGTCCAGCGCTGCAGGCGCTCGTTGAGATCCGCGACCTCCTGCTGCACCTCCTCCGGCGTCTTCTTGGCCGCGCTCGCGGCGGCCGCTTCGGGCGGCGCTTGCGGGCCGACCTCGACCGGCGCGGCGGGCGGCTCGTAGGCGGCATGGAACGTGGCGAAGGACTTGCCGTCCTGGTCCTTGGTCGTGACGGTCAGGACCAGGCCGTCGAAGCACACGAAGCGCGCGATCGGCCCGACGCCGCTCGTGAAGTCGACCTCGCCCGCGGGCAGCACGTCCTCGAGGTTCACGTACTCGAGCGCGGCGGCCATCGAGTTCGCGGCCGTCGGATACGTCGGCTCCTTGCCCTCGGGGATGTCGTGGATGACGAAGTCGCGGGTCTCGGGATTCGGCCGATCGACCAGCAGCGTCTCGCCGTCCGGCTGGCGAACCTCGATGGAGCGGATCCGGTCCTGGGGCACCTTGACGATCTCCTTGAGCAGCCAGTTCGTGCCGCTCTCGTGGAGATCGAGGCTGCCCGTCACCAGGTAGGACTGGGCCTCGCCGCCGCGGCGCACGTAGACCTGGCCGGACAAGAGCGCCCCCTTCAAGTCGGCCTCCTTGCCGACGACGACCTTGGCGATCTCGGCGCCGTCCTTGCCGCTCAGGGTCAGCAGGACGGACTTGGACCCGGGCGAGTTGATGTCCTGAACGCCGAGCTTCTCGTAGCGCTCGGGGTCGGCGGTCTTGGGTTCGACGATGGTCATGTCGGCCAGCGCCAGGATGGTCTTGCGCACGGCGTCCATCTGCACGGGGAAGCCGCCCTTCTCGGCCAGGCCCCACGTGTCGCCCGTGCGCTGCAGCGTGTAGCTCGCGCCCTCGCGCTGCACGCGGATCGAGGCCACGTCGTTCACGCGCGCCGCGAGGCCGGGCAGGAACTTCGGGCGCGCGCCCGCGTCGGCCGCTGAGTCCTCGCGGTTCAGGCTCAGCGTGGCGACCGCGACCGTCGCTCCGGCGGCCGCGAGCAGGATCCAGAGTGTCTTGGCGTTCATCGCGTCAGCTCCCGGCGCGGCCCGTCCGCGCCTCCATCATCTTCCTGCGTCGCACGCCCCACACGCCCAGGCCGGCGAAGGCGATCAGCACGGGCACGCCCAGGCCGTCGACCAGCACGAGCCTGGTCTTCAGGGCCTCGATCTCCTTCTGCAACTCGGCCTTGACCTGCCGCAGTTCCTTGCGCGTGCGGTTGCGCTCCTCGCGGAAGCGCTCGATCTCCGCCTCCTGCTCGGGCGACAGGATCAGGGCGCTCTTCTGGTCCTTGCTGCCCTGCAGCTCGCTGATCTTCTGCTCGGCGTCGCGCAGCTTGGCCTCGAGGTCCTTCTCCTTCTGACGGAACCGGGTCTCGGCTTGGCGGCGCAGTTCGACCACGCGGTCGAAGGGGCGGATCGAGCGCCCGCGGCTCCGCAGGCTGATCAGGTCGGTGCTGCCCGAGAGGTTGTCGACCGCGTTGATCACGAAGTTGCCGTTGTCCGCCTGCTGGATCGCCATGCGCTGGCCCAGGAAGTTCTGCTCCCGCACCCACATCCGGTCGGCGAGCAGGTCGACGTCGGTGACGACGATCACGTTGATCGGTCCCTTCGATTCGGTGAGGTGCGGGCCGCCGGTCGGCGTCGTGCCCTCGCCGTCGCTGACCGGCGCGGGCCGGCCTGCGGGGAAGGCCGTCGTGGCCGGGCCCGTGACGCGCGCGGCCAGCATCAGCCGTTGTCCGCCGGACTGGAAGCTCGACAGGAGATCGTTGGGGTCGGGTCCGAACTGGACGCGCGACTTCTGGATCTTCATCGAGTTGCGCGTGGTCTCCAGGAGCGGCGTGACCGTGGTCGTGGCGCCGTCCTTCGCGCGCAGGACGCCGGCGCCCGCGACGTGGATGTTCTCCAGGTCGCTGGTCGTGATGTCCTCCTTGTTCAGGACCTCCTTGTCCTTGCGCAGGCCCAGCCACAGCACGTAGTCGACGGGCCGGTTCTGGAATCCGACGCGCAGCGCCAGGTCCTTGTCGCCGGCCAGCTCGTCGGCGGACATCTGCAGCCCCCAGGCGCCCAGCAGGGGATCGAGGCTCGAGCTGCGGTCGGCCATCATCGCCTGGAGCGGGTTGTTCGGGTCCTGCCGCACCTCCTGCGCCTCGCAGTACGGATCCAGGAACGCGATCAGCTTCCCGCCGCCCAGGACGTACTGGTCGATCGCGAACTGCGTCTGCGGCGACAGCGCCTGCGGGTGGACGACGAGCAGGACGTCGAGGTCCTCCTCGAGCTTCTCCGTGCCGGCCTCGAGCATGCGCACGTCGAAGGTCTGCCGCAGCGCCTCGACCACGTACCAGGGCGTGTTCGGCGCGTTCGGATTGGCCATGCGCGCCATCGGGTTGCCGTCGAGCGGCAGCGCGGTGAGGATCCCGACGACCTTCTTCTTCGTGTTGGTCAGGTTGTAGACGAGGCGCGTCAGGTCGTATTCGAGGAACTCCTCGCGCGCGTCCTGGAAGAAGGGGATGGTCTCCAGGCCGTCGGTCGTGTTGGTGCCCGCCAGGCCGAAGTACAGCATCTCGCCCGCCGCGGTGGCCGGCACGCCGCGCAGCCCGTAGGAAACCGCCGCGTCCTCCGTTTCCGTGAACGGGATGGGGTCGGAGATCTCGAGCTTGATCTTCCCCTTGGCCTGCGCCGCGTACTCCTCCAGCAGCTCTTGCACGCGCTCGGCGTAGGTCACGAGGCCAGGAGCCTGTTGCGCGAGCTTCTTGGAGAAGTAGAAGCGCAGCGTGACCGGCTCGGGCAGCGTGGACAGGATGTTCCGCGTGCCGTCCGACAGGCTGTAGAGCTTGTTCTCGGTCAGATCGAAGCGGCCCAGGCGCAGCGCCGCGCTGCTGAACACGTTGAAGGCGATGAACAGGACGAACAGCACCGCCAGGCCGCCGATGGACATCCAGAATCTTTGCATGGTTCTCGGCTCCTAGCTGGCCTTCTTGAGGTCGAGCATGATCACGTTGGCCGCGAGAGAGGCCGCGATCAGCGAGAGGAAGAACACCACCGTTCTCGATTCGATCACGCCGGTGGAGATCGTGTTGAGGTGGCTGAGGAAGCTGAACGAGCGCACCGTGTCCACCAGCACGTCCGGCAGGAACTTGCCGAAGAACTCGAGCACGAACGGCGTCCCGGCCAGCACCAGCACGAGGCCCAGCACGAAGGTGAGCACGAAGGCGATGACCTGGTTCTTGGTCACCGCCGAGAGGAAGGAGCCCAGCGCCAGGTAGCCGCCGGCCAGCAGGAAGCTGCCCACGTAGCTGGCCACGATCACGCCGTTGTCGGGTCGGCCCAGGTAGTTGACCGTGATCCACATGGGGAACGTCAGGACCAGCGCGATGCCGGCGAACAGCCAGGCCGCCAGGAACTTGCCCGCGACGCACTGGCCCAGCGACACGGGCAGCGTCATCAAGAGCTCGATCGTGCCGCTCTTGCGCTCCTCGGCCCACAGGCGCATCGAGATCGCCGGGATCAGGAACAGGTACAGCCACGGGTGCAGCGCGAAGAACGGCTGCAGGTCGGCCATCTCGCGCTCGTAGAACCCCGTGACGTAGAACGTCAGGAACCCCATCAGCGCCAGGTAGAAGAACAGGAACACGTAGGCCACGGGGGTCGCGAAGTACCCCGCGAGCTCACGCTTGGTCAGGACCCAGACGTTGCGCATGGTCGCGGTCTCCTAGTTCACGGCCGCGCGGCCGCGGCTGCCGGTGGTGATGCGTCGGAAGGCCTCGTCGATCGCCTCGTCCGACGTCAGTTCGGAGGGCAGGCCGTCGAACAGCACCTTGCCTCGCGCGATGATGATCGCGCGCGTGCAGACCGCGTCGACCTCCTCCAGGATGTGCGTGGACAGCACGATCGCCTTGTCCTTCGCCATCGAACGGATCAGCGTGCGCACCTCGTGCTTCTGGTTCGGGTCGAGGCCGTC
>CAZKIO010000086.1:0-11847 GCA_964552795.1 uncultured Planctomycetaceae bacterium
GACCCGCGCGGCGAGACCGCGCGCCGCGGCCGGTGCCTGGCGCGCGAGAGCGCGCGGGTCCACGCCCCAGGCGGCGAGCGCCGCCGCGGGCCGGGGCGGCGGCGCGCGCAGCCCCGCCCGATCCTGCGCATCCTGCAGCGCGGCCAGGTCGGGGCCGACGATCGTGACCAACTCGGCGGCGACCGGGGGCGGAACCGCGTCGCGCGCGGTGGGATGCGCGCCCTGCTCCAGACTGAGCGGCTGCGCCCGCCGATCGTGCGGTCCCGCGAGGCGCGAGCGCAGATCGAGCCTCAGCACCACCTCGCCGGTCGTGTCGTTCGCGGTGGCCGGCGCGGCGCTGGCGCCCGAGAGCACCGCGTGCGCGGTGAGGAGCAGCGCCCCGTGCAGAGCGAACGAGAGGACCCAGCCCCGCGCAAACCCGCGCCGGCGGTCGCGGCGGTGGCGCGGTCCGTTCCGTGCAGACTCAGGCTTGCCCATGGTTCCCGCGCAGGATAGCAGCGCGGCGCGGATCCGTCAGGCGACGGAGGTCTCCGGGTCGCACTGCGGCCGGATGCGTTCCAGGATCGCCTGGTAGGCGGCGTACTTGTAGAGGTCGCCGAGCGTGGGGTAGTTGAAGCAGGCGTGCCCGAACAGGTCCGCGTCGGCGTGCGTGAGCATCGCGACCAGGCCCACGTGCACGAGCTCGCTGGCTTGCTCGCCCAGCGCGTGCACGCCCAGGAGACGCATGTCCTCGCGGCGGAACAGGAGCTTCAGGAAGCCCTTGTCGTCCCCGATGATCTGCCCGCGCGCGTTGTCACGGTAGTTCGCGCGCCCGACGATGTAGTCGACGCCCTTCTCGCACAGCGAGCGCTCGGTCTCCCCGACCATGCTGATCTCGGGAATCGTGTAGATGCCCGCAGGCAGGATCGGCGCGAACTCCTTCTGCGCCAGGTCGAAGGCGTGGCAGATCGCGACGCGCGCCTGCTCCATGCTGGTCCCCGCCAGCGCCGGGTAGCCGACCACGTCGCCGGCCGCGTAGATGTGGGGGACCGCGGTGCGGTAGTAGGCGTCGACCGGCACGAGGCCGCGCTTGCCGGGCTCGATGCCGGCGGCCTCGAGATCGATCTCGGTCGTGTTGCTCTGGCGTCCGGCCGCGACGAGCACGTCCGTGGCCGCGAGCTGCGCCCCGGACGACAGCTCCAGCCGCACCTCGGACTCGCGCGCGTCGCAGCGCAGCACGCGCTCCTTCCAGTGGAAGCGGACTCCGGCTTCCAGCATGGCCTGCTCGAGCGCGCGCCGCAGGTCGTCGTCCAGGAACGGCAGCAGGCAGTCGCGCCCGTCGATCAGGTGCACCTCCACGCCCAGCGCGGCGAAGGTGCAGGCGTACTCCGAGCCGATCACGCCGGCGCCGACGACGGCCAGGACCCTGGGGATCGCCTCGATGTCCAGGATCTCGTTGGAGTCGTGCACGCGCGGATGCGGGAAGTCGAAGCCCGGCGGATGCACGGGCGAGGACCCCGTCGCGATCAGGATCCGTTCGCCGCTGAGGCGCTGCTCCCGTCCGTCCGGCCCGGTCACGGCGACGGTGCGCGGATCCAGGAAGCGCGAGGTGCCGACGAAGCGCCGCACGCGCCGGTGCGTCAGGTTCCCCTCGACGCGCAGCCGCTCGGCGGCGACGACGCTCCGCTCGTGGTGCAGGAACTCGCGCAGCCGCGCCTCGCGCTTCACGGTCACGTCGAGGCCGAGCAGCTTGCGCGAGCGCCAGCCCGACATCAGCAGCGCGCTCTCGCGCAGCGTCTTGCTGGGGATCGTGCCCGTGTTGATCCCCGCGCCGCCCAGGTGCTCGTTGCGCTCGATCAACGCGACGGTCTTGTCGAACGTCGCGGCCGTCGTGGCGCCGGAGATGCCGGCCGGGCCGCCGCCCAGGACGACGAGGTCGAACTTCTGTGTGCTCATCGTCGCGCAGGAGCTCTCGCGGCGCTCCTGCGCCGCTCGCGCCCACAGCGTAGCGTCGGCGCCGCGCCAGCGAAGCCGGGGCCGCCCGCCATGCGGCGGACGGCCCCGGTTCGACGTCGGACGGCGCGCTACGGCGCGCCTGTGCGACTCACGGTCCCCATGTGATCTCCAGACCGTTGGTCAGGTTGAAGGTCGTCGCCAGGCAGAACGGGGCCGCGTTGCGGTACCACGCCTGGTAGGTGCGGATCGTCCCGGGGATCGTCACCGAGCCGCGGATCGACACGGGGATGTCCCCGCTCACCGGGTAGCTCGACGCACCGCCGACGTTCGTCTTGGTGCCCAGGCGGATCACGGTGCCGCCCGCGCAGCGCAGGCCGTCGCCGAAGCTCGCGCCGTTGCCGCCGGACTGCTGCGTGGTGCCCTGGAAGTACAGGACCGAGCTGTTCGTCATCAGCGAGCCTTCCAGGAACAGCGAGGCCGTGCCGTCGCCGTCGTTCGACAGGCTGGCGAAGCCCGAGGCCCGCAGCTTGCCGCCCGTGCCGCCCGAGTGCAGGCAGCCGACGCCGTCCGCCGTCGCGCTGTGGTTCGCGCACGGACAGGGAGTGTGCGGCGCGACGCCGTCGCCGATGCAGAACACGGTTCCGACCGGCGGCGGGCACGGCGTGTTGATCGAGAACGTGCCCGAGCCCGGGACCTCGCCCGGCCACAGGCCGACCTGGATCATGTAGGTCTGGCCCAGCGTGGCGCTGAACGAGATCTGCGACGGGCTGCCCGGTCCGCAGAAGTCGTCGTCGCAGGCCAGCGCCGAACCCGCGGTCGGGCAGGAGGATCCGGCGTACGCCGCGAGCTTGTTGTCCGTTGCCGAGCCGGAGCACATGGTGACGGTCACGGTGCCCGTGCAGAACGAGGTCCAGCGGAACCACTGGTCGTTGGCGACCATCTCGCCGCCGCACAGGGCCTCGCTCTGGCCCTGCTGCCCGGTCACCGCGCTGCCGGCGTCCCACGCGAAGGGGCCGTTGCCGGCGATGTCCACGGGCGCGGCGCAGTCGTCGCCCGCCACCGGCGTGAAGGGCGAGATCACGAAGTTCCCCGGCGCGCCGGTCTGACCCGGGTAGCTGCCGATCTGGAACGTGTAGGTGTTGCCCATCGTCGCGAAGAACGGCGCCTTGGACGTCGAGCCGATCGTGCCGCAGTAGTCGTCGTCGCAGATGATCGGTTCGCCCGTCGGGCAGCCCGCTCCGGCGTACACGGCGACCTTGAGGTCGTGCGTGCCGCCCGCGCACGTGTCGAGCGCCACCCAGCCGGTGCTCGTCGCGGTCCACTGGAACCAGATGTCGTAGGCGATCGTGGACGTGTTGAAGATGTAGCAGCGCGCATTGGTCTGGCCCTGCGTGCCCGTGGACGCGAACGCCGAATCGTAGGCGTGCGGTCCGTTGCCGCTGATGATCGTCGGCGTCGCGCAGTTGTCGTTGGCCGGCGTGGCGTTCGACGTGATCGTGAAGCTGCCCGGACCGCCGGCCGCGCCGCCGCCGCCCGGATAGGTGCCGACCTGGATCACGTAGCTGTTGCCCATCGTGATCGGGAACGAGACGTTGCTCTGCAGGCCCGGGCAGGCGTCGTCGTTGCAGGCGATCGCGGCACCCGTCGGGCAGGCCGTGCCGTTGTAGATCGCGACCTTGGTGTCGACGCCGCTGCCGCTGCTGCAGATGTCCAGGAATGCCGTGCCCGACATCGGCGCCGTCCAGGTGAACCAGACGTCGCGCGTGATCGTGGTGAAGCCGAACGCGAGGCACAGGGGCTCGGTCTGGCCTTCCGATCCGGTCGTCGCGGTCGTGTTGTCGAACGCGTGCGGGCCCGGGCCCGTGATGACGTCGGGCGTCGCGCACGAATCCGACCCGTTGATGAACGCCACGAGCGGCTGCCCCGGAAGGTTGGTCGATGGGACCGCGCCGGGCTTGGCGGCGTACTTGTGGCCCTCTGCCATGGCCGCGGGACACAAGACGACAAGGAAGAGAGAGAGGATGGCGTGCTTCATTGGAGAGAACGGACCCTGTGGATCTCGGGACCGGAGAGGGGACCTGGAATAGGGCGGACCATCGCGGGTCGCGCCCCACGGTGTCTGCACCTCCAGCTTACCACTGGCTTACTTTTCGTGGGCCGCGGGGTCCCGCCCTGGTCCGCCGGGGCTCCGAGGGTGCCGCGGACGGGCCTCGCGCACCTGCGCAGGGCTCCGGGAGGGCGGCACGGCCGGGATCCGCCCGTGTGCTACACCGTGGTCCGACACCGGCGGCGTCGAGTACCTTGCCGCGTTCCATGTCGAGCCAAATGAACCTCCGAGCCCCTTCCGCGCGCCTCGTTCCGCTCCTCGCCGCCCTCCTGCCGGCCGCCTGCGGCGGAGGCAGCGAGGAGAGCGACGCCTTCGTGATCCGCAACACGAACGTCGCGGCCTTCGGCGCCACGCCCGTCGTGATCTCCGGCGCGCGCATCGCGTTCCTCGCGGCGGAGGACCAGACCGGGACCGCAGGCACCGACCTCAATGGCGACGGCGTGCCCAACGACACCGTCGCGCACGTCGTCAACACCGCCACGAACCGGGAGTTCCGGCTGGGCATCGCGGCGCAGGCGCTGGCCTGGGTCGGCAGCGATCTCTACCTCGTGGTCGACGAGGCGCTCGACGGACGGGACTACGACGGCGTGATGGGCGAGGACCACCGCGTGCTCCTGCACTGGTCCGAGGCCTCGCCGACGGCCACGTTCCTCGAGCGCCTGAGCGACGACGCCACGCCGATCCTGGGCCTGGGCTCGCGCCTGCTCTACGCCGGCCAGGACGCGGGCCTGCTGCCGGGCGACTCGAACCTGCGCTTCGTCGAGAGCTCCGCGCCCACGGTCGGCGTGCCGGTGCCGACGACGGACACGGTCGGGCCGCTGCGCGCGCGCATCCTGGGATCGGAGGCGGGCCTCGTGTTCCTGGCCTACGACGAGACGCTGGCCATGCGCTCGCTGAACGGGGACGCCGACGACGACGACGAGCGCGTTCTCGCTCTCCTCGACGGCACGATCGGCACCGGCGTCGTGCGCAACACCGGTCTGGCGGTGGACGAGGATTCGCCGCTGCGCGCGAAGGCGCTGACCGCCGGTGACTGGCACGTCGCCTTCCTGGTCAACGAGTTCGACCAGGGCGGCGTCAGCCGCAACTCCTCGGCGGTCGGCGCGAACTTCCGGCCCACGCACTGCACCACCGACGACACGGACGACGACGACAACGTGCTGTGCCTGCTGCGCTTCGCGGCCTGGAACGCCGATCCGGTGGCCAGCCCGCCGGTGAACCACGGGCTGGCGGGCCGCGACCGCATCGCGATCGCCGGCTCCTACGTCGCGACGATCGTGCTGGAGTCGGACGACGGTCCCTGCAACCTGAACAACGACACGCCGGCCGACACCACCGACCGCGTGGTGCGCTGGGTGCGGATCGCGTCGAGCCCGCTCGACCCGATCCTGCCGGCCAACGACGCCGCGAACATCCACGCGCTGGCGGCCGTCCCGGGCGGTTCGCACGGCCTCGTCGAGTTCGGCTCGCGCTTCGTCGTCGTGGTCAGCGAGGCCGACGACGGCTCGATCGACACGAACGACGCGCTCGACTCGAACCTGGTCGGCTGGCTGACGCCGACGACGACCCCCGGTCCGTGGAGCTTCTTCCACGGATCGCTGGGCGCGACGCCGGTGGCGACGAGCTGGATGGCGCCGAGCGTGATCGACGGCCGGCTGGGCGTGGCGCTGGAGGAGCGCCTGGGCGGCACGTCGCTCAATGCCGGGCAGCCCGAGAACCCCGGCGACACGGATCTCAACGACAGCGTGCCGACCTTCGCGCTGTTCTCGAACAACCGCATGATCTTCCCGGGCGTGACGATCGCCGTCGACCGCGACTCGGCCGGCATCACGTTCGGCCGCGGGTTCGGCTTCTACCGCGTCTCGGAACCCGAGGACTCGCGCAACTGGAACGGCGACAGCGACGAGAGCGACTTCGTCCTGTTCCGCACCAACCTCGCCGACGGACGCAGCTTCGGCATGGGCGCGACGGACGAGCTGCCGCGCCTCGTGATCGACCGTTCCGGGCAGAGCACGCCCGCGTGCGCGGCGTTCCTGGCGCGCGAGGCCGCGCAGGGCGCCGGCGGGACCGACTTCAACGGCGACACCGACCGCACCGACGTCGTGCTGCGCTGGTTCCGGTTCTAGTACCGGCCGCGCAGGCGCGTGCCCGCCGCCGCTCAGGGCGGCGGCGACTGCATGCCTTCCAGGAACTGCGCCGACGATTCCTCGGCGTCCGCCTGGCGCAGGCGCGCCGGCACGAGGCGCTGCATCAGCCCCTTGCGCAGCTTCATTGCCCGCGCCTGAGCGTCCTTGCCGTTGGGATCCACGCGCTGGATCGCGCGGAAGCCGCGCGGATGCAGCGCGAGGCGGATGCGGTCGACCGCCGCCGCCTGGAACAGCCCGAGGAAGCCCTTCTCCAGCCGCACCTGCGAGATCGGGTGCAGTTGCGCCATGCCGCGTCGCCAGCGCTCGCGCTCGCTGACCAGGAGCACGTGGTTGAAGATCGCCTTGTTGGTCCCCATCGAGAGCGCCTTGCGCGGCACGGTCCGGTTCACGAGATCGTCCAGCTCGTCCAGTGAATCCTGGCGCTTGAGCGTGGTGACGCGCTGCCAGCGCGACTCGGGGATGAACCGGTCGGCGTTCATCTCCCAGTACAGGTGCCCCAGTCCCTTGGTGCGCGCGTAGCGCGCCAGGTGATAGGGGACGAAGTGGTTGTGCGCGATCGTGTCGGCCGCCAGGTGCGACAGGTAGCCCAGGATGAACGCTTCCTGGCGCGGCGTCGTCGCCAGCGCGCGCATCGCTTCGATGATCGACCAGCGGTGGCAGTGCGTGTAGGCACCGCCGAAGGCCTTGAAGTTGATGATGTCGGCCGCGATGTTGCCGTAGTCGAACGCCGCCCGTTCGTCCTGGATCAGTCGCGCGACGGCGGCCGGCAGCAGTTCGCGGCGGCGGCGGTGCGTGCGCTCGGCGAACTCCAGGTGGTGGCCCGGTCCCCAGGCGAAGAGCAGCGGCACGGCGCACAGCGTCGAGAGCACGAGGATGGAGATCATGGCGCAGTCGTGCAGTGTGCGGCGTCATGCCGACCGTCTGCAAGGCTTCCATGGACGCGCGCGGGCGGGTATTCCAGGGCCGTGGACGACGCCGAGCCGCTGCAGGATCTGGGCGCGCGCCTCGCGGCCTGCGCGCCGCGCCTGAGGCTGCTCCTCGCGCACCTCGCCGGGCCGGCGCTGCGCGCGCGCTTCGAGATCGAGGACCTGCTGCAGGAGGTCTTCGTGCGCGCGCTGTCCGACGCGGCGCGATGGCAGCCGCCGCGCGCGGTCGGGGCCGCTCTGGACGCGGAGTTGCACGGGCACCTCGCGCTCTTGGCGCGGCGCGTGGTGCTGGATACGGCGCGCGCCCTGCGCGCGGCCAAGCGCGAGGGCGCGGCGGGCGCGCTGCGTCTGGGTTCGTCCGCGGACGGCGCCCTCGCCGCCAGCGCGCTCGCCGCGCGCAGCGCGGGCCCGGCCACGGCGGCCGCGCGGCGCGAGCTGGCGCGCGACCTGGTCGGCGCCTACGAGGCGCTGGCGCCCGATCACCGCCGCGTGCTGGGGCTGCGGCAGTTCCAGGGCCTCGCCGCGGCCGAGACGGCGCGGCGGATGGGCCGCTCGGAGGCGGCGGTGCACTCGCTCTACCGCCGGGCGCTCGAAGCCTGGGCGGAACGCCTGGGCGGGCCGCCGCCGGCCTGAATTCCAGGATTCGCCGGCGAACCGCCGGCGATCCCGCGCTCTGCATCCCATGACCGAACGCATCGACGAAGGCCTCTCCGCCGACGACCTGCTGGACCGGATCGTGGCCGAGTACCAGGACCGCGTGGCGGCCGGCGGCGACACCGATCCCGCGCGCTTCCTGTCGCGTGCGCCCGCCGCGCACCGCGAGGCGCTGGGGCGCTGCCTGCGCATGATGCGCGCGGGCGCGGCCACCGCTCCGCGCGCCAGCCGCGTGCTGGCGCCCGGCGTGCAACTCGGCGCCTACCGCCTGGTGCGCGAGATCGGCCGCGGCGGCATGGCGATCGTGTACCTCGCCACGCAGGTCGACCTGCGCCGGCCCGTGGCGCTCAAGGTGCTGCGGCCGGGCCTCTCCACCGAGCAGAGCCACGTCGAGCGCTTCCAGCGCGAGGCGCTCTCGATCGCGCGCCTGCAGCATCCGCACATCGTGCAGGTGCACGCCGTCGGCGAGACCGACGGCTGGCACTGGATCGCGATGGAGTTCGTCGAGGGCCGCAACCTCGCGCAGGTGTTCGCGCACCTCGCCGAGACGCAGCCCGATCCCGCGCGCTGGACCGCGGAGTCCCTGTCCGCCGCCGCCGGCATCCCGTCCGCGCCGTTCGCCGGGCTCGACTACGCGCAGGCCCTGTGCAAGCTGCTGGCGCCGGTGGCGCGCGCCATCGGCGTCGCGCACGAGATCGGTCTGGTGCACCGCGACGTGAAGCCGTCGAACATCCTGATCCACAAGGACGGCCGCGCGCTGATCGCCGACTTCGGCCTGGCGAAGGGCGACGGGGATCCGGGGCTCTCGCTCACCGGCGAGCCGATCGGGACGCCGTACTACATGTCGCCCGAGCAGGCGCAGCTCGCCTCGCGGCCGGTCGACCGGCGCACGGACGTGTACAGCCTGGGCGTCACGCTGTACGAGGGTCTGACCGGCCATCGGCCCTTCGAGGGGACCAACACCTTCGCCGTGCTCGACGCCATCCGCTCGCGCGAGCCCGAGCCGCTGACGCGCTACCTGCGCCGCGCGCCGCGCGACGTCGAGGCGGTGGTCGAGCACGCGATGGCCAAGGACGCGCAGGACCGCTACGGCAGCGCGCTCGACCTGGGCCAGGACCTCGACGCCCTGGCGCAGGGCCTGGTCCCCGTGGCCGACAGCCGCCGCGGCGGCGAGATGCAGCGCTTCCAGCGCGCGTGGCGCGCGGCGCGCCTGGGGCAGCCCACCGAGTTCCGCTCGCGACGTCACCTCCTCGGCTTGCCGCTCGTGCACATCCACATGGGGCCGCGCCCGCTGGGCCGGATGCGCACGGCGCGCGGCTGGTTCGCCGTCGGCGAGCGCGCGATCGGAGGCCTCGCCTGCGGCGCGATGTCGTGCGGCCTCGTGGCGTTCGGCGGCATGGCGGCCGGACTCGTCTCGTGGGGCGGTCTGTCGCTGGGCCTGGGTATCGCCTTCGGCGGCATCGCCCTGGGCGGGTTCGCGTTCGGCGGCATCGCGATCGGCTACCTGGCCTTCGGCGGGGTCGCGGTGGGCATGTACGCGATCGGCGGGCTGCCGCTCGGACAGCACCTCTTCGGCGGCGGCCAGCACGACCAGTCCGCGATCGACTTCCTCCGACGCTTGTGGCCCTGGTAGGGCGGCGGGCACCAGGCGCGGCCGCGGAATCCGGCCGCGGTCGATACCGTCCCCTTCACGGCAGCCAGACGATGCGCTGAGCATCGGTCATGTTGAACTGGTGGGACGTGCAGTACGACCCCAGGTCGCGGTAGAAGGCGTAGTAGAAGCGCGTCGAGCCGGCGGCGGCGATCTCGCCGCGCACCGAGATCGGGGGGGAACCCGACGTCGGCCACTCGGCCGCACCGCCCGAGGCCGTGACGGCCCCCATGCGGATCCGGTGTCCGCCGACGCAGCGCAGCCCGTCGCCGAACACCGGCGGCGGCGAAAGCGCCAGGTCGCCCTGCGTCAGGATCGCCGACGTCGTCGGCGTCATCAGGACCGCGCGGAAGCGCAGTGTGTCCGCCGCCAAGCTCGGCGCGCCTTCGGAGTGGATCGTCGCCGACTGCCCCGTCGAGTTGCGACAGCCGCCCGCGACCGGCACGTCGTTCAGGGCGCAGGGACAGCCCGAGTCGAGCGCGGACGTCGGACAGATCCGCTCGCCCGGCTCGATCAGGATGCGCACGTCGTCGATCAGCCAGCCGCGGCCGTCGTTCAGGGCCGCGTCGCCGGCGGAGAACTCGAACGCGATGCGCACCTGCGCGCCGCGGTACGCGCTCAGGTCCACGCGGCGCTCGTGCCAGGCGAGGTTCATCCACGACGGTCCCCACGTGTCGCAGTAGGGGGCCACGAAGCCCGCGTCCGGACCGTTCGTCGCGAGGATCCGCACGCTGTGCACGTCCCAGAAGCCCCAGCAGTACTCGGATGCGCTGGAGGACCAATAGCGCAAGGAGATCGAGACCGCGTCCGAGGGCAGCTGGATGGGGGTGTTCAGCGTCAACCCGCCGGCGTGGATGCCGCCGGTGTCGAAGTCGCAGGCCCCTTCGACGCCGTACCACGCGACCTGCGAGCCGCTGGGGAACGGACCGAAGCTCGCACCGCAGGCGTCGGCCGAGGTCTCCAGGTTCCACAGGCCGGTCGCGGTCCACTGGCCGAGCCCGGACTCGAAGTCCTCGACCCAATGGACCTGCTGGGCCGGTGCGCGGACGGCGAGGACCGCGGCGAGAGCGACGGTCGAGACGAGCACGTTTCGGATCGGCATGGCGGTTCACTCCCTGAGGTGGTCGCGCCCGCGCCCGCCGGGGGCGGGGACCGAGCCCAATTGAACCACGTCCCCCCGAACGTTGCGTGTTCGCGGCACAGGCCGCCTGCCTTGCGCGCCGGGCTTCGCTGCGCGCGTCGGTCGGTTGCCGCGCGCGCTGTCCGCCCCGCGCAACCGCGCCCTGCCGACCCTCGTTCCCCGAGGGGGAGGCGCTAGGTTCCGCGCGCCGCCGCCGCCTCGTCGATCGCGTCCGCGGTGGCGCGTGCCTCGGCCTCGAGCGGACGCGTCTCGGCCGCGGTCCGCGCGGCGGGGCCCGCGGCGCGCGCGCGCCCCGGCTTCGTCCAGGCCAGCAACTGCTGGTAGAGCGTCTGGCGGATGTCGTCGCCGTACAGCGCGATCCCGGTCACGCCTTCCTCCAGCATCGACGAAGCTCCGTTGGCGGCCGTGGTGATCACCGGGAGACCGCACGCGAGCGCCGCCAGGGTGGTGCGCGAGAACGGGTCGTAGCGCGTGGGCAGCACGAACAGGTCCGCGGCGGCGAGCACCGCGGCGGGCTCGCCGCCCGCGCCCAGGAAGCGCACCGACGACTTCCACGGCGCGGACTCCACGCCGCGGCGCAGCGCCGTCCCCGCGGCGTCTTCGCCGCAGATCAGGAGACGCGCGGCCGGGCGTTCCGCGTGGATCTGCGGCCAGACCTTCAGCAGCCGGTCGAGGCCGTCGTGCTGCCAGCTCGAGCTCGTGAACAGCACGGCGAAGTCCTGGGCGGCGAGGCCGGCGGTGGCGCGCGCGCCGGCGGCGTCGGACGCGCGCCGCTCGGGCGCATGGCGGACGAGGTCGACCCCCGGGTTCACGATGCGGATCGCCTCGGGCAGGACGTGGTTGCGTTTCATGGCGTCCTTGCCGACGACCTCGGAGGGCACGCTCACCAGCTTGTAGTTCGCGCGGTCCAGCGAGCGCGCCTCGATCTCGACCAGTGCGCGCATCTCCCCCTGGTGCACGCTGTCCGGCGAGACCTCGGCGCGCGTCTCGATCGAGCCCTCCGACATCCGCACCAGGCCGTGCGTCCAGGAACGGCCGAGGCTGTAGACGAACTCGCACCCGGTGCGCGCCGCCCAGGCCTCGACGGCGCGCGCGAACGCCCGCGCGCGGCCCGCGCGGCCCAGCGCGAAGGGACGTACGACGTCGACCGCGACCGAGGGCAGCGTCGGGTTCCAGGCGGCGCCGGCGGCGATGCGCACGGTGTCCCCGCGGGCGGCGAGGTGGCGCGCCACGACCTGCGCGTGCGCGTCGGTGTCCGGGTCCGCGCCGGCGCGCGCGTGAACGAT
>CAZKIO010000087.1:0-11766 GCA_964552795.1 uncultured Planctomycetaceae bacterium
CTGCGCGCGCAGGACCGCCGGGCGCAGGCCCTGCTGGCGGCCACGCGCGAGCGCGCGCTGGCCGAGGAGCGCGCCTCGCGCCTGCGCGAGGAGCTCTCGCACGTCGCGCGCGTCGCCTCGGCCGGCGAGCTGGCGACGTCGCTGGCGCACGAGGTCAATCAGCCGCTGGCCGCGATCGTGGCCAACGCGCAGGCCGGGCGGCGCTTCCTGGCGCGCGGCGCGGACGGGCGCGCGGACCTCGACGAGATCCTGGACGACATCGCGCAGCAAGGCCAGCGCGCCGCGGACGTCATCCGCCGCCTGCGCGCATTCCTGCGCAAGCAGCCGCCGGCGCCGCGGACGCTCTCGATCAACGACGTCGTGCAGGCGACCATGCCGCTGGTGCGGCGCGAGCTGGAGGACCACCGCGTGCGGCCCGTGCTCGACCTGGCGGATGCGCTCGCGCCGGTCGAGGCCGACCCGGTGGAGATGCAGCAGGTGCTCGTCAACCTGGTGAAGAACGCCTGCGAGGCGATGTCCGACGTCCCGGGCGAGCGCCGCGTGGAGATCCGCACGCGGGCGGCGGACGGCGTCGTGCGCATCGAGGTCGAGGACTCCGGTCCGGGCATTCCCGGCGAGCTCCTGGAGCGCCTGTTCGATCCGTTCGTCACTTCCAAGCCCAACGGCATGGGGCTGGGCCTGGCGATCTGCCGCTCGATGGTCGAGGCGCGCGGCGGCACGCTCAGCGCGGGCGCCGCGCCCGGCGGCGGCGCGCGCTTCCGCGTCGAGCTGCCGTCGACCGGCGCCGCAGGGCCCGGGTTCGACGCGGGCGGCTAGGCCCGCACCGCCGCGCGCCACACGTCGCGGTGCGCGGCGAGCATCGTCTCGAACGCGTACTGCTCCTGGGCGCGCGCGCGGTTCGCGCGGCCCAGGCGCCGGCGCAGATCGCCGTCGCGCGCGAGCTCGGCCAGCTTCTCCGCCAGCGGCCAGACCGTCTCGCGCTCGGCCTGCGCGACCACGTACGCGTCCTGCTCGTCCGGCAGCATCGCGCGCACGTCGCCGACGTCGGTCGACACGACGGGGAGCGAGCTGGCCATGGCCTCGACGAGCGCGATCGGCATCTGCTCGGTGTCGGAGGAGATGCAGAACACGTCCATCGCGCGGTAGTGCTCGCGCGGATCGGCCTGGTGCCCGGCGAAGTGCGTGCGGCCGTACAGCGAGGCCGTCTTGGCGGCGAACTCCTCGCACGCGGCGCGCTCGGGCCCGTCGCCCAGCACCAGGAAGTGCGGATCGAGTTCGGGATCGACGCGTGCGGCGGCCTTCAGGAAGCGCAGCGGGTTCTTCTCGGGCCGCAGGTGGCCGACCCAGCCGATCAGCGGGCTGCGCGCGGGGATCGCGAGCTGCCTGCGCAGCGCGGGCCGGCCGTCGGCGGGGAGGAACCGCGCGAGGTCGACGCCGTTGGGGATGCACAGCACGCGCTCCGGCGCGAGGCGCCACGTCTCGCGCGCGATGCGCTCCAGGCGGCGCGAGGGGACGATCACGCGGTGCACGCCCGAGAGGAGCAGGCGCCGCGCCCACACGCGCCGCGCCTTGAACTCGACCGCCTCCTCGCTGGTGAAGCCGTCCTCGTGGTGGATCTGGTGGCGGTAGCGCAGCGAGCGCGCGGCGAACACGGCGTCGAAGGCGCCCCAGTTGTAGGAGAGCAGCGCATTGGGCCGCTCCGCCACCAGCAGCGCGCGCAGGCGCCGCAGCGTGGCGAGCGAGCCCGCGCGGGGCGGCGAAGCGAGGATGCGCACCTCGGCGCGGCCCGTGAACAGCGCCGCCGCGTCGGTGCGTCCGTCGATGGCCACGATCGAGTGGCGGAACTCGGGGCCCGCCGCCTCGATCAGGCGCACGGCGCGCGTCTCGGGCCCGGCGGGCACGAAGGTCGAGAACACGTGCAGGAGGTGCGGCTGGGATCGAACCACGGGCCGCACTTCCTACCGTGCCGGCGCCCGCGGGGCGAGCCCGGGATGGTGCGGAGCCCGGCGCGAGCGCGGCGGCGCCCAGCGTCGACGGCTCCCCGCGCGTCACAGGCTCCAGACGACCTGGAGCCCGTTCGACAGGTTGAACGTCGCCGCCGTGCAGAACACGGCCGCGTTGCGGTACCAGATCTGGTAGGTCCGCACGCCCGGCGACGTCACGGCTCCCTTGACGGAGACCGACAGGTCGCCGAACTCGGGGTACTGCGAAGTGCCGCCCACGTTGGTCTTGGTGCCCAGGCGGATCAGCGTTCCCCCGGCACAGCGCAAGCCGTCGCCGAAGACGGTGCCGAGCCCGCCGTTCACCTGGAGGGTGCCCTGGAAGTACAGCGCCGAGGAGTTCGGCATCTGGCTGCCCAGCAGGATCAGGTCGTCGGACGAGATCGACACGCTGCCGGGCCCCAGCGGCGGATACGTGCACGGCGACGTGCCGCCGCTCGAGCGCAGGCGGCCACCGACGTTCAGGGAGCTGGTGCACCCGACCGGGTCCCCGGGCGGCAGCAGCGCGAGGCTGTTGTTGCCGCACGGGCAGCTCGTCCCGCTGCCGTCGCCCGGGCAGAAGATCGACCCGGGACCGCCGGGCGTGCCGCAGACCTGCGAGTAGAAGATCAGGTGGAAGCTCGCCAGCGGAGCGCCGCCGAAGAAGTAGCAGCCGGGCGTCGTCGGGCCGTTCTCGGTGAAGAAGAAGTCCTGTGTCGACATGCCCGTGCCGGGCTCGGCGTAGTTGACCGGCGAGTCCCAGCGCGTGCCGTCGAAGGCGCTGCAGAGGTTGTAGTCGCCCGCGATGATCGGGCCGGTGGCCGCCTGGCTGGCGTTCGGCAGGTTCGACTCCTGCGACCACCCGAACAGGTCCGCCGTGCCGTTCGAGTACACGCCGTCGCCGTCGGCCAGCATCGCGAACGCCAGGCTCGCGGTCTGGGGCGGGCTGGCGAGGTCGAGCGTCACGATCCAGCACGCCAAGGTCGGCGGCGCGATCGCGCCCGGCAACCCGGTGACGGCGAACCCGGCCGTCGGCGTGACGCCGATCACCGAGGTGCAGCCGGAGTACGACTCGTAGAAGTTGTACGTCACGGTGCCCGGGCCGCCCGGCTGGTCCGTGCAGTACGCGATCTGGAAGCCGTCGATCGTGTAGCCCAACTGGTTGCCCGGCCGGCTCGTCGCGCTGGTCGGGCTCGTGGGGCTGGGGATGCGCCCTTCGTCGACGTACGCATCCCCGTCGAGCGCGCTGAAGTAGCCCGTGCTGCACGTGTTGTTGTAGACGATGTCCGCGCCGATCTGCGCCGACGCGATCTTGCGCGTCCACGTGCCGGTCGCGACGTGATAGACGCCGGCGTCGCGTACGGGCGCCTGGATCGGCCGCACGCGCGGCGATCGCTGCGGGTCCGCGGCGGACGACGCGGCGCAGCAGCACACGAGGGCGAGGACCGTGCGGGCGAGACGTTGGAGCATGGCATCCTCCGATGCGGGACAGGCGCGGGGAAGCGGACCCTGGGACGAAGGCTATCCTGCCCGGGTTCCTGGAATCGGTCCATGCGCGCGGGCAGGTCGCGCCGCGGCCGGGGCCGCCAACGCGTCCCTCAGGCGTCGATCAGCCGCGCGGGCCGCACGCCGACCTTGTGGTCGCTGCGGTCCCGCAGCAGGAAATCGCGCTTGGAACTGCGGTGCCAGATCGGGAAGTCGCGGAAGCTTCCGCCCCGCAGGACGCGCAGCCGCGAGCCCTTCGCGGCACGCAGGCCCGTGTGCTCGTCGAAGGCGGCGTCGTAGGAGCCGTCGAGATCGCGGCACCACTCCGACACGTTGCCGCAGATGTCGTGCAGGCCGAAGGCGTTGGGCGCGTAGCTGCCCACGGGCGCGGTGAACGGGAAGCCGTCGTCGAGACCGGCCCACGGCGATCCCTCCGCGAACTCCTGCCCGTGGCGCAGCGCGCTGTGGTCCGGCACGTTCGCGGCGCCGGCGAGCGAGTCCGCCGTCGCTCCCGTGCACCACGGCGTCGAGGTGCCCGCGCGCGCCGCGTGCTCCCACTGCGCCTCGGTGGGCAGCACGAGATCGACGCGGGCCAGCACCAGGACGGCCTCGTCCCACGTGATCTGCTCGACCGGATGCCGCACGCTCAGCAGCGGGCCGGGCCACAGGATGTACGAGTCGAACGTGCTGGGGCGTTCGCCGCACAGGCGGCGCCACTGCGCCTGCGTCATCTCGTGCTTGGAGCAGAACCAGGCCGCGAGCGGCAGAGTTCTCACCGGCGCCTCGTTGGGATCGGCGTCGGCGTCGTGGCGGGGCGCGGACGGGTCCGCGCGCTGCGCGCCGAGCGCGACCTCCCCGCCGGGCAGGAGGACGAGGACGATCGCGAAGGTGTCGGACAGGACGAGCCGGCCGTCGGCGCCGCGCTCGGGAACGTCGCCGCTCTCGGGCACCGCGAACTCCTCCAGGCCCGTGTCCGGGTCCGGCCCGAGCGGGACCAGCCCGACCTGCGGGCGCAGCACGAGGCCGCCGTACGCGGGCGACGCGCGGCGGTCGGCGATCCGGGCGAGCGCGCGCTCCCATTCCGCGCGCCGCGCGTCGACCGTGCGTTCCGCGAGCGTGCGCGAGCGCTCCAGGCGCTCTTCGACGGTCGCGATGAGGCTCGCACCGGTCTCGGGCGAGGCGAACACCCGCAGGACCTCGAGCGTGCGTTCCAGCGAATCGTGGTCGGCGGCGTCCCGCGGGTCCGCGAAGCGCCAGGTCCGGCGGCGCCCGACCAGGGGCTGGTTCTCCGCGATCAGCGCATCGAACAGTTCGATGCCCTCCTGCGCGCGCCGGCGCTTCCCCGGATCGTCCGCGTGCTGCTCGAGAAGCGGCAGGCGCAACTCGCGCTGGCTGACCAGGGTCTCCAGCTTCTGGCGCGCCGGGTCGTTCTCGCGGTCCAGGCGCGCATCCTCCTCCGCGTAGGGCAGCGCGCGCGCCCGCAACGCCAGCAGGCGCGCGTCGTACTCGTCGGTCCGCGCCGCGAGCTCGCGCGCGCGCGCGAGCCAGGACTCGAGGGCCGGCACCGTGCGCGGATGGATCGGCCAGAGCCCCTGGGCCTCGCGCTCGAGTTCGGCCGCGAGCGCGCGATCGGAGAGCACCGAGACGCGCCGCGCGTGCTCCTGCGCGATGCCGCGCTGGCGGTCGGACTCGCGCCGGCCCTGCGCCTCGACGAACGCGACCGTGACCGAGAGCAGCACGACGGCGGCCATCGACGCCGCGAGCCAGGGGTTGCGCCGCACCCACTTCCTGAACTCGGCCAGCGCTCCGGCCTCGTAGGCGTGCACCACGCGGCCCTCGACGTAGGCGCGCAGGTCGTCGGCCATCTCGCGCATGTCGGCGTATCGCCGCGCCGGATCGCGCGCCATGGCCTTCTCGCAGATGGCCACCAGTTCCGGACGGGCCTGTGGGTTGACGATCTGCACCGGCTGCGGCGGGCCGAGCAGCAACATCGCCAGCACCGTGCGGTTCGTCGCGCGCCCGCCGGGCGGCGTGTAGGGGATGCGCCCGGTCAACAGGTGGTAGAGCAGCGCGCCCACCGAGTACACGTCCGAGCGCGGATCGAGCTCGTCGACGCGGCCTTCGGCCTGCTCGGGCGGCATGTAGGCCGGCGTGCCGACGACTTCGCCGTCCATCGTCACGAGCGGCGAGTCCGGCGCGGCCTCGCGATCCTCGTCGCGCAGCGTGTGGATCGACGACAGCCCCGGCGGCGCCGGCCGCAGTCGCAGGTCGTGGCGGTCGCGCGTTCCCAGCACGCGCGCCAGGCCCCAGTCCATCACGTACACCTCGCCGAAGCGGCCGACCATGACGTTGGCCGGTTTGATGTCGCGGTGCACGACGCCCTTGCTGTGCGCGTAGGCCATCGCGTCGCACACCTTGAGCAGCACGTGCAGCACGCGCGCCTGTGACCACTGGGCGTCGCCGCGCTGGACGTGCTCGAAGACGTCCTTGAGCGTCTCGCCCTTCACGAGGCGCATCGTGAAGTACAGGCGCCCCTCGGCATCCATGCCCAGCTCGTGCACCGGCACGATGCCGGGATGGTCGAGACGGCCGGTGACCTGCGCCTCCTCGATGAACATCGCGCCGGCGCGCGGATCGCCGCGCAGGATGACCTTCATCGCCAGCGCGCGCCGCAGGTGCTCGTCCCAGACCTCGACGACGGCGCCCATGCCGCCGCGCGCGATCTCGCCCTTGTTCTCGTAGTGCCGGTGCGCCGTGCGCTGCTCGGCGAGCGCGTTGACGAGCCGCATCGACGGGCTGTCGGCGTCCGTCGCCGCCGCGGTGTCCCCGCCCGACGCCGCGCGGGCGCGGGCGAGCACCGCCGGGTACTCCGCGCGGATCAGCGTGGCGTGTCCGGGCTGCGCGCCGACGTAGTGCTCGACGGGGCGCGCGCCGCCGCGTCCGAGATCCTGCACGATCTGTGCGTGCAGGCTCGCAAGGACGGCGCGGTCGTCGGCTGCGTCCGGCATGGGTGGGAAGCCCGCCAGAGTCTCCCCGCATTCCGCGCGCGTGTCCAGCGCGCCCGTCCGGCGCGGCCCTGCGCGCGGGCGCTCAGTCGCCCGCTGCGGGCGCCGCGCGCGGAGCCGCGCGCTGCACCGCGTCGCGCACGTGGCGGTCGAGCCAGTCGAAGGTCTCGGCCACCGTGTGCAGCACCGATTCGCGCGCGCGGTAGCCGTGCGCCTCCTCGGGCAGCATCACGAGGCGCGCGATGCCGCCGTTGCCCTGGATCGCCTGGTACAGGCGCTCGGACTGGATCGGGAACGTGCCGGTGTTGTCGTCCTTCGCGCCGTGGATCAGGAGCAGGGGCTCGTCGATCCTGTGCGCCGCCAGGAACGGCGAGAGCTCGAGGTAGGCCTTGGGCGCCTCCCACAGGGTGCGGCGCTCGCTCTGGAAGCCGAACGGCGTCAGCGTGCGGTTGTACGCGCCGCTGCGCGCGACGCCGGCGCGGAACAGGTCCGTGTGCGCCAGCAGGTTGGCCGTCATGAACGCGCCGTAGCTGTGGCCGCCGATGGCGACGCGTCCGGGATCGATCACGCCGCGCTGGTCCAGCGCCGCGATCGCGGCCTCGGCGTTCCACGCGATCTGCGCCAGGAACGTGTCGTTGACCGTCTCGGGCGTGCCGACGACGGGCATGGCGGCCTCGTCGAGCACCGCGTAGCCGTGCAGCGCCAGCAGGATCTGTGACGGGCCGCGCACGCGCACGAAACGGTGCGGGGAGCCGCCGAGCTGGCCGGCCGTGTCGGGATCGGTGTACTCCAGCGGGTAGGCCCACACGAACAGCGGCAGACGCTCGCCCTCCATGCGGTCCTTGGGCAGGTACAGGCGCCCCGAAAGCTCCACGCCGTCGCGGCGCTGGTAGCGCACCAGCTCCGACGTCAGCTTGCGCAGCGCGGGTTGCGGATCGCCGAAGCTGGAGAGCGCACGCACCTCGCCCTTCTCCAGGTCGCGCAGGCGCCAGTTGGGCGGATCGGTCGGGCTCTCGAACGACGTGACGATCGCCGGCTTCTGCACCGCGGAACTCCGCACGATCGCGATCACGCTCTCGAACACGCCCTCGGCGCAACGCCACACGCGCTCGGTCTGGCGCGTGCGCAGGTTCCAGCGGTCGACGAAGGGCCGCGCGCCGCCCTTGTCGGCCCCCTGGCCGACCCGGTACAGGAACTCGCCGTCCTGCCGCACGATGCGCGTGCCGACCGGCCCCGTCATCGACGCGAAGGTGCCCGGATCGCCGTAGCGGTCGTTCTGGCTGCGGTCGTCCAGCACGACCGGCGCCGCGCCCGGCTGCGAGCGGTCGACCAGGATCGTGCGCGTCCAGCGGCGGTCGCGGTCGTACTCGCTGGCCATCACGAGGTTCGGATCGGCCAGGAAGCGCAGCCCGCGCGCGCGGTTCTGCAGCGTCAGGAAGGGCTCGGGCGCCGACGTGAACGGCGCCGTCTGCCGGAACCAGCGGTCGCGTTCCGTCGCGGGCTTCTTCGGGTCGCCGCCGTCGAGCGCCTCGACCCACACCAGCGTGGCCGACTCGCTGGCCGCCCACTGCACGTTGCGCGGCCCGGTGCGCACGCCTTCCATGGGGATGGCGTCGCCCAGCGGCGCCGCGACCACGACGCGTTCGACGCGGCCCTGCAGATCCCACACCTCGGTCGTCTGCGGGAAGAGCCGCCAGGGCAGCGTGTACGAGAACGGCGGCTCGAGGCGCGTGACCAGCAGGTGCAGGCCGTCGGGCGAGGGCTCGGCGGAGACGTACATCCCGGCGTTGCCGATCGGGATCGACTGCGCGTCGGAGAGCCGCAGCCACGCCAGACGAGAGGTGGCGTGCCACTGGAAGGCGCGCTCGTCGTCGGCGTCGCGCAGGAGGTCCTGGTAGGTGCGCAGCGCCGTGGTCGCGCCGCGCGACTCCTGCACCGCCGGGCCGCCGGGCGCCTCGCCGCGCGCGGGGAGGTCCTCGCGGCTCGCGTCGACCAGCTTGACGACCAGGGTCTCGCCGTCCGCCAGCCACTCGAATGCGCGGCCCAGGACGCCGTGGAGGCCGCGCGCGACGCGCCGCGGGACGAGGTCGCGGATGTCGGCGGTCCACAGCTCGGTGCCCGCATCGGTCGCCAGCGTGAACAGGATCCGCGTGCTGCGCGGCGACCAGGACGTGTCGCCGATGCGCGCGCCGTCGCGCAGCGCGATGCGCGTCTCCGCGCCGCTCTCCAGGTTGCGCACGACGAGGCCGCGCGCGAACGAGATCTGCTGCGGCATCGCGAGGCGCGGGTCGATGCGCTCGCCGGCGAGGCCGATCCACGGGCGCGCCACGTCCGCGATCGAGGGCATCGCCGGGCGCTCGATCAGGAGCATCCAGCGCCCATCGGGGCTGATGTCGAGGTCGGGCGTCGGAGCCGCGTCGAGCACGTCGACGATCTCGCGCGGCGGTTCGCGGTAGCCGTCCGCGAGGACGGGAGTCGGCGTCAGGGGGGCGAGAAGGAGAGCCAGGAGCGGCATCGCGGGGATCATCGCGACCGAGTCTAGCCGCGTCGGGGTAGGCTGAGGGAGCGCTCGCCCCCCCCAGCCCCAGGATCCAGCCCATGCGTCGCCAGGCGAGCGCCACCGGACTCTTCGTCTTCCTCCTCGCGTGCGCGCTCGGCGCGCCGGCCGGTGCGCAGGAATGCGTGTTCCCGCTGCACCCCGGTCCGCTGGAGCGCGCGCAGCCCGACGGCACGCGCGTGGTGGTGATGCAGCGCGGCGACGCGTTCGGTCACTGGCTGGAGGACGAGGACGGCTTCCCGCTGGTCGAGACCGCGGCGGGGATCCACTACGCGGAGCTCGATCCTGACGGCGCGCTGGCCTCGACCGGCCTGCGGGCGGGCAGCGTCGACCCGCGCGCGCTGGGAATCGCGCGCAACGTGAAGCCGCGCCGGACGGCCGGCCTCGTGCCTCCCGCGGCGCCGGCGGGCAAGGCGCCGCTCTCGCCGCACGGTCTCGCGGCCGCGCAGCGCGGCGGCGGAGCGGCGTTCCTCACCGGCGCGGGTTCGGTCAAGAACCTCGTGCTCCTCCTGCGCTTCTCGAACCACGGGCCGAGCGGGCAGAACCGCACGCTCCCCAGCGCGGCGGACGCGTCGACGATCATGAACGCGGTCGGCGGGCACCCGACGCTGGCGCCGACCGGCAGCGTGCGCGACCACTACCTGGAGACGTCGTACGGCCAGTTCACGATCGACTCGACCGTCGTCGGCTGGCTCGACGTGCCCAACACCGAGACGTACTACGCCAACGGCAACTCGGGCCTCACGTCGCGCACGTGGGAGCTGATCACGGCCGGGCTCGCGCTGGCGGATCCGCTGGTGGACTTCGCGCAGTTCGACCAGGACGGCGACGGCTGGATCGACGCGATCACGGTGCTGCACTCGGGCTACGGCGCCGAGTGGGGCGGCACGGACCAGTACGGAACCACGCAGGCGAACCGCATGTGGTCGCACAAGTGGTCGATCCCGGCCTGGACCAGCGCGGAAGGCGTCAAGGTCTCCGACTACAACATCTCGCCCGGACTGTGGGGCACTTCCGGCAGCGCGCCCGGCCGCATCGGCGTGGTGTGCCACGAGCTGGGCCACTTCTTCGGCATGCCCGACCTGTACGACACGGGCGGCACCGGCGCGTCGAGCCAGGGGATCGGCAACTGGTGCCTGATGGCCGGCGGGTCGTGGGGCTTCGACAGTTCGCAACAGTACCCGTCGCACCTCTCGGCATGGTGCAAGGTGAAGCTGGGCTGGGTGACGCCGCAGCTCCTGCTGCCGGGTGCGGGCACCGCGCCCGCGGTCGAGACCAGCGCGTCGATCTTCCGCATCGACAGCGGCTATCCGCCGGGCGAGTACCTCTTGCTGGAGAACCGCCAGCAGTCCGGCTTCGACGCGCAGATCCCGCAAGGGGGCCTCGCGATCTGGCACATCGACGAGGCCAAGGGGCAGCTCGGTTCGAACAACCCCAATACGGACGAGGGCTATCCGGGGCAGAGTGGCTGGCCGGGCAACGGCCGGCACTACCGCGTCGCGCTGCTGCAGGCCGACGGCAACTACCACATGGAGCGCAACACGAACCGCGGCGACGCGGGCGACGTGTACCGCAGCGGCGGCGTGAGCCAGATCACGAACTCCAGCACGCCCAACACCGACGCCTACCAGCCCGGCAGCAACTTCGACAACAACAACCGCATCACGGGCATCGGATCGTCGAGCGCCAGCATGGCGTTCACGTACCAGAACACGTCGGCCCCGAGCGTGACGACCACGTCGCTGCCGGCGGGGACGGTCGGAGCGGCGTACTCGGCGACGCTGGCCTCGAGCGGCGGCTCGACGCCCAAGACGTGGAGCGAGTACGTGGAGACGCCCGCGTACACGCTCACGAACCTGGGAACGGGTTCGTTCGCGCTGGGCGGCACGGCGCAGAACTGGAAGGCCGACGAGGGCGTGTGGAGCCTGACCCTGCCGTTCGAGTTCCCGTACTGGGAGCGCACGTACGACAAGGTGTACGTCAGCTCGAACGGGTTCCTGGAGCTGGGGCTGACGCAGGCCGAGCCGTTCAACCGGCCCGACTGGCTGAAGTTCAGCGTGCGCATCGCGCCCCTGTGGGACGACCTGCGCACGGACCTCGCGGGCCAGGACATTTTCGTCGACACCAGCGTGGGCGGCCAGGTGCGGATCCGCTGGGCTGCGGAGCACTACGACTCGGGCAACCCGGTCGCCGTGGCCGTCGTGTTGTTCGCCGACGGCCGCATCCGCTTCGAGTACGGGGCGGGCAACACGGGGCTCAGCCCGACGGTCGGCATCTCGCGCGGTTTCGGCGGCGGGTTCGTGCTGCCGGCGACGCACGACGGCGCGAGCTCGCTGAACAACGCGAGCCGCCTCCTGTTCACGCGGCAGGGATCGCAGATCCCGCCGGGTCTCGCGCTCTCGACGGGCGGGGTGCTGAGCGGCACGCCGACGCAGGCGGGGACGTGGCCGCTGGTCGTGCGCGTGACGGATTCGACGCGGCGCTACCACCACCGGACGCTGATGCTGACGGTCGCGGCGAACAGCGACGCCGACGGCGACGGGGTTCCGGACGCGAGCGACAACTGTCCGGCCGTGCCGAACCCGACGCAGGCCGACGCGGACTCCGACGGGATCGGCGACGCGTGCGACACGTGCACGGACACGGACGGCGACGGCTTCGGCGATCCGGGCTTCGCGGCGAACACGTGCCCGCTGGACGGGTGCCCGGGCGATCCGACGAAGAGCGCGCCGGGCCAGTG
>CAZKIO010000088.1:0-11582 GCA_964552795.1 uncultured Planctomycetaceae bacterium
CGTCCGGCCACGTGGTCGTGTCGACGATGCGGCAAGACGAGACGCAGCAGGGTCTCACGCGGTGGACACCGTGAGCACGACCTGAACATCCGCCGGAGCGGCCGGTGCAACGAGCCGGCCGCCCCCAGACAACGCAAGCAGGATCCAGAACGCGAGAGCGACAGCAGACGAGCGAACCCATGAAGTCAGCTTCACCCAATGCCCTCATGTCACGAGCCTCGACTGCCGGCAGAGCGATCCTGCGTCAAGGTGAGTGCTTCCTGGCGTGGTGTCTCCCCCTGTTGGTCGGGACGAGCACTTCCCAGGCTCAGGTGCAGCGGGCGAAGATCGTCGGTCCGGATGTCGAGTACGAGGACAACTTCGGTCGTGCGGTGGCTATCGACGGAGATTGGATTCTGATCGGATCGCCACTCGACGACGATATCGCGGACCAGTCCGGTGCTGTCTACGTCTATCGCCGCAGCGGTGCCGACTGGTCCTTCGTGCAGAAACTGAAGGCCGGTGACGTCACATACAGCGCACAATTCGGATCCGCCATCGCCATGGATGGGTCCCGCGCCGTGATCGGAGCGTACACGGACTCTCCCTCGGGGTTGCAGGCTGCTGGGTCAGCGTACGTGTTCGAGCTCGTTGGGGAATCCTGGTTCCAGCGTGCCAAGCTGTGGGCGAGCGATGCGAGCCCGAATTGGAGCTTCGGAGAGGCGGTCGACATCTCTGGCAACGTGATTGTCGTCGGTAGCTGGACGGCAGCAGGGGTCGCGTGGCTTTCAGGACTTGCCTATGTCTTCGAAGGGGCCGGAAGCTCATGGAGTCAAACAGCCAGACTCATTCCCAGTGACGCAGGCCAAGGCGATGCATTCGGCTGCTCCGTTGCCGTCGACGGCAGCCGGCTGGTCGTTGGTGCCTCGGACTGGCACCAGCCTCCAGCCGCCAGTGTCGGCGCCGCCTATGTCTTCGAACGGCAGGTGTCTGGGGCCTGGACGCAAGCACAGAAGCTGACCCCGCCCGGGGCCATGAACAACTACTTCGGGGTCGACGTCACTCTGCAGAGTGACTGGATCCTGGTCGGTGCGGACAGCGCCAATGTCACCGGTCCGAACTCTGGAGTCGTTTATGCCTTCCAGTTCGAATCAGGTGGATGGAGCTTGAAGCAGGGATTCGTTGGGCTCGACACCAAGACAGGCGACAGATTGGGCGCGTGGCTCGACCTGGATGCCGGAACCGTGCTCGTCTCGGGCCACCTTGCCGACGACAACGCCACCAACAACGGCGGCGGCTATGCCTTCTCGCTGCAAGGCTCGACATGGGTGCAGGACGGCAAGTTGCTGCCCGAGGACTCCTACCCGAGCCATCTCGTCGGGATCGAACTCGCAGTGTCAGGTCGAACCGCCGTACTCGGCTGCCCATTCGACAACTCCGCTTGCCCTCAGGATCCTGCGTGCAATTCTGGCGCAGCCTACGTCTTCGACCTCGCGACGAACGCGACCCAGTACGGATCCTGCGCGACCAACGCACCGTGCGGCAACGTCGACACGCACGGCGGGTGCCGCAACTGGACGGGCCACGGGGCGGTCCTCCAGGCACGCGGCAACACGGCCTACTCGGCCGACGATCTGGTCCTGCAGGTGCGCGATCTGCCCCCGGGCGGCAACCACCGCCTCTACATGGGACCGCTGGCGACGTCCGCGCCGTTCGGAAACGGCCAGCGTCTCGTCGCGCCGGGGAGCCTGGGCTACTACCGCTACCCGATCCAACAGGCCAACGCCCAGGGATACTCGAACTTCGGGCCCGGGATCATCGCGCACTCGCAGGGCTTCGGCGCGCTGGGCCAGATCCTCCCCGGCCAGACCTGGCGCTTCCAAAGCTGGCACCGCGACGTCGCTGGCCCGTGCGGCAACCTGTTCAACCTCTCGAACGGCCTGGCCGTGACGTTCGCACCGTAGGTCGCCTGACATCGACGGGCCAGACAAGCCCCGCTCTGCGCCGCGAGGACATCAAGACCCCACGCAGCAGCAAGGCGTCCGCACTCCGCAACCGGATCGACTTCGAGGGTCGGTGGGTGGAGTTCCAGGCGCCCATGAGACTCCCATCGGCAGCCCACCGCCGCCGCCGCGGACGCCGTCGCTCTGCCGGATGTCGGTAGGGGCGGCCGGGCTGCGCCAGCGGACGCGACACACGTGAGGGAATCGGGGGGGCGCTGGAACCTGCCGGGAGAGTGCGCTCAAGATCGGGCTGCCCGCCGTCCGATGCACCTCGAATGCTCGGATTCCTTCTGCTCTTGGCGGTCCTGCCCCAGGCGGCGGACCGGAAACCCGTTCCGACCGACCGCAGGCCCGAGACCGTCCGGGTCGAGCCGCGGCCCTGCGCCGAGGGCCTCGAGGTGCACGCCGCGTCCGAATGGGAGCGCAACATCACGTTCCACCCCACCGCGAACGGCGTGGTGCTCCCGCCCACGCAACAGCGCGAGTTGCGGCTGGTCGAGCGCACCTTGACCGTGACGCGCTGCCGCATGGACGTCGCCGACGCGCTGCGCGTGCGCTACGCGAACGCCGTCCAACGGCGCACCAAGCCCGGGTCGCAGCCGACGGGGGGTGACGAGCCGGCGAAGTCCGCCGAGGACGTGCAGCAGAGTCCGATCTCCGGCAAGGTGTTCGAGATCGTGCAGCAGGCCGAGGCCGCGCAGGTCACGACGGCGCGCGGCGATCCTGCGCCGGCCGGCATCGCCGCCCTCGTCCTGGAGGCCGAGGGCATCGTGAACGGCGCCGTGCCCTTGCCGGGGGACGAGCTGGCGCGCGCGCTGGGCGGCCTGACCCTCGCCCGCGGCGACAAGGTCGACCTCGCCGCGGACGTGATCCGCGGCGTGATCGGCCGCGACGAGTCCGACGACTGGACCGGGACGCTCGTGCTCACCGCGATCGAGAAGCCCAAGGACGCGCCGCAGCGCGCGCGCTTCACCGCGCGATTCGTGCTGAAGACCGCGCCCGAGCAGGGCACCGCGCGCACGGCGGAGCTCACGGGCGAGTACATCGCGGATCCCGTCACCGGCCGTCCGTCCGAGATCCTCCTGTCCGGCACCGAACGTCGTGCCGGCGAGGCGACGACGACGGGCCCGGGGACGGAGACCGCCGTCGACGTCCAGTGGCGCGTGCGCCACGTCTGGACCTGGCGCTGACCGATCCCGGGGCGGATCCCTCACGCCGTCCGCCGCTCGCCCGCTCGCGCGGCCCGGACCCGGCCGGTCCGGGGCGTCCTTTGTGCTTGTGACGCGCCGTCCGGCTTTGGACAATCGGCGCTCCGCCGCCCCGCGCGGACGTGCGCGCGAACCCCACCATGCCTGCCTTGAGCGTCTTCGGTGCCCAGTGGGGGGATGAGGGCAAGGGCAAGCTGATCGACCTCCTGGCCCGCGACGCCGACGTCGTGGTGCGCTACCAGGGGGGGCCCAACGCCGGACACACCGTCGTCGTCGGGCAGGAGAAGTACGTCCTGCACCTGATCCCCTCGGGCATCCTCAACCCGACCGCGGTCAACGTGATCGGCAACGGCGTCTCCGTGGACCCGATCAAGCTGCTCGACGAGGTCGACGGGCTGCGCAAGCGCGGCCTGCGCGTCGACGGCACGAACCTGTGCCTGTCCGCGACGGCGCACGTGATCTTCGAGCACCACCGGCTGATCGACGGCCTGTCCGAGCGCTGGCGCGGCGAGGGCCGCATCGGGACCACCGGGCGCGGCATCGGGCCGTGCTACGCGGACAAGGCGGCGCGCACCGGCTTGCGCATCTGCGACCTGCTCGAGCCGGACCTGTGCCGCTCGCGGCTGCGCGCGGCGCTGGCCGAGAAGAACGCGCTGATCGAGCGCGTGCACGGCGAGAAGCCGCTGGACCTCGACGCGCAGCTCGAGCGCTACGTCGCCGTCGGCGACCGGCTGCGTCCCTTCGTGGCCGACACCGGCGCGCGCGTGCGCGCGGCGCACCGTGCCGGAAAGCGCATCCTGTTCGAGGGCGCGCAGGGCGCCATGCTCGACATCGATGCGGGCACGTACCCGTTCGTGACCTCGTCGAACACCGGCGCCAACGGCATCGCGGCCGGCGTGGGCTATCCGCCGCGCTGGATCGACCGCGTGGTCGGCATCGCCAAGGCCTACACGACGCGCGTGGGGGAGGGCCCGTTCCCGACCGAGCTCAACGACGCCACGGGCGAGCGCATCCGCAAGCAGGGCAACGAGTACGGCTCCACCACCGGCCGGCCTCGGCGCTGCGGCTGGTTCGACGCGGTGGCGGTGCGCTACGCCCTGGAGCTCTCGGGCGCCGACGGCTGGATCGTCACCAACCTGGACGTGCTGACCGGGTTCCAGGAGATCCAGGCCGCGGTCCGCTACCGCACGGCGCGCGGCGAGACGCGCGACTGGCCGGCGGACCTGCCGTCGATCGACGAGGCCGAGCCCGTCTACGCCGCGCATCCGGGCTGGGAGGAGGACATCACCGGCGTGCGCCGCTTCGAGGACCTGCCCGCGGCAGCGCGCGCGTACGTCGAGTTCCTCGAGCGCGAGGTCGGCGCCCCGGTGCTGATGATCTCGGTCGGGCCCGAGCGCGACCAGGTGATCCAGCGCGGGAGGATCCACGCGGCATGACCGGTCCGGCGCCGCAGCGTCCCGACCTGGGCGGCCCCTTCCCCGCCCACCTCGCGATCATCATGGACGGCAACGGCCGCTGGGCCGAACGCCAGGGGCTGCGGCGCATCTTCGGGCATCGCGAGGGCATCCACTCGGTGCGCGAGATCACGACGCAGTGCGCGCGCATGGGCGTCGAGAGCCTGACGCTCTATGCGTTCTCGCACGAGAACTGGAAGCGGCCGCAGCCCGAGATCCGCTACCTGATGTCGCTCCTCAAGCGTTTCCTGGTGGAGGAGCGCCCGACGCTGATGGACAACCGCGTGCGCCTGCGCGCGATCGGCCGCCTGGAGCAGTTGCCCGCCGGCGCGATGCGCGAGCTGAAGCGCACCGAGGAACTGACGGCGGGCAACGCCGGCATGCTGTTGCGCCTGGCGTTGTCCTACGGCGGACGCACCGAGATCGCCGACGCAGTGCGGCAGATCGCCATGGACGCGCGCGCGGGAGCACTCGACCCCGCGTCGATCGACGAGGAGACCTTGCGGGCCTACCTCTACGATCCGGAGACGCCGGATCCCGACCTCCTGATCCGCACGGCGGGCGAGATGCGCGTCAGCAACTTCCTCCTGTGGCAGATCAGCTACAGCGAGCTGTACGTCTCCAGCGTGTGCTGGCCCGAGTTCCGCAAGCCGGCGCTGATGGAGGCGCTCGCCGCGTACGCCGGGCGCCGGCGCAAGTTCGGCGGCCTCGTCTCCGACGCCGCGCCTCCCGCGAACGAGCCGGCACGGCGCCCGACCCGCGGCTCGGCCTGAAGCGGATGCCCGGCTCCAAGGCGCAGAAGATCCTGCGGCGCACGCTGTCGGGCGGGGCGCTGCTCGCGACGGTCGCGCTGCTCCTTTGGTGGAACGCGAGCGACGCGAGCGGCCTGCCGCTGTACTGGTGCACGTCCGCGATCCTGTTCGCGGCGATCGTCGAGACCAGCCGCATGGGTTCGCTGGCGCTGCACAGCCTGCGTCCCGCGTTGCTGACCGGCGCGCTCGCCGCGGTGCTGTTGACGAACGCGGCGATCGACGGCGCCTGGCTGCGCGCCGGCGCCGTCGAGCTGCCCGACGTCCTCTCCCTGAAGGGCTCGCCGTCGTACGTCGCGGGCCTCGCGATCGTGGCCTGCGCGGCGCTCGCCGTGCACGGCCTGACGCGCGCGTTCGTGCGCGCCTTCCGCCGCGTCGAGGGCGCGCGACTCCTGGCGCTCGGCGTGGTCGTCGCGGTCCTGGCGTGGGGCCTGGGCGGCATCGGCGGCTCGGGAGCGAATACGGGCGCCGCGCTGTTGCTCCTCGTGCTGCTCGCGGCGGTCAGCGCGCCGCTCGCGGCCATGGAGCCCGGCGGCGGCCGGCGCCTCCTGGTGGTCGGCGGCCTCGCCGTCTGGTTGATCCCGCCGCTGCCCGCGCTGTGGGGCGTGTGGCACGCGTGGGGCACGGGCGGGCTCGTCGCGCTGCTCCTGCTCTCCAAGATCGGCGACACCGCCGGCTACTACGTCGGCGGAGCGATCGGGCGCACGCACCCGTTCCCGCGGATCTCGCCGGGCAAGACGACGGCCGGCTGCGTCGCGTCGCTCGCGGCGGCGACGGCGGTCGCGGCCGTGCTGCACGTCGCGGGCGTGCTGCCCGCCGGGAGCCTGGGGATCGCGGGCGCGCTGCTCGCCGGCGCGTCGATCAACGTCGCCGCGCAGGCCGGCGACCTGCTGGAGAGCTGGGTCAAGCGCAGGGTCGGCGTGAAGGATTCCTCGGAGTGGTTCGGGCCTTCGGGCGGGCTGCTCGACCAGCTCGACAGCCTGCTCCTCTCGATCCCCGTCGCGCTGGCGACGTGGCCCTGGCTGCTGGGCCGCTGAGGCCGCGGCCGGGCGGGCGCGGCCATGGATCGCGAGCGATCGCGTTGACAGACCCCGCGAGAGCGGGCCATTCTTCTCTGGCAGCGCGTCCGCGTCGCCGGAGCACCCCACTGAGTTCGACCGAGATCACGATCCCCCTGCGGTCCCACGACGAGGCCATCCTGGTCCTGGGGCCGTACGACCGGTACGCCAAGATCCTGCGCCAGGACCTCGACATCGAGATCTTCACGCGCCGCGGCAACCTCAGGCTGCGCGGCGACGACGAGGGCCTCCAGGAAGCGCGGCGCCGCATCGAGCATCTGCTCGGCAAGATCCGCAAGGGGCGCGAGCTGCCGCTGGCCGAGATCGAGTCGATCCTGCTCGGCACCGACCAGCAGCAGGCGGCGGAGCGCGGGGAACGCTCCGCGGCGGCGCGCCCCGGCGGCCAGCGCGCCGTTCCCGCCTACCGCGTGCTGCGGCCCGGGACGCCCGCGAGCCCCGAGCGCGCGCACGCGGCCGAGGCGCCCGACGGGCCGCCGCGCCCGCGGCTCGTGGCGGGCAGCGCGCTGTCCGCCCTGCGCATGAACCCCGTCGCGGCGCGCAGCGAGAACCAGCGCCGCTACCTCGAGGCGATCGAGCGCAACGCGCTGGTCTTCGGCGCGGGGCCGGCCGGCACCGGCAAGACGTACCTCGCCGTGGCGGCGGCGGTGCGCGCGCTGCGGCTGGGGCAGTGCAAGCGCGTCGTGATCACGCGCCCGGTGGTCGAGGCCGGCGAGCGTCTGGGATTCCTGCCCGGCGACCTGCAGGCCAAGCTCAATCCCTACACGCGCCCGATCTACGACGCGTTCTACGACCTGATCGGCTTCGAGGACGTGCTGCGCCTCGAGGAGCAGGGCGTGATCGAGGTCGCGCCGCTGGCCTACATGCGCGGGCGCACGCTGAGCCACGCGTTCGCGATCCTCGACGAGGCGCAGAACACGTCGCTGCCCCAGATGAAGATGTTCCTGACGCGCCTGGGGGAGGGGTCGAAGATGGTCGTGACCGGCGACCCGTCGCAGTCCGACCTCGAAGCGCACCAGCGCAGCGGGTTCAACGACGCGCTCAACCGGCTGCGGGGGTTCCAGGACGTCGGCGTCGTCGAGTTCACGCGGCAGGACATCGTGCGCCACCCGCTCGTCGAGCAGATCGTGCGCGCCTACGAGGGCCCGGCGCGCAACCCGCGCGAGGCCGAACGGCCGCACGGCGACGCGCCGCGCGAGGGGCCTCCGCGCGAGCACGGCCGCGACCCGCACCGTCCGTGACCGCCCGGCGACGCAGGCCGGGGCGCGCGCCCGGGACCCGCCGCCGCCCCGCGCCCGTGGCGGTGCGCTGGACGTCGGGCCGGGCGTTCCTCGCCCCGGCGGCGGTGCGCCGCGCCGTCCGGGCCGCGCTGGAGGAGGGGGGGGGCCCCGACTTCGCGGTCGCCGTGATCGTGGTCAGCGACCGCGTGCTGACGCGCATGCACGCCGAGTGGCTCGACGATCCCGAGCCGACCGACGTGATCACGTTCGATCTCTCGGATGGGACAGAAAGGTCCGGCGAGATCTACGCGAGCTGGCAATGCGCGCGCCGGACCGCGCGCGAACGGGGCGTCGAACCCGCGCGCGAGCTCGCGTTGTACGTCGTGCACGGCGTGCTGCACCTGTGCGGTTTCGACGATCACGCCGTCCGGGATCGAGCGCGGATGCGTCGCGCCGAGGCGCGCGTGATGCGCCGGTTGGGTTGGCCCGACGACCTCGGCGAACACGACGAAGCGCCGCGCAAGCGACGCGCAGGCTCTTGACCGCGCGCCTGGACTTGGTATCCAGAGGCCTGCGCGGCGAGCCGCGCACCGAGTCCCCCGCCTCGTGACGACCCGTCTTCCGACGAGCGAGCATCCACCACGGCCGCGGCCCGCTCGCGCCGCTGCGCTGAAATCGGGCGCACCGCTCGCCCGGTTGTGGCGCGCGCACGGCCGCGCGCGCGGCGCCCAGACGCGCAACGCGCTGGTCGAGCACTACCAGCCGCTGGCGCGCGACATCGTGCGCCGTTTCGAGTGGCGTCTGCCGCGCAGCGTGGACCGCGGCGACCTGGAGACGGCGGCGAACGTGGGCCTGATCGCCGCGATCGAGGCCTTCGATCCCGCGCGCGGCGTGCCGTTCGAGCTGTATTGCGAGCTGCGGGTGCGCGGCGCGCTGCTGGACGAGCTGCGCAACCAGGACTGGCTTCCGCGCCAGTGGCGCGCGCGCCTGGAGCAGCAGCGCCGCGCGGTCGAACGTCTGCGCGCGGAGCTGCGCCGCGAACCCGACGACGAGGAGATCGCGGCGGCCCTGGGCCTGCCGGTCGACAGCTACCGCCAGGACTACGGGCCGGCGCTCCTGGAAGGCCCGCTGACGCCCGAATGGAGCGAGGACGGCTCCGACGGGCCCACCCTGGAGGGCGTCCCCGACCCCGACCGCGAGGCGCCGGGCGAGAAGCTGACGCGCGAGGAGCTGCTGCGCCTGGTGGCGCAGAAGCTGACCGCGCAGGAGTACCGCCTGGTGTACCTGAAGTACTGGGAGGAACTCTCGATGCGCGAGATCGGCGAGGTCCTGCGCCTCTCGGAGTCGCGCGTGTGCAAGATCCACGCGCACCTCCTGGGCCGGCTGCGCGAACGCCTGCGCTGAGAAGAAAAAGCGGGAGCCCGGGGCGCGGCCCCGAGCTCCCGCCAAGGAATCCGGCGCGCCCCCGGCGGACCGGGAGCGGACGGCCGCGGTGCGACGGCTAGGCCATCGCACTCCCCTTCGCGGCCAGCGCGTCCCGAAGGACGCGGTCACCGGCAGGGGCGAAGCGTGGGACCGTCCCCACGAGCACACGCTCGCACCCTCTCCTCGCGGCACCGCTCCGGCCTGTCCCCACGGGACGGACGGCGCCTTCTCCTCCTTCCAGCGGCGGCGGGGTCCCCGTCCCGCACGACCGCACGGCTCCACCGCCGCGAAGGCGGTGGAAGCACTCCCTGCCCATCAACCTGCCAAGGTTTCCGAGTTCACGCTCGGTCGTCGGCCTGACGCGGGCCCCGCGCGGAGCCACTGCGAAAGGTTGGAAGGGGCGGACGTCGCGCTCCCCGCTCGGACCCCGAACGACGGCCCCTCCGTGGCGGCGCAGGCTCTCCCTCCGCGCGCA
Organism: uncultured Planctomycetaceae bacterium; assembly: GCA_964552795.1. Classification (GTDB taxonomy): domain Bacteria; phylum Planctomycetota; class UBA1135; order UBA1135; genus JAEUHZ01. The sequence continues at coordinate 9,650 of CAZKIO010000088.1, forward strand.
CCACACCGTCGATGGTTGCTTCCGTTCCCTGATCATCGCGACGTCCACCGTGGAATCGCGCGCCGGCCTCGGGTGCGGAGGGTGCGCCGCTCGCCGGGCGTGGAGCCCGACGGGCGGCGTGGCGAAGAAGGGAGAAGCACGCTCCCGACCCCGACCTCCAATCCAAAGGCGGAACGGATTCCGTCTGCCCCTCGGATGACGTCCGGGTATCGGAGCGACGACTTCGGCGGCCCGGCCGGCCGCTCGGTTTCCCGAGACGGCCCCGTCGGCTTTGCGACCCGGCCTCTCGACCGGTGTGCCCTTATCGTGTCATCGTTCGGAGCGCGACAAGATAGCCAGGAAGTCGCATTGCGGCCAACGGCGTTCGAGAATTATCGCTATGCCAGGCCGGTTTCGACCTGGTTTTACACGCGGTGCCGGCGAACCGTGCCGACCGGGAAACAACGTCCCTCAGGCGAGCTCGAAGTCGTCCGTGAGCACCAGTTCCCGGGAAGGTTTTTCCGCCTCGGGGGAGTGGATCGTCGTCAGCAGCACGTGCAGGGCGTCGGGGAACGCGCGCAGGAACAGGTTGGCGTTGCCCGGCTCGTTCTCGAACGTGGCGACCACGTCGCCGCGGTAGGAACGGATGTCGTTCAGCGCGTCGTCCTTGAACGCGCGGTCGTTCATCTCGAACGACGGCTTGAGGTGCAGCACGCAGCGCCCGCGCCAGAACGGGAAGCCGTGCTCGCGCAGCGAGCGCACCGAGCCCATCTCCATGCCGCCAACGTGCCGGCCGGTCAGGTAGTAGATCAGCGCGCCGCGCGCGTGGCAGGCATGCACGAAGCCCGCCGCGCCCTTCACCGGCAGGTCGTGCGCCAGGTACTCGTCGGTGAAGAAGTGCTCGAACCAGAAGCGCTTCAGGCCCTCGAGCAGGCGCTGGTCGGTGACGCCGAAGCGCTGCACGTCCAGGTGCACGTTCCAGCCCATGTCGTCGAGGCCGATGCGCTCGGCCACCGCGCGCAGGTGCGGGTGATCGTCGGCGTGGGCCTCCACGAAGTCGTGGAGGATGCGCAGGTTGCGCGGCGCCGTCGAGAACAGGGTGGAGTCCAGATCGAACACGCACAGCGGCAGCCGGCCGCGCTGCAGCGTGGCGTCGATGCGGTCGAAGACTTCGCGCAGGCGGGGCGAACCCATGGAGTCGTGGCACCTTGCCTTGGGGGCGGATCGGCCTCGGCGGCGCGCGCCGCGGCCGGAGGGGCGGGGATCGTACCGCGGCCGGCGCCCGGTCCGGAGCCTCCGGTCCGGCAGACCGCCGGCAGCGGCGGCGCGCCAGCCACGATGCGTGCGCGGATCGCGCCATCGCCGCGTGGATCGCCATCCTTCCTTGCGCTGCGCGCGCGGCCGCGGCTAGTCTCGCGCGCCCCCCGCGGGGCCGCGCATGCACATCCCGTCCTGGCTGCAGAACGCAGGCGCCCTCATCCTGCTGCTGGCCGCGATCACCGTCGTGCTGCGGCGCCTGCCGAAGGTGGACCTGGGGCACTCGCCGGCCTTCCTGCGCCGGCGGCGGTTCAACTGGCTGCCGCTCGGCCTCACGTACGCGTTCCTGTACATGGGGCGCTACAACCTGACGGTCGCCAAGAACGCGCTCGACGGCGCGATCACGAACACGGACTTCGCCACGATCTTCGCGATCGGCACGTGGGTCTACGGCTGCTCGTTCCTGATCAACGGGCCGCTGACGGACCGCATCGGCGGCCGCGCGACGATCCTGATCTCGGCCGTCGGTTCCGCGCTCGCCAACGTGGCGATGGGCGCCGTCCTCGTGCTCAAGCCCGATGGCAACCTGGTCGCCTGGTACAGCGTCCTGTACTCGGTGAACATGTACTTCCAGAGCTTCGGCGCGGTCTCGATCGTCAAGGTCAACGCGCACTGGTTCCACGTGCGCGAGCGCGGG
>CAZKIO010000089.1:0-11440 GCA_964552795.1 uncultured Planctomycetaceae bacterium
GCGATGTCGAGGAACACGCCGCCGTGCGGCGAGCCGCGACCGGCCTTGACCTCGGCCGTGATCGCGCGCGCGACCTCGTCGCGGGTCAGGAGCTCGGGCGGGCGGCGCGCGTTCTTGTCGCCCTCCAGCCAGCGGTTGGCCTCCTCGACCGTGTCGGCCGTCTCCGGCGCGAAGCGCTTGGAGATGTAGTTGAACATGAAGCGCTCGCCCTTGTTGTTCAACAGGATGCCGCCGTCGCCGCGCACTCCCTCGGTCACGAGCGTGCCGCGCACCGAGGGCGGCCACACCATGCCCGTGGGGTGGAACTGCGTGAACTCCAGGTCCATCAGCTCCGCGCCGGCGTCGTAGGCCATCGCGATGCCGTCGCCGGTGTACTCCCACGAGTTCGAGGTGATGTGCCAGGCCTTGCCGCCGCCGCCGGTGGCCAGGATCACGGCGCTGCAGCGGAACACCACGAAGCGGCCCGTCTCGCGCCAGTAGGCCAGCACGCCCGCCACGCGGTCGCCGTCCTTCAGGATGTCGAGCGCGGTGCACTCCATGTGGAACGCGATGCCCTGGTGGACGCCGTGGTCCTGCAGCGAGCGGATCAGCTCCAGGCCGGTGCGGTCGCCGACGTGCGCCAGGCGCGGGTAGCGGTGGCCGCCGAAGTTGCGCTGGCTGATCAGGCCTTCCTTGGTGCGATCGAAGACCGCGCCCCATTCCTCGAGCTCGCGCACGCGGTCGGGCGCCTGCTTGGCGTGCAGCTCCGCCATGCGCCACACGTTGAGGAACTTGCCGCCGCGCATCGTGTCGCGGAAGTGCACCTTCCAGTTGTCGCGCGCGTCGACGTTGCCCAGCGCGGCCGCCATGCCGCCCTCGGCCATGACGGTGTGGGCCTTGCCCAGGAGGCTCTTCGAGACCACCCCCGTCGACAGGCCCTGCGCGCTGCACTCGATCGCCGCGCGCAGGCCGGCGCCGCCGGCGCCGATGATCAGCACGTCGTGCTCGATGGTCTGGATTTCGGAGACGTCGAGCATGCTAGCTCCAGGTGTTCAGGTCGGTGATGACGCCCATCGACACGAGGCGCACGTACACGTCGGTGGCCATGACCCAGATAAGGCTGACCCAGGCGAAGTTCATGTGGCGCTCGTTGAACCACGTGGCGCGCTGCCAGGCGCTGTAGGACGCCGTGTGCGCGCCGCAGTTCGACATGCAGTCCTTGCGGCCGCCGATCAGGTGCCGGAACGAGTGGCAGCCGAAGGTGTAGCCGGCCAGCAGGGTGGCGTTCAGCAGCAGCACCAGGCTGCCGACGCCCACGCCGAACTTGCCGTCCTTGAAGAACGCCAGGCCCGCATCGAAGTACAGGATCGGGATGAACAGCAGCGCGAAGTACAGCGCGTAGCGGTGCAGGTTCTGGAAGATCAGGAGGCCCGTTTCGCCGCGGTACGTGTGCTTGGGCAGCGGTCCGACCGCGCAGCCGGGGGGCGAGCCCACGAACGAGCGGTAGTAGGCCTTGCGGTAGTAGTAGCAGGTGAAGCGGAAGCTGCCGGGGAAGATCAGGATGAACAGCGCCGGCGACACGGGCAGGAACGCCGGCCACCAGTCCGGCCAGGCCCCGAACAGGGCGTGGGACAGCGGCGCGGCGCCGGGCGCCGTCGGATCGCTGAACAGCACCGGCGAGTAGAACGGGCTCAGGTACGGCGCGGCGTAGTAGTGCTCGCCCTGGAAGGCGGCCCACGTGGTGTAGACCGCGAAGAGGGCGAGCACCGCGAAGGTGGTGGCTGGACCTGTCCACCAGCGATCCGTACGTGTGGTCGAAGCGAACCCGTTGGCGTGTCCTCCGGCAACGGGCAGGTGCGGCGCGGTCATCGGGGCAACATCCTAGGGCAGCGCGCCTGCCCGAAACAAGGCGCGTGACGCAACCCCGCGCCGTTTCAGCCCAAGCGCCCGACCGCCCCCCACAAGGCGCGGGCCAGCGGCGCGCGCACGTCGAACAGCGCGTTGGCGCGCCAGCGGCCGACGCGCTCCAGGAACCAGTCCACGGCCATGTCCTCCAGGCCCGAATCGATCGGGTATGCATCCGCGCCGCCGTCCAGCGCGAACAACAGTCTCCGGAACCCGATCCGCTTCATGTCCTCCATCCGCGCGATCACGCCCGTGCCGCCCGCCGCGGCGCGGCACAGCGCGATCTCCTGGGGATCGAAGCGTGTGGTCACGTCGCCGATGCGCACGCCCGAGCAGCGGCCCGCGTCGTCGAGCGCTTCGATCCGCGTGCCGCTCTCGCCGGTCTCGAAGCGGTCGGCCAGGCAGCCCGCGTCTCCCCGGACGAGGATCCGTCCGACGGCGTAGTCGCGCGGCTCGCGGATCTCGACGCGCAGTCCGTCGTCGAGCCACAGGTGCCGCGCGGCCGTGCCGCCGCCCAGCACGCGGCGCCGCGCGCGCACGACGCGCCGCGGACCGAGCAGCGCCTTCGCCATGGCGATGCCGTGGTAGGCGTAGGCCGAACGGTCGAACAGCACGCTCTGGACACGTCCGACGGCGCCGGCGGCGACCGCCCGTCGCACGGTCTCGAACCACGGCAGGTACGCGGCGTCCTCGGCCACGGCGGCCGTGCGGTAGCCCCGCGCGAGGCGCGCGTGGCGCAGGTGCTTGAAGCGCACGACCGGCGTGTCGATCAGGAGGTCCAGGCGCGAGCGGTCGAACTGCGCGAGGCGCGCCAGCACGCCGGGCAGCGCATCCTTGCCGACCGCGACGTAGACGAGGTCTGCACCGGCGAGATCGGCCGCCTGAAGTTCGTCGAGCGCCCGGATCGTGTGCTGCCGGCCGGCAAGCTCGGCCTCGCGGCCGGTGCGTGCCCGGATGCCCGCGATCTCGAACCGGTCGGACAGCGACGCGAACGCCGGCAGCGCGGTTTCGCGCACGCGCTTGCCCGCGCCGATCACCAGCACGCGCCGCGCGCTCATGCGGCACCCGCCTCGCGCAGCAGCGCGGTCCGTGCACGCAGGTGCCGCGCGAGCCGGATCGACAGCGCGACGATCGTCAGCGTCGGGTTGGCGCAGCCGCTCGTGGGAAACACCGACGCGCCGGCCAGCCACACGTTCGAAGCGCCGTGCAGGCGCAGATCCGCATCGACGACCGACGCGCGCGGATCGGTGCCCATGCGCGTCCCGCCCATGTGGTGCGACGCGTCCTGGTCGATCGGCCAGGGCTCGACGCGCGCGAGATCGCCCTTCAGCTCGCCGATCCCGTTGGAGCGCAACTCCTCGCGCAGCACGGCGTGCAGCTCGATCAGCGAACGGCGGTCGAGCTCGCCGCAAGCATGTCGCACCAGCGCAAGCGGCTGTCCGTGGGCGTCGCGTTCCTCGCCGAGCAGCACGCGGTTCTCCGGGTCGGGCGCCATCTCCAGGAAGTTGCGCAGGCGCACGCGCCGGACGCGCGGCGCCCTGCGGCCCAGCCGGAACCACGCGTACAGCGCCACGCTGGGCACGTGCAGCGCCACGTTGGCCCACAATCCCAGCCAGCCCGCGAACCCGCGCCGGCGGTTCTGCAGCTCCGAGTCGTCGCCGGTCTCCGACCAGTCGCGCAGTTCGACGACCTCGTCCGCGCGGCCCTTCTTCCAGCGCGCGAGGAACGAACGGCTGCTCTTGACGAGCGTCACCAGCGACTCGACGCCCGTGTTGTCCGACCAGGGGAACAGCGGCTCGAAGCGCACGTAGCAATTCAGCAGCCTGCGCTCGCGCTGCAGCGGCTCGGCGAGCCGCAGTCCGGCGTAGCCCGCGAAGCCCTGGTGCAGCGAGCCGAAGTAGTAGGGCAGCTTCGTCACCGGCCGGCTCAGCTCCAGGATCCCGAAGTAGCTCTTGGGATGGTTCATGAAGCCGCGGCCCACCTGGCCGTGCTCGTTGCCCAGGCCGTCCGGACACGGTCCGCGCGACAGCAGGAGGAGGCGCACGTTCTCGATCCCGCCGGTGGCCAGCACGAACCCGCGCGCGCGCACCGCGAACTCGCGTCCCGCGCCGGTGCGCACGACGGCGCGCTCGGCGCGCGCGGGCGACACGCCCGGCGCGCACTCCAGGCGCAGCACCGTGGCGTCCAGGAAGAGGTCCACGTCGGCGCGGGCCCAGGCGTCGGCGCACTCGCGCCCGAAGTCCTGCGGCTCGGCGCAGGCCAGGAAGACCTTCTCCTCCAGCGCGCGCCAGACGGGCTGCAGATCTCCGCGCGCGCGCAAGGCGCGAAAGCCCGCGTCACCGAAGGCGGCGCCGGCGGGGAAGCGGTAGCGCTGCGCCGCCTCCTCGTAGAGCGCGAGCAGCTCGTCGTGCCCGATCGGCCAGCCCGGCGAGCCGATCCACGGCCGCGGTTGCACGTCGATCGGGTCGAGCGCGGACGAGAGCCCGGCCCACGTCGTCGACGCGCCGCCGAGGACGCGTTCGCGTGACCACTCCTTGACGACGAGGCCCGCGCTCGTGACCGCTCGCAACGCGTCGCCGCGCGCCGTCGTGCGCCGGCCGCCGCTCTCCAGCACGCACAGTCGCAGGCCGCTGCCGGCGAGCTCGCGTGCCAGCGTGGCGCCCGCGGGACCCGTCCCGACGATGCACAGGTCGTACTCCGGGAGCTCGGGCGGTTCGGACGCGGACAGGTCGACGATCATGCGGGTGCGCGCGCGGCGGGAGCAGTCTGGTTTCCGCGGCGGGGCAAAGCGAGAGCCAGCAGGGCTCCGCGCCTCAGCGCGCCGGCTCGCTCGCCTTGCGCCACGCCGCGCGATACGGCTCGGCCTCGGCCTTGCGGTCCGTGCTCTCGTACAACTCGACCAGCGCCGACGCCGCGTTGCGGAACCAGGCCGGGTTGGCGCCCGGCATCGCCTCCAGTTCGCGGTAGGAGGCGAGGAGCAGCTCCTCGGCCTCGTCGACGCGGCCCTGGGCCAAGACGGCGCGTCCCAGGTAGGTGCGCGCCCGCGTCTTGAGCGGGTGCGTCGGAGGCAGGTCGGCCTCGCAGCGCTCGAGCATCACGTTCAGGTGCAGCTCCGCCTCGGCCGGCCGCTTCAGGGTCAGCAGGGTCGAGCCGATGTTCATCAGCGTCGACAGCGCCAGCGCCGAGCTGCGGCCGACGACGCGCTCCTGCACGGGGAGCAGCTCGAGCCAGATCTCGAGCGCCTTCTCGGGCTGGTCGAGGCGCAGGTACGCGCCCGCCAGGTTGGTGCGCGTGCCCAGGTAATGCACGTGCTCGGTGCCGATCACGCGCGCCTGCCGCGCGGCGATGTCCTCGTACAGCGCCCGCCCTTCCTCGTAGCGCTCCGTGTCGAGCAGCAGCATCCCCAGGTTCGAGAGCGCATTGAGCGTGTCCGGATGGTCCTCGCCGTACAGGCGCAGCGCCGTCGCGGCGCGTTCGCGCACCAGGGGCTCGGCCTCCAGCAGGCGGCCGGTGGTCCCGAGGAGGTTCCCGAACTCCGTGAGGATGGCCAAGGTCTGCGGGTCGTCGTCGCCGAACTCCGCGCGCTGCTCCGCGAGCAGGGCGCGCAGCGCCGCTTCCGCGCCCGGCAGGTCTCCGCGCAGCGTCGAGAAGCGCGCGCGCAGCCCGCGCATCCGGTAGCGCAGCCGCGATTCGACCGCCGGCGCCTGGTCGGCCAGCGTCTCCGCCGTGTCGAGCGCCTTCTCGGCTTCCGCCGCGCGTCCCACGCGCAGCAGCACGTCGGCCAGCTGCGCGTGGAGGAACACGTCGTCGCGATCCACCGGGAGCCGCGCGGCCGCGCGCCTGTCCAGCGACCAGCGCAGCCAGCGCTCCGTGGGCGGGAAGTCGCCGAGCGAGTTGTAGAGCCCGGCGACGGACACGCCGATCGCCGCCGCGTCGGCGGGAGCGAGGTCCGTGCGGTCCGCCAGCGTCCGGTCGGACTTCTCGAGCAGGTCCACGACGCGCACGTTCGGGCCCTGCATCTCGTGGCGCGCGGCGCCCAGCATGTCCTGGAAGTAGTTGATCACCCGCTGCCGCCGCCGGCCCAGGTCCTCGGCCAGCTCGAGCCGCTCTTCCGCCAGGGCCTGAGCCGCGCGCGCGGCCTTCCCGGACTCTTCCGCGTCGACGCGCAGCCGCTCGGCCTTCGTGTACAGCACGCCGAGCCACACGGCCGCGCCCAGGCTCAGCACGAAGATGAGGCCGGCCAGCGCGAAGGGCAGCTTGTGCCGCGCGACCAGCTTGCGCATCTGGTAGAGGCCGCTGGCCGGGCGCGCCAGGATCACCTCGTCGGCGAGATGGCGGCGCACGTCCTCGCCCAGGGCCGCGGCGCTGGAGTAGCGCCGTGCCGGATCCTTCTCCAGCGCCTTGAGCACGATCGTGTCCAGGTCGCCGCGCAGCGCCGGGTCGAGCGTGCTGGGCCGTTCCGGCCGCTGCTCGCAGATCACGCGCACCGCCTCGACCATGCGCGTGCTGCCCACGTCGTACGGCAGGACCTCGGTGAGCAGCTCGAACAGGATCACGCCCAGCGAGTACACGTCGCTGCGGAGGTCGACGGCTTCGGGATCGCCGCCGGCCTGCTCGGGGCTCATGTAGGCCAGCGTCCCGCGGATGCTGCCCGGCAGCGAGAGCTGCGTCGCGATCGAAGCGTCGGCGTCCGTGATCTTGGCCAGGCCGAAGTCCAGGACGCGCGGCTCGCCGCGCGCGTCGACCAGGATGTTCGACGGCTTCAGGTCGCGGTGGATGACGGCCTGCTGGTGCGCGTAGTGGATCGCGTCGCAGATGCGCGCGAACAGCTCCAGGCGCGCGCGGCGCGTGAGGCCGCGGCTGCGCGCGTGCAGCAGCAGCGTCTCGCCCTCGACCAGCTCCATGGCGAAGAAGTGCTCGCCGTCGGGCGTGCAACCGGCCTCGTACAAGGGCGCGATGCCGGGGTGCTGCAGGCGCGCCAGCGCGCGGATCTCGCGCTGGAACAGCTTGAGCGTCGCCTCGTTCACGTACTGGCTGCCGCGCACGACCTTGATGGCGGTCTTGCGCCGCGTGTTCTCCTGTTCGGCGGCGTAGACGACGCCCATGCCGCCGCGGCCGATCTCGCGCAGGATGCGGTAGCCGGCCAGCACGGGCAGGGCGCCGCGCGCGCCGCCGCCGCCGCCGCCGGGCGTGAGCGCGCGTGCGACGCGCTGCTCCAGTTGGTGCTGGCCGCGCAGCTCCGCGACGAGCCGAGTGCAGTCCGCGCAGGCGCCGACGTGACGCGCCAGGGCGTCGTCGTGCGCGCCGGCGGCGAACCCGGCGAGCGCCTCGAGCTCGGGGCAGTCCGCGGGCGCGGCCATCTAGGGCAGCTCCTCGCACTCGCGCAGCAGCTCCTGCATGCGCCCCATCACGCGGTGCCGCGCGATGTACACGGCGTTGCGCGTGAGGCCCAGCTCGTTCACCGCGTCCTCGACCGCGCGCTTCTCCAGCACGAGCATCTCGAACACGCGGAACGTCGCGGGCTGGACCTCCTGCTTGATCTGGCGCACGCAGTGTTCGAGCAGCGAGCGCTCCCAGACCTCGTCCCACAATGCGCTCGCGCCTTCGTCGCCTGGGACCTGCGCCCAGAACGCGCTCTGGTCGTCGGCCACCGGGCTCTCGGGGCGGCCCTGCCTGCGGCGCAGGTGGTCGATGCGCCGCCACGCGATGCCGAAGATCCAGCTCGAGAGGCGGCCCTTCGTTCGGTCGTAGCTGCCCTCGGCATAGGCGCGCGCGAAGCCCATCAAGGTCTCCTGCGCGGCGTCCTCGGCGTCGATTGCGGACAAACCCTGGCGTTGCGCGAAGCGCTCGATCGGCGCACGGAATCGTTCGCTGAACTGCCGCCACGCGTCCCGGTCGTCGAAGTTCGCGAGGCGCTCCAGCACCGCGGAGGTCGTGACCCATTCCGAGGGCTGGTGCGGGCTCATGGCTGGGGGGCTTCCCGCTACAGCGTATTCGGCGCAGCCGGACGCGGCCAAGGCGAGGTGCCGGGCCCCGGCTGCCACGGCCGGGCGCTATCCCGCCGAGCGCTGGATCGCACCCTGGATCGCGCGGGCGGGCCGCAGGCCGAGCGTGGGGGCCTTGTACGTCGGCTCGTCCGCCTCGCGGCTCGCCGAGCGCGACGCGAGCGGGTCGCCGATCCACGAGCCGCCGCGGATCACGTGCTTGGAGGCCGCGAAGGGCAGGCGCTCGCCGTCGCCCTCGCGCACCTGGTCCGTGTAGACGCCCAGGCGGTCGCGGCACCACTCGTACACGTTGCCGATCGTGTCGTGCAGGCCGAAGGGGTTGGGCGCGAACGTGCCGACCGGCGCGTGTGCGGGCCAGCCGTCGTTCCAGTGCACGGCCTTCTCCTCGGGCAGGTGTTCCAAGAACGAGAGATCAGCGACGTTGCCGTTGCCCTCCACCGTCTCCAGGGCCTCGCCGCACCACCAGGGGGTCCGCTTGCCGCCGCGCGCCGCGCACTCCCACTGCGCTTCCGTAGGCAGGACGAGCCCGATCAGTTCGAGCGCCTCCTTCGCCGTCGTCCAGTCGATGGATTCGACGGGGTTCGTGGGCAACGCGATCGATCGCCCCAGCGAGCGCCCGGCCTTCATGTTGCTGGGCGTGCGGCCCGTCAGCCGCTGCCACTGCGCCTGCGTCATCTCGTGCTTGGAGATGAAGAACGGCGCAAGCGTGATCGCGCGAACCGGCTGTTCGGCGTCCAGCGCGTCAGGATCGAAGTTCGGCGCAGTGTCGTCGGAGGCCTGCGCGCCCAGGTGGAACTCGCCGCCGGGCACGAGCACGAGCACGACCGCGGACTTGGCCTCGAACCTCAGCGTGCCGTCCTGTTCGCGCTGCGGCACCTCGCCGGTGGCGAGCACGGCGAACTCCCACAGACCCGAGTGCGGATCCGCGCCGATGGGGAGCAGCCCGAGCTGCGGCTCCAGGACCAGGCCGTCATAGTGCGCAGAGCGCTTGCGATCCCGGATCGCGCCTAGCGCCTCCGACCACAGGCGAGCGGCATCGGCGCCGCGGACGCTGCGCTCCTCGACGGTGCGCGCGAACTCGTGGCGCCGCTGGATGCTGTAGCCCGCGTCGACGTCCGTGCCTGCGATCAGGCCCCGCACGGGATCCGAGAGCACCTCCAGCTTCGCCACCAGGCTCCGCAAGGACTGGTCGCGCAGGTAGGCCTTCTCGTCGCGAAACAGGCCCATCGCTTCGACGGCCGCGCGCAGGTTCGCAAGGTGCGTGCGTGCGTCCGCGAGCCAAGCCTGGCGCTCGTCCTTTGCGGATTGGCCCCGCTTGGCTTCGATCTGCGCGAGCAGCTTGGCACGGTTCTCCTCGATCAGCCTGGCCGCTGCGGGGAACTGCTCCGCCAGCGCGAAGGCCTCCTCGATGGCCTCGATCGCCTCCTCGTCCCGGCCGGCCTCGAAGAGCGCCCAGGCCAGCGTGTCCAGCACCTCGGGGCGTCGATCCGGAGGCACCAGGTCCAGCGACCGGCGCGCGATCGCGACCGCGCGGCGCTCGACAGGTCCGCCTGTGGGGCGATCGGGCTGGACGAGGGTCCACGCCGCCCCGTTGAGGCCCTCCCAGTCGGGGGGCAACTGCGACCAGTCGATCCCCCGGGCTTCCTCCTCCGGAGTGGGCGCCTCCGCATCCTCGTAGCGCACGGCGAACTTGCGCTCTTCCCAGGCGACGTGCTCCGCGAGCTCCTTCGCATCGCGCTCCAGGATCTCGATGCGGCGCGCGAACCGCGGATCGATCTGCGTGCCGGCGTCCGGTGCGTCGCGCCCCTCCGCGGCGAGCCGCTTCCAGGCCGCGAGGCCCGTCGTGCGTCCGTCGCCCTCGACGAGCTCGCGCGCTTCGCGCAGCCAGCTCTCGAGCGGCGGAACGTCCTCCGCCGTGGCGAAGCGCAGGTTCTTCGCGTCCTCCCGGAGCCGGTCCACGCGCATCCCGCCCGCGTACATCGCCAGCTCCGCATTCCGCTGCGCGAGCTCCGCGTTCTTCGCCGCCAGCATCTGCGCGTTCTCGTGCTCCTGCGCGCGCCGCTGCGTCTGGACGATCGAGATCCAGGCCAGCGCGCCGATCGCGATCACGATCGCCGCGGCGATCGAGGCCGCCATGCCGCGGTTGCGCCGCACCCACTTCCTGAGCTCGGCGACGGGCCCGGTCGCGTACGCCTTCACCACGCGGTGCTCGAGGTACGCGCGCAGGTCGTCGGCCAGCTCGCCCATGTCCGCATAGCGGTCCGCGGCCTGGCGCGCCATCGCCTTCTCGCAGATGGCGATCAGCTCGCCGGGCACGTCGTCGCGGATCTCGTGCAGGCGCCGCGGCGGGCCCTGAGTCACCAGCGCGTGCACCGTGCGCGCCGGGATGCGCATGCCCGGCGCGAGGTACGGCGCGTGCCGCGCCAGCAGGTGGTACAGCATCGCGCCCAGGCTGTAGACGTCGGCGCGCGGACCGACCTCGTCGCTGTGGCCCGACGCCTGCTCGGGCGACATGTAGGCCGGCGTGCCGACCACCTGGCCGTCCATCGTGACGAGCGGCGAATCGTCTTCGCTCTCGCGCTCGTCGCGGCGCTCCGTCCTGATGCTCGCGAACGTCGATGTCGTCGCCGGCCGGATGCGGATGTCGTGGGGATCCTTCGAGCCCACGACGCGCGCGAGGCCCCAGTCCATCACGTAGACCTCGCCGAACTTGCCGACCATCACGTTGGCCGGCTTGAGGTCGCGGTGGATGACGCCCTTCTTGTGCGCGTAGGCCATCGCGTCGCAGACCTTGAGCAGCACGTGCAGCGCGCGCGTCTCGGTCCAGCCCTCCGCGTGCTGGAACACGAGGTCGAAGACGTGCTTGAGGTCGCTGCCGCGGACGAGCCGCATCGTGAAGCACACGCGCCCCTCGTCGTCGACGCCCAGGTCGTGCACGGGCACGATGCCGGGGTGGTCGAGCTGGCCGGTCACCTGTGCCTCCTCCAGGAAGCGCGCGAGCAGGCTCTTGGTCGTCGCGCCGTCCGAACCCTGGTCGCGCGGCGGACGGCCGTGGATCGCCTTCATGGCGAGGCTGCGCCGCAGATCGACGTCCTCGACCTTGAAGACGACGCCCATGCCGCCGCGTCCGACCTCGTCCTTGAGTCGGTAGCGCTCGGTGAGCGGTTCGCGCGCGACGAGGCGGCGCAGGAGCTCGGAGGTCGCGTGCTCGGGCTCGGTGCCGGCGGGGCGCTGCAGTTCGTCGAGCCCGTAGCGCTCGACGACGCGCGCGAGGCGCACGGAGATCGACACGGACGAGACGCTGGCGAAGCCCGCCGCGCTGGCGAGGCGCGACACGCGTTCGAGCTCTTCGTTCAACGCGCGCAGCGCCGGCGCGTGGTCGGGATGAGCGCGCAGCAATTCTTCGAACGCCGGCGCGCGCCCGGCCTCGCGGTCGGCGAGCCAGCGGACGAACAGCGATTCGGCCGGATCGGGCGGCGGGGGAGCGGTCATCGGTGGCCCAGGAAGCGGGACGCCGCGCCAGGGTAGCGTCCGCCCGGGCCTTCGCGCAC
>CAZKIO010000090.1:0-11142 GCA_964552795.1 uncultured Planctomycetaceae bacterium
GATCAGGCGCGCAGCCGCCGCAGCCGCAGCGCGTTCGCGATCACCGACACCGACGACAGGCTCATCGCCGCGCCGGCGATCATCGGCGACAGCAGGAACCCGAACGCGGGGTACAGCACGCCGGCCGCGATGGGCACGCCGAGCACGTTGTAGGCGAACGCGAAGACCAGGTTCTGGCGGATGTTGCGCATGGTCGCATGCGAGAGGCGCCGTGCGCGCTCGATCCCGGAGAGATCGCCGCGCAGGAGCGCGATCGACGCGCTCTCCAGCGCGACGTCGCTGCCGTCGCCCATCGCGATGCCGACTTCGGCGCTCGCCAGCGCGGGCGCGTCGTTCACGCCGTCGCCCGCCATCGCCACGCGACGTCCCTCGGCCTGCAGGCGCTGCACCAGCGCGGCCTTGTCCGCGGGCTGCAGTCCGGCGTGCACCTCGTCGAGGCCCAGCTCGCGACCCACCGACTCCGCCGTCGTGCGCGCGTCGCCGGTCGCCATGACGACGCGCAGGCCCGCGGCGTGCAGCGCGTCGACGGCCGCGCGTGCCGCCGGCTTGATCGTGTCGGCGACGCCGAGGAGGCCCGCGGCGCGCCCGTCGATCGTCACGAACACGACCGTCTGGCCCGTGCGCCGCAGCGCCTCGGCGCGATCGGTCAGCGCGCCCAGGTCGTGCCGCAGCTCGGCGAAGAGTGCCGCGTTGCCCAGGGCGACCTCGCGGCCCGCGACCGATCCGGTGACGCCCCGACCGTGGTGCGCGCGGAACGCCGACGCCACGGGCACCGCGATCCCGCGCTGCTCCAGCCCCGCGAGCACCGCGGCGGCCAGAGGATGCTCGCTGGCGCGTTCGAGCCCGCCCGCCGACGCGAGCAGCGTCTTCTCGTCGAAGCCCGGCGTCGTCTCGACCGTCACGAGGCGCGGCCTCCCCTCGGTGAGCGTCCCGGTCTTGTCGACGATCACCGTGTCGACGCGCTCCAGGCGCTCGAGGGCCTGCGCGTCGCGCACGAGGACGCCCAGCTGCGCTCCGCGCCCGATGCCGACCATGACCGACATCGGCGTGGCGAGTCCCAGCGCGCACGGGCAGGCGATGATCAGCACGGCGACGGCGTTCACCAGCGCGTGCGCCACGCGCGGCTCGGGGCCGGCCAGGCCCCAGGCGAGCGCGGTCATCACGGCGACCACCACGACCGCCGGCACGAACCAGGCCGAGATGCGGTCGGCGAGCTGCTGCACGGGCGCGCGGCTGCGTTGCGCCTCTGCGACCTGCGCCACGATGCGCGCCAGCAGGGTCTCGGCGCCGACCTTGCGCGCGGTCATCACGAAGCTGCCCGCGCCATTCAGCGTGCCGCCGGTGACGCGTTCGCCCGGGTGCTTCTCGACGGGGATCGGCTCGCCGGTCAGCATCGACTCGTCGACGGAGCTCGCGCCCTCGGAGACGTCGCCGTCGACCGGAATGCGCTCGCCCGGGCGCACGCGCAGGCGGTCGCCGGCCTGCACCTGGTCGAGCGGAACTTCCTCGTCGCCGCCGTCGGCGCGCAGGCGCCGCGCGGTCTCCGGGCTGAGGCCCAGCAGCGCGCGGATCGCGCCCGACGTGGCGGCGCGCGCGCGCAGCTCGAGCACCTGCCCGAGCAGCACCAGCGTGACGATCACTGCCGCGCTCTCGAAGTAGATCGGGGGGACGCCGCCCCCGCTGAGTGCGCCGGGCAGCGACGCGGGGAAGACGAGCGCGAACAGGCTGAACACGTACGCCGCGCCGGTCCCGATCGCGATCAGCGTGAACATGTTGGCGCTGCGGTTGCGGACCGACGCCCATCCGCGCGCGAAGAACGGTGCGCCGCCCCACAGGACGACGGGAGTGGAGAACGCGAGCTGCCACCAGCCCGACGTGTTCGCGGGGACCGTGCCGGCGAGGCCCGGGATCATCTCCGCCATCGCCAGCACGAGCGTCGGCAGCGCGAGCACGAGGCTCACCCAGAACCGCCGCGTCATGGCACGCAGTTCGGCGTCGTCGGGCGGCGCCGCGCTCGCCAGCTTGGGCTCGAGCGCCATGCCGCAGATCGGGCAGTCGCCCGGGCCGACCTGCTCGACCTCGGGGTGCATCGGGCAGGTGTAGATCGCGTCCGCGGAGGCGGCTGGCGGCGGCGGTGGCGGCACGGGCGCATCCGCGGCCGGCTCGCGGCCGTGCGCGCCGGTGCTGCAGCAGGCATGCCCCTGGGCCTTGGGAGCCTGCGCGTACCGATCCGGCTCCGCCTCGAACTTCCGGCGGCAGCCCACGCTGCAGAACGCATGCTCGACGCCGTCGTGGACCAGCGTTCCGCCGCGCGCCCTGGCGGGATCGACGCGCATGCCGCACACCGGGTCGAGCAGCGTGGCGGGTGAATTCGGGGCGGGGGAGTGGTCGTGGTGCACGTGACGAGGGGCGGGGTTCATGATTCCTCCAGGTTCGCCCCCGCCGACGCGGCGCGGATCGGGGTCTTACACCCGCTCCGTGGTCTTCCTGATCCTAGCCGTGCCCGCGCGAGGTCCCGCAGGTGCAATCGAGGCAGCCGTGTTCCGCGCACGTGCGGCACGTGGCGCCCAGGCGCTGCCTGAGCGCCTCGCGCGCGCGGAACAGCCGCACGGCGGCGTTGTTGGCCGTGATCCCGGCTTCCGCCGCGAAAGCCTGCACCGAGAGGCCCTCGACCTCGACGCGCCGCAGGGCCGCCGCGTACTCGGGCTTCAGCGTGTCCGCGAGACCGAGGATGCAGCGGCAGATCGCGTTCGCCGTCTCGACGTCGGGCGCGGCCGGTTCGCGCCCGGGATCGAGGTCCTCCGTCGCGCGCAGGCGGCTCGCGCCGCGCCGGTGGTGATCCACGACCGCATTGCGCAGGAGGCGAAAGAACCAGGCCACGACCGACTCGCTGTCCCGGATCGTGCCCAGGCGCTCGAAGCCGCGCACGAAGGCCGACTGGAGGAGGTCCTCGGCGGTCGCGCGATCGCCGACGCGCTTCTCCAGGAAGGCCAGGAAACGCCGGTGGTTCTCGAGGAGCGTGGAGAGGACGGCCTCGTTCGGACCCTCGAGGGCGTCTCCCGTGTCGGACCTGGGCGGCGGCGCCACGCGCCGAACCTAGCAGACGTCGCCGGGAACGCGGAGGTCCGCCGCCGGGCGGGGCGCGGCGCCCAGGACCGTAATCCGCGACGCACGGCAGCGTCTGCGCGGACGGAGCACCCGACCCGATGCGCGATTCCCTGCATCCCAGCCTTCCGCGACCCTGGCCCGGGGGACGCCAGGCGCGCGATCGATTCCAGGAAAATGAGTATCCTGCGGATGCGCTCGGCCCGTACACGCGCGTTCATGCAGGCCCTCCGGCTCTTCCTCCTCGTGATCCTGTCGCTCGGCATGCAGGTGCCGGGCGGCCTGCGCCTGGAGTTGTGCCTGTGCCAGGGGTTGGCGGGGCTGTTCCACAGCCACGCGCCGCAACCGCAAGCGCGGAGCTGCTGCGACGCGGACGTTCTCGCGGCGGTTGCGGGCGCGGACGCGGCCGAGCACGGCGGCGTGCGCCTGACGCGGGAACGCCCGGACGGCGACTGCTGCGGCTGCATCGAACTGCACACGCTGCCTCAGCCCACCAGCGTCCGGCCGCAACCGGGCCCGACGATCGATCTTCCGGCGCGTCCAGCGCTCGAGTTCGTGGCGCCGGCAGAGGCGCCGGTCGTCCGGATTCCGCCCGGTTCCGATCGCGCGCACGATCCGCCCTGGGCCAGCGTGAGCCTGCCGCTGCGGATCTAGGACGAACCGGCGCGACCGCCGTCGCGTTCGTCCCGGTCCCTGCGTCCCCGCGCCGTCACGCCGGTCAGCGACGCTCCCAGCCGTGCCCGCGGGCCGTTTGCCTCGGGTCCGTACCCTCCGGAGGCCAGCCCTCCACCGCAATCACGTCCACCACGATCCCGACCACGCAATCGTCATGATCCACGCCTTCCTGATCGCAGTCCCCACGTTCTTCGCACCGGGCTCCGCGCCCGCCGTCCCCGTGAGCGATGCCGCACCGGCGTCGACGAAGGAGTCCAAGGTCACCACGCCGATCTTCCCCAACGCCTCGTGTCCGATCATGGGCAAGCCCATCTCGACGCGTCTGTTCACGGACACCGAGATGGGGCGGATCTACATCTGCTGCAAGAGCTGCGTGAAGGACATCCAGGCGGACGTCCCGACCGCCTACCGCACGGCCTACCCGACGGACACGAAGATCGAGAACAAGGTCTGCCCCGTCACGGGCGCTCCGATCACCAAGGAGTCCCCGTCGGTCGTGCTTCAGGGCTTCGAGTTCTTCGTCAAGAGCGCCAAGGAGATCCCGGATGCGCGGACGGATGCGCAGATCGTGCTGGCGCGCGTCCACGATCCGAAGCTGGTGGACCTGGAGAACCAGACCTGCCCGGTCGCCGACAAGCCCGTCGCGCGCAACACCTTCGTCGTGATCGAAGGGACCATCGTGCGGCTGTCTTCGGCCAAGCTCCTCGACGAGATCGAGAAGGACCCCGTCAAGGTGCTCAAGCGGGCACGCGAGATCCGCGAGCGTGAGTCCAAGGCGGCGCCCGCGAAGGAAGCACCCAAGGACGCCAAGTAGCCGCGCGTCGCGCCGCGACACCGCGAAGGAGTTCCCGCCATGAGGGTCGTTCCCCGAAGCGTGCTGGGGCGGATGCTGCCCGTCGGCCTGTTGGCGATCTCGGCCGCGTGCACCAGCGTGTCCGCGCAGCGGGACCACGACCGGGACGCGGCGCTCGGCCTCGTGCGCGAGCGCCTGGGCGTCGAGGTCCCGGCGCACGCCGGGGACGGGGACGGGATCGCGGACGAGGTCATCGAGCTCTTGCGGGAGCCGCTGACGGAGGCCTCGGCCGTGCGGATCGCGCTGCTGAACAACCGCATGGTGCGCGCGGAGCTCGCCGAGCTGGGCGTGGCCTCGGCCGACCTCGTCCAGGCAGGCGTGCTGAGCAATCCCGTCCTGGCAGCGGACGCCAAGTTCTTCGACGGCGGCACCGAGATCGAGTTCGGTCTCGTCCAGTCGCTCCTCGACGTCTTCTTCCTGAACGCCCGCAAGCGGATCCACGCATCCGAGCTGGAGGCCACCAAGGCGCGGGTCGCCCGCAAGATCATCCGGCTTGCCTGCGATGTGCGCCGTGCGCTCATCGAGGTGCGGGCCGCGCGGCGCCTCGTCGATGTCGAGCGCGAGATCGTGCGGGCGGCGCAGGCCTCCGCCGACCTGATGGCCGAGTTGCACCGCGCGGGGAACGTGACCGATCCGCCGCGCACGGCCGACGAGCTGGCGCTGATCCGGGCACAGCTGGCCCTGGCGCAGGCCGAGGCGGCCGAGGCGGAGGCGGTCGAGCCCCTGAACGTGCTGCTCGGCCTGTGGGGCGACCACCTGGTCCAGTCCGTGTCCGGCGGACTGACCGAGGACGCGGGCGCGGGCCTCGATCTCGCGCAGCTCGAGGCGCGCGCGGTCACCGCCAGCCTGGATCTCGTCGAACTGCGCGCGCGCGCGACCGCCGAGGCGCGCCGCGCGGGAATCGATGGCTGGGAGGCCGTGCTCGGTCACGCGGAGGTCGGCGTCGCGGGCATGCGCGAAGCGGACGGCTCGGAGTGGGGCCTGGGACCCGCGCTGGGCTTCGGGCTGCCCGTGTTCGACCGGGGAACGGCCCGGCGGGCCGCATCGGCCGCACGCCTCGAGCAACTGCACTCCCAGCACGTCGCGCGCGCAGTCGAGGTGCGGTCGGCGGCGCGGCGGCTGCGGGAGCGCTTCAGCGCGCTGCACGAGCGCGCCGCGATCATCCGCGACGAGCAGCTCCCGAAGGCCAGCCGCCTCGTGCGCGAGACCCTGCGCAACTACAACGCGATGCAGATCGGCGTGTTCGACGTCTTCGTGGTCCGGCAGCAGGAGATCGAGGCCGCCCGCGACCACGTCGAGACGCTGCGCGACGCCT
This sequence comes from uncultured Planctomycetaceae bacterium, assembly GCA_964552795.1. Lineage (GTDB taxonomy): Bacteria > Planctomycetota > UBA1135 > UBA1135 > JAEUHZ01. Next base: position 5,949 of record CAZKIO010000090.1, read on the forward strand.
GGCTGGCGCGCGTCGACATCGAGGAACTCCACGCCGGCAGCCTGAACGAGGAACGGATCGCCGCCCGGCCGGCGGCCAGCGGCCACGCCGCGCAACCCATGGAATCAGGAGGCCACTGACATGAACGTCCCTTCCCGCCGCGAGTTCCTGGCCCGGTCGACGACGGTGGCCGTGGCGGCCGGCGTGCTCCCGCGCGCGATCGCGGCCGGATCCGCGCCCGTGCGGCCCGCAGCGGCCTCCTTCGGCACGGGGCTGGCACCGGGGCGCGCGGGCCTCGACTACAGGCCGACGGTCACCCCCAACAGCATCACGCTCCCGCACCGGGTCGTCGACGGCGTCAAGGTGTTCCACCTCGTCGCCGAGGACGTCGACCACGAGTTCGCGCCCGGGATGAGGGCGCACTGCTGGGGCTACAACGGCCGGGTCCACGGACCGACCATCGAGGCCGTCGAGGGCGACCGCGTGCGCATCTACGTCACCAACCGTCTCGACGTGCCGACCTCGGTGCACTGGCACGGGCTGCTCATCCCCAACGGGATGGACGGGGTCGGCGGCCTGACCCAGCGCACGATCCACCCGCGCGAGACGTTCAAGTACGAGTTCGTGCTGCGGCAGCACGGGACGTACATGTACCACGCTCATCACGACGAGATGACGCAGATGGCGATGGGCATGATGGGGATGTTCGTGATCCACCCGCGCAAGCCCGAATCGGCGCCACCGGACCGCGACTACGTGTACCTCCTGAGCGAGTGGAAGCTCGAGCCGGGAGCGCGACGGCCCGATCCGAACGAGATGTCGGACTTCAACGTGCTGACCCTCAACGCCAAGATCTCGCCGGCGACGGACTCGCTGATCGCGCGCACGGGCGAGCGCGTCCGGATCCGGATCGGGAACCTGAGCGCCATGGACCATCACCCGATCCACCTGCACGGCCACGCGTTCCTCGTGACCGAGACCGACGGCGGCGTGATCCCCGAGGCCGGACGCTGGCCCGAGGTCAGCGTCCTCGTCCCGGTCGGCAGCACGCGCACGATCGAGTTCGTGGCGGACAACCCCGGCGACTGGGCCTTCCACTGCCACATGACGCACCACGTCATGACCCAGATGGGCCACGGCATCCCCAACCTGATCGGCGTCGATCCCAGCATCTTCGACGAGAAGCTGGAGGACGTCGTGCCGGAGTTCGCCACCATGGGCATGGGCTCCTACGGCGTCGACGGCGAGGAGCAGGAGGACGACTCGGTGCCGCCCAACAGCCTGCCGATGATCAGCGCGCGCGGACCGTTCGGCTACGTCACGATGAGCGGGATGTTCACGGTGCTCAAGGTGCGCGACGAGCTGCCGGACGCGGGCGAGCCCGCGGACTACGTGCACCCAGAGGGCACGCTGGCCGACGTCGCCTCGCAGGCGGACCTCGAGGCCGACGGGATCGTGCCGTGAAACGCGCGGCGCTCAGCGCGCCGATCCGCCGACGGCGCGCCGGACCTCGGCGCTGAGCTCGCGCGCCTCCTGGTTGTCCTTCCAGCGCGGCTCGCTCAGCAGCACTTCGAGACGCCGCGCCCAGTCGCGCGCCTCGTCCATCCGCTCGAGGCGCACCAGGCACAGCACGCGGAACCCCAGAGTCGGCGGCCAGCCGCGACGCTTCTCGTGGGCCGCCAGCAGCGTTTCCAGCGCTTCCGCGGCGCTGCCGGCGCGGTACTGCGCCGCGCCCAGCGTGGCCGCGACCTGTCCGCTGTCCGGCAGGCGCTCCTGGTTGGCGCGGGCCAGCTCCAGGGCGCGCGCGCACACGTCCGGCGCGAGATCCGTGCGCAGCAGCACGCGCCGCAGGCGGCCGTCGAGCTCGAGCGGTTTCATCTCCGCCGCGGCGTCGTCGTCCGGCAGATCGACCGCGCCGCCGGTCTGAGCGGCGCGCGCGGCGTCGCGCTCGGTCTCGAAGATGCGGACCACGCCGTCCTCGCACGCGGTCGCGAGGCGCGCTCCGCCGGGCGCGTAGGCCGCCGACGAGATCGTCCCGCGGTGCCCGGCGATCACCAGCACCGTGGCGGCCGTCTCCGGATCGTGGATGCGCACCGTGCCGTCCTCCGACGCGCTCGCAAGTCGCGCACCGTCGGGCTGCCACGCCACCCGCGTGACGGGCTGCGTGTGGCCCGCGAGCGTGCGCAGCAACGCGCCCGTCTCGACTTCCCACACGCGCACGTGCGCGTCGGCGTGGCCGGTCGCGACGCGCCGGCCCGCGGGGTCGAACGCGGCGGCGGTCACGGCGCCGTCGCCGCCGCGCAGCACCTGGAACTGCGCGCCGTTGCGCGCCTCGAAGATGCGCGCCGTTCCGTCGCGAGCCGCGGAGAGGACACGCCGCGCGGCCGCGTCGAAGTCCACCGCGGTGAGCTCGGCCGCGTGGCCGCGCACCGTGAGCTGCAGCACGCCGCTCGCGGCGTCCCACAGGCGCAGTGTCCGGTCGTCGGAGCCGGTCGCGAGGCGCGTCCCGTCGGGGCTCCAGGCGACCGGGCCCACCGCCGCTTCGTGGCCGCGCAATTCGAGGCGCTGCTCCCAGCCGTCGGTGCTCCACACGCGCGCGACGAAACCGGCGGAGGCCGCCAGCACGCGATCGCCCGCGGGCGAGAACGCCGCGGCGTGCGCGTTCCTGGTCGCCGCGTCGAGCGTGTGGAGCAGCCGGCCGTCGCGCGCGTCCCACCAGCGCAGCGCGCCGTGGTCGCCGCTGCCGATCAGGTGGCGGCCGTCGGGCGCGAACACCACCGGGCCGGTCGACGTCGCCGTGCCGGCGAGGCGCGAGACGGCCGACGGTCCGCCCGTCGCCTCCTCGGCCGCGAGATCGAGGCGCAGGCGCACGTGGTGCCATTCGAACGCACGCTGGGCCGGCGCGACGCTCTCCAGCGCGGCGCGCGCCGCCTCGGTCTCGCCGGCCGCCAGCGCGCGCGCCGCGGCCTGCACGGGATGCAGCGGGAGCGCAGACTGCTGCGCGACGGAGAGGAGCAGGGACGCGGTCAGGGCGATCATCCGTGGCGCGCTGGCGGGCGCGGGCCGGCGGCAGGTTAGACTCCGCCGACCCCGGCCGAAAGGAGCCCCCCGATGTCGCTGCTCGCAAGCTTCGCGTCCGCTTTCCTGCTCCCGCTCGCCGCGCCGTCCGCGGCGCCGCAAGAGGGGGGCGACGCCGCCGCGAGCGACATCGAGTGGCAGGCGGGTCCTTGCGACGCGGCGCTGGGCGAGCGCGCCACGTTGAAGGTCCCCGACGGCTTCCACTTCACGTCCGGCGCCGGCACGCGCGTGCTGATGGAGCTGATGGAGAACCCGACCTCGGGCCGCGAGCTGGGCCTGGTCATGGCGCCGGGCGGCGAGGAAGGGCCCGAGTTCTTCGTCGTGTTCGAGTTCGCCGACGCGGGCTACATCGAGGACAAGGACCGCGACGAGCTCGACGCCGATGCCCTGCTCGCGTCGATGAAGGAGGGCAACCAGGCCGGCAACGAGGAGCGGCGTCGCCGCGGATGGGGCACCGTGGACCTCGTCGGCTGGAAGAAGCCGCCGTTCTACGATCCCAAGACGAACGACCTCACCTGGGCCACGCTGCTGAAGTCCGACGGCGGCGAGACCGTGAACTGGACCTCGCGCCGCCTGGGCCGCCGCGGCTACATGCAGGTCGACCTGGTGGTCGGACCCGAAGCGCTCGACGAGGCGCTGCCGCACTTCGAGGAGATCATGGGAGCGTTCGAGTTCGTCGACGGCGAGCGCTACGCGCAGTTCACCGCCGGCGACAAGGTCGCCGAGTACGGGCTCGCCGCGCTCGTGCTGGGCGGCGGCGCGGCGGTCGCGGCGAAGACCGGCCTGCTGGCGAAGTTCTGGAAGTTCATCGTGGTCGGCCTGGTCGCGATCGCGGCGGTCGGCCGGCGCTTCTGGAACTGGGTGCGCGGCCGCGAGACCGCGCGCGAGCCGGCGGGCGGGACCGACTGAGGCCGCGCGCCGCGCGGTCCGATGCGCGAGCTCGGCGAACTCCTGGCGGTCCTCGCCGCGCTGCACCTGGCGTTCGGCGCGCACTGGGTGCGGCGCACGACGTTCGCGTTCCGCGCGTGGTTCGGTCGGCGGCTCGAAGCCGTGCCGGGCTCGCGCCCCTGGGGCAGCGACCGCATGGCGCTCCTCCTCGCGCCGCCGCTGCCGTTCGCGGGGGCGTTCCACCTGGCCGAGATCGATCCCGTGTCGATCGGCCGCGCCGGCGTGCTCGCGTACTGCGTGCAGCAGCCGAACCCGGGCGGCCGCGTGCCGGAGGAGGCGCGGTTCGTGCGCTGGGAGGACCTCGGCGACGTGCGCGCGGACGGCCGTCGCGTGTGCGCCGGCGGCACGAAGCTCGCGCGCGCGAGCTCGCCCGCGGTCGCGCGGCGCATCGCCGGGCGACTCCAGCACGCGCGCGGTCTCGCTGCGGACGAGCGCGAGGCCGCGATCGCCGCGGACGTCGCGCGTGCTCTCGACGAGAACGCGGCGCGCGAGCGTGTCGCGGCGTTCCGCCGCGCGTCGCGCCGGCTCGCCGCGCCGGCCGCGGGCCTGTTCCTGCTCCTGTTCGTCGCGCTCCCGGCGGTCGGGTTCACGCTCGGACTGGGTCTGGCCTGGCCGGCGCTCCTGGCCGCGCTCCTGGTGCTGCAGTTCTGGAGCACCGCGGCCTTCGTGCGCGCGCACCGCGTGCTGCACCCCGGCGCGCAGGCGGAGCGCCGGGCGCTGGCGTTGTCGGTCGCGCTGTCGCCGCTCGAGGCGCTGCGCGCCGGACAGATCCTGGGGCGCGACCTCCTCGCCGGATTCCATCCGCTGGCGGCCGCGGCGGCGCTCCTGGAACCGCGGCGTCTCGAACCGTTCGCCGCGGGCGTGCTGCGGGACGCGCTGCATCCGTTGCCCCCGGCCTGTCCCGTGGACGACCCGGAGGCCGTCGAGACCGAACGTGCCGCGCGCGAACGGCTCGTGCGCGCGCTGCGTTCGGCGGCGGAGCGCCTGGGCCTGCCCGCGGATCTTGGGACCCGGCCGCCCGCCGCCGACGCGGACGAGCGGACCTGGTGTCCGCGGTGCCTGCGCACGTACCTCTTGGAGTCGGGGACGTGTTCGGAGTGCTGGGACCTGCCGCTTGCGCGTACGGAGTCAGGGCCGAGAGCGCAACCTACGGCTCACGCGACCCCAGGGTCGCGTGAGCCGTAGGTTG
>CAZKIO010000091.1:0-10137 GCA_964552795.1 uncultured Planctomycetaceae bacterium
CGACATCCTGACCATGGCCGCAGCGCAGACCAGATGGGGTTGCCCGAACGGCTACCACCGATCGAGCCATCCCCGGCCTCGCCCGCCGCTCGCCCTGCACCCCTCCCCTACGACGACACGCTCCCGCCATACGACTGCAGCCACCCCCCGAGCTGCGCGTTGTCGCGCGCGCTCGCCTCCTCCGCGCCCTCGCCGTAGTAGTACAGCGTCACGATCGCGGTCATCTTCCCCCCGATCGGCCCCACCCCGATCCAGCCCGTCCCCGCGAACGGCTTCTCCAGCCGGATCATCACCCGGTTGCTCCGCCCGCGCACGACGTCCTCGATCTCGCCCGAGAACCTCGGCACCCCGTCCACCCTGCAATCCACCGCCGCCCCCTTCGCGATCGCCCCCAACCCCAGCGCACCCGCGAGCCGCTCGAACGCCGCGTCCTTCGCGCCCGGCACCGGCCCCATCGCCTGCACCACACCGCTCGGCTCCCCGGCGTGCCGCTCGACGTAGTTGCGCAGGATGTGGAAGAACGCCGGCCAACCGGCCTCCGTGTCCCCGACCTGCGTATCCCACGAGTCATCCTCCGCAAACAGCGTCTGCACCATCCGCAGCACGCACCGGCCTCCCCCCTTCGCCTCGACCGTCCACTCGTACGCGATCCTCGGCGACCCCGGGCCGAACGGGTTCTCCCCCTCGGTCGCAAAGTGCCTGGGCGGATCCCACGCCGTCAGCCTCGCGGTTTCCACGACCTGGTCACCCACCTTCCCGCGGACCTCTCCGCCGACGCGCCCGTCGAACTCCGACTCCATCCCCATGAACCAGGCCTTCGTCCCCGGCCCGGTCGCGATCGCCTTCCACACGGCCTCGGGCGTCGCCCGGATCTCGACCGTCGTCTCCACGCGGCGCGGTCCCTTGTCGTCCTTCTTCCTGTTCATGGTCTGGCTTCGATCGGATGGGCGAGCACGACCACGCGGTGCACGCGGCCGTCCGGCGCCGAAGGGTTGTGGTAACGGGCGACGAGCTGCGTGATCGCCTCGCCGAGATCCCGCGTGAACGCCGAACGCTCGGCCGGCGTGGCGAAGTTCACCTCGGTGTCGATGGACAGGGTCGCGAGCCCCTTGCTCTCCGCGCGCGCCAGCCGCACCAGCCGCCCGACCTCGCGCACGGCCCGCGCCGCGAGCGCGATCAGGTAGCCGGCCGACAGCCGGTCGGCGGTGCGCTCGGGATCGCTCGCCACCGGCCCGAGGGCGTCGGGCGACACGACGTACGAGGCGGCCGTCGCCACCAGGCGTCGCTCGGTGATCCCGCCCCACTTGCGGTTCTCCGCCACGCGGGCGAGCCCGAGCTCCTCGAGCGCGCGCAGGTGGTAGTTCACCTTCTGCCGGGGCAGGCCCACCCGCTGGGCCAGGGCCGCGGCCGAGCGGGGCTCGGTCAGCTCGGACAGGATCCGGGCCCGCAGCGGGTCCATCAGGGCCGCGGCGGCGGCGGGGTCCTCGACGGTTTCGATGTCCAGCACGGGGGCATGACAGCATTGACAAGAAGTTTTGTCAAACCCCTGGGAGAGCCGCTGCCGACCGCCCTCACGGACTTTCAACCGGCCCCAGCGCTCCCACCGCACCCCCTCAGGGCCGGAAGCGCTCGAACCCCGCCCCGTCGAACCGGTACGCGCCGTGCTCGTGCGTGCCCACCCACAGCCCGCCGCTCCGATCCCGGTAGATCGAGAACATCGTGATGTCGCGCCCGGCGCCGTCCTTCATCGGGTAGTGCGTCAACCCCGCGCCGTCGTACCTCCACACGCCGCCGGCGTAGGGCGCCATCCACAGGTGCCCGCGCTCGTCGTCGGTGATCGACATGAAGTAGAAGAACGGCTCGCCGATCGTCGTGCCCGAGAGGTCCATCCCGGGCTTGCGCGTGTACGCGATCTCGCCGGGCCGGCCGCCCTCGCCGCCGCGCGGGTTCATCGCGTAGCGGTACTGCGTGTTGCAGAACCAGAAGTCCCCGCGCCGGTCCTGGAGGATCGAGCGGATGCCGAACAGCGCGTTGTTGGGCAGCTCCGAGTGGTGGGCCTCGTACATCCACTCCCGCGTGCTGCCGTCGAAGCGGCAGATGCCCAGGCACGCCGTTCCGAACCACATGTGGCCGGCGTGGTCCCGGTACACGCACCAGACCTCGTACGGGTTCCAGGGAGCCGTCGGGTACTTCGCGTACCACTCGTCCGCGCGGGGGCTCTTCGGAAACTGCAGCGAGTAGAGCGTCGTGCCGTCGTAGCGGTACGGACCCTTCGCTCCCGACCGGCCCTGGATCCAGACGTCGCCAGAATCCAGCACCCAGCCGTCGTCGAGCGCGACGACCTCCGTCACGGGCAACGTCACGAATCGCGCTCCGTCGTAGCGGCTGACGCCGCCGTTGGTGCTGATGAGCAGGTCGCCCGTGGCCGCGTGCTGCTGGATGCCGCGAACCTGGTCGTGGCTCAGCCCGTCCCGCGTCGTGAACCGCGTGATGACCCGGCCTTCCACGCGGAACACGCCCTGGCCGTCGCTGCCGAACCAGTGAGCGCCGTCCGCGTCCTGGAACACGATCCAGATGCTGTCGCTCAGCTCCGGCACGACCTCGCCGAGCGTGTCGGACCGTGCGCGCGCGACGGTCGCGGGCGCGGCGACGCTGGCGGGGTCCGCATCGCGGAGCTTCGGCGGATCGCCGGTGCAGGCGGCGAGCGCGGCGAGGAGACCGACGGCGACGGGAGGGTGGCGCATGGGGTGCGGCGCGGACCGCGGGGTCAGCTCGCGAGTGTACGCCGCGGCGCGATCGTACGCGGCCTCGCGCGCCCTCGCCCTCACTCCCGCAACGCCGCCACCTCCACCGCGGTTCCCGCCTCGTCCCATCCACCCCCCAGCGCCTTGTACGCCGCGATCAGCGACCGCGTGATCGCCGCCGACGACTGCGCCAGCTCGTCGTCCAGCACCGCCAGCGATCGCTCGCTGTCCACCACCGCCTGGAAGTCCGTCAACCCCTCGCGGTACTCCGTCCGCGCGATCTCGGCCGCGCGCAACGCTTGCTCCGTCGCCGCCACCAGCGCGTCTCTTCGCGACTGCTCGCGCGCGAACGCCGTCAGCGCGTTCTCCGTCTCCTCCAGCGCCCGCAGCACCGCCAACTCCCAGCGCAGCCGCGCCTGCTCGCGCCGCGCGTCCTGCGCTTCGACTTGCCGGTTCACCCGCGCGCGGTCGAACAGGTTCCAGCGCACCGACGGGCCGAACCCGAACGTGTCGCTGCCCGACGCGCCGATGTCCTTCAGCGCCTCGGCCTGCAAGCCCACGAAGCCGTTCAAGCTCAACCGCGGGTACAGGTCCCCCTCCGCCACGCCTACCCGCGCCGTCTCGGCGGCGAGCACGCGCTCGGCGCGCCGCACGTCCGCCCGCCTGCGCAACAGGTCCGCCGGCACGCCCGCGGCCACCGTCGGCGGCGGAACCGGGATCGGCCTCGCCTCCGCCAGCTCCTCCGCCAGCGTCCCGGGCGCCTGGCCCAGCAGCACGGCGAGCCGGTTCTCGGCCGCGCGCAGCCCGGCCTCCAGCGCGGGCACGCGCGAGCGCGTCGTCTCCCGGTTGGCGGCGGCCTGCGCCACGTCGAGCTCCGACACGAGGCCCGACTCGAACCGCGCGCGCGCCAGTTCGAGCGTCCGGTCCTGCAGCTCCACGTTCGACTTCGCGATCGCCACGCGTCGCTGGAACGCGCGCAGCTCGACGTACGTCAGCGCCACCTCCGCCGCCACCGTCACGGCCACGTCGCGCGCGTTCTCGATCGTCACGTCGACCTCGGCGCCGGCGGCTTCCACCGATCGTCGCACGCGGCCCCACAGGTCGACCTCCCACGACGCGTCGAACCCGGCGCTGTGGAAGTCGGTGTCGCCGAGCTGCGCGATCCGGCCGAACGCCGTCCGCTCGCTGGCGCGCGCGCGCTCGTACTCGAGCGCGGCGTCCACCGTCGGGTACAGGTCCGCCTTCGCGGCCCCGCGCAGCGCGCGCGCCTCGCGCACGCGCGACAGCGCCTCCATGAGTTCCAGGCTCTGCGCCGTCGCGCGCGACACCAGCGAATCCAGCAGCGGGTCGTTCAACCTGCGCCACCACTGCGCCAGCTCGCTCGGGCCGGACTCGACCGCCGGGCCGCTCTGCTCGTGCCAGCGCTCGGGCAGCGCCATCTTCGGCGTCTCGTGGTCGGGGCCGACGGCGCGGCAGGCGGCGGCGACGAGGAGAAGGAGCGCACCGAGTGCGCGTTGCGGGAGTGCGACGTTCATGACAGCACCAGCTCCATTTCTTGCGCGCGGCTTTCGGCGCGGCGCGCGCTCGGTGCGCGCAGGACGACTTCGAGGAGGACGGGGACGAGGACCAGCGTGAACACGGTCGACACGGCGAGGCCGCCGACCACCACGGCGCCCAGGCCGCGGTACAGCTCCGAGCCCGCGCCCGGCATCAGCACGAGCGGGAGCATCCCGCCGACCGACGTCAGCGTGCTCATCAGGATCGGCCGCACGCGCGTGCGCACGGACTCGGCGATCGCGGCGCGCGGCGCGAGGCCGTCCGCATTCATGAAGTTGAGCGCCTGGTGCACGATCAGGATCGCGTTGTTCACGACGACGCCGGCCAGGATCACGAAGCCCAGAATCGTCAGGACGTCGAGGTTCTGGACCGGGACGTAGCGGTCCGCGGCGCTCCAGGCGTGCACGGCGGCCAGCGCGGCGAAGCCGCCCAGCGTCGCGAGCGGCACGCTGACCATGATGACCAAGGGGTGCGTCCAGCTCTGGAACAGCACCACCATCAGGAGGTACACGACCAGGAACGCGAGCGCGAGCGAGCTCGTCAGCGTGCCGGCCAGCGTGCCGTCGCCCAGGAGCGCCGTCTTGATCTCGGCGAGGCGCCCCGCCGATCCGGCCAGCGCGACCTCGACGCCGGGCGCGATCGCGCCGGCGGTGCGCAGGTTCTGGGCGGTCTCCTCGATCGCGGCGATCGCGTCGGCCAGCGGCATGCCCGGCGGCGGCGTGACCTGCAGCGTCACCGCGCGCTGGCGGTCGACGCGGCGAATGCGGTCGGGGACGACGACGCGCTCGACCTTCGCGAGGCTCGCGAGGTCGACGACCTGGCCGCCGGGCGTCGCGATCGGCGCGGCGGCGAGGGCCAGGAGCGGCGCGTTCTCCAGCGCGCCGTGCGTCAGGATCTTGATGTCCTCGAGCTGGTCGCCGAGCTCGAACTGCCGCGGCAGGAAGATGCCGTCGCCGGACGCCTGCACCGCGAGGCCCACGTCGCGGCGCGACATGCCGAGGTCCCGCAGGCGCTCGTCGTCGGGCGTGACGCGCAGCTCGGGCGTCGGCAAGAGGAAGTTCGCCGGGTCGGGCGTGACGGCGTACGGGCCGAAGCGCTCCATCAGCGCCACGAACAGCGCGCCGCCCGAGCCCGTCACGGTGTCGAGGTCGTCGCCGACCAGGTCGACCTTGATCGCGGAGCCCGTGGTGCCGCCGGTGCGGAACAGCGGGAACTGGAACGCGAACGAGAACACGTCGGGCGCGACGTCGCCGGCCGTGGCGTGCTGGAACAGCGCCAGCGCGTCGACGGCCTTCTGCTTGTCCTCCGAGATCGCGAGGTGGAACAGCATCCCGTCGAACGACACCAGGAAGTAGTGGTCGAGCGACGGCGGCACGATCGTTCCGCCGGGCGCGGCGGCGTCCGCGACGGGCTGGCGCGCGTCGGGCGGCAGCGGCGCGTTTCCGCGCGCGATCGGCTCGATGCCGAAACGGTCGCCGGCGGCCTCCCAGTACGGGCGGATGCGCGCCTCGATGCGCTCGCCGAGCGCCGACATCTGGTCGGTCGTGTAGCCCGGCGGCGGGATCAAGACGCCGAACACGATGTTGCGGTTGCCCTGCGGCAGGTAGTCGAGCGGCGGCACGAGCCACGCGATGCCCAGCGTGGTGCCGATCGCGAACGCGCCGATCAGCGCGACGCGGCGCGTCCAAGTGGCCGTGAGCCACAGGACGAGCGCGGCGGCGTGGCCGGGCACGTCGGCGAGGCGGCGCGCGCCGCGCACGAGCGCGTTCCAGCGCGCGCGCAGGCCGCGGGCGGGGCGCGCGGGCGCGGCGGGCGCGGGCTGCGCGGCCTTGGCCGGAGCCTTCAGCACGCGCGCCGAAAGCGACGGGACCACGGACAGGGCGACGACGAGGCTGACGCCGACGGCGGCCATGATCGCCAGCGCGATGTCGCGGAAGAGCTGGCCGGCCGCTTCCTGGATCAGGAGGATCGGCACGAACACCACCAGCGTGGTCAGCGTCGAGGCCACGACCGCGCCCGCGACCTCGCGTGCGCCGTCGAGCGCCGCCTGCCGCGCGTTCTTCCCGAGCTCCAGGTGCCGGAACACGTTCTCCAAGACGACGATCGCGTTGTCGACGACCATCCCGGTCGCGAACGCGATGCCGGCCAGCGAGATGATGTTCAGCGTGCGGCCCAGCGCGGCCAGGATCGTGACCGTGCCGATCACCGAGATCGGGATGGCGACGGCGATGATGCCGATCGAGCGCAGGGAGCGCAGGAAGAACAGCAGCGTCAGCGTCGCCAGGATGCCGCCGATCCACACGTTGCTCTTCACGAGCGCCAGCGCGTCGACGACGTAGGTGGTCGAGTCGTAGGTCTGGACCAGCTCCAGCTTCCCGTTCAACCCGAGCTTCTGCGCCTCCTGCTCCAGCACGCCGCCGGGCGCGTTCAGCGCCGCGGTCACGGCGCGGATCTGCGCCATCGTGTCGAGCAGGTTGCCGCCGGTCTCGAGCTGGAAGTTGAAGAACGGCATCTTCTGGCCGCGCCCGCGCACCCAGTCGCGCACCTCCTTGTGCGTCGCGACGACCTCGGCCACGTCGCCCAGGTAGACCGGGCCGGCCGCGTCGCGCCGCACGACCATGCTGCGCGCGGACTCGACGTCGCTGAAGCGCCCCACGGCGCGCACGCGCACGTCGTTCTTGCCGTCGGGCAGCTTGCCGCCCGAGAAGTCCTCGTTCGACAGGCGGATCGCGTCGACCAGCGCGGCCCAGGTGATGCCGCGCTGCGCCAGCGCGACGGGGTCGACGCGGATGTGCACCTCGCGCTCGCGCGCGCCGCGGATGCCGACCTCGGACACGCCCGGGATGCGCTCGTAGCGCGGCTTCAGCCGCCGCTCCATGAAATCGTACAGCGTCGTGCTGTCGAACGCGGGGTCGGTCGAGGCGAGGCCGATCCAGGCGATGTAGTCGATCGACTCGGGGTCCAGGTCGTCGATGCGCGGCTCGTCGACGCCCGCGGGGTAGCTGGGCACCTCGCCGAGCTTCTGGTCGACCTCGGCCAGCGCGGTCTTGATGTCCGTGCCGGTCTCGAACTCCAGGCGCACCAGGCTCTGGCCGGCCTGGCTGGTGCTCGTCATCGAGACGAGGCCCGACAGCGTGCCGAGAACCTGTTCCTGCGGCTCGACGACGTCGCTCTCGATCTCCTCGGGCGAGGCGTTCTCCCAGCTCGTGCTGACCGCGATCACGACCGAGTCGACCTCGGGCGTCATGCGCACGGGCAGGCCCTGCAGGGCGACGAAGCCCGCGAGCAGCGACAACAGGACGCCGACCGCGACGGTGACCGGCTGGCGTACGGCGAGTTCGAGCAGCTTCATTGCGCGGCTCCGCTGGAGGCCTGGCGAATGGCGGCGACGCGCTCGCCGCGCGGCTCGGCGGGCGCCGCGGTGCGCGGTCCCTCCGGCACGATCGACACGGGGATGTTCGGGAACAGACGCTCGTTGCCCTCGACGACGACACGCTCGCCGGCCGCGAGCGGGCCCGCGACGGCGACGGCCGACTCGGTCTCGAACAGCACGGACACGGCGACCTGCTCGGCGAGCGGCGCGCCGTCGGCCTCGCGGATGCGGAACAGGCTGGTCTGGCCCGGCCGGCGCACGAGCGCGTCGCGCGGCACGAGCAGTTGCGCGGCCTTCTGGCTGACGGGCAGCCACGCGGACACGGACATGCCGGGCACGAGCCCGCCGCCCGCGTCGTCGAGGTCGGCGACGAGCGCGAAGGTGCGCGCCCGCGCGTGGACCTGCGGGACGAGGCGCACGCCGCGCGCGGTGACGCTGCGGCCGGCAGCGGTGATCTCGACCGCGAGGGCGTTCGCGTTCGTGCCGGCGAGCGGGCCCGTGAGCGCGCTCCCGCCGCGCCCACTCGCCGCCAGCGCGCGCGCCGCGTCGGCGTGGCGCTCGGGCACCTCGAGCCAGGCCTCGACGATGCCCGTCGAAGCCAGCGTGACGACGGGATCGCCCGGCCGGATCCACTGTCCCGGCTCGGCGTGGCGCGCGACGATGCGGCCGTCGAACGGCGCGCGGATCAGCGCGTCGTCCAGGCGGACGCGCAAGAGCGCCTTGCGCGCGTCGAGGCCCTGGACGTGCCCCTCGGCGGCCGCGATGCGCGCGGCGGCGACCTCGGCCTCGGTGCGCGCGTTGCGCAACTGCCGCTCGGACACCGCGTTCTTCTGCGCGGCCGCGGCCAGCGCCTCGACGTCGCGCTCGGCGTTCGCGAGCTCGGCGCGGCGCTGCAGCACCTCGGCCCGCGCGCGGGCGATCTCGGCGTCGACCTCGGCCGCCTGTGCTTCGAGGCGGCGCGCGTCCGTGCTGGCCAGGACGTCGCCGCGCTTCACGAACGCGGCCTCCTTGACGCGCACGTCGACCAGCGCGCCCTCCTCGAGCGCCGCGATCACCACCTCGTGCGCGGCGCGCAGGCTGCCGGTGACGCGGTCGTGCTGCTGGACCTCGGCGCGCTCGACGGTGGCGACCCTCACGGATTGCTGGGCGGGCGCCGCCGCCCCCAGGGCGGCGAGGACGGGCAGGATCAGGCGGACAGGACGGAGGAAGCGATGCATGGCGATTCGAGTGTTGAAGTAGACCAGTCGTCTAGAAAAACGTGAGCAGAGTGGCCCCTGGGGGGTGTTCCGAAAGGGATCAGGCCGGGTCGGCCAGGAGGGAGTCGAAGACGAAGGACAGGAAGTCGTCGACGGGCTGGAGGCTGCGATCGATCTGCATGCGGATCGTCGCGCCCTCCCACAGCATCACGAGCACGTTGGCCAGGCGGTCGGGGTCGTGGCGGCGGCTGATCTGGCCGGCCGCCTGCGCCTCGCGAACCACGCTGGCGACCATCGCGCTCCACTGGTCGTAGGCGCTCTTGACGGCCGCGTGGACCGGTTCGCTGAGCTGCCCGGTCTCCAGTGCCATCTTGGGGATCAGGCACTGCCGCGCCGCGCCGCTGCACGCGCATTCCTCGCGGCTGCGCTGGAAGATCGTGCGCAGGCGCTCGAGCGGCGTCTTGCGGCGGTCGCCGATGATGGGGCGCAGGAGTTCGACGTACTGCGCGGCGGCCTGCTCGATCAGCGCGACGCCGAAGTCCTCCTTCGAGGGGAAGTAGTGGTAGAAGGAGCCCTTAGGCACCCCCGCCCGCTCGAGGATCTCGGACAGGCCGCAGGCGTTGAAGCTCTTCTCGGACACGGCCTGGGCCCCGACCTCGAGGATCCGGTCCCGGGTGTTGCTGTCTTTGACCGGCGGCGTCATGGGGGCCGATATTAGACCGGTCGTCTAGTCCGTCAAGGGGCCCCGGGAGAATTCTCGCCCTCCCCCCCCGGAGAGCGGGGCGCGGGCTCGGGTGCTCCGGAGATCTCAGTCCAGGGCCAGGTCGTGCAGGACGGCCAGCCCGGGCTCGACCTGGAACTCCCCGGAGCGCGGCCCCGCTTCGGTATCGACCGACCACGCGAACACGCCGTTCGGCAAGCCGTCCAGCCGGAGGCGGCCGGCGGCGTCCGTCCGCAGGTCGGACGGGTTCGCTACTGCGAAGCCGGGAACCAACCACTCGGCGACGTCCTGCTGGAACTCCCGGGATGCCACCCGGACCGCCAGGCCCGTGACGGCGAGGCCCCCGCGCGTGAAGCGCAGGGTGGCGCTCCCGCGCCTGCGGACCTGAACCTCGTGCTCGCGCGGAGGCTCGGTCACGGCAACCACCCGGCGGACCGGCCAAAGTCCGGGCTGTTCGACGACGACCGCGACGGGTCCGGGGGTCATGCGCTGACTGGCGGCTCGGCCCTGGGCGTCCGTGCTCAGCGACTCCAGCCAGAGCTCACC
>CAZKIO010000092.1:0-9069 GCA_964552795.1 uncultured Planctomycetaceae bacterium
CAGCTCGTCGCCGGCCCGATCGTGCGCTACCGCGACGTGGCCGCGCAGATCGTCGAGCGCGTGGTGACGCTCGAGGGTTTCGCCTACGGCGCGCGGCGCTTCGTGATCGGCCTCGCGAAGAAGATGCTGATCGCGAACGTGTGCGCGCTCACGGCCGACCGCGTGTTCGCGCTCCCGCCGGAGCAGCTCCCGCCCGGTCTCGCCTGGCTGGGCGTGGTGTGCTACACGCTGCAGATCTACTTCGACTTCTCGGGCTACTCGGACATGGCCATCGGGCTGGGACATCTGTTCGGATTCCGCTTCCGCGAGAACTTCCTGTTCCCCTACGTCGCGCGCTCGATCACCGATTTCTGGCGCCGCTGGCACGTCTCGCTCTCGACCTGGTTCCGCGACTACCTGTACATCCCGCTGGGCGGCAACCGCCGCGGCCGGACGCGCACGGGCATCAACCTGGTGGTCGTGTTCTTCCTGTGCGGGCTGTGGCACGGCGCCAGCGTGACCTTCGTCGTGTGGGGCCTGTACCACGGCGCCTTCCTGGTGCTGGAGCGCCTGGGCCTGGGCGCGTGGCTCGAGCGGCGCGGCACGTGGCTGCGCCACTCCTACGTGGTGCTCGTCGTGATGGTCGGCTGGGTGTTCTTCCGCGCCGAGAGCTTCGGGCAGGCCGGCCACGTGCTCGCGGCGATGTGCGGGCTGCAGGGCGGCTCGACGCCGGTCGACCTGGGCACGACGGTCGTCGAGGCCGCGCGCCTGCACCCGATCGGCCTGTACGCCGACACGCGCACGTGGATCGCGATCGCCGCGGGCGTCATCGGATCCGCGCCGTGGGTGCCCGCCGCGCGGCGCTGGTGCGAGGGCCTGTGGGAGCAGGGGCGCACGGGCCTCGCGACCGCGATCGAGGTCGCGGGCCTCGCCGCGCTGGCGCTGCTCTTCGCGCTGTCGGCCATGGAGCTCGCCGCCGGCGGCTACAACCCGTTCATCTACTTCCGGTTCTGAGGTCCGCGGCCCATGCAGAGGCGGAGCCGCGTCGACCTCCCCGCCACGGCGTTGTTCGCGCTGCTACTCGCGGCCCCCGCCGTCGACGGCGCGCTGCGGCCGTCGGCGGGCACCGCGGCCGAGCTGCGCGCGCCCGCGCCCCTGCCGCCGCCGCCGCGCTCGCTGGCAGAGCTGGCGCGCTTCCCCGAACGGCTGCAGCAGCACCACTCCGACACGTTCGGCCTGCGCGACGTGCTGCTGCGCGCGCGCAGCGTCCTGTTCTGCCTGTGGCTGCGCGTGACGCCGTCGGAGGACCTGGTCGTCGCGCGCGACGGCTGGATCGGCTACGCGGCTGGAGACGTCCTGCAGGACCACCGCGGCGCACGGCCCTTCCTGCCGGCCGACCTGGAGCGCTGGCGCACCGGGCTCGAGCGCCGGCGCGACCTGCTCGCCGCGTCCGGCGCGCGCCACTTGTTCGTGCTGTGTCCGAACAAGGAGACGATCTATCCCGAGCGGCTGCCGCCGGCGTACGCGCCCGTGGGGCCGACGCGGATGGACCAGCTCGCCGCGCACCTTGCCGAGCACTCGACCGCGGAGTTCCTCGATCTGCGGCCGGTCCTGCACGCCGCAAGGGCCCGCGATGCGCCCGACGACCTCGTGTACACGCCCTACGGCACGCACTGGACGGGACGCGGCGCGCACGCGGCCTACCACGCGATCGCGTCGCGCCTCGCAAGCTGGTTCCCCGCCGTCGAGCCGATCGAGGCTTCCGAGTGCGTCGTCGAGCTGCAGGCCGACCCGGAGGATTCGTGGGGCCGGCGCCTGTACGTCGAGGACCTGTTGGTGCAGTCCGAGCGCCAGTTCCGGCCGCCGCACGGGCGCGCGCACGTCGTCGCCTCGGCCGAGCGCCAGCTCAGCCCGACGTGGATGGTCGTCCACGACGAGCGGCTGCCGCGCGGCGTGCTGTTCCACGATTCGTTCTTCACCACGCTGCGTCCGCTGCTGCCCGAGCACTTCTCCGACCTGCGCCTGGCGTGGAGCGACGCGTTCGACGAGGACCTCGTGGCCGCCGCGCGGCCCGACGTCGTGATCGACCTGTACACGGAGCGGATGCTGCTGCACGCGGACGCGCCCCGCACCGAGCCGCGCCGCGCGCAGTCCGCGCCGACGATCGCCGAGGAGTTCGACGCGGCGCGCACGGTCCTCTTCAGGCTCGACGGTTCGGCGACCGGGGGCCTCGTGGTCGAGGGCGCGGCACGGGCCGCGCGCGCGCCGGACGGCGGCGTGGAGATCGCCGCGCCCGGGACCGGCGACCGCGTCGTGTTCACGGCGCATGAACGCCGCGACCCCGGCCCGGCGTGGCTGCGCACGCGCCTCGCGACGCCGCGGGCGGACATCCTGGACGTGTACTGGCGCGCGAGCGGCGCGGCGGGGTTCTCGCGCCGCGATCGCAGCTCGTGGCCGGTGCGCGCGGGAAGCGACGAGATCACGCTGCGCCTCGATCCCGCGCCGGGCCCCGTCGAGGTGCTCATCCGCACGCGCTCGGGCGGCGCCGCCGTGCTGCACGCGCTCGAGCTGCGCGCACGCTGAATCGCCGCTCAGGGCAGCGACAGCAGCCGGTGCACCTGGGGCACGACGCGCACGTCGAGGTCGCGGTCGTGCGCCCGCTCGGCGACCGCCAGCACGAGATCCATCGACGGCGCGCGCACGCCGCCCATCGCGGTCGCCGGCGTGAGGATGACGCGCAGGCGCGGCGCGCAGTCCTCGACCTCCTCGAGCAGCGCCACGAAGTCGTCCGGCTCGCGCTCGCCCGACACGACGATCTTCGCGCACGCGTCGCGGCCCGCCACCAGGGCCAGGCACGCGCGCCGCGCCGCGCTCCACTCGGCCGCCGTGCGCGGGCTGGCCTCCGCCGCGCCGGCCGCGGGCACCTCCTCGGGCGCATCGAGGTCCGCGTCGGGTTTGAGGTCCAGGCTGACGTGATCGAAGCGCTCGAGCACGGCGCCGAGCGCGCGCGGGTGCGCGCCGGCGGTCTCCAGGTGCAGGCGGCGCGCGCCGGTCATGCCGCGCAGGGCGTGGAGGAACCCCGGCCAGAGCAGCGGCTCGCCGCCCGTGACGCTGACGGTGCGCTGCGCGCCGGGCTCGCACTCGGCGATCCAGCACGCCGCCTGGAACGGCGTCGCCCACGCCGGTTCGCGCCGCACGGCGCCGTGCGCGGTCGCGATGCGCGCGGTCGACCCCTCGCGCACGCGCCACGATGCAGGCGTGTCGCACCAGCGGCAGCGCAGCGGGCAGCCGGCGAGTCGCAGGAACACTTGCGGCTCGCCCACGAACGCGCCCTCGCCCTGGATCGAGGCGAAGACCTCGAGCACCGGGGCCGAGGATCCCGGCGCGGTCACTTCTTCTTGGCCGGAGCGGCTTTCGCCGGGGCCGCGGCCGGGGCCGCGCCCTTGGCCGGCGCGGCGGCCGCACCCTTGGCCGGTGCGGCGGCGGTGCCCGCCGTCGCGCCCGCGGCAGCCGCGGCGGCGGCCTTGGGCTCCTTCTTGGCGCCCGCGACCTTGAAGCGCGTGCGCACCTTGGGCAGACCGTAGACGCTGCCGCCCTTCTCGGGGTCGAACTTGCCGGCCTTCTTGAGGATGGCGAGGCGCTCGTTGCGCGTGAACACGCTGCGCTCGCCGCGGAGGTTGTCACCGGTGCGCAGGCTGGAGTGGATCGACATGGTTCAGGTTCCTTGGGTTCGTTCGGGGTGGGTGCGCTGGACCGCCTGGTCCGCGCGTGTTCAGCGGACGAGGACGCGTTCGATCTCGTCGACGTAGGCGTCGGAGAAGGGCTTCTTCTTCGAGCCCTCGGGGTAGCGCAGTTCGCGCACGTAGTCGCGCAGCGGCACGAGCTCGTCGCGCGTCGGCGCGGCGCCGGCGACCAGCACGAGGCCCTTGCCGCCGGAGAGCTGGATCGGGCTTGCGACGGGGATGCCGGCCTGCACGAGCCAGCGGTACGCCTCGGTCGCCAGCGCGAGCCCGCGCTCGTCGCTGGGGTACTGGATGAGGCGCAGGCTGTAGCGGTTCTGCGTGTCGTAGAGGTCCTGGTCGGGCTTCGTGCGCGCGGCCGCCGCGGGATCGGCGCGCGGCTGCGCCGCGGGCGGTGCGGACGGCGCGGCCAGCGCCGGCGGCGCGGCGTGCACGGTGTCCGCAGGATCCGCGCCCGACGCGCTGCCGAGCTTGTAGGCGATCACGGCAACGAGCAGCACGAGCGCCGCGCCCAGCGCGAGCACGAGCACGCGCACGTTCGGTCCGCCCGCCTGTCCCGCGGCGCCTGCCGGCGGCACGCGCTGCGGCGGCTCGGGCGGTCGCGCGCGCGGCATCTCGACCGCCGACGCGGGCTGCGCCGGCGCCGCGACGGGACCCTGGGACGCGGGCGCGCGCTCGGGCGCGCGCGGCGCGGCCGGCGAGATGCCCGCCGGCGTCGACGGAGGATCCCCGGGCACGTCGTGTGCCTTGCGGAACGCGTCGAGGAGGTTGGGTCGGCGGACGGGCATGGACGGAGAGCCGGGAGGATCCCAGGCAAGCCGCAGAGGGTACGCGGCCGGGGGAGGAACGGTCAACGCGCAGCCGGTGCCGGGCGGGCGGTCCGGGCGCGGTCCGGGACTCCCGCCGGGCGCGCGACCGCGGATCGCCTCCGGACGGCCCGCCCGGGTCGCAAAGGGCAGTGCGGGCGCGCGGAAGGGATCGTCTAGATTGGGAAGATGCCGCGCCGTTCTCTTTCGACCGCCCTGGCCGTCGGTCTGGCGGCCTGCGGGCCGGGCGCGGAGGTCACCGCGCCGTCCGCCGCAGCCGTCGAGCGCGCGCTCCCCGACACCGGCGACCTCGTCGACGAGGCGCGCGCGCGCGGCGTCGACTACGTCAACGTGTCTGGCACCGCGCGCAAGGCGGTGATCCTGGAGGCCAACGGCGCGGGCGTCGCGCTGATCGACCTCTCCAACGACGGCGACCTCGACCTCGTGTTCGCGCAGGGCTGCGCGACGCTCGCCGCGGGCGACGCTCCCGCCCTGGAGGTGTACGAGAACGACGGCAGCGGCCGGTTCACGCGCCGCGCGCCCGCCGCGGACGCGCCGCGCGCGTGGACGACGGGCCTCGCGGTCGGCGACGTCGACGGCGACGGCGACGACGACCTGGTCGCGGGCGCGCACGGCGGGCTGTTCGTGTACCTGCAGGAGCCGTCGGGAACGCTGAGCGCGCGGCCGCACGCCATTCCGGCCGCGGTGCGGACGGTGGAATTCCAGGGCCGGCGCGTGCCGTCGTGGTTCACCAGCATCGCGCTGCTCGACGCCGACGGCGACGGGCATCTCGATCTCTACGCGGGCCGCTACCTCGATCTCGACCTCGCGAACCCGCCGCTCGGGAAGCTCGGCGAGGGCGCGCTCGCGATCCCCTGCCGGTGGAAGGGCCACGACGTGTTCTGCGGGCCCGCCGGCCTCGTGCCGCAGCCCGATCTCTTCCTGCGCGGGCGCGGCGACGGCACGTTCGAGGACCGCAGCGCCACGTCGCTGCCCGGCCACGTCGCCGGCTACACGCTGGGCGTCCTCGCCTTCGACGCCGACGGCGACGGCGACACGGACCTGTTCGTCGCCAACGACAGCTCCCCCAACCTGCTGCTCGTGAACGACGGGCGCGGCGTGTTCCGCGACGTCGCCTACAACGCCGGCGTCGCGCTGTCGGCGGAGGGCCGCGCGCAGGCCGGCATGGGCGTCGCCGCGGGCGACGTCGACCGCGACGGGCGGCTCGATCTCACGGTGACGAACTTCTCCGACGAGCCGACCGAGCTGTACCTGGGCGCGAAGGTCGGGTTCCTGCGCGCGACGCACCGCTACGGCCTCCTGCGCGAGACGCGCAGCCTCCTGTCGTGGGGCGTGCACCTCGCCGATTTCGACGGCGACGGCTGGATGGAGCTGTTCAGCGCGAACGGCCACGTCTACCCGCAGGCCGACGAGCCGTACACCGGCACGCGCTACGGGCAGCCCGCGACGCTGTGGCGCCTGGGACCCGAGCCCAAGGCCGTGCCGGTCGCCGCGCGCGGCGCCGACTCGATCCTCGCGCCGCCGATCGGCGCGCGCGGCAGCGCCGTCGGCGACCTCGACCTCGACGGGCGGCCCGACCTGGTGCTCGCGCGCATCGACGCGCCCGCGGCCGTCGGCATGAACCGGATGGGCGGCGCGAACGCGCGCCTCGCGCTGCGCCTCCTGGGTCCCGAGAAACCCGCCGGAACGGGACGGCGCACGCCGCGCGACGGCCACGGAGCCAGCGCCATCGTGGTGGTCGGCCGCGGCGCCGCGGAGCACGCGCTGCTCGCCGAGTGCCAAACCGCGGCGGGGTTCCAGTCCGCATCGAGCCCATGGCTGCACTTCGGCCTGGGCGCGGAGCGGAGCTACGAGAAGCTGATCGTGCGCTGGCCGTCGGGCCGCGTCGACGAGTTGCCCGGCGGCCCCGCGGGACAGCGCCTGACGATCCGCGAGGGCGCGGGCATCGTGAAGCAGGAGGCGTTCCGATGATCCTCGCCGTGCTGCTCGCGGCGTGCGTCCAGGATCCGCCGCGCCCGTCGCCCGCCGAGACGCTGGCGCGCTGGACCGAGGCGATCGAGCTCGACCTCCCGGCCGAGATCCTGAAGGACGGCGCGGCGGTCGCGCGCGCGCCCGACGCCGATCCGCGCCTCGTCGCGCTGTACGCGCGCGCGCTGCACGGCGCGGGAGAGACCGACGAGGCGATCGCGCTGCTGGGCCGTGCGCAGTCCGCGCCGCTGGCGATCGCCGCCGCGCGCATCGCGCTGGACGCGGACGACTTCGCCGCGGTCGAGGCGCGCCTCGCCGCGCCCGCGGGAGCATCCGCAGCGGTGCGCTTCCCCGACGAGCCCGAAGCCTGGCTGCTCCTGGGGCGCGCGCATGCGCGGCGCGCAGATCTCGCGCGCGCAGAGCCCATCTTGGCGCGCTTCGTCGAGATCGCGCCGCAGCACGTCGAGGCGCCGTCGGCGTGGTTCGTGCTGGTCGACTGCGCGCGCGCGCGCGGCGACGCCGCAGCGGTGAACGAGCGGCTGGAGGCGCGGCGACGTTCGGCCGAATGGCAGGCCTTCCACCGCGCGCGGCGGATCCAGGCGCGCGAGCATCCCGGCGACCCGCTGCCGCGCCTGGGCCTCTCGCAGTTGTGGCTGCACGTCGGCGACTTCCCGCGGGCGCGCGCGCACCTCGACGCGGCGCTGGCGCTCGATGCCGGCTTCTGCCGCGCGCTCGAGTTGTACGGCGAGGTCGAGCGGCGCGCCGGACGCCTCGACACGGCGCGCGCGCGCTGCGAGGCCGCGATCGCGTGCGACGGCAAGCTGGTCGACGTGCTGCTGACCCTGGCGCGCGTCGAGAGGGCCGCCGGAAGGCCCGAGGACGCGCAGCGCGCGTACGCGCGCTACCGCGGGTACGGAGGCACCGAGGAACTCTAGGAAGCTGTCCCGGGCGTCCCTCCCGCGATCTTGAGCCCCCCGCGCCGTCGACACCGGGACGATGGGCCAGTCGGCGATGGTGCCGCTTGACGGCCTGACTGCCGGCACCACACTTGGCAGCGGACGCAAGCTGCCCGGGCACGTCGCGGTAGCCGCATTCCACGAGGGAGAACTGACATGGGCGACCATCGTAGATCATGACACGAGTTCCCGGGTCGATCGAAGGGTTCTTCATCTCCCAGTTCGGCACGAGACACCGCTTCGTCTTTCCCACGCTCGACGAATGCGCTCGTGAACAAGCAACTGACATCAAGCGGCCAATCAAGCTGGTCAAGATCGACGAAGCGAAGGGGGTCTCGGATCTCGTCGAAGCCATTCGAACCCACCTGGAACGAGCCGCCTTCGCTGTCTGCGACATCACCCCGGAGGGCATACTCGATCAGCCGCGGTGGAATCCCAACGTGTTCTACGAACTTGGCATCGCCCATCAGCTCGGGATGCCTGTCTACCTGTTGTGTGACAACGAGCGCAAGCCATCGCCAAACGGGCCACGACTGCCCTTCGATATCGCCGGAAAGCGGGTGTACTTCTACGAGTTCACGCCCTCCGGACTTAGGGGCCTGCGCGATGACTTCAAGGACTGGCTCAGCACGGAACTGGACGCAGCCCGAGGGATGATCGGCGCCTATCAGCAGACGCAGGCGTTCGTGGCCACCGCCAGGCACATCTCGCATCAGATGCGGGAATGGCGAGGCGGATCCCACGCACCGAGCTTCAGACAGTTGATCGCAAGGCTCGCCGGAACACTCGACCTCGAAGTTGGCCGTATGGCCACTTTCATGGATGGTGCGGGCCGGAGCATCTACACATTCGAACCGCACCGTCGCGCTGCGGCGATCGAGCAGTTGTTCGTTGCGACGATCGATTCACTCGAGCCCGGAGACGAGTACCACACACTCTCGAGCCTGCCTTTCTGGCTGAGCTTCAACGACAACGGCGCGACGTTCAGGGAGGCATGCGTGAAGGCCGCACGGGAGAACGGTGTTCTCATCAAGCGCCTTCTCATGGTGCCCAAGTCGATGAAGAAGAGCGAAAGGGAACTCGTTGACCAGCACAAGTTGGCGGCGTCCAGCGCGGGCGACAAGTACCAATTGCGGATCGTCGAATGCCGTCGGGAGGACGCAATGCTCCCGAAGGGCCACATCGGAGTCTGCCACAGGCGTGCACTGGGCGTGATCACTGCATTCGAACCGGCTTACGGGGGCCGGCTGAAGAGCAAGGCCGTCGTGGCCATCCGCTTGAGGGCGGACGCTGACGACGCGGCGCGGGAGTTCCTCAGGCGCTGGGATGAGGCATCGGGCGGTGACGCCTGACCCCCCCCCTGTTCGTGCTTTCGTTCCGCAGCGATGCGCAATCGTCGCTGATGCCGCGTCTCTCCTTCACGTCGGTCGCAGATCGAGTCAGCACCCGGGCGGAGCATCTCGCCTGAACGGACCGCCCCCGCGTCCAGAGTCCGGCGGGTGCTCGTCGCGACCTGCGCCCGGTGGCCCATGCACACCCGCAGACCGCCTCAGCGCTCCTCGGACTCGATCTGCGCCAGCAGCGCGCGCGTCATCCCGG
>CAZKIO010000093.1:0-8731 GCA_964552795.1 uncultured Planctomycetaceae bacterium
CGACGATCTGCGCGGCCACGTCGCGGTAGCGCACGATCGGGCCGGCGACGAGCTGCGGGAAGAGCGCGATGTAGAGCGCGATGTTGAGCGGGTTGCGCTGGACCGGGGCGTCGCGCCGGTAGACGTCCACCACGTACGAGAAGGCCTGGAACGTGAAGAACGAGATGCCGATCGGCAGCCGGATCGTGCCGTCGGGGTCGAGGAACGCCGTGCGCAGCCACGAGTCGGCGGCCAAGTGCGCGCCCAGCGGACCAGGAGGTGCGTCGAGCGCGCCGGCCGCCTGCAGCAGCCAGCCCGCGCCCGACCACAGCCAGTCGGCGTACTTGAACCCGATCAGAAGCGCCAGGTTGGCGGCGACCGCCAGGCCGACCACACCGCGTCCGCCGCCCGTGGCGCGCGCGCGGTCGACCAGCACGCCGAAGATCCAGTTCATGCTGACCGAGGCCAGCATCACGAGGGCCACGACCGGCTCGCCCCAGGCGTAGAAGATCAGGCTGGCGACGAGCAGCAGCAGGTTGCGTCCGGCGCGCGGCGTGAGGAAGTGCAGCGCCAGGAGCAGCGGCAGGAACGCGAAGACGAAGATGGGGGAGCTGAACAGCATGCGCCGGCGTCCCGCCGCGGGCGCGGGCGCGCAGAAGCTAGCCGAGCCGCGGGCCCGCCACCACCGCCGGCGCGCGACGGCGGCCGCCGGTGCCTGCTAGGATCGCGGCGTGCTGCCGGCCCTCGCTTGGTTGCGCGCCGCGTTCCACGAACCGGGCACCCGATCCTTCCGGGTCGCGTCCTCGGTCCTCTGGGCGCTGATCGTCCTCTCGGTCGGCCTGTTCCTGGTCGAGGCGATCCTGCCGCGCGGCAGCGAGGCGCGCGCGGCGCTGCACTGGGTGGACACCGGTCTCCTCAGCGTGTTCGGCCTGGAGTACTTGGCACGAGTCGCGACGTTCCACCCGCCCGAGCTGGTCGTGTTCCGCCGTCCGCCGCTGGGCCGCGCGCGCGTGCACGTCCTGGCGAGGCTGCGCTACATGCTCCAGCCGCTGATGCTGGTGGACCTGATCACGGTCCTGGCGCTGGTGCCGGAACTGCGTGGCCTGCGCGCGCTGCGCCTGATGCGGCTCCTGCGCTCGCGCGCGATCTTCCGCTACAGCAACCCGTTCTCCGGGCTGCTGCACGCCTTCGAGCGCGACCGGCTGCTGTTCCTCCTGGCGCTGTCGTTCATCCTGGTCCAGGTCCTCCTGGGCGGCTCGACCCTGTACCTCATCGAACGCGACCACAATCCGGCGCTGAACACGCCCGGGGACGCGGCCTGGTGGGCGCTGGTGACGATCACCACCGTCGGCTTCGGCGACATCACGCCGGTCACGGCGGTCGGCCGGATCGTGGCCAGCTTCCTGATGATCGGCGGCCTGTTCACGCTGGCGACCTTCGCCGGTATCGTGAGCCACAGCCTGCTGCGCGCATTCCTCAGCGTCCGCGACGAGCAGTTCCGCATGGGCAACCACGCCAACCACCTGGTCGTCTGCGGCTACGAGGACGGCATGGATCTGCTCCTCGACGCGCTGGTCGGCGAGTTCAACACCGAGGAGACCAAGATCGTGGTCTTCGCGGACATGGAGCGGCCGGGCCACATCGCGCCCGAGCTCGACTGGGTCGAGGGCGACCCGACCAAGGAGAGCGAGCTCGACAAGGTCAGCCTGGCGCGCGCCAAGGCCGTCGTCGTGGCCGGCTCGCGGCGCATCAGTCCGCAGCAGGCCGACGCGGTCACCCTGCTGATCCTGTTCACCGTGCGCTCGCACCTGAAGAAGCAGCGCTCGGCCTCGCGACGCTACCAGCCGGTGTACGTCGTGGCCGAGATCCTCGACTCGGAGAACGTCGAGCACGCGCGCGCCGCCGGCGCGGACGAGGTGATCGAGACGCGCCGCCTGGGCTTCTCGCTGCTGGCCCACGCCATCGAGCACCACGGCACGGCCGACACGCTGAGCCAGGTCGTCTTGCGCGCCGACACGACGCTGTTCGTGGGCGACATACCCGAGGAGGTCACGGCCCGGACCTACGGCGAGCTGGTGGACGCGCTCAAGCTGCGCCGCCGCGGGGGCCTGGTCATCGGCGTGTCGGACAGCAAGACCGGCCGCGAGCGCGTGAACCCGCCCGACTCCCTGGCGCTCGACCCCGACACCAAGGTCCTGTACCTGGCGCCCGAGCAACTGCTCGAGTGACTAGCGCTCGCCGTCCGGCGCCTCCTCGAGTCGCGGCAGGCAGATCAGCGTCGCGAGGCTGGCGATCCCCAGCGCGCTGACGAGCCAGAAGAAGCGCTCGAAGCCCAGCGCCTCGGCGATGCGGCCGCTCCAGCGGCCCGCCAGCCAGGCCGACAGCCCCATGAGGCCAGTCGAGATCGCGTAGTGCGTCGTCGCGAAAGCCGAGGCGCGCGAGAACTGCAGCAGGACGACCATGAACGCGGCGAAGCCGAAGCCGTAGCCGAGTTGCTCGAAGCCCACGATGGCGCCGAGCACGCCGACCTCGGGCCGCGCGCCGGCGGCCCAGGCGTAGAGCACGTTGGGCAGGTTCATGGCCAGCGCCATGGGCAGGAGGCAGCGTGCCAGGCCTATGCGCGCGATCAGCCAGCCGCCGGCGATGCCGCCCGCGAGCAACGCCACGACGCCGACGGTGCCGTACAGGAAGCCCACCTGCTTCTCGCCCAGCGCCATGCCGCCCAGCTCCGCCGGCTGCAGCAGGAACGGCGCGAGCATCGGCGTCAGCATCGATTCGCCCGCGCGGTAGAACAGGATGAAGGCCAGCACGGCGACGAATCGTGGCCGCGCGACGTAGGCGCGCGCCCCGGCGCGGATGCGCTGCAGCAGTCCGTCCCGCGCGCTTCCGGGCGCGGCGCCGGCCGGCCCGTCGGCCGCCGGACGCGGCAGGCGGAGCGCGCTCCACGCGAGGCCGACCGCGTACACGCCCGCTCCCGCCGCGAACGCCGCGCCCCACGCGCTGCCGCGTGCGAGGCCGTGCGCGAGGACGTGCTCGCCCGGCGCGTCCTGCAGCGCACCGGCCAGCACCACGACGCCGCCGGTGATCGCGATGCGGCCCAGGCGGTAGCACGCGTTGCGCACGCCGACGAAGACCTCCTGCTCGCGCTTGCCCAGCGCCAGCATGTAGTAGCCGTCGCAGGCGATGTCGTAGGTGGCCGACGCGAACGCCAGCACGACGCACGCCGCGATCGTGGCCTCGACGTAGTCGGGCCGGCCCGCGGCCCACGCGACCAGCACCATCGCGGCGAGCACCAGGCACGCCGCGCCGAGCAGCCAGCGGCGCTTGGTGCCGAACAGGTCGACGAGCGGGCTCCACAGCGGTTTCAGCATCCAGGGCAGCGTGAGGTCGCTGCTCCAGCGCCCGACGAACTCGGCCGACGCGCCCATCGCGGCGAGGAACGTGTTCGACGCCGCCTGCACGACGAAGTAGGGCGCGCCCTGCAGCACGTACAGCGCGGGGACGAAGCCCCAGGGGCGGGCGTTGCGGGGGGGCGCGCTCATGCGGGGCCGGCGCAGGCTAGCAGCGCGCGCGCGGACGCCCAACCCGCGTCCGGACCGGTCCGGGGCGCGGCCTCGTTGTGGCGCGCCGGGCCCCCTCGTACCCTGTTCCGCCCTCATGGGCACCGCGATGACCTCGGAGACCACCCGCAGACTGCCCCGGGTCGTGATCGTCGGCCGCCCCAACGTGGGGAAGTCGACGCTGACGAACCGCATGTGCGGCTCGCGCGTCTCGATCGTCGAGCCGACCGCCGGCGTGACGCGCGACCGCGTGGCCGTGCCGGCCGAGCTGCGCACGAGCGAAGGCCGGCGCTGGGTCGAGGTCATCGACACGGGCGGGATCGGCGTCGTGGATCGCGACGACCTGTCGGACCTCGTGGAGGAGCAGATCCGGCGCGCGCTGGCCTCGGCCGACGTCGTGCTGTGGCTGGTCGACGCGCGCGAGGGCATCACGCCGCTGGACGAGGAGGTCGCGCGGCGCATGCGCGGCCTGGAGAAGCCGCTCGTCCTGGTGGCCAACAAGGCCGAGGGCCAGCGCGTGCAGTGGGATCTGCCCGAGTTCCACCGTTTCGGCGTGTCGGACGGGCCGCATCCGATCAGCGCGCAGAACGGCGAGGGCCTGGACGCCCTGTACCTGCGGATCCTGGAGCTCTTGCCGCCGCCGCGCGACGACGAGGACCCGCGCCTGGAGGCGGTGATGAAGCTGGCCGTCGTCGGCCAGCGCAACGCCGGCAAGTCGACGCTGATCAACGCCTTCGCGCGCGACGACCGCATGATCGTGTCCGAGGTGCCCGGCACGACGCGCGACTCGGTCGACGTCGTGTTCGAGCGCGACGGGCGGGCCTTCGTGGCGATCGACACGGCCGGGATCCGGCGCAAGCGCTCGATCCAGGACGCGATCGAGTTCTACTCCGACGCGCGTTCGCACCGCGCCATCCGCCGCGCCGACGTCGTGATCCTCCTGTTCGACGTCACGGCGCCGCTCTCGGGCATCGACAAGGACCTGGCACGCTACTGCGTCGACCACCACAAGCCCGTGATCCTGGGCGCGAACAAGTGGGACCTCGCGACGGGCTACACGCCGGCGCAGTTCCGGCGCTACCTCGACGACCAGTTGCACGCGCTCGACTTCGCGCCGGTCAGCTTCCTCTCGGCGCGCGACGGCGCGGGCGTGGACGACACGCTCAAGGTCGCGCTGGAGCTGTTCGAGCAGTCGCGGCGGCGCGTCACCACCGGCGAGCTGAACCGCGTGCTGGAGAAGGCGCTTTCGGCGCGCGGGCCCAGCGCCGGCGGGCACGCCGTGCGCATCCGCTACGCCACGCAGGCGGAGACCTCGCCGCCGACCTTCGTGCTGTTCGTGAACGACAAGAAGCTGTTCAACAAGGACTACATCCGCTACCTGCAGAACCGCATCCGCGCCGAGCTGCCGTTCCCGGAGGTCCCGGTGCGGATCGTGCTGCGCGACAAGGACTCGGACGCGGAGGAGGACGACCGATGAGAATGCCGATCCTGGCGCTCGCGTGCGCCGCGCTGCTCGCCCTGTGCGCGGCGGGCTGCAGCTCGACGAAGCCCAAGTGGGTCGAAGCCGACGTCGAGGCGGCCAGCGAGCGCGTGCTGTGGCAGGTAGCGATGCTGGCGATGGAGAAGAACGACTTCCCGCCCAGCGCCGAGCAGGACCGCGCCGGCGGCGTCGCCGTGTCGGGCTGGCGCATCTCGCTGCAGCCGTTCAAGGGCAAGGGCTACCGCGACCAGTGCGAGGTGAACTTCTCGTCGCTGGGCGAGCGCAAGTGGCACGTCAAGGTGCGCGTGCGGCGCGAGACGAACGAGGAGCTGGCGCGTCCGCTGGAGCTGCCGCGCGCGAAGTGGGAGCCGGCGGCCGACAGCGAGGACTCGGCGCGCCTCGTGCTGCGCTACATCCGCACGCTGCTCGGCGGGGACTTCCGCGTCGGGCCCAAGGCGACCGGACCGGGGCCCGAGGCGCGGCCCGCAGGCTGACCGGGGGCGGCGTGCAGAGGCCGGGCGACAGTCGGACGTCGGCTCCGGCCGATGAGCGCCGCGGCGCCGCGCGCCCGCCCCGCGCGCGGCACCGTCCCCGAGCACGCTCGTGAACGCCCCGCACCCCCCGCCCTCCGCCTCCGCGGACGCGCCCGCCGCCGCCGTTTGCTTCGCGGCCGCCGGCGTCGATGCCGTCGTCGCCTCCGGTGCCGCGCTCGCCGCGCACGCCGCGCGCGGCGGCCGCGCGGTGCTCGTCTGCCTCACGGGTCCCGAGGATCCGCGCCTCGTCGAAGCCGCGCGCGCGCTCGGCGTGGAGAGCGTGCGCTTCGCCGGCTTCCTGCCGGGCTCGCTGGCCAGCCAGGAGACGCTCGTCGCGCGCCTGCGCACGCTGCTCGCCGAACTCGAGCCCGGCATCGTCGCCGGCCCGTCGCCGGACAGCGCCGAACACGGACAGCGCGCGCTGGGCTGCGCCCTGCTCGCGGCGACCGCGCGCGGTCCCGAGCGCGAGCTGTGGCTGTTCGGCGCCGCGCAGGCGGGCGCCGGCGAGATCGCCGCGGACGGCGCGGCACTCGCAAGGAAGCGCCGCGCCTTCGAAGGGCTGGGCCTGACCGCGCCCGCCGCCGCCGTCGAGCGCTGCGTGCGCCTGTCCAGCCGCGCGGCGGCGGACGCGCCGCGCGCGCCGATCCCCGCCGGGACGCCGCGTGCGACCGCGGTGGTCTCGACCTGGAACAAGAAGGAGGACCTGCGCTCCAACCTGGAGACGCTGCGCGCGCAGACGCTGCCCTTCCGCGAGATCGTGGTGGTCGACAACAAGAGCCGCGACGGCACGGCGGCGATGGTCGCGGCCGAGTTCCCCGGCGTGCGGCTGATCGTGATGCCGCACGACCGGTTCGGCGCGTGCACGACGTTCAACCTGGGCTTTGCTGCCGTGACCACCGAGCTGACGGCGATCCTGGACGACGACATCGTGATGCCGCCCGACTGGCTGGAGAAGGCCACGCGCCGCCTGCAGGCCGAGCCGGCCACGACGGCGATCGTCTCGACGCAGGTGATCGAGCCGGGGATGCCGGCGGCGTACCTCGCCGCGCCGGAGTTCCGGCAGGAGCGCTACATGTCGACGTTCCGCGGCTGCGCCTCGCTGGCGCGCTCGGAGGCGATCGCGCGCGCGGGCTACTACGACGAGCGCCTGTTCATCTACGGCAACGAGCGCGACCTGACCTGCCGGCTGCTCAACCTGGGCTACCGCGTGCTGCAGTACCCCGGCTGCCACGTGTTCCACAAGACGCCGTTCGGCATCAAGATGGGCAAGCGCAGCCTGTACTACCACGCGCGCAACGCGTGGCTGTCGATGCTCAAGTACGCGCCGGCGAAGGACCTGGTGCGCCTGCCGTTCCTGGTGGTCTCGAAGGTGCTCCTGCGCGGCGAGTCGCAGGAGGCCGCGGGCCGCGTGCAGGACGCGACGGGCACGATCGGCATCGGACGGTCCGTGCGCGAGACGCCGGGCGCCTGGTGGGTGCTGGTGAAGGCCGGGCTCAGCGTTCTCGCCAACGTGCCCTACTGCCTGAAGCACCGCGCGCCCTGCCGCGCGCCCGACTTCGAACTGCCGCTGGACTGACATGCCCGACGCCCAGCCAGGCCGATCGCAGGACACGGGCCCGGGCCCGGTCTCGGTCGTCGTCGTCAACTTCAACGGCGCGGCGTACCTGACGGAGTGCCTTGCGGCCGTGCGCGCCCTGCAGGGCGCTGTCGACGAGGTCCTGGTGGTGGACAACGCGTCCACCGACGGCAGCGTCGAGCTCGTGCGGCGCGACTTCCCCGAGGTGCGCGTGCTCGCGATGGGCCGGAACGACGGGCCGTGTCCGGCGCGCAACGCCGGGATGCGCGCCGCGCGCAATCGCTGGGTGCTGGCGCTGGACAACGACGCGGTCGTGCGGCCGGACACGCTGGCGAAGCTGGCGGCGGCCGTCGGCGCCGGCGTCGCCATCGCGCAGCCGCGCAGCGTGTTCCACGCCGAGCCGGCGCGCGTGCACTACGACGGCGGCGCGTTCCACTACGCGGGCCTGATCGCGCTGCGCAACTTCTACCGGACGCTCGAGCGGGCCTCGGGGCAGGGGACGCTCGACGTGGACTGCGCCGTGGCGGTCGCGCTGCTCGTGGACCGCGACGTCCTGCTCGCCGCGGGCGGCTACGACGAGTCGATGTTCATCCTGTTCGAGGACCTGGACCTGTCGTACCGGCTGCGCGCGCTGGGGCACCGGATCGTGTCGGTCGAGGACTGCATCGTGCTGCACAAGGGCGGTACGCCGGGCATCAGCTTCCGCGAGGGGCCCAGCTACCCCGGCTCGCGCGTGCGCTTCCACGCGCGCAACCGCTGGACGTTCCTTGCGAAGTGCTACTCGACGCGCACGCTGCTGGTCGCGCTGCCCGGCCTGCTCGTCTACGAGCTCGCGT
Source organism: uncultured Planctomycetaceae bacterium (assembly GCA_964552795.1). Classification (GTDB taxonomy): domain Bacteria; phylum Planctomycetota; class UBA1135; order UBA1135; genus JAEUHZ01. The sequence continues at coordinate 7,965 of CAZKIO010000093.1, forward strand.
GGCTGGCGTTCGTGGCCGCGCGCGGACGCCTGGACGAGTGGTGGATCGGCAAGAGCGAGTTCTTCGCCGGCGGCGCGCAGCGTCGCGCGGACCGCGCGCGCTTCCAGGCCGCGCGGCGCGTGCGCGACCGCGATCTCCTGGTGGGCGGGCCGCTGACGATCACGCCCGCGCTCAAGGCCGGCGGGGTCGCGCGCATCCTCGACCGCGCGCTGGGCGCAGTGCTGCGCGCGTGGTGGTGGGTCGCGCGCCCGTTCGCGGGCTGAACCGTCCTACTCGACGTTCAACTCCCAGGCGCGCAGCACCTCGAGCTCCTCGGGCGCGATGCGCGCGTCGCCGTGCAGCCACAGGTACTGGGCCAGCGGCATCTCGCCGTTCTCGATCTCCTCGATGACCTCGGCGGCCTTGGAGATGCGCTTCTTCGCGTCGTAGCCGCCCCAATGCGAGAAGTTCAGGTGCTCGCGGCCCTCGTCGACGTCGTGCACGACGAGCCACGAGACCGGCGCGACGTAGGCGTACCACGGCCAGCGCGTCTCGTTCGAGTGGCAGTCGTAGCACGAGCGCTTCAGGATCGAGAGCACCTCCGGGGCCGCCGCGAGGGCCTGCGTCACCGGCGGGTTCGTGCGCCCGGCCGGGACGAGCTGGATCAGCACGAACAGGGCCGCCAGGGCTGCGGCGATGCGGACGAGGACGCGCTTCATGGGCCGGGATCCTAGGCGCGAGCGGTCCTGCGCGCCAACGCGGAGTACTGTCCCAATCCGCTGCACTCT
>CAZKIO010000094.1:0-8425 GCA_964552795.1 uncultured Planctomycetaceae bacterium
GGGCGAGAAGGCTGGCGAGCATGCGCGCGCGCATGGGAGGGCTCCTGGAGTCGGAGAGGACTGCGTGGCGCGTCCGGCTGCCGCCCGCCGGCGGGATCCGATCCCGCCGCGAGGTCCGGGGTGAGCGCGCGGCCGCACGCCCGGGTCCTTGGCCGGGCTGCGTGTCCTCAACTGGAAACCTACCCCGCTCCGGCGGCGCGGGTCGGTGCCGGCTGCGCGGGGTGCGGAGGCGCGTCGACCTGCCCGCCGCACGCCCGCCACAGGAGCTCGAAGCGCTGCCGCAGGGCGGGTGCGTGGAGCCCGTGCCCGTGCGGCATGCCGGCGAGAACGCGCAGCCAGGCCTCCTCTTGCGACAGTTCGTCCTGCGGATCGAGATGGCCGGACTCGATCAGGGCCTGGCGGTGTTCCTCGATCTTCCGCGACTTGTAGTTGCGCGTGCGTTCGTCGTCGCGTCGCTCAAGCGCGGCGATCCAGGCCTTCGCGTCGCCGCGCAACTGCTTCGCGAGCGCGATCAGGCCTTCGCGGTAGTGCTCGGTGACCAGCGCGGTCACCCGGTCCGCGGAGATCGGCCGTCCGCGCCCGACGCGCCACGCGTCGATGACGCCCTCCGCCAGGGCGATCCACGGTTCCGCGCCGGCCAACTCGCGCGCGCCGAGGCCCGCGAGGCCGAAGCGCGCCGCGTTGCGGAACGTCCCGATCGTCTCGAAACGGTGCTCCAGCAGCCGCTGCAGGAGCGCGGGGTCGTGGCTCAGAACCCACCACGCGTGCACGTCGTCGACGGGCCGGAAAGGATCGAGCGGGCTCACGGAAAGGCCCGCCTCCGCCAGGGCCTCGAAGATGCGCTCGGCGTCGAGGCCCTGCAGGTCCGGAACGCGCGGCCCCCGTGGCGCGCGCGCGAGCTCACGGGCCGCGGCCGGAGCCGTGCCTGCGTGCAGCGCGCCGAGGTCGGTGGCGCCGACCTCTCCAGGCCCGGCGTCGGCCGGCCGCAGCAATCCGACGTCGGCGTCGTCCGCGGTGAGGATCAGGAGCTGGCGGTCGTCGCTGCGGGCGACTTCGAGCAGCGCCCGTCCGATCTCGCGCTTGCGCTCGGGATCGCTGGTGGCCAGCGCGTCGTCGAGCACGACGGGCAGCGGCTCGCGCGTCGTCTCGCGCTCCAGGCGCGAGAGGTAGGCCAGCCGCGCCGCCAGGAGGAGCTGCGCGCGCGTGCCGTCCGACAGCGCCTCGAGCGCGAGCGTCTCGCCCGCATCGCGCAGGTCGCGCGCGGAGAGCTTGAGCCGGCCGTCCGACAGAGTGGGCACCAGCGAGTAGCGGCCGCGCGTGAAGCGCGTGAACAGGCGGTCCGCGGCGTCGGCGACCTCCGGCCGGCTCGTGGTCTCGTGCGCCTTGCGCACGTCCACGAGCAGCGCGCATGCGAGCTCCTGTCGCACGGTCGCCGCGAACGCTGCGCGCAGGGCCTCCCGGCACGCGTCCCGGCGCGCCAGAGCGGACTCGAGCGCGCGCCCCCGACGAGCATCCTTCAGGCGCGTCTCGATCTCGGTCACGCGCCGGGCGAGGTCCTCCGCATCCGCGGCACGCGCGCTCGACTCGCGCAGTTCGCCGTGGATGTGTGCCTCCGTCGTCTCGGCCAGTTCCGGATCGACGCGCGGGAGCAGATCCTCCACGCGCCGCTGCGCGAGATCGCGTTCCTCGCGCGCGCGCCTCCACGCACCGACCTGCTCGAGGCGGCGTCCCAGTTCCGCCTCGTCCCCGGAATCGACGCCGACGCGGGCGAACAGCGCCTCGATGGCCTCCTCGTGCCGGCGCACGGCCTCCTCTTCCCGCCGCGACCGCTCGGACTGGGCCGCGCGCTGCCGCTGCCGGTCAGCGAGGTCGCGGCTGCGTGTGCGCAGGCTGCTCGCGCGCACTCGCGCCGCGGTGACGTCGCCGACGGCTGCGGCGCCGAGCGCCTCGAGCGCGAGGTTCAGGCGGGCGAGCGCGTCGTCACGATCCCGCTCGCGGCGCGCCAGCGCCTGCGCATCGGACTCCCGACCGGCCCGCGCGGCGCGCAGTTCCTCGCACGCGCGGACCAGGCTCGACAGCATGGCCGCGGGCGCCGCGGCCAGCGTCCCGAAACGCGCGGCGAGCGCGGCCCGCCGTCGCTCGAGGTCCTGCACCCCGCGCTCGGCGTGCGCGGCGCGCGCCGCGAGCTCCTGGCGCTCCTCCTCGCGCTGTCGCGCCCTCTCGGCCGATGCCTGTTGCTGCCGTAGTTCCTTGAGCCGGGCGCGCACGGCTGCCTCGGTCCAGGCCGCCGGCGCGGTCTCTCCCGTCTGCTGGAAGGCCTGCTCGTGATCGCCGCGCGCGGACGCGCCGCGATCCCGCGTGGATCGCGCCAAGGCGAAGGCGAGAGCGCCCAGACCGGCGAGCCCCAGGAAGGCGAGGTGCACGAAGGCCAGGCCCCCGCCGAGCAGCGCGAGCACCACCGCGAGCGCGTTCAGACCCTGACGCAGGCGTGCGTCCGCCGAGGTTGCGCGCGGCGTCGCCAGCCAGTCCTCGAGCGCGGACAGCGCGCGGACGTCGGGCGCATCGACGGGTGCCGCAGCGGCGAGCGCCGCGAGGCTCGTCTGCAGGTCCGTGCGCTGCCGTGTCGTGGCCTCCCAGTCGTGCGCGAAGCCCTGGAGTTCCTTGGCCGCCCCGCCGTCGATGCGCGCGAGGGCTTCCAGGTCGGCGTCCGGACCGAAGGCGCGCGCCGCCTCGCCGGCCTTCGTCTCTGCGCGCGCGAGCGCCTCGCGTGCTCCCCGCAGCGCGTCTTCGGCCGTGCGCAGTTCCTCGGCGCGCGCGTCCAGCTCGTCCAGGAGATCGGGCGCAATCGGCGCCTTCAGGCCGATCCCCGCGATCTCCCGCGCGAGCCGCGCTTCCTCGCTGCGAGCCACCGCGAGTTCCTTCCCCGCAGCGGCCGCGCGCTGCCGCAGCTCCTCGAGCTCCTGTGCCTCGGTGCCGCGCAGGTCGGCGATGCCCGCGGGGAATGCGGCGAACCGGGACTCGGTTCGGACGAGCTCCGCGCGCGCGCGCGCCAAGTCGCGGGCCGCCTCGAGCTCGCGCGTGCGCGCGGCGGCGTCCCTGGCCTCCGCCAGGTCCGCGCGGAGCGTCTCGAGGGTCCCGGACTCGCGCAGCACCTCCTCCTGGGCCACGCGCGCGGCGCGCAGTTCCTTCTCGGCGAACTCCAGCTCGCGGGCCTGCTGGCGGCCGGCTTGCGCGCTCGGCCGCAGCGCGCCTTCGACTGCGCCGAGATCGAATCCGCCGCCCAGTTCGCGCTGCAGGTGTTCCGCGAATCCCCGCGCACCGTCGGGCGCGAGGTCGTCGAGCCCGATGAGCAGCTGGTCGGCGTGCTCCCACGCGGGCAGGCTGGGCCGCTCCGCGGCCGCGCCGTCGCGCGTCCAGCGCGTCGTCGTGCCCTCGCGGCGGGCGCGCCACTGCGCGCCGCCGAGATCGAACGTCGCTTCGATCTCCAGGTGTTCGCGCGGGAACGCCTCGGCCCACAGGAGCGCCTTCAGCGCGCGCACGAGGCTCGTCTTGCCGATGGCGTTCGGGCCGTGCAGGACCTGCACACGACCGCCGAGGTGGCCGGCGTCGAGCGTCAAGCCGTCGCGCATCCCGGGGAGGCGCTCGATACGCAGCGAACGCAGCTTCACGCGCCCTCCTCGCCGCCGCGCGAGGCCACGAGTTCCTCCAGCGCGACCAGGCCGGCCGCGCGCAGCTCCTCCGCGATTTCCTCGTCCGAGGGCTCCGCTCGGCCGAGCGCGGAGAACTCGCTCCGCCGCGCGGCCGTGGACCACGCGGCGCGGGCGACCTGCGTGAGGCGCGCGCGCTCGGCCTGCGCAGCCGCATCGCCCGCCGGCGCATCCAGGGCCAGGAGCCGCCGCGCGAGCAGGCCCGACGGATCGGCGCTCCGCGCCAGACGCCCCAGGTCGAGCGCGGGTCGCGCTCGGTCGCGGATCGCGTCGACGAAGAACAGACGTCCTGCGGGGGCGGGCCTGAGGGCCGAGAGGTCGAGCGCGTCGCAGCGCGCGCGCAGCGCGCGGTGGAAGGGCGACCGGCCGGCGAGCTCGATGCGCACTCCGCATGCGCGCGCCGCGGACAGCCGCGCGCGCTCGCGCTGTTCGAACTCCAGCAGCGCCGCCGTCATTCCCGGCTCGAGCTCCTCGGCCGAGGACCAGGCGTCGACCGGCAGGACGATCCGCTCCCAGCGCAGCGGCGCCAGCGGAAGCTGTCGCGCCTCCACGATGCGCCGGCCCTCGAGCGCGATCAGCCACGGGCCGTGGACGCCCGTCTCGTTGGGGTCCAGCCCCGTGAGCGATCCCAGGTAGCCCAGCGCGACACCGCCCTCGTCCGCGCGCGCGAAGCTCGGGGCGTGGACGTGGCCGAGCAGCCACGCGTCGGCGCCCAGCTCGCGCAAACGCCGCGACGAGAAGTTGGCGTACTCACTGCGACCCGCGTCGAGGTCGCCGTGCAGGAGGCCGAGAGTCGGGCCGGCGAAAGGCGTGGCGCACAGCTCCAGAAGCGCCGGGTCGTGCGTCGGATCGGTGCGCGCGTGCGCGGTCGGGTACGACCAGCCCACCAGCCGCGCGCTGCCGCCCGCGAGCACCGCGGACTCCCAGCGCCCGCCCTCGCCCAAGAGGCGCAGCCCGTCGAGCGTGCGCGCGAGCCGGGGCAGCACGCGCACGTCATGGTTGCCGGCGACGGCGAAGACCTCGATGTCCGCGTCGAGCAGCCGACGCAGGCCGGTCTCCAGTGCGGACCAGGCCTCGAGGTAGCGCTCCTCGTCGTCGACGACGTCGCCGAGCAGCAGCACGGCCTGCACGCGGTGCTCGATCGCGGCCTCGACGGTGCGCGCCCAGGCCTCGCGCGGCCCGATCGCGTCGAGTCCGCCGGCCGCCTCGGCGACGTCCGCGGGCACACTGCCCGGGCGGCGGCCGAGGTGGATGTCGCCGACGGCGAGAATGCGCAGGAGGGTCATGCGGGAAATGCGGGCCGGCCACGGGGCGCGGGGAACGCATGCTAGCGCGGTCGCGGGACCCGCGATGCCCGCGGTCCGGACAGTCGGCCCTCAGGGTCGGCGCGCCTGCAGGATGCGCACCGCCTCGGCGGCGTGCGCGCCCCAGTGATGCTCGTAGCTCCAGCGCCAGTGCCAGCACGCGGCCTCGCGCGCGCCCGCCGCGTGCAGGTCGAGCGCGGGCCGCAGGTCGCGCCACACGTCGGCCAGGTCGTCGTGCAGGTCGCCCACGCCGGGAACCGGGTCCCCGCCCGGGTCGTCGTCCGGATCCACCGTCGCGTAGTACTGCGGGCCGGCGATCGCGGCGAAACGTGCGTGCATCCGCTTCCAGGCCGCGTGCGGAATCCGGGCCGCCTCGTGCTCGTCCGGCTCGACCTCGGGCAGGTCCTGGGCCGCCCGCAACAGGTCGAGCAGCAACCCGAGCGCCGAGCGCAGCTCCGACGCACCGTCACCAGGCGTGCCCTCCGCCCACGCGCAGTAGCGGCGTGCCGCCTCGGCGAAGCGCGCGATGGGATCGAGACTCCCCTCCGCGCGCGCGGTCACGTCAGGACTTCGCCGATCAGCTTCTGGGCCAGCTTGCCGTCGAGTGCGCCCTTGTGCCGCGCCATGACGGCCTTCATCACCGCGCCCATGTCCTTCTTCGCCGTCGCGCCGAGCTCCTTCGCGATGGCGGCGATCGCCGCTCGCGCCTCGGTCTCGGAGAGCGCCTTGGGCAGGTAGTTCTGCAGCACCTGGAGTTCGGCCTGCTCCTTCTGCGTCAGGTCGGCGCGCCCGGCCTTCTCGAACTCCGCGATCGACTGCTGGCGCTGCTTGACGGCCTTGAGCAGCACGTCCTGCTCGAGCTCGGCGGTGATCTCCTTGCCCTCCTGCACCTCGGCCTTCTTGATCTCGGAGAGCAGGAGGCGCAGCGTGTCGCGCACGACCTCGTTCTTGTCGAGCATCGCCTGCTTGACGTCCGCGGTCCAGCGCTCGCGCAGGGTCGCGCTCATTCGTCGTCCCCCGCGTCGTCGCCGTCGTCCGCGTCCTCTTCGTCGTCGTCCTCGTCGTCGTCGCCTGCATCCGCGGTCACGGCGGCCGGCTGCGCGCGCGGCACGATGGTGTAGCGCTCCAGGTCGTCCTCGGAGACGACCTCCAGCGACACGAGCTTGTCCTCGTCCTTGAGGTTCACGAGGCGCACGCCCTGCGTGTTGCGCCCGATGCTCGAGATCTCGGCGACCGGCGTGCGCACCAGCATCCCGGTCTGCGTGATGAACAGGATGTCGTCGCCCTCGCGCGCCAGCGCGACGCCGATGACCGGGCCGTTGCGCCCGTCGGTCTTGATGTCGATGACGCCCTGGCCGCCGCGGCCCTTGATCGGGTACTCGGAGATCAGCGTGCGCTTGCCGTAGCCGTTCTCGCAGCCGGTGACCAGCGCGGCCGAGTCGTCGTTGGCCACGACGACTCCGACGACCTTGTCGTCCTCCAGCAGCTTGATGCCGCGCACGCCGTAGCTGGTGCGGCCCATGACGCGCGCGGCCTTCTCGTCGAAGCGGATCGCCTTGCCGTTGCGCGAGGCCAGGATGATCGTGTCGCCAGGCTTCGTCAGCGCGACGCCGACGACCTGGTCCCCTTCGTCCAGCAGGATGGCGCGGATGCCGCCCTTCTTGGGCCGCGAGTAGCGCTCAAGCTTGGTCTTCTTGACCGTGCCGTTGCGCGTGGCGAAGAACACGCTGCTCTCGGCGTCGAACTCGCGCACGCGCAGCACGTTCGTGATCTCCTCGTTCTCCTCCAGCGGCAGCAGGTTGCGCATCGCGCGGCCCTTGCTGGTGCGCGAGGCCTCCGGCACCTGGTAGACCTTGAGCCAGTGCACCTGGCCGCGATTCGAGAAGGCCAGCAGGTGGTCGTGCGTGCCGGCCGCGAACAGCGACTTCAGCGCGTCGCCGTCCTTGGCCTCGCTGCCCTTGATGCCGCGGCCGCCGCGGCCCTGCGCGCGGTACACGTCGAGCGGCACGCGCTTGATGTAGCCGTCCGCGCTGACCGTGACGACCACCATCTCCTCGGCGATCAGCTCCTCGATGTCGAAGCTGCCGTCGATCTCCTCGGCCGAGATCTCGGTGCGCCGCTCGTCGCCGTACTTCTTCTCGAGGTCGTCGAGGTCGGCCTTGATGATGCCGGTCACGCGCTCCTCGCGGTTCAGGATGTCGTTCAGGTCGGCGATCAGCGCCACCAGCTCGTTGAACTCCTGCTCCAGCTTCTCGCGCTCCAGACCGGTCAGCGAGCCCAGGCGCATGTCGACGATGGCCTGCGCCTGGCGTTCCGACAGCCCGAAGGCGCCGCGCAGGGCCTCGCGCGCCGCCTCGCGGTTCTGGCTGCCCCGGATCAACGCGATGACCTCGTCGATGCGGTCGACCGCGATGCGCAGACCCTCGACGATGTGCTTACGCTCCTCCGCCTTGTTGAGCTGGAAGCGCGTGCGCCGGCGGATGACGACCCGGCGGTGCTTGAGGTAGGCGTCGATCAGTCCGCGCAGCGTCAGCGTGCGCGGCTGGCGCTCGTCGATCGCCAGGTTGATGATCGAGACCGTCTGCTGCAGCGGCGTGTACTGGAAGAGCTGGTTGACGATGACCTGCGGGTCCTCGCCGCGCTTCAGCTCGATCACGAGGCGCAGTCCGTCGCGGTCCGATTCGTCGCGGACGTCCGAGATCCCCGTGATCCGCCCGTCCTTCACCACGTCGACGATCTTCTCGATGATCGCCTGCTTGCGGACCTGGTACGGGATCTCGGTGAAGACGACCTGTTGCTTGGTCTTCGTGTCCTCGACCGCGAACCGGCCGCGCAGCCGCAGCAGGCCCCGGCCCGTCGCGTAGGCCTGCAGGATCCCGCTGCGGCCCATGACGATGCCGCCGGTCGGGAAGTCCGGCCCCTTGACGATCTCGCACAGGGCCGCGATCGGCACGTTGGGGTCGTCGAGCACGGCGCGCATCGCCGCGCAGATCTCGCCGAGGTTGTGCGGCGGCAGGCTGGTCGCCATGCCGACCGCGATGCCGTCCGAGCCGTTGCACAAGAGGCTCGGGAAGCGGCTGGGCAGCACGGTCGGCTGCGTCCGCGTGTCGTCGTAGTTGGGCTCGAGGTCGACCGTGTCCTGGTCGAGGTCGGCCATCATCTCGACGGCGATGCCGGCCATGCGCGCCTCCGTGTAGCGCATCGCGGCCGGCGGATCGCCGTCGATCGAGCCGAAGTTGCCCTGCCCGTCGATCAGCGGATAGCGCAGCGAGAAGTCCTGCGCGAGGCGCACCAGCGTCGGGTAGATCACGGCCTCGCCGTGCGGGTGGTAGTTGCCCGACGTGTCGCCCGCGATCTTCGCGCACTTGCGGTACTTCGCGCGCGGCGTCAGGTTCAGGTCGTTCATCGCGACCA
>CAZKIO010000095.1:0-7907 GCA_964552795.1 uncultured Planctomycetaceae bacterium
GCGTGCCGGAACGTCGTGGTCGAGCCTGGCTCCGTACCGTCGTTCTCACATCCCCAGCAGTTCACACAGCGTTTCGACTGTGTGCGGGGTCCCCCGGAGGCCCCGGCCCCGCGGACTCGCCGTTATCCTGCCGGAGCGCCGCCAGCACGTCCGCCGGCGCGCCCCCCGAGAACCCGTTCGACAGGAGACAGCGATGACCGAGCAATCCGCGCCCCCGATGCCCCAGCCGACCGCCGAGCACAAGCTGCTGGCCGAGAACGCGGGCACGTGGAAGGTCCAGTGCAAGTTCTACATGGAGCCCGGGCAGCCGCCGATGGAGCTCGAGGCCAAGGAGACGATCGAGATGGTCGGTCCCTTCTGGACGGTCAGCAAGTACGAGTCGAACATGATGGGCGCGCCCTTCGTGGGCCGCGCGACGGTCGGCTACGAGCCGCACGCCAAGCGCTGGGTCTCGACCTGGATCGATTCGTTCACCCCGGCGTTGTACAGCTTCACCGGCTCGCGCAGCGGCGACACGCTGACGATGACCGGCGAGGCCTACAGCTGCATGACCAACAGCGTGCTGAAGCACCGCACGACCGAGAAGCGCATCAGCAAGAACGAGTTCATCTTCGAGATGTTCGCCACGATGCCGGACGGCAAGGAGATCAAGATGATGACGAACCACTACAAGCGCGCCTGAGCGCGCGCGATCGTCCGCTTCGACCGGCGCCGGCCGGCTCGCTTGCGGGCCGGGCCCGCGCACGGCCGAGCGGCGGTTCCCGCTGCGAGCGACGAACGTCGGAGAGGGCCGACCGGCCCCGCCGACCCGTCGCGGGAAGCGCGCTCGGGGGGGTACCGGGGCGCCGCGCCCCACGCCGTGCGGGCGTCGGGTAGGCTGAATTCAGTCCTGCACACGCGTCCCACGGGGGACGAGGAAGCACCCATGCGCTCCGAACCGTCCTTCCGTGGTTTCTCCCAGTCTTCGCGTCTGCTTGCGGCCGCTGCGTGCGCGCTCGTGCTCGGTGTCCAGGCACGCGCGGGCGTCGGCGACGCGATGACCGTGGTCGACGGCGCCTTCCATCCGACGCTCCAGAGCACGAAGATCGTCGACACGACCCCCGGCGCGAGCGCCACCTTCACCAGCCAGACGCAGTGCTGCGGACCCGGCGGGGACTACCGGTTCACGTCCCACACGTTCAACGACGGGACGATCCTGGTCGGGCACTTCGCTGCCGGCGGCCTGTTCATCACGCCGGCCACGCGGCCGATCGCGGAACTCGACTTCGGCGCGAGCCTCGTGCACTTCACCAGCGCGACGGTCGGCGGCGCGGTGTCGTACCGCCTCGGCCTCCTGCAGAACGGGACCTACTACGGCGGGCCGTCGATCGACGTGTTCTCGGACCTGTGGTCCTCGTACGCCCAATCCAGCCTCAAGGCGACGGACTTCACGCGCCTCGCCGGCAGCGGCCCCGCGAGGCCCGACTTCTCGTGCAGCGGGTCGCAGATCGCCTTCGGGTTCGTGACGGGGAACTCGGGGGGCTTCTCCGGGCCGTTCACCAAGGACAGCGGGATCGACGACTGGACCGTGACGGTGCGATTCGCCGACACGACGCTGTTCGACACCACGCTTGCGGCGGGGGACTGGGTCTCCACCAAGATCATCGACACGACGCCCGGTGCCGCGGCCTCGACGACGAGCACGTCGCACCCTTCGGGCGGCGCCTCCGGGCCGTTCCGCGAGACGAGCCACACCTGGAGCGACGGCGCGATCTTCGTCGCGCACCTGAACCCGGCCTTCGTGCTCAACCCGGCCGTGCAGCCGATCCACACCGTCGACTTCCAGTTCTTCGCGAACCACTTCACGTTCGCGACCGTCGGGGGCGCGGTCGCGGTCAGCCTGCTGGTCCAGCAGGGCTCGGGCTGGTATGCGGCCCCGGCCACGAACGTCTTCGGCAACGCCTGGGTGTCCTACGTGCAGCAGGGGTTCACCGCGGCCGACTTCGCGCTCGTCGCCGGCAGCGGGACGCCGCACCCGGACTTCTCGCCCACCGGAGCGCCGCTCACCTTCGGGTACATGACGGCGAACTCCGCCAACGGCGGCCCGGTCACGAAGTCGATCGGCGTCGACAACTACATGGTCCGCCGGTGGCTCACGCCGTGGTGCTCGTCGACGGTCGGCACGCCCGGCTGCTTCGGCGACGATCCCGGCGAGCCGTGCCCGTGCTTCCCGGCCGTGCCGCTCGGCGGTCCGGGCCGGGGCTGTCCGAACTCGATCGAACCGCGCGGGGCGATGCTGGTCGCCCAGGGCATCGCGTCCGTGTCGAACGACACCGTCGTGCTCCAGGGCCTGGGGATGCCGAACTCCTCGGCGTTGTACTTCCAGGGCGCGGGGACCGTCAGCGCGATCTTCGGCGACGGCCGCCGTTGCGCGACGGGGGTGATCGTGCGCCTGGGGACGAAGACGAACGTGTGCAACGCGTCGCAGTACCCGGCGGGTGCCGACCTCCCCGTTTCCGTCAAGGGCGGCGTCGCGCCGGGCAACCTGCGCCACTACCAGGTCTGGTACCGCAACTCCGCCGCGTTCTGCACGGCCTCCGTGTTCAACTTCACGAGCATGGTCTCGATCCAGTGGAACCCGTAGCGGCGCGGGAACGCCCGCGGGCCAGCACCCGACTCACGTGACCCGGAACACGTGCCCGGTGCGGCGACCCTCGACGCTCTTGGCGTAGGCCAGCGCGGCGCGGGCGGCGGGCACCGGTTCGAAGCCGCGGAAGAACGGCGCGTAGCCGGGCATCGACTCGGCAATGACGCCCGGGCTCACGACGTTGACGCGCAGACCGCGCCCGAGCTCGATCGCCGCGGCCATGGCGAACGCGTTGAGCGCGCCGTTGACCATCGATGCCGAGGAGCCCGCAACGATCGGATCCTGGTCGAGCACGCCGCCGGTCAGCGTGAACGAGCCGCCGTCGGCGAGATGCTCGCGGCCCAGCAGCACCAGGTTCACCTGGCCCATGAGCTTGTCGCGCAAGCCCACGTCGTAGTCCGCCGGGGTCATCTCGGCGAGCGGCTTGAACGTCACGTGCCCGGCGGCGCTGACGACGGCATCGAGGCGGCCCGCCCGCTCGTACGCGGCGCGGATCGACGCGGGATCCGTGAGATCGAGCCGCACGTCGCCGGACCTGCGACCCGCGGTGACGAGCTCGTGCCGCGCCCCCAGCTCGGCCGCCACGGCGCGGCCGATGATCCCCGAAGCTCCGATCAGAAGGATGCGCATGGCTGGGAGGGTACACGGGGCCGCATCGGGATGCGTTCCACGGCCCCACGGGTTACGGTCCGGCGGTGAGCGCAGCGGACACTCCCGACGATTCCCACGCGGCGCGGCGGACGATCGCGGAGTCGCTCGAGGCCAATCCGGAGCTGCTGCCGTACCTGCCCGAGCTGCTCGCCGACCACGACTCCCTGGGCGGTGCGGCCGACACCATCGTCGAACTGGTCCGGCCGTCGGCCGCCGCGGGCCGGACCCTGCGCGTCCTCGACCTGGGCTGCGGGAAGGGCGCGGTCAGCCTGGCGCTGGCGCGACTATCGGGAGTCGAGGTGCGCGGCGTCGACCTGTTCGCGCCGTTCGTCGACGCGGCGCGTGCGCGGGCGCGCGAACTCGGCGTCGAAGCGTGCTGCCGGTTCGAGGTCGGCGACCTCGTCACCGTGGCCCGGACCGCGCGCGGCCACGACGTCGTGGTCTACGCCAGCCTCGGCGTGCTCGGCCGCCACGACGAGTGCATGGCGGTGCTGCGCCGGACCGTCCGGCCTGGCGGCCACGTCGTGATCGACGACGGCTGCCTCGCGCGCGAGTCCGGGCGCACGCTGTACCCGCACCTCGCGACGATCGACGAGACCCGCCGTCGCCTCACGCGCCACGGCGACCGGATCGTACGCGAGGTCGCGCTCGCGCCGGACGATCAGGTCGCGTGGAACCGCCACAGCACGGCGTCGATCCGCGCGCGGGCCGAGGCGCTGGCGCGCCGCCATCCGCGCGACGCCGGCCGGATCCTGGCCTACGCCGAGCGGCAGTCACGGGAGTGCGCGCAGCTCGAGCAGGAGTTCCTCGGCTTCACGTGGCTCCTGGAGACCGCGCGCGGCGAGCCGGGCCGAGCGGAAGCTCAGCGCCAGACCACGTCCGGCTCGGACGGCGCGAACGCGACCTCGAAGGTCAGCACGCAGCCGCGCTTGGACGTCTCGCTGGGGATGTACGCCTCGAAGCGCAGCCGCCGCAGCGCCGGCCCGTCGCCGTCCGCCGCCGGCAGCGCGCCGACGCGGCCGTCGCGCTCCGTCGACCACGCGAGGGACCACGGCAGCGCCGCGAGCGGCCTCCCCGGGACCTCGCACAGGATCGCGTGGTCGCGCGTGGGATCGAAGGCGATCCGTTCCTCGAGCGGCGCGCCGGCGGGGAGCGCCGCGGGATTCCCCGTCCGCCGCACGCCCTTCGCGCGCCACGTGACGACGTAGGTCCCCGCGGCGAGCGGCGGATCCTCCAGCGGCAGCGTCGCGTGGAGGAATCCCAGGACGACCGGCGCCTCGTCCACGCTGATCCGGTCGAGCGTCTGCGGGTCGCGCACCGCCAGGCTCGCCACGGGCGCGAACACGATCGCGCGGTGCTCCGCGATCACCGCGTATCCCGCGGGCGGCGTCCACGCCGCGTCCGACGGATGCGTTCGCCAGCCGTCCGCCGCGACCGCGAGCCAAGGCGCGAAGCGCGGCAGCGCCGCGTTCGTCACGACCTGGTAGCCGGCCCGCGCCTCCGCTTCGTCCACCGCCTGCGCCAAATCCTGGCCGGGCCGCGCGCTGGCCGCGCAGCGCAAGCCCACGGCGCCCGTGCGCTGCCCGGGCGCCAGGCCGAAGCGCACGCTCGCGCGGCACAACGGCAGCGGATTCTGGAACGAGCCGCCGACGGCGACCTTGTGCTCGCGATCGAACGGCGCGATCGCGGTCACGCGCTGGCGCGCGTTGCCGGCGCCGTACTGGAACTCCTTGGGTTCGTGGCCGGGAAAGGGGAGGTAGGCGCTGGACGTCCACTCCCACACGTTGCCCGCCAGGTCGTAGACGCCCGCGCGCGTCGCGCCGGCCGGCATGCTGGCCACCGGGGCCGCGCGGCCGCGGCGCGGTCCGTCGCTGGTGACCGCGTAGCGCTCCGCGCGCACGTCCGCGCCCCAGGGCCACGGCCGGTCCGTTTCGCCGCGCGCCGCACGGGCGTACTCGGCCTCGTCCATCAGGCGCAGCCCCGCCCAGCGCGCATAGGCGCGGGCCTCGTTCCAGTCGACGAACACGACCGGCCAGGAGCGCTCTTCCTCCGGCAGCGACCAGGCCGCGCCGCGGCCGTGCGCCAGCCACCACGCGTGCGCGTCGAAACCGGGATCGGCCGCGGGCGTGCGACCCTCGGCCCGCGCGGCGCGGGCGCGCTCCTCCACGGCGCGCACGTGCTCCTCGCTCGCCGCGCGGATCGCCTCGGCGCACCACGGCTCGGGCGCGCGCTCGCCGGTCGCGCGCAGGTACTCGGCGTACTGCTCGCAGGTCACCTCGGTCGGCATCAGCCAGAAGCCCGCGACGTCGCGGTCGTGCGCCGGCGTCTCGGCGATCAGCGCGCCGGCGACCCCGCGCAGCGTGGGCTCGCGGTCGAGCAGGCGCTCGATGTCCTTCACCGTCGTGCCCACGCGCGCGCGGCCGGGAGAGATCCACACCAGGCCCGGCGGGCCGTCCGTCGGCGCCGGGAGTTGCGCGCGCGCGGAGCCGCCGGCGAGCGCGAGCGCCGACGCGCACACCAGGCCGGCGCTGAGCGCAGGGCGGCGTTGTCGCGGCGCGGTCATCGTGCGCGGCCCGGTCAGTTGCTCGCTGCCGCGCGCGCCGCCTCGCGGTCCAGTTGCGGGGCGCGGATCCAGGCCTGGCCGTTCTGCTCGAGCAGCACGAGGAACTCGTCCAGCACCGCGGGATCGAAGGCCTTGCCGCGCTGTTCGGCGAAGAACTCCAGCACCTTGGGCAGCTCCCAGGGATCCTTGTACGAGCGCTTGGTCGCCAGCGAATCGAAGACCTCGACGACGCCCAGGATGCGGCCCGACAGCGAGATCTCCTCGCCCGCGAGGCGGCGCGGATAGCCGCTGCCGTCCCACTTCTCGTGGTGCTCGACGATCGTGCGGCAGACCTCGCGCAATTGGGGATGGTGTCCCAGCTTCCTGGCGCCCAGATCCGGGTGGCGCTGCACCGCCGCGTATTCCTCGGGCGTCAGCGGACCCTTCTTGGTCAGGAAGCCCAGGTCGTCCAGGTAGATCTTGCCGTAGTCGTGCGCGATCCCCGCGAGCTCCAGCCGCTCGCGCGTGTCGTCGTCCAGGCCCACGCGCTGCGCGAGGAGCCGGCAGTACTTGCGCGTGCGCGAACCGTGACCGGCCGTGTACGGGTCGACGCGCTCGATGGTGTTGGCGACCATCGCGGTCATGATGTCCACGAGGTCCTTGAACGCGAGGCTCGGGCGCGCGATGTCGCGCTCGCGCAGGGCGCGGTGCACGAACGCGGCCAGCACCACCGGGTCCACGGGCTTCTGCAGGTAGTCGTAGGCGCCCTGCTTGACGGCCGACACGGCGGCTTCGATCGCGGGGTAGCCGGTCATCAGGATCACGACGGCCTCGGGCTGGTGCTCGCGCGCGGCACCCAGCACCAGCGCGCCCTCGGACCAGCCGTCGAACACGACGTCGGTCACGACGGCGTCGAAGCGCGCGCTCGCCAGGAGGTCGACGGCGGCGCCCGGCGAACGGGCCAGTCGAACGTCGAACCCCTGGCGCTCGAGGACGGCGCCGAGGACCTCCAGGACGCGGGGCTCGTCGTCGACGAGCAGGACGGCGGGTCGCATGCGGGGAGTTGACCCCTTCGGAGGGCCGCGCGCCAGCCCCCGGTCCAAGAGCGTAGACTCGTGGGCATGTCGGCCACCGCCCCGCCCCAGCGCTACGTCGTTCCCGAGGACGCGCGCGGCCGCCGCTTCGATCAGGTCCTGCTGGAGCTGATCGGCGGCATGTCGCGCACGCGGCTGCAGAACCTGATCCGCGCGGGGCAGGTCCGATTCCGCGGCGAGATCGTGACCAAGCCGGGGCTGCTGGTCCTGGAGGGCGGCGAGGCCTTGGTCGAGGTCGACGCCGGCCAGGCGCCCGACGCGGCCGTCAGCACGGAGCTGCGCGAGCTCTTCGTCGACGACGACCTGCTCGTGTTCGACAAGCCCGCCGGTCTCCTGACGCACGCCAACCGCCCCGGCGGCGAACCGGGGGCGGCCGAGATCGCCGAGCGCACGCACGGGGCGCTCCCCAGCTCCGAGGAGGAGGGGCGGCGTCCCGGCGTCGTGCACCGCCTCGACCGCGAGACCAGCGGCGTGCTGGTGATGGCGCGCACGGCCGACGCGCTCGCGACGATGCAGGCGGCGTTCCGCGAGCGGCGCGTCGAGAAGACCTACATGGCGCTCGTCCTGGGCGACCCGCGCTTCGACACCGAGTGGATCGAGGCGCCGCTGGGCCGCAGCGACAAGCACCCCGACCGCATGAGCGTCGTGCCCGAGGGCCAGGGCCGCGAGGCCCTGACGTACTACGAGGTGCGCGAGCGCTACAAGGGCTTCGCCCTGCTCGCCGTGTTCCCCAAGACCGGCCGCACGCACCAGGTGCGCGTGCACATGGCCTACCTGGGGATGCCGCTCGTGGGGGACGACCTGTACCGGCCGTCGCGGCGGCAGCTCTCGAAGCTGCCCGAGGCGGCGCCCCAGCCCGCGCGGCACATGCTGCACGCGCAAGCGCTCGCGTTCGCGCATCCGCGCAGCGGCGAGGCCTGCAAGTTCGAGGCGCCGCCGCCGGCCGACCTGCGCTCGCTGACGGAGTGGCTGCGGGCGAACCTGCCGGAGTAGG
>CAZKIO010000096.1:0-7693 GCA_964552795.1 uncultured Planctomycetaceae bacterium
CCGTCGCCCTGCAGGCGCTGCATGATGAAGCCCTCGCCGCCGAACAGGCCGACGCCGATGCGCTTCTGGAAGGCGATGCCGATCTCGACGCCGCGCGCCGCGCACAGGAACGAGTTCTTCTGGCAGATCAGCTCGCCGCCCAGGTGCGCGAGGTCCATCGCCAGGATCTTGCCGGGGTACGGCGCGGCGAACGCGACGCGCTCCTTGCCGCTGGCGCGGTTCTCGTAGACGGTCAGGAACAGGCTCTCGCCCGTGATCAGGCGCTTGCCCGCGCCGACGAGCTTGCCCAGGAAGCCCTGGTTGCCCGAGCGGCCGTCGCCGAACACGGTCTGGAGCGCCAGGCCCTGCGTCATGAACATCATCATCCCGGCCTCGGCCACCACGCACTCGCCCGCGTCGAGCTCGACCTCGACGAACTGCATCTCGGTGCCGTGGATCTCGAAGTCGATGTCGTGCGCCTGCCGGTTCGGCGCGGCCTCTGGCGGAGCCGCGTTCGCCAGCGCCGGTCCGGTGTCGACCGCGAAGCGCGGGATGCGCCCGAGCGCGGTCCAGCCGCCCAGCTCCGGTCCCCACGCCAGCGTCGACGCGTCGACGGTCCGGCTCGCGAGGCGCGACAAGACCTCGGACGCCGTGATCGGCCCGATCTGGTGTCCGCCGATCGCCAGGTACCACTCTGCTCGTTCGCTCATCGTGTCCTCCGTGGTTCAGGCCGTCGCGGCGATGCCCTGCGCGACCTCGCGCTCCAGGCGCGCGCTCGTCGCCGCGTCCAGGCCCAGGGCCGCCGCGAGTTGCGACAGCCACGTCCGCTCGGCGGCGTTGAGATCCTCGTCCGCGCGCACGACGCCGTACGCGAGGCGGTACAGGTCCTCGCGCGCGGCCGGCTCGGGGATGCCGCCGGCCAGCGCCGCGAGCGGCGTGGGGTTGCGCAGTTCCTCGCCGACCAGCGCCTCGCCGCCGGCCTCGCGCGCGCTCCTCAGGATGCGGCCGTACTCGTCTTCTCCCAGCGTCCCGTCACAGCGCGCCGCGGCGAGCAGCACGCCGACGAGTCGCCGCACGGGCGGGATCGCCCCGGCGCCCTGGCCCGGGAGCGGCGGCGGCATCGGGGGCGGGTCCGGGCGCTGCGTCGACGCGCCGGCCGGCGGAGCCGACGGCACGACGACCGTGCCCGGAACGACCGCGGCCTGCGGCGCGCCCGCGCGCTGGCCCCCGTCACGCGTGCGCCAGATCTCGTAGGCCGCCCAGCCCAGCGCGCCCGCAGTCAGGATCGTCTTGGCGTTCCACAGCTTCCCCGAGCCGCCGCCCAGGAAGCGCTCGGCCTTCGTGTGGCGCTTGCCGCGCGCGCCGAAAACGCCGCCGACGAGCGAGGTCAACAGGTGTGTGGGGTCCACGTTCTCCTACTCCAGGTCGAGGTCCGCGACGAAGCCGCGCGCGCCCTACGCGCGCCGCGCCGGTTCCTTCGCGCGGCGATCCTACGCCACGGGATCTGCCGCGCGTAACTCCCGCGCCGTGGCGAGTTCCCCTCAGTCGTGGAACACGACGCGCAGGCCGTTCGAGAGGCCCGCGCCGGTGCCGTCGGGGTGCGCCACGTCGCGCAGGTAGCCCTGGAAGCAGCCCGTCGTGCCGACCGCGAACGGCGGGACGGGCACGCTCCACGTGGCCGCGCCCGCGGCGTCGAAGTTGCGCACGCCCAGGCGCGCGAGCGGGCTCGCCACCCAGCGCGTGGCGTTCACGAACGGCACCTGCGCGGCGGTGGGCCCGCGGAACACGATGCCGACGCCGCCGGGCAACGCCTGCGTGACGCTCACCACGAAGTCGTTCGATGCGAGTCCCGGCGTGCCGCTCCAGCCGATCGCGGGCACGCCGCCGATCGACGTGGTCTTGCCGGTTCCGTAGGCGAACGGGAGCGGGCGGCGCAGGTACCACGCGCCGCCGATCGGATCGGACTGCAGGAACGCGAGCAGCGCCGCGGCCACCTTCGTGCGTCCGTCCGGGCCCGGGTGCGTGCCGTCCGCGGCGTAGTCCGAGCACAGCCACGTCAGCCCGTCGCTGCGCGGCGTGGTGCCGTCGGCCCAGTTGTACGTGCCCCACCCGAGCCACGGCGCCTCGACCGCGCCGCGCGCCGGATCGAAGTTCAGCGCGGGCGATCCGCCGATCTGGCTCTCGATGACCCACTTGACCGTGAAGCCCTGCTCGTAGGCGTACGGCTCGGGGTTCAACGCACCCGTCGAGTACCCCGCGTAGATGCGCGACGCGAGGAAGCACACCTTCAGGTTCGGGAAGCGGTCCTGCAGGATGTTCAGGATCGTGACGTACTGACCCTGCAGGTTCTGCGCGTGCACGGGGAAGGCCTGGCTGGGCGCGCGGTTGGCCTGCTTCAGCCACACCGCCTGCACCTGCTCGGCGGTGACGCCTGCCGACGCGAGGCGCTGCGCGACCTGGGTCCAGTACGGCGCGGCGGGGTCGTCGATGTCCTCGGCGGCCTGTCCGCCGATCGCGCCGTCGACGGGCCGCACGCGCGGATGGCGCAGCGCGTCCGCGTTGGAGAGCTGGATGAAGCGGCTGAACTCCTGCGTCGTGTTCGACATTCCGATCGAGAGGAACACGATCGAACCCGCGGGATCCGGCGCGCCGCTCGCGTCGCGCGGCGTGATCTGCGACGCCTGACGGATGCCGTCGACGAGGTGCCCGACGGGCGGCGTGTTCGCGCCGCCGGGGTACAGCCCGCCCTGGAAACCCTGGTACGTGCCGGCGCCCAGGTCGTTGATCGGCGTGAACCCGACCGACGTGTTGGCGCAGTTCTGAGCCTGCGCGCTGAGCGCGAGGGTGGCGAGCGCGAGGGTGGCGAGGGGCGTGTGGCGCATGGCGTGGTTCCTCCGGAGCGAGGCTGGACGGGTCGAGGGGGAGCTGGGGGGCACCCTGGTCGGCGCTCCCGTCATAACCGCTGCGCGACGCGCAGGGCTCGCGGTTCCGCCGCCGGATTCGCGCGGGCCGCCGGCCGCGCGCATTGGGATCGATTCACCCGCCGGGTAGAGTGGCCCGGATGCTGCGCGTCGGAAGCGTCCCCTACCTCGTCGCCCGGCCCCTGGACGCGGGCCTGGAGCAGGAACCCGGCATCGAGCTGGTGCGCCGCGTCCCCGCCGAGCTGGTGGCCGCGCTGCGCGGCGGCGAGCTCGACGTCGCGCTGGTCAGCTCGATCGAGCTGTTCCGCCGGCCCGGATACGCGTTCCTCGACGGCCTCGGAGTCGCCGGCGCCGGGCACGTGGGCAGCGTGCAGGTGTTCCTGCGCGCGCCGATCGCGGACGTCGCGAGCGTCGCGCTCGATCCCGCCAGCCGGGCGGCGGCGACGCTGGTGCGCGTGCTGTTCGAGCGCCGGCCGGGAACCGCGGAGGGACTGCCGCGCGCGGCCGTGCGCTGGATCGAGGTCCCCGCGGGCGCGGATCCGCGCGCCGCGCCGGCCGACGCGTGGCTGCGCATCGGCGATCCGGCGCTCAGGGAGCACCTCGCCCCCGGATCGCCGCCGGTGTTCAACCCGTGCGCGGAGTGGACCGCGCGGACCGGGCTGCCGTTCGTCTTCGCGGTGTGGATCGTGCGCCCGGGCATGCGTCTCGGCGCGGCGCAGGTCGAGGCGTTCGCGCGCGCGCGGGAGCGCGGGCGATCGCGCCTCGACGCGCTGGCCGACGAGGCCGCGCGCGAATGGGACCTGCCGGTCGAGGCCTGCCGCCGGTACCTGGGTCGCGAGTGCCGCTACGAGCCGGGCGCGGACCTGTGGCCCAGCCTGCGGCGCCTGCGCGACGAAGCGGCCGCGCTGGATCTGGCCCGCGCGGACCTCGAGCCCGAGCCGATCGCCGTGCTGCATGTCGCGTAACCTGATCGACTCCGACCGCTGCCCCCACTGCAAGCAGGACCTGGAGCGGCCCGTGCCGCGCGTGTGTCCGCGCTGCGGCGGTTCGCTGCAGCGGCGCTACATGACGTGGGGCTGCCTGTCCTCGGCTCCACGGCTGCTCGTGTTCGGCGCGCTCCTCGCCTGGGTGGTGCGCGGCCTGCTGGACGGCGCGGGCGTCTAGATCGCGCGGCCGGCCGGTTGCAACGCACGTCCGCGTGCCGTAAGCATCGCCGGGAGCGGGGGGAACAGACGTGGAGCCGAAGGACCAGGCGACCTTGTTCGACGAGGTCGAGGCACCCAAGCAGGTGGCACGCAAAGAGGACAAGCAGGCTCCGGCCGCCAAGGCCCGGCGATCCAAGGCCGCGCCTGCGGCCGAGGACGGCGCGCAGGCGGAACCGGCACCGGAGCGCAAGCGCGCCAGGGCGGAGGGTCCGCGGCGCAACGCCGCCGAGATGGCGACGCGCCAGCGCGACATCTCCGTCGCCGAGTTCTTCACCAAGAACCGGCACCTTCTGGGCTTCGATTCGCCGCTCAAGGCGCTGCTCACGGCGGTGAAGGAGGCCGTCGACAACTCGCTCGACGCCTGCGAGGAGGCCGGCATCCTGCCCGACCTCGTGGTCGAGATCACGCCGACGGGCGAGGACCGCTTCCGCGTCGCGATCGAGGACAACGGACCGGGCATCGTGGCCGAGCAGGTCGGCAAGGTCTTCGGCAAGCTCCTGTACGGCTCGAAGTTCCACAAGCTGTCGCAGTCGCGCGGGCAGCAGGGCATCGGCATCTCGGCGGCGGTCATGTACGGCCAGCTCACGACCGGCAAGCCCGCGCGGATCCTGTCGCGCACCGGCAAGCGCGCCGAGGCGCACGAGTTCCTGATGTCGGTGGACACCGCGCAGAACAAGCCCGACATCCACGAGCGCAGCGTTGCCGAGTGGGACAAGGACCACGGCACGCGCGTCGAGATCGAGATGGAGGCCCGCTACCAGAAGGGCCTGCGCTCGGTCGACATGTACCTGAAGCAGACCGCCATCGCGAACCCGCACCTGTCGCTGACGTACGTCGATCCGGGCGGCGAGAAGGTGGTGTACGAGCGCAGCACGAAGACGCTCCCGCCGGCCGTCGAGGAGATCAAGCCGCACCCGCACGGCGTCGAGCTCGGACGCCTCATCGCGCTGCTCAAGGAGACCTCGTCGCGCACGTTGTCGGGGTTCCTGCAGGAGGACTTCTCGCGCGTCGGGCCCAAGGTCGCGCTCGCGATCTGCAAGGGCGCGAAGGTCTCGGAGAAGGCGCACCCCGGGCGCATCGCGCGCGAGGAGGCCGCCGCGCTGCACGCCTCGATCCAGAAGACGAAGATCATGGCGCCCAGCACGAGCTGCATCTCGCCGATCGGCGAGGCGCTGGTGCTGGCCGGCCTCAAGAAGGAGATCGAGGCCGACTTCTACCACGCGATCTCGCGCCCGCCCGCCGTGTACCGCGGCAACCCGTTCGTGATCGAGATCGGCATCGCCTACGGCAAGCCCGGCGGCGTGGGCCTGGAACTGACCGAGGAAGGCCGCATCGTGAAGCGCGACAAGAGCGCCGCGGTCGTCGAGGACCTCGTCGGCAACGCGGACGAGCCGGTGCGCGTGCTGCGGCTCGCCAACCGCGTGCCGCTGCTGCACCAGCAGGCCGCGTGCGCGATCACCAAGTGCGTGATCCAGACGGACTGGCGGCGCTACGGCCTCCAGCAGCCCAAGGGCGCGCTGCCGATCGGGCCGATGGCGGTCCTGGTGCACATGGCGAGCGTGTGGGTGCCGTTCACGTCCGAATCCAAGGAGGCGATCGCCGGCTACCCGGAGATCCAGAAGGAGATCAAGCTGGGCCTCATGGAGTGCGGACGCAGGCTCGGCGCGTACGTGCGGCGCGGCAAGCGGCTGCGCGCGGAGTTCGACAAGCGCGGCTACCTCGAGAAGTACCTGCCGCACATCGGCATCGCGCTGCAGGACATCCTCGACCTCAGCGACGCCGAGCGCGACGGCACGGTGAAGACGCTCGACGACGTGCTGCAGCGGAGCCGCAAGGTCTGAGGGCGACGCCACCGCCGCGCCCCGGCCTTCCGCGGGTTCCGCCCGGCATCGCGTGGAGAACGGCGGCGGGACCCGCGCGGCGCGGGCCCGTGCGGACTGCGCGTGCGGACCGCTGGAGGGGGTGCGCGGAATCGGGAGGTGCTCCCTGCAGCGGCGCTCGAACCGCTCCTTGGGTGGAATGGCAGGGGGACCCTGGCGGAGTGCGGGCAGATCGGCAATCCTGGACTCCGGCAGCCGGGACGGGCCCGCGTCGGACCCGCTTCCCCGCATCTGCCCCGCCCAGTTTCCCAGGCCGACCGCGGCCTGGTGCTAGCGGTCCCCATTGACATCACATCAGGAACCATGAACAAGCCCCTCCTCGCGCTCACAGCGCTCTGTTCGCTCGCCGCAATCGCCGGAGCCCAGACCCAGAAAGGCGTCACCGTGAAGCCCAGCGTCCCGCCGGGCGTCGTCAACCTCCCGCCCGTCGTCCTGACGTCCGCCGTCGGTGGCACCGACGAGTGCGTGACCCCGGACGCGATCTCGGGCCTGGGATCCTTCGCGGTCGACTGCACCGCCGCGACGACCAGCGTCGGCAACCCGGCCAGCTGCGCCACGATGTCGCGTGACGTCTGGTTCGCCTGGACCGCTCCCGGCTCGTGCGCCACGATCTCGACCTGCGGCGGTTCCACGGCCGACACCGTCATCGCCGTGTACCAGGGCACGACCTGCCCGCCGACCGCGCAGTACGCCTGCAACGACGACTTCTGCGGCCTGCAGTCGAGCGTCTCGATCGCAACCGTTCCGGGCAACGTGTACCTCATCCGCGTCGGCAGCTTCGGCAGCACCGGCACGTTCTGGAGCGGCACGATGACGATCAGCGCGCCCACCCCGGGCGTGGGCGACGACGAGTGCTCGACGCCGACCGTCCTCCCCGGCCCGGGCATGTACCCCTTCGACACCTCGACCGCGACGACCGGTTGCGAAGGCCAGACCAACAGCAACTGCCTGTTCTTCGGCACCACCGGCATCGGCGCGGACCGCTGGTACACCTACACGGCGACGATGAACGGCACGGCGACCGTCACGACCTGCCAGCTCGTCACGACCGGCACGGACACCAAGATCGCGGTCTACGCGGGCGCCGGCTGCCCGACCTCGACGGCCATCGCCTGCAACGACGACGCCGCCTGCGCGGCCCCGGGCAGCGGCCTCAACTCGACGCTCACGTTCCCCATCACGTGCGGCTCGGTCTACACGATCCAGGTCGGCAAGTACCCGACGACGGCCACGGCCCCGATCGGGATGTTCAGCGTCTCGGAAACGGGCTCGCCCTGCGCTACGCCGCCGGTCGCGTTCTGCTTCGGTGACGGCAGCGGCACCGCCTGCCCCTGCGCGAACAGCGGCGCCGCCGGCAACGGTTGCGCGAACTCCGTCAACGCGGCCGGTGGCAACCTGACCACCAGCGGCAACAACAGCATCAGCGGCGACACGCTGGCCCTCCTGGGCAGCGGCATGCCGGACAGCTCGGCCCTGTACTTCCAGGGCACGGCCCAGATCTCGACTCCGTTCGGCGACGGCCTGCGCTGCGCCGGCGGCAGCGTCACGCGCCTGGGCACCAAGACGAACGTCGGCGGCGCGAGCCAGTACCCGACGGGCGCGGACCTCTCGGTCTCCGTCCGCGGCGGCTGCGCGGCGGGCGACATGCGCTCCTACCAGGTCTGGTACCGCAACGCCGCGGCGTTCTGCACGCCGTCGACGTTCAACC
>CAZKIO010000097.1:0-7637 GCA_964552795.1 uncultured Planctomycetaceae bacterium
AGCGACGCGACGGTCATCACCGCCAGCCCGGCGACGATCTCGAGGATCGTGATGCCCGCGCGACGGCGCACCCGCGGCCGGGAAGGTCGAAGTGTCGTGCCGTAAGGCCGGTCCGTGTCGGGCGGGAGCGGATGCGCCATCGTGCGAGCGGGCAGCGCGAACGCGGGTTGTGGTTCGTCGATCCGCCCGGAGAGTCGGGGGATCGGCAGGAAGGCGGTCAGGGTGCCTTGTTCGTCCCAGCACCGGCCAAACCTCGAATGAAACCTAGGAATCTGTAATCACGGACCCGGCGGCGCCCGCGGCATGCGTGTGCCGGCTCCGGGAATCCGCTTCCACCCCCCGGCCTCCCCGCCGCCCAGGTCGGTTCAAGCGCGCGCGCGCCCCGCGTCGATCACGGGAAGCGTAAGGCCGACATGCACCCCAACCGCAGGCTCCTGCGCGTCGTCAAGCCCCGGCTGCAAACGCGCATCATCTTCACCTTCCTGGGGATCTCCGTCCTCGCGATGGTGCTGCAGTGCCTCGTCTTCGCGAACACCGTGGCCGACACGGCGCTGTCGCTCGCGCCGCAGGACGCGGAGTTCCTGATGGGCGAGCTCGGGCCCCGGCTCGTGCTCGTCATGCTGATCTCGTTCGGTCTCCTGCTGCCCGTGACGCTGCTCGTCGGAATCCTGGTGACGCAGCGATTCGCCGGACCGCTCTACCGGTTCGAGCAGTACCTGAAGCAGGTCATCGCCGGCGAGGCGAAGGGGGAGTGCCGCCTGCGCAAGGGCGACGAACTGCAGACGCTGTGCGACCTGATCAACAAGGCCACCGCGTCCGTCCGCACGCGCTCCGTCGCGTCCGCGTCCGCGTCCGCGACCGCTGTCCTCGAGCAGGTGCCCCCCGCCCTGCCGAGCGCCGCGCCTCAGACGGCCCAGACCTCCGCGTCGCCGTCCGACTCGCGCACCTTGTAGACGGTCGCGTTGGCGCAGGCACCGCGCACCACCT
This sequence comes from uncultured Planctomycetaceae bacterium, assembly GCA_964552795.1. GTDB lineage: Bacteria > Planctomycetota > UBA1135 > UBA1135 > JAEUHZ01. Next base: position 988 of record CAZKIO010000097.1, read on the forward strand.
TGCCGGTGGCGGGCTCGAACGTGTAGTTGTGCAGCGGGCAGATCGCGTACTTGCCCTCGACCAGCGGTCCCTCGGTGAGCCGTCCGCCCTCGTGCGGGCAGCGCGCATCCAGCGCATGGAGCTTGCCGCCCACGCGGCACAAGACGATCGACGTGCCGCCGGCGAGCGGGTCTCCCAGGTCGATCCGGCGCGCATGGCCTTCCTGGACCTTGTGCGCGCCCTTCACGAGCGCCGGCTTCTTGCGGAACAGGTCGAGGATGCGTCCGAGCATCCGGCCGATGCTAGCATCCCGCGCCCCGCATGAAGCCGGTCCTCCTCGTCGACGTGGTCGGGCTCACGGCGCGGCATCTGGGTCCGCGCACGCCGCACCTCTGCGCGCTCGCGGCGCGCGCCCCGATGACGACCGTCCTGCCGGCGGTCACCTGCAGCGCGCAGGCCACGCTGCTGACGGGACTCCCGCCGTCGGGGCACGGCGCCGTCGGCAACGGATGGTTCGCGCGCGACACCGGCGAGGTCGCGCTGTGGCGACAGTCGAACGCGCTCGTCGCCGGCGAGAAGCTGTACGAGACCGTCAGGCGCCGCGACCCCGACGCCACGACGGCCAAGCTGTTCTGGTGGTGGAACCTGGGCGCGGCGGTGGACCTCTCGATCACGCCGCGTCCGTTCTACCCGGCGGACGGACGCAAGATCCCGGCGACGTACGCGGCGCCGACGGAGTACGGCGCGTGGCTCGACGCGCGCCTGGGGCCGTTCCCGTTCTTCGATTTCTGGGGGCCGAAGTCGGGCCTGCCCTCCAGCCGCTGGATCGCCGACGCCGCGATCGCGACGCTGGCCGAGCGCCGGCCGACGCTGACGCTGGCCTACCTCCCCCACCTGGACTACGACTTCCAGCGCCACGGTCCCGACGACCCCCGCTCGCTGCAGGCCGTGGCGGACGTCGATGCGGTCGTGGGCGACCTCTTGCGCGCGGCCGAGCGCGCCGGTGCCGAGGTCGTCGTGGTCAGCGAGTACGGGATCACGGCCGTCGACCAGCCGGTGCACGTCAACCGCGCGCTGCGCGACGCGGGGCTGCTGGCGGCGCGCGCGACGCCGGCGGGCGACGTGCTGGACGTTTTCGCCAGCCGCGCGTTCGCCGTGGCCGACCACCAGGTGGCGCACGTGTACGCGCGCGACGATCGCGCGCAGCGGGACGCGCTCGCGCTGCTGGAGGCCCTCGACGGCGTCGAGCAGGTGCTCCACGGGGCCGCGCTGGAGCGCGCCGGCCTCGCCCACCCGCGCAGCGGCGACCTCGTGGCCGTGGCCGCGCCGCGCGCCTGGTTCACGTACTACTACTGGACCGATCCCGCCGCGGAGCCCGACTTCGCGCGCAGCGTCGACATCCACCGCAAGCCCGGCTACGACCCGTGCGAGCTGTTCCTCGATCCTGCGCTGGCGTTCCCGCGGCTGCGCGTCGCGCGGCGCCTCGTGCAGAAGAAGCTCGGCATGCGCTACCTGATGGACGTCATCCCGCTGGACGCCGCGCTGGTGCGCGGCAGCCACGGCCGACTGCCCGCCGACCCGCGCGACGGCCCGGTGTTCCTGTGCTCGCGTCCGTTCGCCGAGTGCGGCGGCGAGCCGGCGGGAGGAACGCTCGAGATGGCCTCGGTGCCGGCGCGCGTGCTGAAGCTGCTCGAGCGGCCCTGACGCGGACGGCGCGCCGTCAGCGCGGCGCGGGCGCGTCCGGCTCGAGTCGCCGGGCCTCGGCCTCCCACCGCGCGGCGCCCGCGCGATCGCCCCGGCTGGCGAGAATCTGCGACAGGAGCCGGGCCACCGCCGCATCGGGGAACACGGCCTGCGCCGCCTGCAGGTCCGCGAGCGCGCCGTCGACGTCGTTCCGCTGGTAGCGCGCGATCGCGCGGTTGCGCAGCGCGCTCATCGCGCGGGGGTGACGATCGATCACGCCCGAGAGCACGCGGATCGCCTCGGCGTGCCGCCCGGCGCGCGAGAGCAGACCGCCGAGGTTGACCGCGGACTCCGCCTGCGATGGATCGAGCTCGAGCGCGCGCCGCAGCGCGCTCTCCGCCTCGGCGAGTTCGCCCGCCTGCTCGAGCAGGCCCGCGCGCAAGTGGTGGAACGCCGGGATCCGCGCCGCGAACGGCCCGGGGCCGTCCTTCGCGGCGGCGCGCAGAGCCTGCGTCGCCTCGCCCGTCCGGCCCAACGCCAGCAGCGCCATCATGTGCAGCCCGGGCGCGGCGCGCGCGTCCAGCGGCGCCGTGCCTGGCAGCGTGAAATGCACGAGCCGGCCGTCGCTCGCGCCCTTGACGCGCAGCGGACCGGGCTTCGACGGCGGCGGCGGACGTCGCTCGATGCGGTGGTCGTGGATCTCGACGGCGTCGACGTCGAACACGCCCGTGAGGCGCATGTGGCAGTCGACGCAGGCCCGGTCTCCACGCTGCGCCGGCGCCAGCGCGCACGGCGGGTCACGCTCGGCCGAGGGTTCGGATCCGGCGTGACAGCCCGAGCAGGCGTCGCGGACGCGCGCACGCTCGCCGGGTTCGAACACGCTGGCGTGCGGGTCGTGGCACGTCGTGCAGACCAGCTCGCGGCCCGCGCGGACGAAGCTCGCCTCGAAGCAGCGCGAGGCCGCCAGCCGGTCGACCTGGCTGACGAATCCGATCTCGGTGCCCGGCGCGGCGGGGACGAACACCGCGCGCCGCGCGAACAGGTCGTCGTCCGGGCCGGGGATGCCGCGCCACGGCTCGGCGATCGAGAGGATCGCGTCGCCCTGCAGGTGACAGCGTGCACACGATACCAGCCCGCTCTGCACGCGGTCGCCGCCGGAGCGTGCCAGCGGATCGCCGCCGTGCGCGCCGCGGCCGGCGAGATCCGCTTCGCGCCACGCGGCGTGCGCCGGGGCGGCGGCGTGGCAGGCCTCGCAACCGATGCCGCGCGGCTCCCAGCCCGGTGGCGGCGCGGCGTCGTACGGGTAGTCGCGCGGCGGCAGCGCGCTGGTGTGGCAGCGCAGGCACTCCTCGGCGATCGGAATCGACCAGCGCGCGCGGGGGTTCATGCCGTGCCCCGGCGCGAGCGCCGCGTGCCGGCGGCCGTCCTCGCGCTCGCGCACGACCTCCAGCGGCGCGAAGCGCAGGAGGTCGCCGCGGCGCACCGCGTACGAACGGTCCAGCAGCCCGGCGCCGATGGCGAACGCGATCGGAGCGCCGTCCTCGACGCGCGCGCGTCCGCCGGCGGAGTCGGTCCAGACCTCGACGAGGCGCGCGCCGTGTTCGCCGGGTTCGAAGCGGTAGTGGAAGCCGCCGCCGGCGGGCACCGCCGCCAGCCCGTCGAATTCGCCCGCGCGCAACGGCTCCAGCGCGCGCGACATGCCGCTCGCCCGCCAGCCGTCGACCTCTGAGGGATGGCAGGCGCGGCAGTCCGCGCCGATCTGCGCCGCGGCCGCGCCCGCCAGCGGCGCCGCCGCCAGCAGCGCGGCCAGCGGTCTCACGGGCAGAATCCGACCCGCAAGGCCTTCGAGAATCCCAGGCCCGTGCCGTCGGCGGCGCCGGGATCGCGGAACACGGCCTGGAAGAAGCGCGTGGTGCCGACCATCGACGGCAGGACGGCGTACGGCACCTCGGCCTGTCCGAACGCATCGAGCTGCCACGCGATCTCGCGCGCGTAGGGCTGAGCGAGGAGGAGCGTTCCGCCCAGGAGCGGCGTGAACGCCGGGGCGGCCGAGGAATAGACGACCGAGTGCCGGAACGCGGGCCCGCCCGTCAAACCGATGCGGAACGTGTTGAACAGAAGGCTCGCGTCGCCGTTCCCGGCGAGCACCGCGGTCGTGTGGTTCGAGTTGACCTTCCCGGGGCCGTAGACCGTGGGCGGCACGCAGCCGGACACGGCCGGACCCAGTCGCAGGAGCTGCACGTCGTCGATGCTCCAGCCGCCGAGTTGCACGGTCGCGTCCGTGCGGATCTCGAACTCGATCGTGACCGCCGGATTCCCGTCCGCCACCGCGGAGATGTCGAGCTCGTGCTGGGACCAGGCCTGGTCGAGGATGTGGATCGACGCCGGATTCTCCCAGACCACCGAGCCGTTGACGCGCACGCGGGCCTGGTCGAACTGGCCGGCCTGCACGCTGAGCCAGCGCTGGAAGCGCAGGTGGACGCCGGTGTGGCCGCTGCAGTCGATCGGCGGCGACCGCAGCCACGTGTGCATGTTGAACGCGTAGGCGCCGTTCGTGCCGACGCCCAGGTCCGTCCCCCAGCAGTTGACGCCGCTCGCGGCGCTCGACGGGTCGCGCCACGCCAGCAGCGTGCCGCCCGAGTACGCCGAGCCGGAGATGCCGCCCGAGGGACCGACCTCCCAATCGTCGCCGGTGTTCGGCGTGTCGCCGTAGCTGGCGTGCGTCCAGCCGGCCGCGCCCGTCTCGAAGCTCTCCTGGTAGAACGCCACCGGCTCGCCGATGCGCACGCCCTGCACGGACGCCGGCGCGCCCTCGGGCCACGCGGCGGAATCGCCCAGCGAGTCGATCGCGCTCACGTAGTAGTCGATCTGCGCCGGCGTCGGCACGGGCGGGATGCTGTGCCCCGCGAGGCCATTGCCCTGGTCGACGAGCGCGATCTGGTTCCACGCGCCGCCGTTCACGCGCCAGAAAAGCGACTGGCTGGCGATCGTGCGCCCGGGCATGTGGGCCACGGCGCGCGCTTCCACGCCGTAGGGGCCGATCTCGACGGTGGAATCGGGGACCACGGTGACCTGATCGATCGTCACGGGGTGCAGGTCGACGCCCGGGAAGCCCTGCTCACGGAAGCCGGCGTCGATCGCCGCGTAGTTCGGCGAGCCGTTGTTGAGGTTGCCGTCGTCGTCGTCGAGCAGCAGCCACTGCGTCTCGATGATCGAGCGGATGGTGCTCTGGTTGAACGCATTCATCCACGACAGGAACAGGGTGTTCGCCGCGAGATCCCCGGCTGCGTTCCCCAGGGCGGTGTTGAGCCGCACGCGCACCTTCCAGGCCGCGCCCATCCACGGCTCGCCGTCGGCGTGGACCTGGCCGTAGCAGCTCGGCGCCAGATCCCCGCAGAACTGCCGGGTGTTGAGGCCCGTGCGCACGTGGCAGCCCGTGCCGCAGAAGTCCTGCCCCACGATCGGGCTGTCGTACTGGTACATCGAGAAGATGTCCGCGTTCCCCTCGCCCATGCCGTCCATGCCGTTGCCCGTCCCGTAGCGCACGTTGAGCCAGTGCCCGTTCTCGTGCGCCACCACCGTCGAGTAGGAGGTGTTGGGGCACGACCCGCCCGCCAGGAAGTAGTTCGTCGAGCTGCCGTCGAAGTAGGCGTTGCAGGTCTGGTTCAGGTTGACGTTGGCGAACGAGACCGCATCGGCGTGCGCGTCCGTCGGCACGATCGACCGGATCCAGTCGCGCAGCAGGTTGACGTGGTGGAACGCATTCGATTGCGCCGTGACCTGCGCGGTCCCCGAGGGGTTCATCGAGAGCGTGTTGTCCTGGTTGGCCGGGAGGGTCTGCGTCAGGGAGTACTCGGCTCCCGCGACGTTCTGGACGTTGTTGAAGGTCCCCTGGAAGTTGACGGTCACCGACAGCGACGAGTTGAAGTTCGGGTACGAGAAGTTGCCGTTCGCGTCGGTGTAGACCGTGCCCTGCGAGCTGGTCACCTTCAGGTAGCGCATCGGCGCCCAGGCCTCGGGGTTGGATGCCGTGTCCGGCGCGAGGCCCGGCGAGACCAGCGCGCGCACCGTGCCGCGCACCTCGAACTCGTGCACGGTGCGCTCCGAGTCGAGCACCGTGCCCGCGTCCGCGTCGATCCAGTACACGCGGCCCGCGGGCATCGTCTCCGGCGCCTCGAAGCGCGCCTCGACGCGCCACGCCAGCACGCCGCCGTGCGCCGAACCCAGGGGCGCACGCACCAGCTCGAGTTCGGGCAACGTGAGCCAGCTCGCCAGCGCCTGCTCGTCGCGCCAGAAAGCCTGCGCCGCGGCCCGCACGGCGTCCGCCGCGGGCAGCGCGGGTTCGAGGTCGATCTCTCCCGCGCGCGGCAGCCCCTGCGCGTGCACCGCCAGCAAGCGCCCGTCCGTGTCGAACAGCGCGTGCACCGTGCCGCGCCGCACGGCGATGCCGCCGACGCGCTGCACGAGCTCCACCGCGATCTTGTCCGTGCTCCCGATCTGCCCGAGCGGCAGGAACGCGACCTCGCCGGCCTCCAGCTCGGCCGGATCGACGCCGTGCAGCGCGCGCGTCGCCGCCACGGACTCGAGCGCCAGCGCCTGGAAGTCCGCGTCGTTCGCGGGGACGCGCGCCGGCGCCGCGCTGCCACCGTAGAGCATCTCGGCGAACCCGGTCGCCGGATCGGCGTGCACGCGCCAGGCGGAACCATGGCCGCGCCTCCACGCCTCCAGGCTGCGCGAGAGGTCGGGCCGCGGTGCCGCCTCGGCGGGCGCGGGCTGCTGCGCCGCGGCCGATGGCGCGAGGGAGAGCGGAACGACGACGGAAAGTCCGCCGAGGAGAGATCGGAGGTTCGCCATGAGGGAGCGCTGGGAGGGGGGGGCGGAGACCGGACCGGCCTCCGCCTCGATTATGCGGCAACGGGCGCTCGTCGTGCAGCCAGTACTGTCCCAATCCGCTGCACTCTCTCCGGCGGCGCAGCGGGTCTCTCGCG
>CAZKIO010000098.1:0-7597 GCA_964552795.1 uncultured Planctomycetaceae bacterium
CGCTCGGTGAGCTGGCCGCCCTCCTCGTAGCCGACGTAGCCCGGCGGCGCGCCGACCAGGCGCGACGCGTTGTGCTTCTCCATGTACTCGCTCATGTCGATGGTGAGCAGCGCGTCCTCGCTGCCGAACATGAACTTGGCGAGCTGCTTGGCGAGGAACGTCTTGCCCACGCCCGAGGGGCCCAGGAACACGAACGAGCCCATCGGCCGGCGCGGATCCTTGAGACCCGAGCGCGAGCGGCGCACGGCGCGCGCGATGGCGGTCACGGCGTCGTTCTGGTTGATCACGACCTTGCCCAGCTCCGCCTCCATCTGCAGCAGGCGTTCGGCCTCGGCCTTCTCCAGGCGCGTCAGCGGCACGCCGGTCATCTTCGAGACGGTCTCGGCGATGACCTCGGCGGTCACCTCGCCGACCTGCTCCTTCTCGCCCTGCTCCGCGCGCCAGCGGTTCTGCATCTCCTCGCGCTTCTTCTTGAGCTGGTAGGCCTGGTCGCGCAGCTTGGCGGCCTTCTCGAAGTCCTGCGCCGACACGGCCTCGTCCTTGGCGCGCTCGAGGCGCTCGATCTCGGTCGTGACGTCGCGCAGGTCGGGCGGCGCGACCATGGCCTTGATGCGCACGCGCGCTCCGGCCTCGTCGATCACGTCGATGGCCTTGTCCGGCAGGAAGCGGTTGTTGATGTAGCGCGTGGAGAGCTCCACGGCCGTGTCCAGCGCCTCGTCCGTGTAGCGCACGCGGTGGTGCGCCTCGTACTTGTCGCGCAGGCCCTTCAGGATCTCGATCGTCTCGGTCGGCGTCGGCGGCTCGACGTTGACCGACTGGAAGCGGCGCTCGAGCGCGCCGTCCTTCTCGATGTGCTTGCGGTACTCGTCCAGCGTCGTCGCGCCGATGCACTGGATCTCGCCGCGCGACAGCGCCGGCTTCAGCACGTTGCTGGCGTCGATGGCGCCCTCGGCGCCGCCCGCGCCGACCAGCGTGTGCAGCTCGTCGATGAAGAGCACCACGTCCCGCACGCGGCGCACCTCGGTCATCACCGCCTTGATGCGCTCCTCGAACTGGCCGCGGTACTTCGTGCCGGCGACCATCAGCGCCAGGTCGAGCACCACGATGCGCTTGTTGCGCAGGATCTCGGGCACGCGGTTCTCGATGATCTGCTGCGCCAGCCCCTCGACGATGGCGGTCTTGCCGACGCCGGGCTCGCCCAGCAGCACCGGGTTGTTCTTGGTGCGGCGCGAGAGGATCTGGATCACGCGCTCGATCTCGTTGGCGCGGCCGATGACCGCGTCCAGCTTGCCCTCGCGCGCCAGCTCGGTCAGGTCGCGGCCGAAGCTGTCGAGCGCCGGCGTCTTGCTCTTGCCCTGCGCCTGGCCCTGGCCCGGCGCGGCGCCCTCCTGCTGGCCGCCTTCCTCGTCCTCCTCCTCGCCCGAGTCGGCGCCCAGGAAGTCGAGGACCTCCTCGCGCACGTCCTCCAGCTTGACGCCCAGGTTCATCAGGACCTGCGCGGCGATGCCTTCGTTCTCCTTGATCAGGCCCAGGAGCAGGTGCTCCGTCCCGATGTAGTTGTGGCCGAGGTTGCTGGCCTCCTCCATGGAGAGCTCGAGCACCTTCTTGGCGCGCGGCGTGAACGGGAGCTGACCCATCGTGACCATCGACGGGCCGGTCTTGACGATCTTCTCGACCTCGGTGCGGATCTTGGTCAGGTCGATCCCCATGTTCTTGAGGACGTTGGCCGCGACGCCGCTGCCCTCCTGGACGAGCCCGAGCAGCACGTGCTCGGTGCCCAGGTACTCGTGGTTGAACCTCTGGGCCTCCTGACGGGCCAGGTTCATCACCTTCTTGGCGCGGTCGGTGAAGCGATCGAACATGGTGTCTCCGTGGCCCGTGCGCGTGGGGAATCGATCCGGGGACGACGGGGCCGCGTCCCAGGGTCGGGTGATGGTAGCTAACCCAGGCCTTTCGGCCTTCCATAGCCCCGAGGTTGAAGGTCGTGCCGGTCGACGGCGCCGATTTCCAGGCCTGGAGCGCCGTGCGGCCGGCGGCCGCCACCCCCCGGGGCGGAGCCCAGGGACGGCCTCAACCGCTCTCGGGCTCCTCGAGGGTCTTCAACTCGTCGCGCAGGCGCGCGGCGTTCTCGTATTCCTCGGCGCGGATCGCCGTCTCCAGCTTCTGCCGCAGGTCGGAGAGCTGACGCGAGCGCTCCAGGTCGATCTCGCTCGCGCCCGGCAGCCGGCCGACGTGGCGCCGCGCGCCGTGGACGCGTTCCAGCAGCTCCGCGAGGCTCGTGCCGAAGGCCTCGTAGCACTGGGCGCAGCCCAACCGGCCCTTGCGGCGGAACTCCTCCAGCTCCATGCCGCAGCCGCCGCAGGTCGGCCCGGGCTTGCGGCGCGTCTGCTGCGCCGTGATCTGCAGCAGCTTCCAGATGTCGAGCTGCGCCTTGTGCGCCGTCGGAGCATGGGGCAGGTCCTGGGTCTGCGCACAGATCTCGCACAGGTGGCGCTCGGTGACCTGGCCCGCCGCCTGCGCATCGCCGTCCGCGCCGGACGTCGCAGCGGCGCCGCCGGGTGCGATCTCGGTCACGTGGACCGTCGCGGCGTTCTTGAGGCAGTTCTGGCAGATCATCGGACAGGTCGCGCGCACGGGCGCGCCGAACCCTCAGCTATAGCCCGCCACCGAGGAGCCGTCGAGAGACACCTCTCCGGCTCGGCCGCCGGGCGCCCCGGCCTTGAGCCGCTCGAGCAGCGCACGGAAGGCCAGGGCCCGGTCCCTGAAATTGAGGAATTGATCAAAGCTGGCGCATGCTGGCGAAAAAAGCACCTCTTCTTCGGGGCCCAGGCCCTCGAAGGCGGCCTCGGCGGCGCCGGCCAGGTCCGGCACCGCCGCGCTCTCGATCCCGGCCTCGGCGAACGCCTGCGCGAACTCCGCACCCGAGTGCCCGAAGGCGACGACGCGCCGGACGCGGCCTCGGGCCGCCCGGGTGAGGTCCTCCAGCGGCAGGCCCTTGCCCTTCCCCCCGACGACCAGCGTGCACCCGGGGCGCACGGAGTCGAGGACGGCCAGCGTCGAGTCGGGGGTGGTCGAGATGCCGTTGTCCCACACGCGGTGGCCGCGGACGAGGCCCAGGTCCTCGAGCCGGTGGGGGAGACCGCGGAGCGCAGGCACGGCCGCGGCCAGACGGTCGGAGTCGGCGCCCAGGAGCCGCGCGATCCCGATGGCGACCAGGGCGTTCGCGCGCTGGAACGTGCCGGCCAGCGCCAGGTCCCGCACGCTTCCCAAAGTCTCCCGGTGCAGACGGAATCGCCCGTCGCGCAGGTTCAGGCCCTGATCGGAGAGGCGCGTGGGCCACACGTCCACGCGGCGGGCACCCGCCGTGCGCCACGCGGCGAGGCGCGGTTCCTCGCCCGACAGCACCTCCCAGCCGCCGCAGCGCGCCGCGAGGTCCAGGATGCGCCGCTTGGCGGACGCGTAGGCCTCCAGCGTCCCGTGCCGCTCCAAGTGATCGGGAAGGATGTTCGTGATGCACGCGGCCTCGACGCGCGGACCGTCGCCCGCGAAGGCCAGCGGTTCGGGCAGCGCCTCCAACTGGTACGAAGACACCTCCAGCACGACGATCTCGTCGGCCGTCATGGCGTCGACGTCCTCGATCAGGGATCGGCCGATGTTGCCCCCCAGGCGCGCGCGCAGGCCGGCGCCTTCCAGCAACTGGTGGAGCATGCTGCAGGTCGAACTCTTGCCCTGCGTGCCGGTGATCGCGGCGATGCGCGCGGGGCAGGCGTCGAGGAAGAGCTCCATCTCGGACGTCACGCGCACGCCGGCGGCGCGCGCGGCCCGCAGCCAGGGGCTCGTGGGCGGCACGGCCGGGTTCGCCACCACGGCGTCGGCCCGCGTGAAGTCCTCCTCGCGGTGCCCGCCCAGTACGAAGCGCAGATCGCAGCCTTCGAGCGCGCGCAGCGCGGGCGCAAGATCCCGCTCGTTGCGCAGGTCGGTGACGGTCACGCGCGCGCCGCGCCGCACGAGGTGGCGCGCGACGGCCGCGCCGCCGCCGAACAGGCCCAGGCCCATCACGGTCACGCGGCGGTCCCGGACGTCGAGCACGCGGTCCATGGCGCTCACTCGACCGGCCGCGCGGGCTGGGGCGGCTCAGGCAGGGTCGAGGGTCGCGGTCCGCTGGGTTCGGCGAGGCGCAGGCTCTCGGCGCGCCGCAGAACGGCGGAGAGGTCCGGCATGGTCACCGGCCCGCCCTCGGGTTCCATGCGGATCTCCACGCGGTGGATGTCCTTCCAGCCCAGCGGCAGGATCACCTCGCTGAAGATGTCGAACGGGAACATGCCGTACCACGGGCTGTCGAGCGGCACGGGCTGCGACACGGTGCGGAAGCCGCGCTTGTACAGCGTGACGCGGCGCGTCCCGTAGGAGTCGAAGGCCTTCTCGTAGGGCGTGGTGCCCACGATCGTGTCGTCGAGGCGCACGAGCGCCCCCGGCGGATCGGAGACGATCACGAGCTTGCGCTCGGCGGCGCAGCTCCACAGGAGGAGCGGCGCGAAGGCGGCGATCGCGGCGCGGGTCACGCGCGCTGGTCTAAGAGTCCGCGGCCCGCGCCGCAAGTCCGCCGCGAGCGAGGATGGCGGAGAGAGAGGGATTCGAACCCTCGGTACCCCGTGAGGAGTACACCGGCTTAGCAAGCCGGCGCTATCGGCCACTCAGCCATCTCTCCGCGCGAGTGGGCGGAGGATCCTAGCGGCAGGCCCCCGGACCGGGCAAGGCGAGGGGCCCCGCGGCCTACAGGACGAGCGCCCGCGCCTGCACGAAGCAGTAGAAGAACACCGCATTGGGGTCGTGCGCGACGCGCTGGAGTTCGCGCTTCATGCCGTCCACGGTGGCCTTCCCGACCTTGCCGGCGGCCATCAGGCCCGGCGCGCCGGAGAGGAGGAGCTCGGTCCAGTACTCGAGGAACTCCGCGCGCTCGCCCGGCGAGCGGTTGTCGAGGTGGATCGGCCGCACCGCCACCTCGATGTCGCGGTAGCCGACGGCCTGCAGCAGGTTGCCGAGCTTGGCGCCCACGAACGGATCGCCGCCCAGGTCGATCTGGTGCTCGTTGAAGGCCTTCCAGTAGCTCAGCGTGTGCGGGCTGTAGGGCTCGAGGAAGAACGACATGTTCTGCACCTCGGTCACCGTGATCGGCGCGCCCGCGCGCAGCACGCGGCGTGCCTCCGACAGGATGAGCAACGGGTCGGCGACGTGCTCCAGGATCCAGCACAGGAACGCGGAGTCGAAGGTGTCGGCTTCGAACTCCAGGCTGCCGGCGTCGGCCTGCGCCAGCTCGAAGCGTCCCTTGGCCCAGGGCAGCGCGCCCAGGTGGCGTTGCGCGCGTCCCAGGTTGGCCTTGGACGCGTCGACGCCGGTCACGTGCAGGTCGGGGTGACGGCGCAGCAGGATGTCGGTCTGCGCGCCGACGCCGCAGCCGATCTCGATCATGCGCCGCGCGCGGCGGAAGGGCAGGTTCTCGTGAACGCGGTGCTCCAGGAAGCGCGCCTGCGCGTACAGGCGGTCCTGCTCCTCGCGCGTGAACCCGTGCAGGTAGCCCTGCGTGCGCTTGTCGCGTCGCGTGGTCATGGCTCAGGCCTCGCGCGAAAGCGCGTGCTTCTTCAACGCTTCGAGGGGGACGTACTGCAGCGTCGCCTCGTGCGTCGCTTCGAGCACGACGGCAGGCGCGGCGCCCGCTTCGTAGGCTTCGAGCCAGCGCAGCGCACACAGGCACCAGCGGTCGCCGGCTTTGAGGCCCGGGAAGCCCATCTCGGGCAGCGGCGTGGAGAGGTCGTTGCCGCGCGCGGCCGAGAACTTCAGGAACGCGGCCGTGAGCAGCACGCAGACCGAGTGCACGCCGTGATCGTCGGGCCCGGTGTCGCAGCAGCCGTTGCGGTAGAAGCCCGTCAGCGGTTGCCGCGAGCAGGTCGCGAGCGGGCCGCCCAGGACGTTGCGGGCGCGGAGTTCGACTCTCTGGATCATGGCGGTGGTGTGCGGGCGAACATCCTCCCGGGCGGGGGGGCGGGCGTCCAGGCCGGGCCGGATCCGCGCGCTTTGCGCGCGCGCGCGCGGCCTTTGGTCCGCAGAATCCGGGCGGCACACCCCACGAGGAGGTTTCACGTGACCGACGCCGTGCGCAAGGAGATCGAGCAGTTCATGGGCGGGCTCGTCCGCCGCAACCCCGGCGAGGAGGAGTTCCACCAGGCGGTCCTGGAGATCGTCGAGACGCTCACGCCGTTCGTGCTCGACCACAGGAAGTACTTCGACGCCAACATCCTCGAGCGGATGACCGAGCCCGACCGTGTGATCATCTTCCGCGTTTGCTGGGAGGACGACGCCGGCAACATCCGCACGAACCGCGCCTGGCGCGTGCAGTTCAACAACGCGATCGGGCCCTACAAGGGCGGCCTGCGGTTCCACCCCAGCGTCACGCAGTCGGTGCTGAAGTTCCTGGGCTTCGAGCAGTGCTTCAAGAACGCGCTGACCGGCCTGCCGATGGGCGGCGGCAAGGGCGGCTCCAACTTCAATCCCAAGGGCAAGTCCGACCGCGAGGTGATGCGCTTCTGCCATGCGCTCATGACCGAGCTGTACCGCCACATCGGCGAGGACACGGACGTGCCGGCGGGAGACATCGGCGTCGGACCGCGCGAGATCAGCTACCTGTTCGGCCAGTACAAGCGCCTGGCGAACCGCTTCGTCGGCGTGCTGACCGGCAAGGGCCTGGCGTTCGGCGGATCGCTGGTGCGCACCGAGGCCACCGGCTACGGCTGCGTGTACTTCTGCGAGAACATGCTGCAGCACGCCGGCGATTCCGTGCGCGGCAAGACGGCGGTGGTCTCCGGCTCGGGGAACGTCGCGATCTACTGCGCCGAGAAGGCCGCCGAGCTGGGCGCGAAGGTCGTGACGCTGAGCGATTCGGACGGGTTCGTGCACGACCCCGACGGGATCGGCGCGGAGAAGCTGGCGTTCGTGAAGGACCTGAAGGAGGTGCGGCGCGGGCGCATCGAGGAGTACGCCTCGAAGTTCAAGGGCGCGACCTTCCACGCCGGCGCGCGTCCCTGGTCCGTGGCCTGCGACCTGGCGTTCCCGTGCGCCACGCAGAACGAGATCGAGCTCGACGACGCGAAGGCGCTGGTGAAGAACGGGGTGCTGGCGGTGTGCGAGGGCGCCAACATGCCGACCGTGCTGGACGGCGCGCACCTGTTCCTCGAGAAGGGCATCCACTACGCGCCGGCCAAGGCGGCCAACGCCGGCGGCGTCGCGGTGTCCGGCCTGGAGCAGTCGCAGAACGCGCTGCGCATCGCCTGGTCGCACAAGGAGGTCGACCAGCGCCTGCAGGACATCATGCGCGAGATCCACCAGAAGTGCGTGAAGTACGGCGAGTACAAAGGCGGCGTGAACTACGTGAAGGGCGCCAACCTGGGCGGCTTCGTGAAGGTCGCCGACGCGATGCTGGCCTACGGCATCGTCTGATCGGGCGGACGCGGCTGGCGGAGGCGGAGGGATTCGAACCCCCGGTGCCTTGCGGCACAGCGGTTTTCAAAACCGCCGCATTCGGCCGCTCTGCCACGCCTCCTCG
>CAZKIO010000099.1:0-7220 GCA_964552795.1 uncultured Planctomycetaceae bacterium
GCAGTCGCTGCGCGGGCAGGGCGCGCGCGTGATCGTGACCGAGATCGACCCGATCTGCGCGCTGCAGGCCTGCATGGAGGGCTACCAGGTCCTCACGCTCGACGACGTGGTCGAGACCGCCGACCTCTTCATCACCGCGACGGGCAACAAGGACATCATCACGGCCGCGCACATGGCGCGGATGAAGCACAACGCGATCGTCGGCAACATCGGCCACTTCGACAACGAGATCGACATGGCCGGCCTCGCGCGCGTGAAGGGCGTCAAGCGCGCGGTGATCAAGCCGCAGGTCGACGAGTGGACCTTCCCCGACGGCCACGCCGTGATCGTCCTGGCGGAGGGCCGCCTCCTGAACCTGGGCTGCGCCACCGGCCACCCCAGCTTCGTGATGAGCAACAGCTTCACGAACCAGGTGATGGCGCAGATCGAGCTGTTCACCAACACCAGCCGCTACGAGAAGGCGGTCTACACGCTGCCCAAGCACCTCGACGAGAAGGTCGCGCGGCTGCACCTCGGGAAGCTCGGCGCGCGGCTGACCAAGTTGAGCGGCGAGCAGGCGCGCTACCTGGGCGTGCCGGTCGAGGGGCCCTACAAGCCCAACCACTACCGCTACTGAGCGTCGCGGGACGCGCCCGTCGGCCGCGGAGGCCTTCCGCCCGGCGGGCATCGCGTCCCGGCGCGCGAGGATCCAACCATGGCGAAGACGAAGAGCTCACCCATCCCGCCCACCATCGACATCGGCATCAGCGAGAAGCACCGCGCCAGGATCGCGGACGGCCTGGCGCACGTCCTGGCGGACACGTACTCGCTCTACCTGCAGACGCACAACTTCCACTGGAACGTCGAAGGCCCGATGTTCAACACGCTGCACCTGATGTTCATGGAGCAGTACACGGAGCTGTGGAACGCGCTCGACGTGATCGCCGAGCGCATCCGCTCCCTGGGTTTCCCGGCGCCGGGCACCAACCGCCAGTTCGCGCAGCTCGGCTCGATCCAGGAGGTCGAGGGCGTGCCCGAGGCGCTCGAGATGGTGGCCGTCCTCGTCGCGGGTCACGAAGCCGTGGCGCGCACGGCGCGCAAGGTGATCCCCGCCGCGGAGGACGCCGGGGACGAAGCCACGATCGACCTCATGGTGCAGCGCCTGCAGGTGCACGAGAAGACGGCCTGGATGCTGCGCAGCCTGCTCAAGTAGCCGGATTGCGACACGGCCCAGCTCCAGCATCGTGCTGCGGCACGCACCTGGGCGAGGTCGGTGATCGGCGTCGGCCCGGGCGAGCCTCAGCCATGGCCTGCTGCCTCGGCCACGCGCGCCTGCAGCCGTGACCTCCGTCCCGCTCGTGCCTAGTAGCGGCGGGTCCGGTTCCTGGCCCGGCCCACCCCCACCCATGTCCACGACCCGATGGCTCGCGAGCCTGGCCCTGTGTGTGCCCCCGAACGCGCACGCGCAGACGACCATCAACCTTGGACTGGCGGGCACGGGCATGCCGACGGCTTCCAGGGGTGATTTCGTGGCTCTGGCCGCGAGTGAAGCTGCGCAGGGACTCGACCTGAACGGGGATGGTGCGCTGGACGACTTCGTGCTGCATCTCCATCAGGTCACGACCGGAGCGACCACGAACACGGGTCTGACGCTTCCGCCGATCGCGCCCGCGACCGTGCGCCTCGGCGATCGCCTGTGCACGACCCTGGTCCGGGAGGCCTCGCTGGGCGCCGCCGGCACCGACCTGAACGGCGACGGCGACGCCACCGACGACGTCCATGCCGTGCACGACCTCGCAACGGGCGTCACGACGAACCTGGCGCTCGCCGGGCACGCGATCGCGCGGCTCGCCGCGACCCAGGGACCCCACCTGCTGTTCGGCGTCTCCGAATGGTCGCAGGGTGTCGACCTGAACGGCGATGGGGACGCCTTCGACATCGTGCTCCACTACTGGACGCCGGGCCTGGGGCCCGCCACGAACGTCGGCCGGGCACTGGCGTTCAGCGAGATCGCCATGGGCTCACGGCACGCACTGTTCCTGGCCGACGAATCCGCGCAGGGGGTGGATCTGAACGGGGACGGGAACCTGAACGCTGCAGTCGTGCAGGCGTACGACCTGGCCAGCGGCGCGGTCACGAACCTCGGCTACGCAGCGCATGACGTGCGATGCGACGGCGATCTGTTCGCGTTCACCGTCTTCGAGTCGCTGCAAGGCCTCACCGACCTGGATGGGGACGGTGATGCTTCGGACACCGTGCTGTTCGCGTACCTGGCGGGAACTGGAACCCTGCGCAACCTCGCGCGCTCCGTCAACCTTGCCTCCTCGGGGCCGCAATACGACGTCCAGGGCTACGTCGTGGCCTGGGCCTCGGACGAGCGTCGCACCGGACCTGCGGGAACGGACTGGAACAACGACGGAGACACGAGTGACGCCGTGCTGTTCACGCACCATGCGCGCACCGGGCTCACGCTCAACAGCGGGCTGGCGGTCGAGTTCCCCGGCGGCGCGGGATTCCGCTTCGGGATGCGCGAGGATCAGGTCGCCACGGGCGTCTCCGAGGTCCTGCAGGGCGCCTCCGACCTGAACGGCGACGGGGACGCGGCGGAGCGGGTGGCCATGCTGTTCGATGCGCGCACGGGCACGGTGAGCAACCTGGGGCTGGCGGTCAGCACGCTGACCAGGCCGATCCAGGTCTCGCGCGAGCTCCTGGCTTTCGCCGTGAACGAGGCCAGCCAGGGGCGCGACCTGAACGCGGACGGCGTCCTCGGACACGTCGTGGCAGTCCATCGCTTCTCGACGGGAACGACCACCATCCTGCGTGCTCCCGCCGCGAGCATCTTCGGGATACGCGTGCTCGGCCCCGGCGTCGTCTACCTGGCCGACGAGAATCCGTCGCCGGCCGCGGCGAACCTCGACATGAACGGTGACGGGGACGTCCTGGACGATGTGCTGGTCTCCTGGGACGCCTGGAGCGGGATCACGACCAACCACCGGCTCGCTGTTCAGCCGGCCGGATTCGAGTTCCTGCTTCCGACCAGTCGAACAGCCGTCCTCGTGGGCGTCGGGGAGTCGCTGCAGGGTGCTGTCGACCTGAACGGGGACGGCGACGCGAACGACACCGTCGTCCACGTGCTGCGCTGGTGATGGCCGGCGCTTCGATCGGCGCGCGGGTCAGCGATCGACCGTCAAAGCACGCGCGCGCGCCAGCACCGTGTCGAGCATCGCCGGCGTGAGGCGGCCCGTGAACGTGTTCTGCTGGCTGACGTGGTAGCAGCCCAGCAGCGTGCGCGTGCCCAAGAGGACCTCGGCGCCGTGCGCGAACTTCGGCGGCGGCCGCGGCGGCGGGTCCCCCCGGCGCGCGCACAACGCGAGCGCGGCCCCCCAGGCGATGCCGCCCAGACACAAGAGGACGCGCGCGCGCTCCAGCGCCGCCCACTCGCGGTCGAGGTGCAGTTCGCAGCGGCCGAGTTGCTCGCGCGTGGGCCGGTTGGCCGGCGGCGCGCAGCGCAGCGCGGACGAGACCCACGCTCCGCGCAGCGCGAGGCCGTCGTCACGCGCGGTCGACGTGGGCTGGTTCGCCAACCCAGCGCGGTGGAGCGCCGCGTACAGGAAGTCGCCCGAGCGGTCGCCCGTGAACACGCGGCCCGTGCGGTTCGCGCCGTGCGCCCCGGGCGCGAGGCCGACGATCCACAGGCGCGCCGCGGGATCGCCGAAGCCCGGCACGGGCCGGCCCCAGTACGTCTCGTCGCGGTAGGCGGCGCGCTTCGTGCGCGCGACCTCGGCGCAGTAGGCGCGCAGCTCGGGGCAGCGCGTGCAGCGCACGATCGAGCGCTCGACGCTGTCGATCGCCGCGTTCACGCCCGGAACGCGCGGATGCGCCGGCAGGCCTCGTCGAGGACGTCGTCCTCCTTGGCGTAGCACACGCG
The DNA here is from genome assembly GCA_964552795.1 of uncultured Planctomycetaceae bacterium. Lineage (GTDB taxonomy): Bacteria > Planctomycetota > UBA1135 > UBA1135 > JAEUHZ01. The sequence goes on from CAZKIO010000099.1 coordinate 3,908, forward strand.
CACGAGCCGCTCGCCCGCCGCGCCCTGCAGGAACGACGTGCCGGGCACGGTCGCGACCCTGGCGCGCTCGAGCAGCGCCATCGACGCTTCGAGCGCCGTCGTGAAGCCGAGCGCCGACACGTCGGCCATCACGTAGTACGCGCCCTCGGGCCAGATCGGCTGCAGGCCCGACTCCTCGAGCGCGCCGCAGATCGCCTCGCGCTTCTTCGCATAGCCGTCGGCCAACTCCGTGAAGAACGAGGGCGGCGCGTCGAACCCGGCCGCGGCGCCGTGCTGGAACGGCGTCGGCGCGCACACATAGAACAGATCGTGCGCCAGCGCGATCGCGCGCGCGAGCGGCTCGGGCGCGACGGCCCAGCCGATGCGCCAGCCCGTGATCGAGAAGGTCTTCGAAACGCCGCCGATGGTCACCGTGCGCTCGGCGAGGCTGCCGACCGTGGCCGGCGACACGTGCGCGCGCCCGTCGTAGCGGATGTACTCGTAGATCTCGTCCGTGATCACGAGCAGGTCCTTCTCGCGCGCCACGCGGTCGACGATCGCGATCTCGGCGCGCGTCAGCATGTGCCCGGTCGGGTTGGACGGCGTGCACAGGACGATCGCGCGCGTGTTCGGCGCGATCGCGGCCCGCAGGCGCGCCTCGTCCAGCACGAACTCCGGCGCGCGCAGCTCCAGGAACTGCGGCACGAGGCCGGCGAGCAGCGCGGTGTTCAGGTGGTAGCCGTAGTAGGGCTCGAGCAGCAGCACGCCGTCGCCCGGATCGAGCAGCGCCATGCACGTCGCCGCGTAGGCGCCCGTCGCCCCCACCGTCACCGCCACCTGCTTCTCGGGATCGGCCTGGATCCCGTTGTCGCGCTCCAGCTTGCGCGCGACCGCGCGCCGCAGTTCGGCCGTGCCCTCCATGAAGGAATAGGTGCTGCGCCGCGCGCGGATGGCCTCCAGGGCGCCGCGCTCGACCAGCGGCGGCGTCGGCAGGTCGCAGATCCCCTGCCCCAGGTTGATGCCGCCCACCCGCTCGCATTCGCGCGTCATCCGGCGGATGTCGGACTGGACGAGGCCGAACAGACGGCGTGCGGGTCGCGGAGCCATCGCCTCCTTATACTGCGCCGCGTGGAGACGGACAGCGTCTATCGCGCGCTCGCGGGCCCGGACGACGCCGCCGGCTTCGCGCGCATCATGGTGCGCGCCTTCGCGGTGCCCGAGGCCTACGCCGCGCGGGCGCCGCAGCAGTTCGGCGAGCACATGCGCGGGCTCGTGCAGGACGGCGAGGTCCGGGCCTGCCTGGCCGTCTACCCGATGGGCCAGTGGATCGGCGGCCGGCGCCTGGCCTGCGCCGGTGTCGCCGCGGTCGGCGTCCTGCCCGAACACCGCGGCGCCGGCCTCGCGACGCGGCTCCTCGAACACTCGCTGCGCGAGCAGGCCGAGAGCGGCGCCGCGCTGGCGGCGCTGTACCCCTCCACGCTGGGGCTGTACCGCGGCGTGGGCTTCGAGATCGCCGGCGCGCGCTACCGGCTCGACATCCCCTGCCAGTTCCTCGCGCGGCACCCTTCCGACGGAACGGTCGAGCCCCTGGAAGACGTGCGCGATTCGCGCATGCGCGCCTGCTACGCGCGCGTGGCGCCGGGCCGGAACGGCTGGCTCGACCGCGGCGAGGCGCTGTGGGAGCGCGTGCGCGTCTCGCGCGGCGAACAGCGCGAGGGCTACGGCGTCGCGCGCGGCGGCGAGCTGGCCGGGTACGTGTGGCTGTCGCGCCGCAAGCGCCGCGACGGCCGTTTCGACGTCCTGTGCAGCGAGTTCGTGGCCGAGGACGCCGCGGCCGCGCGCGCGCTGCTGGCGTTCCTCGGCGCCCATTCGACGCTGGCGGCGCGGGTCGAATTGTTCGCCGGGCTCGCCGATCCCTTCGTGGGCCTTCTGCCCGAGACAAACTGGAAGGTCGCGCTGCAGGATCCCTGGATGCTGCGCGTGCTCGATCTCCCGGCGGCAATCCGCGGTCGCGGTTGGCCGCGCGGACGCAGCGCCGAACTGCACCTCGATGTGGACGATCCGCTGCTCGAGCGCAACCACGGGCGTTTCGTCGTGCGCGTGGAGGACGGGACGGCGAACGTCGAGCGCGGCGGCACCGGCCGCATCGCGTGCGCGGCCCGCGCGCTCGGCTCGTGGCTGTCGGGCCACGCGACGGCCGAAGCGCTCGCGTTCCAGGGCCTGATCCGCGCCGAGGCCGGCGATCTGGCCGAGCTCAGCGCCGCGGCCGCGCTCCCCCCGCCCACGATGCCCGACTTCTTCTGAGGTGCACGCGTGATGCTGCTGGCCGCCTGTCTCGCGATCGCCGCCCAAGACCCGACGATCGATCTGCCACAGCTCCTCGAGGAGCTCGTCGATCGCAGCGCGCTGGCCCGTTATCCCGAGCCCCCGTGGCGCGCCTCGATGGCGAGCAGCAACGATCCGCGCGCGCTGCAGCCCGACGGCGATCCGTTCGCCAACGACGACTGGGGGAACTTCCAGGCGAGCACGCTGTCGGCCGCCGCCGGCGAGCGCGTGCTGCTCGACGCCGCCGGGCCCGGCGCGATCGTGCGGATCTGGTCCGCCAACCCCGAGGGCCGGCTGCGCGTGTACGTCGACGAGGAGGACGCGCCGCGCGCCCCGGTGATCGACGAGCCGATGCGCGCGCTGTTGGCGGGCGCGGTGCCGGTCCCCTCACCGCTGGCCGGCGAGCGTGCGCGCGGCTCCAACCTGTACCTGCCGATCCCGTTCGCGCGCCGCGTGCGCGTCACGTGCGACGCGGCCGAGAGGCTCTACTACCACGTCGAGTGGCGCCGCTACCCGGTCGGGACGGCGGTGGAGTCGTTCGCGCGCGGCGACCTCGATCGCCACCGCGCCGCGATCGTCCGCGCGAACCGCACGTGGTCCGCGCCGGCGGCGGCGCCGGGCGAGGACACGTTCACGTTCCACCTCTCGCGCGCGGCACCTGCGGGCGAGCTCCTGGGCATCGGCTCCGCGCCCGCGCGCGGACCGCGCGCGGTCAGCGAGCTGCGCTTGCGCGTCGACGCACCCGACCCGTCGGAAGCCGTGCGCCACTGCACGCTGCGGCTCACGTTCGACGGCGAGGAGACCGTGGCGGTGCCGCTGGGGGCGTTCTTCGCCTCGCCGCACGACCTGCGCCCGCTCGAGAGCTGGTTCCTCTCCGTCGAACAGCCCGGGGACCTCGTCGCGCGCTGGGTCATGCCCTACCGCGAGCGCATCGAGATGCGCATCGACAACGCCGGCGATCCGGACCTGCACATCGTCGGCACGCTGAAGACGATCCCGTGGACGTGGG
>CAZKIO010000100.1:0-7196 GCA_964552795.1 uncultured Planctomycetaceae bacterium
GCGTGCTGCGCTACCTGCGCGCCGACGGCCGCGAGGTGCGGCCGGGCGGGCGGCGGAAGCGGTAGGAGATCTCTGTCGCTGCCGCACCGCTGGAGAGTCCGTCCTGCCCGACGGATCGCGACCGCGAGTGCGTGCTCCGAACGAGGGTCACGACGTACCCGGGCAGCGCGTGCGCCGTCCTGACTCTCCAGCGGATTGGGAAGCAGGACGGCTGCGCGCGTGAAGGCACGTGCGCGCAGTGCGGGCGGTGCTTTGGTCGGATCAGGATCACGATCACTGCCGATGCCGGTTGCCGCCGGCCCGCGGTCTCGAATGTAGGCGTCACCGATCCACCCACCTGGGCCTGGACAGCAGATCCGCCGCCCCCTACGAGCGCGGAAGGACGGGAGGACAGATCCGATGCTCGGGCCGCACCAGGTCAGGGCCAATGAAGAGGGACTTGACGCCGGCCAAGGACGTTACACCGCACACCTCATCATCGCTGCCCTGCGGGTCGGGTACGGGGTCGGCTTCAACGGAGCTGCTGCTCCAACTCGCGCAGCCGGTAGCTCCTGCCCCTGATGTCGAAGGCGTGTCAGCGGTGCAGCAGCCGGTCCAGCAGCGCGGTCACCATCACGTCGTCGCCGGCGGCGACCTCGGGCCAGCCCTTCGCGGCCTTGTGCGTGGTGATCAGCGTGCTGCCCTTCTGGTAGCGCCACGGCACCGGCCGGAAGAGCAGGCTCGGGGGATCGGACATCCAAGCGGATGACGCCCAAGAGGGCACCCGGGGTTCAGGCCACCTCTGCGGGGATCTGCTGTCGGGCGCAGGCCGGACCCGTTCTCCTGTGGCCGCGGAAGTTGGTCGGCGCGGGCGGGGCGTCGCCGTGCCCCCGCCTCCTATCCGGGCGGGCCAGAGCGCGATGCCCAGCGCCGTCGCCCGCGTCTCGCTGAGGTCCAGCTCGACGACGTCGGGTTCTCGCGCGCCGGCTCGCTGCGCGCACGGATCCGCCGCGCGGACAGCGACGCCGTGCCCCGACGGAATAGAATCGGGAGCATGTCGTTCGCGCGATCGTTCCGGAACCGTCTCCGCCTCCCGCCGCCGGGCCCGCGTCTCGCGCTAGCCCTGACCGTCGCGCTCGCAGTGCCGCTCCGCGCGCAGGACCTGTCGGCACCCGGGCCCTACGCGGCCGGCCAGCGCGTGGTCACGGTCACTCGGCCGGGCGGGAGCACGTTCTCCGCCCTGCTGTACTATCCCGCGACGAGCGCCGGCGCGAACGCGCCGTTGGACGCGTCGGGCGTACCCTACCCGGCCGTGACGTTCGGGCACGGCTTCTTCCAGCCTGCCGACACGTATGCGAGCACGCTGCAGCACCTGGCGTCCTGGGGTTTCTTCGCCATCGCCACCACCACGCAGGGCGGCCTCTTTCCCAGCCACGGCGCGCTGTCCGATGACATGCGCCACTGTCTGACGTGGCTCGAGCAGGAGACCGTGAACGCGGCGTCGCCGCTCTTCTCGGCCGTCGACACGAACGCATTCGGCGCATCCGGCCACTCGATGGGCGCGGGAGCCTGCATCCTGGCGACGGCCGCCGACCCGCGCGTGCGCGCCGCGGCGCCCGTTGCGCCGGCCGAGACGTCACCGTCCGCCATCGCGGCGATGGGGGGCGTCGTGACTCCGGTGCGCCTGATCTGCGGCGCGCAGGACACGATCGTGCCGACCGCCACCAACGGGCAGCCCATGTACGACGCCGCCCAGGGGCCCCGCCAACTGCTCACCATCCCGGGCGCCTGGCACTGCGGCTTCGTGGACACGCCAGCTTTGGGCGGCCTGGGCTGCGATTCCGGAACGCTCAGCCGCGCGGAGCAGCTTGCGATCACGCGGCGCCATCTCGCCGCATTCTTCCTGCTCCACCTGCGCGGCGACGAAGCGCAATGGAATGCGGTTTGGGGTCCGCAAGGCCTGACCGAGACCGCGACCTCGGTGCAGCGCGATGCCGACGGGCGGTTCACGCCCTCGGCGGCCAGGCAGGCAGGCGTCGCCCTGGACGTGCTCGATTTCGCGCTGGTCGTGACCAACCAGGGAACGCGGGACACGAGCTATCGGCTGTCGGTCGAGAACAACATGTGGCTGACGACGCTCTCGAGCGCGCAGACCGCCGTGCTGGCTCCAGGGCAGACCGAGGTCGTTCACGTCCGGGTGACGATCCCGGCGCAGTCCGTCTACCCGGCGGATCGCTGCCTGGTCTCCGCGCGCAACGAACTGGACGGGCACACGCGGTTCTATGCCCGCCTCGGCTCGCGACGGCTGTAGCCGGGCCGCCGTCGGACCTCGCGACGTCCGGCGCGGATCCGCGAACCCGACAGCCCCTGCTGAGGGCGCCGCTATGCGGCCGGCGGGGGTCGGGAGGCCGATCGCATCGATCAGATCCCCGATGCGCTCGTGGGCCTCGGTGGGGTGCCTCAGCGGAAGGGCGCGATGGACGGAGTCGACGGTGCGCCGGCTGTCCTTCTTGCGGGTCACGTAGCCGGTGACCTTGCCCCGGGAAAAGCGGGGACCCGGGGTCCAGCACGCCTCAGCGGGGATCTGGTGTCGGGCGCAGGCCGTACCCGTTCTCCTCGTGCCGCGGAAACTGGTCGGTGCTGGCGGGGGAGCCGCCTTGGGCAAGGCGCAGGCGCTGGGACGGCGGCCGTGCGCATGGCGCCGCCCCGCCGCGGACCTCGTGGAGGTGCACGGATCGTTCGCGTCCCGGGCTACCAAGCGAACTTGGGCTCGGGCGCCGCCCGGGCCGGAGCCAGCGGCGGCGGCGAGCTTCTCGATCTCGAGGTGGCCCTGCGGACGAGGCCGGTGAGGCAGCGCAAGAGCGTGCTCTTGCCGCTGCCGTTGGGGCCGAGCAGGCCGCTGACGCCGCCGGGACCGAGGTCCAGGTCGGTCGGCTCGAGGGCTACCTTGGCCCCGAAGCGGCGCGTGATGCGGCGTGCGACGATCACGGCGGCGGCGGAGGCGACGGCAGAGGAACTCACGACCTGGATGAGCCGCGCAGCCTGCGCAGAATGCGTGTGGCGTGCAAGTCCGCGAGGTGCTCAAGCAGGACGCGCTCGACCGCGTCGCGACCGACGGAGCGTCGTTCGTGCGTCGCGTCGCGTGCGGCGGTCGCGTCCCGCTCTCGCGCTGGATCGCGCGGCGTCTGCTCGCCCGCGAGTGGCGCGCGCTCGAGGCGCAGTCGGGCGTCGAAGGCGTGTCGGCGCTGGCGCGGGGCGGGGACGATCGCCACCAAATCCTGCGCACGTGGATCGACGGCGTGCCGCTCTCGCGCGCGCCACGCGCGCGGCGTGTGCCACGACGACCTGCACAAGGAATCGAACGTGATCGTCGCGCGCGACGGGCGGCGGTGGCTCGTCGACTTCCAGCTCGCGAGAGTGCATCCCCGGGACGGACGGGCGTTCACGGCGCGCGCGCGAGGACCTGCGGCACGTCGAGAAGCACCTGCGGCGCTACACGCGCGACGGCGGGGACGCGCAGCGGCTGCCCGCCGGTCCCTGGCCGGCCCAGACGGCGCCCATCGGTCCGCGAGCGGGCGCTGCGCTCCAGGACCGCTGAAGCGCAGCTGGGTCGGGGTTCGCGCGGAATCCGCGGGGTAGGCTGTGGTCCGTTTCCGCATGTTGCCCGGGGAGAGGCCGCCGATGGACCAGCCGCAGCCGCACGGGGAGATCCAGCGCCTGTTCCACGCCGCGCTCGCGCTCGGGGACCCGCGGGATCGCGCCGGGTTCCTGGCGCGCGAGTGCGCCGGGCAGCCCGCGGTCCGCGCGCGCGTCGAGGCGCTCCTGGAAGCGCACGCGGCGGCCGGCGAGTTCCTGCGCAGCCCGGGGAGCGGCGAGCAGCCGGGGCAGACGATCGACCGCTACAGGCTGCTCCAGCTCCTGGGCGAAGGCGGCTTCGGTTCGGTGTGGATGGCCGAGCAGCGCGAGCCGGTCAAGCGTCGCGTCGCGCTCAAGGTCGTCAAGCTGGGGATGGACACGAAGCAGGTGATCGCCCGCTTCGAGGCCGAGCGCCAGGCGTTGGCGCTGATGGAACACCCGAACATCGCGCGCGTCTTCGACGCCGGCGCGACGTCGACGGGCCGACCGTACTTCGTGATGGAGCTCGTGCGCGGCGTGTCGATCGTCGAGTACTGCGACACCGCCAAGCTCGACATGGCCGCGCGCCTGTCGTTGTTCATGCAGGTGTGCCACGCGATCCAGCACGCGCACCAGAAGGGCATCATCCACCGCGACATCAAGCCCTCGAACGTGCTCGTCACGCTGCACGACGGCGTCCCGGTGCCCAAGGTGATCGACTTCGGCATTGCCAAGGCGACGCAGGTCGAGCTGACGGCGCGCACGCTGTTCACCGGCCACCGCCAGATGATCGGCACGCCGGCGTACATGAGCCCCGAGCAGGCCGAGCTGTCCGGGCTCGACATCGACACGCGCGCGGACGTGTACTCGCTGGGCGTCCTCCTGTACGAGCTCCTGACCGGCACGACGCCCTTCGACGTCAAGCAGCTCCTGGAGCAGGGGCTGGCCGAGATGATGCGCGTGATCCGCGAGGTCGAGCCGCACAAGCCGAGCACGCGCGTGTCGACGCTGGGCGAGCGCGCGCTGCGCACGGCCGAGCAGCGCCACGTCGACGTGCGGCGGCTGGGGCCCAGCCTGCGCGGCGACCTCGACTGGATCGTGATGAAGTGTCTCGAGAAGGACCGCGGGCGACGTTACGAGTCGGCCAGCTCGCTCGCGGCCGACGTCGCGCGCCACCTGTCGCACGAGCCGGTCATCGCCGGGCCGCCGAGCCGCTCGTATCGCGTACGCAAGTTCGTGCGCCGCAACCGCGCGACCGTCGCGGCCGGCGGCGCGATCGCGTTGGCGCTCGTGCTCGGCATCGCCGGCACGACGATCGGGATGCTGCGCGCGATCGACGCCGAGGGGCGGGCCAATGCGGCCGCCGAGTCCGAGCACGCTCGCGCCGACGAGCTCGATCGCGTCGCGAGCTTCCAATCGGCCCAGATGGCTACCGTCGACGCGGCGCGCATGGGCGAGGGGATCGAGGCCGATCTCGTGCGCGAGCTGGGCGAGGTCCTGCGGCGCGACGGTTTGCCGGTGGACGAGGCGAGCGCGCGCGCCGGCGAGTTCGGGCGCATGCTCGAGCGCGTGAACATGACGAACGTCGCGCTGCGCGCGCTCGACGAGCACGTCCTCCAGAGCGCGATCCGAGCCGTCGAGCCGGCGTTCGTCGACCGCCCGGACATGCAGGCGCACATGCTCACGCGGCTGGCGATCACCCTGGGCCATCTCGGGCTTCACGAGCCGGCGCTCGCTCCGCTGCGGCGCGCGCTCGCGATCTGCCGCGAGCACCTGGGCGACGACCACGAGTACACGGGCCGTGTGCAGAACAGCCTCGCGATCCAACTCCAGAGCCTCGGCCGCCATGCCGAGGCCGAGCCGCTGATGCGCGCGGCGGTCGAGACCGCGCGACGGCACCTGCCCGAGGACGACGCCGACCGGTTGACGGTCGAGTACTCCTGGGCCACGGTGCTCACGGACCTGCACCGGCACGAGGAGGCGGAAGCAGCCTACCGCAGCACGCTCGCCCGGTGCCGGCGCACGCTGGGGGACGGGCACGATCTGACGACGAAGGTGCAGAACGGTCTGGGGACCCTTCTCTACGAGCTCCTGCGGCCGGCTGAGGCCGAGGCCTGCTTCCGATCCGCGCTCGCCGTGCTGCGCGAGCGACTGGGCCACGAGCACGCCGAGTCGATCGCCGCGCTCGGAAACCTCGCGATGGCCCTGCACGCGCAGGGCAAGGACGGGGAGGCCGAGCCGCTCGCGCAGGAAGCCGCTGACGTCGGACGTCACGCGCTCGGCGACGACCACGCGTTCACGCTCGTCGCGATCCACACGCTGTACAGCATCGCGCTCGAGCGAGGCCGCGTTCAGGAGGCCGAGCCGCTGATCCGCGAGGTCGCCGAGCGACGGATGCGGGCGCTCGGGGCGGCTCACCCGCACACGCGCCAGGCCGTCGATCAACTCGCGGCGATCTATCGCTCCCAGGGGCGCTTGCCCGAGGCGATGCGCCTGGCCGACGAGTGGTTGGACCTGGCCCGCGCCGAGGGGGCGACGCACCTCGACTACTTCGATGGAGTCCTGGCGCACCTGGGCAAGATGCGGATGGATGTGGGCGAACTCGCGGCCGCCGAGACCGCGCTGCGCGAGTGCCTCGAGCTGCGCGCAGCGCGCACGCCGGGCTCGTTCCTCTACTGGAATGCGCACAGCCTGCTGGGCGAGGCGCTCGCGCGGCAGGGGCGGCACGAGGAGGCTGATCCGTTGCTCGTCGATGGCTTCGAGAAGCTCGAGCCGCCTCAGGGACTCAGGGTTCGCAAGCTCGAGGCGCTCGAGCGCGTGATCGCGCACTACGAAGCCTGGGGCAAGCCGGAGCGGGCGGCGGCGTTCCGCGCGCAACTCGACGGCGTGCGGGCGGAAGTCGAGCGCGGGAACTGAGGTCGAGCGATGTGGGCGATGTCCCCTGACTCCCTCCCGAGGTGGTGCAATTGTCCCCCGAATCAAGTTGAACGCGAAGGCACCCTCGCGCCGCCGCGGTCTTCCGGACCGTCTGGCTGGACGCGCGAATCCCTGTTGAATCAACCTCTGCGATCCACATGCGACGACCGAAGCACGCAAGTACACGACGCGTGACTGGGCCGCTTGGGTCTTGACCGGTGTGCCGGAGTAGGTGTTGGTCGGCGCACCCGAGTGCGGGTCCGTCCATCCGTCTGACATCTCGCCGTCGAGGCGGTGAAGGGTGAGGTTGCGGATCGACTCGGGACGCACAGGGCCTCCAGGTGGATGCGTGTCGCGCGCGCTCTTACCCCCCAACGACGTCCGGGGAGCGCGGCGGGTGCAGGTGGCGCGCCTAGAGAGTGCAGCGGGCTGGGCCAGTACTCATGGAACCTGACCAACGGCCTGCGGGTGCGCTGGTAGCCTCGACGCGGGACGCGGCCCTGGCGGCCGCCGACCGCGTTGCGGTCCGCGGCGTGGGCAGGCCTCCAGGACGGCCTCCAGGCGGCCTTCCCTCTCCCCCGGCCAGCCGCTAGACTCCTCCGCCCGATTCCGCCGCCCGATGCCCCGCGTGGGGGGGGCGGCACCAACCGAGCCCGGCTCCGCGGGCTCCCCGTGGGAGGGATTCC
>CAZKIO010000101.1:0-6956 GCA_964552795.1 uncultured Planctomycetaceae bacterium
CGCGGATGGTGCAGCCGATGCACGCTGGCGACCGCGTCGGCGTCCAGGTGCGTGTACACCTCGGTCGTGCGGATCGATGCGTGGCCGAGCATCTCCTGGACGCTGCGCAGGTCCGCCCCGCCCTCGACGAGATGCGTCGCGAAGGAGTGCCGCAGCGCGTGCGGCGAGACGCCGTCCCGCAGGCCGGCGATGCGCGCGGCGCGGCGCACCACGCTCCACGCCGCCGCGCGCGACAGCGGCTCGCCGCGCGCGCCGAGGAACACGAAGGGCGAGCGCGCGGCGCCCGGGCGCGCGGGCCGTGCCTCGCGGATCCAGGCCTCGAGCGCCTCGGCCGCGCGCGCGCCCAGCGGCACGAGGCGCAGCTTCGAGCCCTTGCCCAGGAGGCGCACGACGCGCAGGCGCGGCTCGAGGCCGTCGAGGCGCAGCCCGGCCGCCTCGCTCGCGCGCGCGCCAGAGGCGTAGAGCACCTCGAGCAGCGCGCGATCCCGCAGCGCGCGCCAGGGCGCGCGCGGCGACCAGCGCGGGTCGAGCGGTGCGGCCAGCAGCAATTCGATCTCGCCCGGGCCGAGCACGCGCGGCAGGGCGCGCGACAGGCGCGGCGCGCGCAGGAGCGCCGTCGGGTCGCGCCGCGCTCGTCCTTCCTGCACCAGGTGCCGCGCCAGCATCCGGATCGCGGCGAGGGCGCGCGCGACGCTGGCCTCCGCGTAGCGCCGGCGCCGCAGGTCGCCCAGGTGCTCGACGATGAGGTCGGCCTCGACGGCCTCGAAGCGCTCGATCCCGCGCCCGGCGGCGAAGCCCAGGAACCGCGTGAGGTCGCGGCGGTACGCGCCGATCGTGTTCGGGGCGAGGCCCGCCTCCGCGCGCAGGGCCTCCAGGAAGTCGGCGAGGTCCGCGGCGTGGGCGCCCGGGAGCGGCGGCGCCGGCACGGCCGACCCCCGTTCGATGTCGCTCCGGCCGCCCACGCGCACGAGGCTCGCCCGCCGGAGCGGGCCGTTCAAGCCGCAAGCGGCCGGTTCGTCTTGCCGGGCGCGGGGCCCGTTCCTAGACTTCTCGCCCCTCACCCGGGGCGCCCCGCGACGTGGCGCCCTTCGCAACCCGCCGCCGCCCGCGCCCGTTCCCGCGGGCGGGCCGACCCACACCTCATGAAGCGACTCTCGCCCAAGGACCTCGCGGACTACAAGGCCCGCCTGCAGGCGATGCTGGCCCTCCTGACCGGCGACATCGACCGCCTGCAGGAGGAGGCTCTGGGCGAGCGCGGGGTGCAGCTCGAGGCCGCGGGCGAAGGCGGCAGCGACAGCTACTCGCAGGAGTTCAGCCTGGAACTCCTGCAGCGCGACGAATCGACCGTGCGCGAGGTGCTCGACGCGCTCGACCGCGTCAAGGCCGGCACCTTCGGCTTCTGCGAAGGCTGCGGCGCGGCGGTGGCGAAGGAGCGGCTGAAGCTCATGCCGCACGCGCGCAACTGCATCGCCTGCCAGCGCAAGGAGGAAGAGGGGGGGATGTGAGCCCCGCCTCGATCCCGACCGAGGAGCGCACGCAGGCCCGATCCGATCCGAGCGAGGCGCGTCGCGAGGCGCGCCCGGACCTCGCGACGATCGCGCGCCGCGTGTCCGCCGCGCTGGTGCTGGTGGTGCTCGACCTGTGGTCGAAATCCGCCGCGTTCGCCTGGATGGACCGGCTGGAGGCAGCCGGACGCCTGGTCACGGACCCGTGCGGCAGCGCGCACCAGCGCCACCCGATCCTGGGCGAGTGGCTGACGTTCATGCTGACGCTCAATCCCGGCGCGGCGTTCGGGCAGCTCAACACGATCCCGTACCTGCTCGTCGGCGGGCGCATCGCGGCGGGGCTGTTCCTGCTGTGGCTGATCGTGCGCACGCCGCACGGGCGGCCGGTCTTCACCAGCGCGATCGTGCTGGTGCTGGGCGGCGCGCTGGGGAACCTCTACGACAACCTGTTCCGCGCGCGGGACCTCGACCTCGACCGCTTCTACCCGCTGGAGCGCTATCCGTTCGGTCCGGTGCGCGACTTCATCGACGTCTACTTCGACGTCTGGAAGTGGCACTTCCCGACGTTCAACGTGGCCGATGCGTGCATCACGGTCGGCGCCGTGTTGCTCCTGTGCTCGGGCCTGTTCGGGCAGCGGCGGCCGGACGCGACCTGAGCGCGGCGAACGGGGCCGCGCGGGCCGGTTGCCCCACCGGCTCCAGCGACGTAGATTCGCCGGACGTGGCGCACCTCGCCGTGAACCTGGGCCCGCTGGCCCTGCGCAACCCGATCCTCTCCGCATCGGGCACCTTCGGTCACGGGCTGGAGATGCAGCACGTCGTGCCGCCCGCGCGCGTCGGCGGGCTCGTCAGCAAGACCGTGACGCTGCGGCCGCGCCCCGGCAACCCCGCGCCGCGCATCTGCGAGACGGAGGCCGGCTTCCTGAACTCGATCGGCCTCGAGAACAAGGGCATCGACCACTACCTGCGCGAGATCCTGCCGACCCTGCGTTCGGCCGGGACGTGCATCGTGACCAACATCGGCGGCGAGCGCGTGGAGGAGTTCGCCGAACTGGCGGCACGCCTCGACGGCCGGCCCGAGATCAGCGCGCTGGAAGTCAACCTCTCCTGTCCGAACGTGCAGGACGGCAAGCTGCCGTTCTCCACCGACGCGCGGATGGCGGCGCTGGTGATCGAGCGCGTGCGCGCCGCCACGCGCCTGCCGCTCCTCGCCAAGCTTTCGCCCAACGTCTCGCGCATCGGCGAGATGGCCGTCGCGGTCGAGGCCGCCGGCGCCGACGCGATCACGGCCGTGAACACCGTGCTCGGCATGAAGATCGACTGGCGCACGCGCCGGCCGGGCCTGTACACGGTGCAGGGCGGCTACTCGGGCACGGCCATCAAGCCGATCGCCCTGCGCTGCGCCTGGGAGTGCGCGCGCGCCGTGCGCATCCCGGTCGTCGGCTGCGGCGGGATCGTGACCGCGCACGACGTGCTGGAGTTCCTGGTCGCCGGCTGCAGCGCGGTGCAGGTCGGGACGGCCAGCTTCGGCGACCCGGGCGTGCTGGGCCGGCTGGCCGACGAGATCTCGGAACTGCTCGACGCCGCCGGCGTGGCGCGCGCCGCGGACCTCGTCGGCACGCTCGAGCTGCCGCGCGCGGCGGGCAACCCCGCGCCGCGCGCGGGCGAGACCGGTCGCCGCGCTCCCGACGGTCCCATCGACGCGGCCATCGCTGCCGGAGGCGCTCCCTCCTGACGCGCGGCGCGCGGCGGGAAGCAGGCGACCCATGCGGCTCGAGGAGATGACCCCCGCACTCGTGCGGCGCGCGGTCGCGATCTACCTGGAGATCGCGTTCCCCGGCGAGGGATTCCCGCGACCGCGCGTGACGGTCAAGGACCTGGAGGGCGCGCGCACCCTCGACGAGCTGTTCGCGCGCTTCGATCCCCTGCCGCCGCGCGACCGTGCCTCGCTGCACCGGCACACGCTGCGCCTGGGCAACCGCCGTTATCCGTTCATGAAGTTCGTCGTGCAGGAGTACCTGGTCGACTGCGAGTACTTCTTCGCCGTCGACACGCACGACGACCTGGACGTCAAGCCGGGCACGCCCGACTACGCCGGCTGGATCGAGCTGAAGCGGCACAACGCGCGGCTGAAGGGCGAGATCGAGTCGGCCTGGGCGGCCGCCGGGCTGCCGACCTACGGCGACCTGCGCCTCCTGGCCGAGGGGATCGCGCGCGTCGAACGCGAGGGCCAGAAGCGCGCGCGCATCCTGATCGCCGACGACGAGGCGGAGGTCTGCCGCGGCCTCGCCGCGCTGCTGCGCGCGCGTGGATACGAGGTGGAGACGGCGTTCGACGGCAACCAGGTGCTGGAGCGCCTGGAGTCCGGGCCGCTGCCGGACCTGGTGGTGCTGGACTTCTCGATGCCCGAGATGGACGGCGAGGAGGTCTTGCGCCAGGTGCGCGGCAACCCGCGGACGGAGAAGCTGCCGGTGCTCCTGGCGACGGCGTCGACCATCGATCTCGCGCGGATCCCGCAGACCAGCGGCGTGCTGCAGAAGCCTTACGCGCGCGAGGTGCTCTTCGCGATGCTGAGCCAGCTCCTGGAGCGGCGCCCGCGGGCCGAGTGACGCGGCGCGCGCGCCCCGCGAACGCGCCCGGACCGGGGCGGCGGCCTCCGGCGCGCGATCCGGGCCGACAATGGGTGCTCGCGCTTCCAACGGGCGCCAGAGCGGCCTTTAATGTCGGGCCGCAGATCGGCCGTCCGGTCCCGGGAAGGGGCGCGGACGGCGGAGGGGCAACGTAATGGCATTCGACTGGGATCGGATCAGCGACAAGCTGGGGGTGTTCGGCGAGAAGGCCGGGACCACCCTGAAGGGCATCTTCGGCGCGCGCAACGAGCGGATCGTCAAGCGGCTCGAGCCGCTGGTGAAGCAGATCAACGCGCTGGAGGAGTGGGCCAAGGGCCTGTCCGCCGACGAGTTCCAGCAGCAGACCCGCCAGTGGAAGGCGGCCGTCCAGAAGGGCGAGAAGACCCTCGACGACATCCTGCCGCACGCCTTCGCCCTGGCGCGCGAGGCGTCGGTGCGCACGCTGGGCATGCGGCCCTACGACGTGCAACTGGTCGGCGGGATCGTCCTGCACGAGGGCAAGATCGCCGAGATGATGACCGGCGAGGGCAAGACGCTGGTCGCCACGCTGCCCCTGTACCTCAACTGCCTGTCGGGGCGGACGGTGTACCTGGTCACGGTCAACGACTACCTGGCGCGGCGCGACGCGGCCTGGATGGGTCCGATCTACGACTACCTGGGCGTGGCGGTGGCGGCCATCCAGGGCGACATGTCGCCCTGGGAGCGCGCGCCGGTGTACGCCTGCGACATCGTCTACGGCACGAACAACGAGTTCGGCTTCGACTACCTGCGCGACAACATGAAGCAGCGCGTCGAGGAACAGGTGCAGCGCTCGCTGGCCTTCGCCATCGTGGACGAGGTCGACTCGATCCTGATCGACGAGGCACGCACGCCGCTGATCATCTCCGGCCCCGCGCAGGACTCCAGCGACAAGTACCGCGTGGCCGACGACATCGCGCGCAAGCTCGAGGTCGACGTGCACTTCGAGGTCAAGGAGAAGGAGCGCACGGTCGCGCTGCTCGAGGCCGGCATCGAGCGCGCCGAGGAGCTGGTCGGCGTGCCCAGCTTCTTCGTGCCGCCGCACGAGGAGTGGCTGCACTACATCGAGAACGCCCTGCGCGCGCACCACCTGCAGCGCCGCGACAAGGAGTACGTCGTCGAGGGCGACGAGGTGATCATCGTCGACGAGTTCACTGGCCGGAAGATGACCGGCCGGCGCTGGTCGGACGGCCTGCACCAGGCGGTCGAGACCAAGGAGGGCCTCAAGCCGCGCCAGGAGAACCAGACCCTGGCCACGATCACGCTGCAGAACTACTTCCGCATGTTCGAGAAGCTGGCCGGCATGACCGGCACGGCCATCACCGAGGCGGGCGAGTTCCACAAGATCTACGGCCTGGACGTGATCTCGGTCCCGACCAACAGGCCGATCGCGCGCATCGACCACGAGGACGTGGTCTACCGCACCGAGAAGGAGAAGTGGAAGGCGATCCTGAACGAGATCGAGGAGCGCCACAAGGCGGGCCAGCCGCTGCTGGTGGGCACGACCTCGATCGAGAAGTCGGAGGTGCTCGACAAGCTGCTCACGCAGCGCGGCATCCCGCACGAGGTGCTCAACGCCAAGAACCACGAGCGCGAGGCGCTGATCGTGGCGCGCGCCGGCGAGCGCGGCGCTGTGACCGTGGCGACCAACATGGCCGGGCGCGGCACCGACATCAAGCTGGGCGGCAACTTCGAGCACCGGCTGAACCAGGCGCTGGAGGAGGCCGGCCTGCAGCTGGGCGACCTCGAGCACCTCAAGGAGATCGACGCGATCCGCGAGAAGGTGCGCGCGCAGTGCAAGCTCGACGAGCAGGAGGTGCTGGGCCTGGGCGGCCTGTACGTCCTGGGCACCGAGCGCCACGAGGCGCGGCGCATCGACAACCAGCTGCGCGGCCGCACCGGCCGCCAGGGCGACATCGGCACGTCGCGCTTCTTCCTCTCGCTGGAAGACGACCTGATGCGGATCTTCTACCGCGACTGGGTCAAGAACGCGATGCAGCGCCTGGGCATGACCGAGGACACCCCGATCGAGTCGGGGATGGTCACGCGCGCGATCGCGCGGGCGCAGAAGAAGGTCGAGGACCGCAACTTCGAGATCCGCCGCTCGCTGCTCGAGTACGACGAGGTGATGAACGAGCAGCGCAAGGAGATCTACGGCACGCGCCAGGACGTGCTGGAGAACGTCGAGCTGCGCGAGAAGCTGACCGTGATGCTCGAGCGCACCGTCGAGCGCCACGCCCGCAGCGTCTACCTGCAGGACGCCGAGGGCTTCCAGACCTGGTTCCAGCGCGCTTTCGGCTTCGAGCTCGACGCGGAGATGGCGGCCGAAGCCGTCGCCAAGGTCGGCAACGTGCGTCCGGTCCAGGAGGTCGTCCTCGCGACCTACGCGAAGCGGGAGAAGGAGATGTCGCCCGAGGTCCTGCGGCAGGTCGAGCGCTACCTCCTGCTGAAGGCGCTCGACGACAAGTGGCGCGACCACCTCCTGGCGATCGACGCCTTGAAGGCGGGCATCGGCTTGCGCGGCTACGCGCAGGTCGACCCCAAGACCGAGTACAAGCGCGAGGGCTTCCAGCTCTTCGAGAAGCTGCTGCAGGCCGTCGAGGACGAGGTGACGGGCCTGATCCTGCGCATCCAGGTCGATCCCGAGCAGGTGCGCTTCAACCAGCAGCAGCGCGCGCGCTACGTCTCGCCGCTGGGGCCGAGCGGCACGCCGCGCAATCCCGCGCTGGCGGACGGCGTCACGCCGCCGCCGCCGGCGACGGCCGCGGCCGGCGCGGCGCCCGCACCGGCCCGCGCGGCGCCG
>CAZKIO010000102.1:0-6917 GCA_964552795.1 uncultured Planctomycetaceae bacterium
GGGCCGACGCGGTTGGGGCCGATGCGGTACTGCATCCAGGCCGAGAACTTGCGCTCGGCCAGCGTCATCAGGGCGGCGACCTGCACCAGGGCCCCGTAGATGACGAGGCACTTCACCAGCACGATCAGCATCTCGGACAGGGTGCTCATCGCTGGGCGGCCTCCCGGCGCGGCGAGAGGCGCGCGAGGTCCTGCACGAGGCGCGTGATCGCGCGCGTGCCGCGCGGCGCGGGCTTGGCGGGGGAGAGCGGGCCCTTGTGGCCGTCGACGTTGACGAGCGTGCCGCTGCGCTCGCCGTGGTTGGGCACGCCGATCTCGGCGACCAGCGCGCGCGCCTCGAGCGGATGGCACTCCAGCGAGAAGAGCCGCAACGCCTCGGGCAGGCCGGCCAGTTCGGCGGCGCCCAGGAGCTCGATCGCGCGCTCCCCGGCGATCACGGCCACTTTCGCGGCGCGCAGCTTGCCGAGCAGGTTGGCCGCCTCCTCGCCGGCGATGCCCAGGTCGGTCAACCCGCGCCGGTTGGGGCACGGATCGCCGGTGTGCAGGAGGTCGTCCTTCAGGCCGTTCGGCGCGGGGGACACGAATGCGATCGAGGCGCCGTGCAGGCGCGCGAGCTCGAGCAGCGCGGCACCTTCCTCGACCGTGCAGAACGGCGAGAGCACGAACAGCGCGCCCTTGGACCCCATCAGCGCGTCGCGCAGGGCGCACAAGGCATCCTCGATCGGCGCCTGAACCAGGGACGCGCCCTCGCGCACGCGCGCGCCCTCCAGTCGGCCCGTGGCGTTGACGTGGTCGAAGGCGAAGCGGCCCGTGTCGCACATCCACCAGCCGTTGACGGCGGTGTTCTCGCGCGGGCGGAAGCGCTTGACGTCGCTGCCGCGCAGGACCTCGATCGTCGTCGAGCAGCCGCGGCTGCACTCGACGCAGGTCGAGGCCATCTTGACCAGGTTCCACACGCGCGCCTTGAAGCGGAACTTCTTCAGCGTCAGCGCGCCGACGGGGCACAGGTCGGCGATGTTGCCCTGGTAGTTGCCGGTGAGCGGCCGGTCCAGGAACGTCGAGATCACCGAGCGCGCGCCCAGGTCGCTGACGGTGAGCTGCGGCTTCTTCGGAACCTCCTCGAAGAACCGCACGCAGCGGCTGCACAGGATGCAGCGCTCCTCGTCGAGGACGATCACGTCGCCCAGCGACTTGCGCTTGTCGAGCTTGCGGCGCGGCTCGTTGCTGCGGCCGACGGCCTGGCCCTCGTCGTACGTGTAGTCCTGCAGGTCGCACTCGCCGGCCTTGTCGCAGATGGGGCAGTCCAGCGGGTGGTTCTTGAGCAGGAACTCCAGGCACTCGCGGCGCGTCGCGTGCGCTTTCGCGCTGTTCGTGTCGACCACCATGCCCGCCACCGGCGTCGTGCGGCAGGCGACCATCACGCGCCCGGGCGCGTCGCCCTGCTTGACCTCGACCTGGCAGATGCGGCAGCTCCCGACCGGCGAGAGGCCCGGGTGGTAGCAGTACATCGGCACGTCGGCGCCGTGGTCGTGGCAGGCCTTGATCAGGGGCTGCGACGGATCGGCGCTGATCTCGCGTCCGTCGACGACGATCTTCACGTGGGCCGGTCCGGCCGGATTGTCTGACTTCACCAACTCAGTGGGCTCCAGCGGCGACGGCGTAGCGGGGCTGCGGCGCGGCGAGCGGATCGCGCTGCAGCCGGATGCACTCGATGAGCTCGTCCTTGAACAGGCGCACGGCCGACAGCGTGGGGATCGCCGCGGCGTCGGACAGCGCGCAGATGGTCTTGCCCGGCGCCATGCCCTTGGCCAGCGCCTCGAGCGTGTCGACGTCCTCGGGCTGCCCCTTGCCGTGCGCGATGCGGCGGAAGATCTCGGACAGCCACTGCGTGCCCTCGCGGCACTGGCTGCACTGCCCGCAGCTCTCGTGCTCGTAGAAGCGCGCGATGACCTCCATCACGCGCGCGATCGAGGTCTGGTCGTCCATCATGATCATCGCGGCCGTGCCCAGCGAGCTGCCGCGCGCCTTGAGGCCGTCGTGGTCCAGCACCACGTCGACGTCCGCTCCGCGCAGCAGCGCGCACGAGCTGCCGCCGGGGAACCAGGCCTTCAGGCTGCGCTTCTTCCACACGCCGCCGGCCTTCTCCTCCAGGATCTCCTTGGCGGTGACGCCGAAGGGCAACTCGTACACGCCGGGCTTCTCGACGTGCCCGGAGATGCCGCACAGGAAGTTGCCCTTGCTGCCGGGCGTGCCGATCGCCGCGTGCCAGGCGTGGCCGCGCTCCATGATGAAGGGCACGTTGAACACGGTCTCGACGTTGTTGACCGTCGTCGGCTGGGCCCACAGGCCGGCCTGCGCGGGGAAGGGCGGCTTCTGGCGCGGGTGCCCGCGCTTGCCCTCCAGGCTCTCCATCAGCCCGGTCTCCTCGCCGCAGATGTAGGCGCCGGCGCCCTTGTGCATGTGGATCTCGCACGAGAAGTCCGTGCCCAGCACGTTCTTCCCGACGAGCTTCGCCGCGCGCGCCTCGAGGATCGCGTCGCGCACGCGGTCGTGCGACAGGCGGTACTCGCCGCGCACGTAGATGTAGACCGTGCCGGCGCCGATCGCGTAGGCCGACAAGAGGCACCCCTCGATCAGCCCGTGCGGATCGCGCTCCATCAGCACGCGGTCCTTGCACGTGCCCGGCTCGGACTCGTCGGCGTTGATCGCGAGGTAGCGCGGCCGCGGGTCCTTGGCCTTGTCCGGCATGAAGGTCCACTTGAGCCCGGTCGAGAAGCCCGCGCCGCCGCGGCCGCGCAGCCCCGACTTCTTGACCTCGTCGACGACGGTCGCCGGCGCGACGCCGCCCTTCAGCACCTTCTCCAGCGCCTTGTAGCCGCCGAGCTTCTGGTACGCGGCGAGCTTGTGGCTGCCCTCGACCTTGGCGCGGTCGAGCAGGTAGGTCTCGTAGGGCTTCAACGCACGGCTCCCAGGATCTTCTTGACCTTCTCGGGCGTCAGGTCCTCGTGGTACACGCCGTCGAGGTCGATCATCGGCGCGTTGGCGCAGGCGCCCTGGCACTCGACGTGCTGCACGGTCCACTTGCCGTCGGGCGACGTGCCGCCCAGCGGCGCGCCCGTGGCCTCGCAGGCCGCGGCGATGATGTCCGGCGCGCCGCGCAGGTCGCACGAGATGTTGTGGCACACCGAGACCACGTGCTTGCCGACCGGGCGCAGGTGGAACATCGGGTAGAAGCTGGCCACGCCGTACACCTCGACCGGCTCGAGGCCGAAGTAGGCGGCCAGGTCCTCCAGCACCTGGGGCGAGATCCACCCGCCCAGCTCCTCCTGGCAGCGGTGCAGCGCGACGATCAGCCCCGCGCGCCGCTCGGGGTAGTTCTTCACGAGCTCGTCGAACTCGGCGATCAGGTTCTTGGGGAGTGCCATCAGCGGTCCACCTCGCCCATCACGAAATCGAGCGAGCCGATGATCGAGACCATGTCGGAGAACAGGCGCCCCTCGGCGATCACCGGGATGGCCTGCACGTTCATCAGCCCCGGCGCGCGGATGTGGCAGCGGAGCGGGTGGCTGGTGCCGTCGGAGGCGACGAAGAAGCCCAGCTCGCCCTTGCTCGACTCGACCGCGGCGTAGGCCTCGCCCTTGGGCAGGGTCATGTCCGTCACGATCTTGAACTGGTGGATCAGCTCCTCCATCGACGTGTGCACCAGCCCCTTGGGCGGCAGCACGTAGCGGCGGTCGTCCGACAGGAACTCGGCACCGCGCGTCTTCGACAGCCGGTCGAGCGCCTGCCGGCAGATGCGCACCGACTGGCGCATCTCCTCGATGCGCACGGCGTAGCGGTCGTAGCAGTCGCCGACCGTGCCGATCGGGATCTCGAAGTCGTACGTCTCGTAGCCCGAGTAGGGCTGCTGCTTGCGCAGGTCCCACTCCACGCCCGAGCCGCGCAGGTTCGGGCCGGTCAGCGACCAGGCCTTGCACTGCTCGGGCGTCAGCACGCCGATGTCGCGGTTGCGGTCGAACCAGATGCGGTTCCCCGTCAACATGGTCTCGAACTCGTCGATCTTGGCCGGGAACTGGTCGACCCAGGCGCGCATCTCGCGCTCGACCGATTCCTCGACGTCGGCGTACACGCCGCCGATCCGCACGTACGTGTTGTTCATGCGGTGGCCGGTGTAGGCATCCAGCAGCGCGTAGGCCTTCTCGCGCTCGCTGAACGTGAAGAAGAACATCGTGACCGCGCCCAGGTCGATCGAGGTCGTGCCCAGGTAGATCAGGTGCGCCATGATGCGCGAGATCTCCATGAGCAGCACGCGGATCACCTGGCCGCGCTCGGGCACCGCGATGCCGCCCAGCTTCTCCAGCGAGAGCGCATAGGCGCAGTTGTTCATCAGCGGCTGGACGTAGTCCAGGCGGTCGGTGTGCACGAAGAACTTGCGCCAGCCCAGCGACTCGCAGGTCTTCTCCTTGCCGCGGTGCAGGTAGCCCACGACCGGCTCGACCGAGACCATGTTCTCGCCGTCGAGCACGACCTTGATGCGCAGCACGCCGTGCGTGGCCGGGTGCTGCGGACCCATGTTGAGCTCCATCAGCTCGCCGTGCAGCGGGTCGTCGCGGTCGACCGCGCCGGGCGCGTACTCGAAGGTGCGGGTGACGGTGCTCATCGGTCGGAGTCCGTGCGGGCCGGGGCGCGCTCGCGTCGGCGGCGGTCCCACTCGCGGTACAGGCGGTCGGGTTCGATCCCCTGGTGGGGGAAGTCCTTGCGCAGCGGGAAGTGGTCGTAGTCCTCGGGCATCAGGAGGCGCTTCAGGCCCGCGTGCCCCTCGAACACGATGCCGAACATGTCGAAGCACTCGCGCTCGGAGTAGGCCGCGCCCGGCCACAGGTGCGTGCACGTGGCGACGCGCGGCGACTCGCCGCCGAGCCACGCCTCGACGCGCATGCGGTCGTTGTGCTGCACCGACAGGAACTGCCAGCACATCCGGTAGCGCGGCTCCGCCGGGAAGTGGTCGACCGCGGTGACGAACGTGTTGCTGTCGAAGCCGGCGCGGTCGCGCAGCCGCTGCAGCGCCTCGCGCGCGTCGGCGGCCTCGATCCCCACGCAAGCCGTGCCGTCGCGCGACGCCAGGACCCGGTGGTTCACGCCCTCGAGGGCGGCGGTGATCCGATCGATCGTGCTCATGCGCCTTCCCCGTTCACGCGTGCCTGCGGTCGCCGGGCTGCAGGACCTCGCGGCTGCCGGTCGTCGGCACCGCGTGGTTGGGCGCGCGCACGAAGCGCTTCGTGCCCTCGTCGTACTCGCCGACCGCCTCGCCCTGCAGCAGGAGCTGGAACGGGCGCTCGCGCTCGATCTTCTTCTGCAGCTTCATCAGGGCGTCGATCACCGCGTCCGGGCGCGGCGGGCAGCCCGGGACGTAGATGTCGACGGGCAGGATCATGTCCACGCCCTGCACGACCGAGTAGCTGTCGTACATGCCGCCCGAGCTGGAGCACACGCCCATGGCGATGACCCACTTGGGGTCGGGCATCTGGTCGTAGATCACGCGCGCGGCCTCGGCCATCTTCCAGGTCAGCGTGCCGGCGACGATCATCACGTCGCACTGGCGCGGGCTGAAGCGCGCGGCCTCCGCGCCGAAGCGCGCGATGTCGAACTTGGGCCCGATCATCGCCATCAGCTCGATGCCGCAGCACGACAGGCCCAGCGGCATCGGCCACAGGCTGTTCTTGCGGCCCCAGTTCACCAGCCAGTCGACGCGCGTGGCCAGGAAGCCGGCGTCGGAGGTGGCGTGTCCTTCGGCAGGTTTCAGCGATCCCATTCCAAGCCCCCCTTGCGCCACACGTAGGCCAGCGCGAGTCCCAGGACGATCACGAACGCCGCGATCTCGGCGAAGACGAACAGCGCGAGGCCCTGCTCCTTCAGGTCGGAGGCGGCCACGGCCCACAGCACGAGGAACACCGACTCGACATCGAAGAGGATGAAGAGCACGGCCACCAGGTAGAAGTGGATCGACAGGCGGATGCGCGCGCCGCCGCGCGGTTCCATCCCGCACTCGTAGGCCTCGCCCTTGCCGATGTTGCGGCGCCGGCGCCCGGCGAGCTCGCTCAGGAACAGGTTGAAGAGCGCGAACCCGAGCGCGAAGGCCAGGAGTACGAGGAGAGGGGCGTAGGTCTGCAGCATCGGTGCGGGCCGGCGCGGCGCGCGGGCCCGGTGGGGGGGGGCGTCGAGCACGGCCCGCGGCCGCGCCCGGAGGTCGGTCGCGGGCCTCGCCGGGCGTCGCGCTCGGACCTCGTGGCGGAAAAATGTCGCGGGAGTGTAGCGGCGCGGGGGCGGGCTTTCCCGTGGGGCGCCGCGAATCGCTCGCGCGGGACGCCGGCCGCCGGGAGCCGTGGTGTCCCCGTCCGTTGTGCGTCGCCGTGCCGCGGGGCCGGGCCGGCGGGCCGGCCCACCGCTCGAAGGTCCCGCGGCGAGCCTGCGCCGGCGTCCGGGGCAGTCACGGGGGGGGCGGCTGCCCCGGCATGTTCGCCATAAATATCTGGAAATACTATACTTATGTGAGCTTCCCGGCCGCCGGCCGGCCTCAGCCCTCGATCGGCACGAACTCGCCCCCGCTGCCTCCCGCCAGCGCCTCCAGCGTCCCATCGCTGGTCCCGCCGATCTGCACGCCGTGGAACACGACGCGCGCGGCCGCGTTGGCCTGCTCCAGGAACGCGCGCACCCACCCGGATCCCTCCGCCGTTTCCCCGTCGCACAGGACGAGCACCGTGTCGGCCTCCAGGCGGTCGAGATGCAGCACGCCGTGCCGGTCGATCTGCAGCGCGGCGTCGACGCCCATCCGCAACTGGGTCCCGCCGTTGGGGACCTGCGTCGCGAGCCATTCCCGGAGCTTGCGGCGGTTCTCGGCGTCCGCGGGCACCAGCTCGC
>CAZKIO010000103.1:0-6645 GCA_964552795.1 uncultured Planctomycetaceae bacterium
GCCGTCGCCCGCCGGCGCGCGCGCGCCGCTGCGTCCGCCCGCGCGTCCCGCGGCGCGCCCGACCGCGGCGGACGGTCCCGCGCTCACGGCCGAGGACGTCCGCGCGCAGGCCGCCGCGGCGCGCGACCTCGACGAGTTGCGCCGCGCCGTGGCCCAGTGCGAGGCCTGCGGGCTGTGCCGCACGCGCACGCAGACCGTGTTCCTGGACGGGAAGGGCGCGCGCAAGGCCATGTTCGTCGGCGAGGCGCCGGGCGCGGACGAGGACCGCACGGGCGTGCCGTTCGTGGGCCGCGCCGGGAAGCTGCTCACCGACATCATCGAGAAGGGCATGGGCGTGCCGCGCGCCGACGTCTGGATCGCCAACGTGCTGAAGTGCCGGCCGCCCGAGAACCGCGACCCGACCACGGAGGAGAAGGCCACCTGCACGCCGTGGCTCGACCGGCAGATCGAGATGCTGGATCCCACGATCCTGATTCCGCTGGGCCGCCACGCGGCGATGCACGTGCTGGGCGGCACCGCGTCGATGGGCGCGATGCGCGGCAAGGTCCACGAGGCGCGCGGCCGCAAGGTCGTGGCGACCTTCCACCCCGCCTACCTGCTGCGCAGCCCGGGCGAGAAGAAGGAGTGCTGGAAGGACATCCAGGTGGCGATGGGCGTCCTGGGCCTCAAGCCCGGCGACAAGGGCGGCGGAGGCTGAGTTCTCCGGGCGCGGCGTCGACGCGAATCCGGTTACCGCGCCGCGGATTCGGGTAGGTCGTAACCGCCTGCGTGCTCCCAGGTAGTGCGCGGGCCGCGCGCCCTCCCCGCCGGGGAGCGCGAGGCGCGGGAAGGTCCTGTTTCGGCAACGTTGACGCTGCCGGACGGGACGGCTAAGCTCCCCGCCCGCTCTGCCTGGACCTGGGCTGCAAGTGCCGAGGTTTCGTGGGTTTCCAACACTCCGCATCCGCCGACCGACGGCGCCCCTCCCCGCGCGGGAGACGCCGGCCTTCGACCCCGCCCGGGACGCGTCCCGGGGATGCGGACACACCGGTGCGCGCGTCGCACGGGTGGGGCCCCGAACCCGACACGCGCTTCCTCGGCACCGACATCCCACGACAGGCCACACCGACGACCGCAACGTCATCCCCCCCGACGTCCACGGATCCCACCCAGCGGCACGACCGCGCGCGGGTTCCGTCGCGCTCACGCCGACCGGCGTGGGTCGGACCGCTCGCCGGTGGATCGCGCAGCGAGCGCCGCGACAACGATCCCCCCCCACGTTGAACACCGACACACGGCTGCGCTTGGAACCGTCCACACGGACGACGACGGAATCGTCGTCGCCGCGGGCGATCGGCGTGCCGTGGCCGGCTTCCGCCACGACCCCTGGTCGGAGCACCCTCGGTCTCTGACCCCACCCTGGTCCCAGATCTCATGCAGCACAGGTACCTCCTCGTTCCGCTTCTGGTGGCGCTCCCCTGGTCCTGCTCTTCGCCCGGATCGAAGGGCGAACCGGCGGCCTCGACCGAGAGTGGCGCGCGGAACGAAGCCACGCCCCCCACGTCGGAAGCGGACGGTGCCGGCATGGAGATCGCCGTGGTCGATGCCGCGGCGACCTTCTCGCAGGGCGGCTCCACCTTCCAGGACGACAGCGCGCGCGCGCAGCGCCTCGGGCAGCAGCGCGCCTTCCTGTCGGGCGAGTACATCCAGGAGGGCAACCGCCTGCTCGAGCGCGGCGACCTCGAGGGCGCCGTGGCCGCGTTCGCCAACGCGCTGGACCTCGATCCGTCGAGCCAGGTCGCGCGCGAGCGCCTGCGCCGCGTCGAGGCGCTGCTGGGCGACCGCTACGCCACCGCGGGCTCGTTCTTCCAGGACGCCACGCAGCGCGAGATCGTGCGCCGCGCGCAGGCGCGCATGTCGGCCGAGGACGCGCGCGTGCGCGCCAAGAACGCGCTGGCCCAGGGCGACTACGCCACCGCGGTCGAGCAGTTCCGCCAGGCCGAGATCATCCTGCGCTACAACCCGCTGATCGCGACCGACGCGCTCGACCACAAGCTGGTGAGCGGCGAACTCGAGACCGCCGTGCGCCTTGCGGCCGAGGCCAAAGCCGAGGCCGAGCGCAAGGCCGCCGCGGCCGCCGAGGAGGCGCGCGCGCGCGCCGAGAACGAGGCGCGCCAGTACCGCGAGAACCGCCTGCGCGAGCTGTTCGACCGCGCCAACACCGCGTTCCTCGCCGAGGACTACGCCAAGGCCGAGTCGCTGACGTCGCAGGTCCTGCTGGAGGACCCCAACAACGACGCCGCGCGCCAGCTCCAGGAGGCCGCGCGCGGGATGCGCCACACCAAGACGGACATGCAGAACCGCGCGCTCTACCGCGAGCAGTGGATCCGCACGTTCGAGGAGCTCGACACGATGGACGTGCCCCAGGTGGACACGCTCGTGTTCGACGACCTCA
Organism: uncultured Planctomycetaceae bacterium; assembly: GCA_964552795.1. GTDB lineage: Bacteria > Planctomycetota > UBA1135 > UBA1135 > JAEUHZ01. Next base: position 2,435 of record CAZKIO010000103.1, read on the forward strand.
AGCGCTGGGCCGAGGTCGACCAGCGCCTGCCGCTGGAGTTCAGCCAGCTCGACCCGACGCTGGCGCAGGACAAGCAGGTCGTGCTCGACCGCCTGGACGCCACGCGCATCGAGCCCAAGTTCCTGGGCGCCGACGGCAACGGTTCGCCCCTGGAGGAGGTCGCGACCTTCCTGCAGACGGTCACCGGCGTCAACTTCCTGATCAGCCCCAAGGTGCGCGAGGAGCTCGACGAGGAGCAGCGCACGATCAAGCTCGACCTGCCCACGCGCAGCGTGCGCAAGGTGCTGGACCTCGTCGCCGAGACCAGCGAGAGCCTGCGCTGGAAGATCGAGGACGGGGTCGTCAAGTTCGTCACCAAGGACGAGCTCAAGGGCGGCCAGGTCCTCAAGACCTACGGCGTCCAGGACCTGATCCGGCCGATCCCCGACTTCCCCGGCCGCGAGATGAACGTGTCGCCCTCGGGCGGCGTGCAGCTCACCGAGGAGGACGTCGACGAGCGCGAGGCCAACGTCATCACCGGCGACGCCCTCGACACCCTGATCCGCAACAACGTGGCGCCCGGCTCCTGGGAGGCCGATCCGCAGAACTCGCTGCGCATCAGCAACGGCACGATGGTCGTCCACCAGACGCCCGAGGTGCACGCCATGATCGCCAAGCTCCTGCGCGACCTGCGCGAGGCGACCGGCATCATGGTCGACATCCAGGCGCGCTTCCTGTCCGTCGAGGACAACTTCCTGGAGGACATCGGCGTCGACTTCCGCGGCCTCGGCCAGCCGGGCCTGGGCACCAACGACTTCTTCAACGACTTCGGCGACGCCTCGACGCAGCAGGACCTGGGCCGCGAGATCGGCCAGGCGACCGACAGCGGCGTCTTCTACGACGGCAGCTCGAACCAGGTGATGCGCGCGCGCGCCGAGGAGCTGTACGACACCGCCCTGGGCGATCCGAACGTGCTGACCGGCTCGGGCGGCCTGTCGTTCCAGTGGACGTACCTGAACGACATCCAGCTCGAGATGATCCTGCGCGCGGTCAGCAAGTCCGAGCGCGTCGAGCTGGTGACCAGCCCGCGCATCACGGTGCACAACACCGCGCGCGGCAACCTGGCCGTCGTCAACCACGTCGCCTACGTGCAGGACTTCAACGTCGAGATCGCGCAGGCGGCCTCGATCGCCGACCCGATCGTCAACGTGGTCCAGGACGGCGTGGTGCTCGACGTGCGCCCGGTCGTCTCGGCCGACCGCCGCTTCATCACGCTGGAGCTGCGCCCGACGATCGCGGAACTGCGCCGTCCGATCCGCGAGGTGGTGACCACGCTGGGTTCGCAGAACTCGGTGACGATCCAGCTCCCGGAGGTCAAGTACCAGCGCGTGCGCACCTCGATCCCGATGCCGGACGGCGGCACGGTGCTGCTGGGCGGCCTCAAGGTCTCGGACAAGCAGGACATGCAGTCCGGCGTGCCGTTCCTGGACAAGATCCCCGTGATCTCGTTCTTCTTCACCCGCAAGGGCACCTACATCTCCAACCGCAAGCTGCTGGTCCTGCTCAAGGCGAACATCATCATCCCGCAGGAGCACGAGCCCACCCCGGCCCAGATCTCCCCCAAGACCCGTGGTCTCTGAGCCCCGCCCCTCCCCGCTCCTCCCCGCAGGCCATCCACCGAGCCAACGAACGATGTCGATGCAACGCACTGCTCTGACCCTGGGCCTCCTCCTCGCGGTCGCCGCGTGCCGCTCGTCGGGCCAGAAGCCGACCGAGACGCCCGCGCAGGACACGGCCCAGCCGGCCGCGCCCGCCCCCGGCGCTCCCGCGGCAGTCAACCCCGGCGATCGCCTGGCGCAGGACGCGCAGACCCTGAAGCTCGCCGACCAGCGGCGCGCGTTCCTGCTCGAGCAGCACCTCACCAACGCGGAGCGGCTGCTCGCCGACCTGCGCCTGGACGAGGCGCGCGCCGAGGTGCAGTCCGCGCTGGACCTGGATCCCGAGAGCCCGGCCGCGCGCGATCTGCGCGCGCGCATCCAGGCGCTGCAGGGCGACCCGGTCGCGCGCGACCGCACGGTCGGCCAGGACATGACGGCCGAGTACGCGCTGCGCGTGCAGCAGCTCAAGGCCGAGGTGCAGGACGCGCTCTCCAAGGCGCGCGTGCTCGTCGCCCGCGGCGACTACCAGGGCGCCATCGCCGAGCTGGAGATCGCCAACAACGCCGTGCGCTTCGCGCCCTATTCGATCGACTGGAACGGCCTGGACACGCAGGCGAGCACGATGCTGAAGCAGGTGCGCGACCAGCGCGTCGAGGCCGAGAAGGCCGCCGAGGCGGCCGCGCGCCAGAAGGCCACGGCGGACCTGCGCCAGCGCGAGGCCCAGCAGGCCGGCCAGCGCGACGCGCTGGTGGCCAGCGTGGTCCAGCAGAGCATCGACGCGTTCGAGCGCTCCGACTTCGAGGAATCCGAGCGCCTGGCGGGCGAGGCGCTGCGCCTGGATCCGCGCAACGAGAAGGCGCGCGAGATCAAGGACGCGGCGTTCCGCGCCGGCCGCACCAAGGTCCGCGCCGACTACGTCGAGCGCAAGGCCGAGCAGTTCCGCCGCTGGCGCGAGGCGATCGCGGAGATGAAGATCCCCTACACGGAGGTCATCACGCTGCCCGACGCGGACCACTGGAACACGATCACGGCCCAGCGCGCGCGCCGGCCGGGCTTCGACCTGACCCAGAAGGTCGACGAGGGCGAGGCCGCGCTGCGCCAGCGTTTGCGCGGCGAGCTGGTCCAGGTCTCGGTCAAGGACGAGGAGAGCCTCTCCAAGGTCGTCGACACGCTGCGCCTCGCCACCGGCGCGCCGCTGGTGGTCGACCCGGCCGCGGAGCTCGCCGCCAGCGAAGGCGGCACGGTCTACACGTTCTCGTTCGAGAACAAGATCACGCTCGAGCAGGCGCTCAACCTGATCACCAAGATGTCCGGCGAAAACGTCACGTGGACCGTGCGCCACGAGGCGGTGCTGGTCACCACGCGCGAGAAGGCGCGCAGCCGCCCGATCGTGGTCAACCACGACGTGCAGGACCTGGTGCTGGGCCTGACCGACTTCATGGGCCCGCGCATCGACCGCATCCGCCTGCTCGACCAGATGCAGGACGACGACGGCGGCGGCCCCTTCGGCGGCATCGGCGAGAAGCCGCGCATCCTCGAGCCGGGCGACCTGGCCACGCTGATCCAGGAGAACGTCGCCGTCGGCACCTGGCAGGACGAGGGCGTGTCGATCGAGGCCGGCGAGGGCTTCATCGTCATCAACCACACCCCCGAGATCCAGGAGCAGGTGCGCCGCTTCCTGGAGGACCTGCGCCGCTTCAGCTCGTCACTCGTGACGATCGAGTCGAAGTTCATGACCGTGGCGCAGAACTGGATCCAGGAGATCGGCGTCGACTTCCGCGGCCTGGACACGCAGACCGTCACCGACGTCAGCAACGGCCTGGAGGACATGGCCAGCCGCGGCCTCGACAACGGCGGGACGGGCACCGAGGGCACCAACGCCGCGGGCGCGCCCTCGGCCGGCGCGTTCTACGACGACGGCCAGGACGGTGATTTCCGGGCCACGACGCAGAACTTCTTCGGCACGCCGCTGGGCGACCAGCTCACGACGATCGGCGGCCTGACCTACCAGCTCACGTACCTGAACGACCTGAACCTGTCGGCGATCCTGCGCGCCTCGGAGAAGTCCCAGAACGTGCAGCTCATCAACGACCAGGTGCTCAGCGTGCACAACACGCAGCGCGCCTACGTCACGGTCGTCAACCAGCGCGCCTACATCCAGGACTTCGACGTCGAGGTGGCGCAGTTCCAGGCGGTGGCCGACCCGCAGGTCAACATCCTGCACGAGGGCATCGTGCTGGACGTGCGCCCGACCATCCACCACGACCGCAAGTACCTGACGCTGGAGGTCCAGCCGACGGTCGCCAAGATCGTCGCGCTGCGCAACTTCAGCACGACGCTGGGCGGCAACACGTCGCCGATCACGTTCCAGCTCCCCGAGGTCGAGGTGCAGAGCGTGTTCACGACGGCCACGATCCCCGACGGCGGCTCGCTGATGCTGGGCGGCCTGTCGCGCCTGCGCAGCATCGAGCGCCGCGCCGAGGTGCCCTGGTTCGCGAAGATCCCGATCGTCGGGTTCTTCTTCAAGAACGAGGGCTACAGCGACGAGAACCGCTCGCTCGTGATCCTGATCCG
>CAZKIO010000104.1:0-6464 GCA_964552795.1 uncultured Planctomycetaceae bacterium
CGCGCTCGCGCGTGGCCGCCAGCAGGGCCTGCGCCCGGCGGTCCTGCGCGCGCAGGCGCAGGCGGTGGAACCCGAGCAGCGCGCCGGCCACGGCCAGCGCCGCTGCCACCTGGAACGTCAACGTCTGCCACCAGCTCGGCAGCACGGTGAACGCCAGCGAGCGCGGCTCCGCGCTCCAGACGCCGTGCTCGTTGCGCGCCAGCACGTGGAATGCGTAGTTGCCCGGCGCGAGCGTGCTGTACGCCGCGCGCCGCTGGTCGCCGCCGTCGACCCAGCGCTCGTCGTAGCCTTCCAGACGGTAGCGGAACCGCACGCGCTCGGGCGCGGACAGCGCGAAGGTGGTGAACACCACCTCCAGCCGGCGCGCGCCGGCCGGGACCTCGACCGCGCCCGACAGCGGGATCTCCGCGCCGTCGACGAGCATGCGGTCGATCCACGGACGCGGCGCCACGCGGTTGAACGGGAACGCGGCGGCATCCAGGTGCACCACGCCGGCCACGGTGCCGAACCACAGGTGGTCCCGGGCATCGCGGAATCCCGCCGGCGCGCCGAACGTGGCCTCGTTCATCCCCGCCTCGGGGCCCAGCACGACCGGCTCGATGCGGGGAGTGTACCCGGCCATCACGGCCAGCACGTCCTCGCGCGGCACCACCATCAGGGCGAGGTTGGCCAGGATCCACAGCCGCCCCTGCCCGTCCTCGAGCACGCTCGTGAGGAGGTTGTCGGTCAGGCCTTCGCTGCGCGAGACCTTGCGGAACACGCCGCCGGCATGGTGCGCGAGTCCGCCGCCGTACGTCGCGATCCACAGATCGCCGCGGGCGCCGGCGTGCAGCGCGCGCACGCCGCCGCCGGGCAGGCCCTGCGCACGTCCGAACGACTCCAGTCGCCCGTCGTGCAGCCGGTGGAGTTGCTCCTGCCCGCCGATCCACAGCGTCCCGTCGTCGACGGCCGCGAGCGCGAGCAGCCCGCCAGGAACGTCGAACTCCTCGACGATCCGGTCGTCGCCGTCGACGCGCGCGAGCATCCCGTCGAAGGTCGAGATCCACACGTCGCCCGCCGCGGTCTCGACCAGCGGCCCCAGGCGGCTGGCGAAGGCCCGCCCGCCCAGGATCGGCGCGAAGCTCTCGTCCGCACCGGGTTCGCGGCGCAACAGGCGGTCCTCCACGGCAGCCCAGATCCGGCCGCGGCGGTCGCGCAACAGGCCCTGGATGCAGGCGCGCTCGGCGTCGAGCTCCACCGTCAGCACGTGATCCTGCATGTCATTGCCCGCGCTGAAGTGGCCCAGCCCGTCGCAGCCGTTGCCGATCCAGGCGCCGCCCTCGCCGTCGCTGCACACGGCGCTGACGCGCTCGCCGCGCGAGGCCGGGTCGATGCGCGTGATGCGCTGCTGCTGGAACCGGAACAGGCCCGAGGTGCCCGAGCCGACCCACAGGTTGTCCTCGCGGTCCACCTCCAGGCAGCGCACGTCGATCCCGCGCGGGATCGCCTCGGGGGAGTTCACCGAGATGCTCGGTCCGGTCCCGTCACGGGTCGAGATGCGCAGCGGGCCGGCCTGCGTGCCGAGCCAGACGAAGTCGGCGCCGGCCTGCCGCACGGTGTCGACGCGCAGGCGGATCGGCGGGCTGGTCGGGTAGCGCTGGATCCGCCCGTCGCGCGCGAAGCCCAGGCCCGGTTCGAGCCCGACCCACAGACCGCCGTCGAGCGCGGGCGCCACGCACACGACGCGTTCGGGCGCGTCCAGGCTCTCGCGCTCGGCGCCCGAAGGATCGAACAGACGCACGCGCATGCCGGCCGCGACGGCGACCACCCCATCGGCGCGCAGGCACAGGCCGCCGAACGAGGCCTCCTCGTCGCCAGTCAGGACGCGCGACCAGGCACCGTTCTCGAAACGATCGACCGAGCCGCCGTCGGTCATCGCCCACAGCGCGCCGCCGCCGGCACGCAGCAGCGCGCGGATGCCGCCATGCCCGCCCTGGGTCATGTGCGCGGCGACGATCCGCTCCTGCCGCAGGTGGAGCAGCTCGCCGATCTCGGTGCCGAACCACAGCCCGTCGTCCCCGTCGGGCGCGATCGAAGTGATGCGGTTCGAGCGCAGGCCCGGCAGCGAGTCGACGTCGTAGGTGCGGAACTCCAGGCCGTCGAAGCGCAGGAGACCGCCGTAGGTCGCCATCCACAGCGCGCCGTCGGACGTCTGCAGGAGATCGTTGATCGAGCCCTGCGGCAGGCCGCGGCCGATGCCCCACCAATGCAGGCGGAACTGATCGGCGGGCGGAGTCTGCGCGCCGGAAGGCGCCTGGAGCAGCAACCACGCCAGCGCCGCCGCCAGCCAGCGGATCCGGACGGGGCCGCGGGGCGCGCGTCCGGCACAAGCTCGTGCGCTCATCCCCGCCAGTATGACCTCGGATCGCGCCGGACGGGCGGCGGCCCTGCGCGCGGGCATCGGGGCGCGGCGTGCGCTATCCTGGCCGATTCTCGGAGCAGGGCGTGCGCGCACGTCCCAGGCCCCAGCACGGAAGCCCGCCCATGACCCTCGACACGATCGCCCCCCCGCCCATCGCGGTCCTCAGCCGGATCGTCGATCGCGCCTTCGCGCAGACCATGGCGATGATCCACGCCGCCAACACGCGGCCGGACAAGCACAAGGGCGACCCCAAGGTCGGCGGCCACCCGGCCTCCTGCGCGAGCTCGATGCACATGCTCGGCGCGCTGCACCTCCACGTGCGCCAGCCGCAGGATTTCGTGGCCTGCAAGCCGCACGCGTCGCCGGTGGACCACACGTTCCACCACCTGATGCAGCTCTTCCGGCGCGAGGACGGCGGCTGGTTCGGGCCCGACGAGGCCGCGGCGATCATGACGCGCCTGCGCAAGTTCCCGCAGCCGGGCGAGGAGCCCGTGTTCCAGAGCTACCACGCGCGCTCGGACCCCGACTCCTTCCACTTCCTGCCCTCGGGTTCGGTCGGCATCCCGCAGGTCGTCTCGATCTACCTGGCGCTGGCCTGGCGCTACGCCAAGGACCACGGCTGGAACATCCCCGACGACGTGCACTTCTGGTCGATGATGGGCGACAGCGAGTTCCGCGAGGGCTCGGTGCTGGAGGCGCTGCCCGACGTGGCCGAGCGCGGCCTGGTCAACTGCACCTGGATCGTCGACTACAACCGCCAGAACCTGGACGGCACGCGCATCCCCAACGAGCGCGCGCTGCAGGGCGCGGACTGCGACCGCATGGAGAAGACGGCGCTGGCGCACGGCTGGAAGGTGATCCAGTTGCGCCACGGGCCGCTGCGCGAACAGCTCTTCGCGCGCCCCGGCGGCGCCGCGTTCAAGAAGCTGCTCGAGGGGGGCCTCTCCGACTACGAGTTCCAGCAACTGCTCTCGAACGGCGACGCGGCCGAGATCCGGCGGCGCTGCGGCGGCCGCGGCGGCGACCTGGCGAAGTTCCTGAAGGCCGTGTCCGACAGCGACCTCGTGCGCGCCTTCGCGGACGTCGGCGGGCACAACCTGGAGAAGCTGGTGGCCGTGCTGGAGAAGGCGCGCTCGGACGCGTCCGCGCCCTACCTCCTGATCGTCCACACGATCAAGGGCTGGGGCCTGGAGTGCGCCGCGGCGCCGTCGAACCACTCGACGCTGCCTTCCGCCGAGGAGATCAAGACGCTGCTGCAGGACCGCGGCCTGTCGGCCGAGCAGCCCTTCGCGCTGTTCCCCGAGTCGAGCGCCGAGGGCCGCTACCTCGCCGCGCGGCGCGACCGCTTCCGCGCCGCGATCGCCGAGCACGAGAAGCTGCGCCGCGAGAACCGCGCGCTGGTGCGCGGCCGCATCGAGAAGGACGGCGGCCTGCCCGACAGCCTGGGGATCGACCTCGCGCTGTTCCCGCTGGCCCACACGCAGTGGATGTGGGGCCAGATCGCGGCCAAGCTCGTGCGCATCGGCACCAACGACGAGGGCGGTCCGCAGACGGCCGTCAGCGCCAAGGCGCTCTCCAGCGACGAGTCGCGCTGGAACACGGCGGCCGACATGGTGCTGACGCTCTCGCCCGACGTGGGCACGAGCACCAACATCTCGCCCGGGATGGACAAGCGGATCTACGGGCCCGATTCGGACAGCGCGGTCGAGGACGACGCCGCGCAGAAGCACCGCCACCCCTCGCTGGTTCCGCAGGACGATCCCTGGACGCGCCACATCCGCTTCGAGATCGCCGAGGCCAACTGCATGAGCGCGGCCGGCGCGTTCGGGAAGATGGGGCACTACATCGGCATCCCCCTGATGCCGATGATGACCGTCTACGACTTCTTCATCAAACGCGCGCTCGACCAGCTCTACTACAACCTGTACTGGGGCGCGGAGTTCGTGATCCTGGGCACGCCCAGCGGCGTGACGCTGTCCTCCGAGGGCGCGCAGCACTCGTGGAAGAGCGACATCCAGATCCCCAACCTGATCACGTGGGAACCGGCCTTCGCGCTGGAGATGGACTGGATCCTGTCCGATGCGCTGCGCCGGCAGATGGCCGACGACAACGAGGGCCGCCGCGGCGTGCTGGTGCGCGCGGTGACGCGCGGCATCCCGCAGGCGCTGCTGCTCCAGCACGTGCGGCGGCAGGCGCGCTCGAAGGCCGCGGGCGCCGTGACCGGCGCGCTCAAGCCCGCGGGCGGCGGCGACGGCTGGGGCGACGCGATCGACGAGTCGACGCTGGAGACGCTGCCCGACGCGGACCTGCTCGCGCGCGTGCGCGCGGACTGCCTGGCGGGCGGCTACCGGCTGATCGACTGGACCGGCTACGCCGGCTGCGAGCCCGGCGACAACGTGGTCGAGGTGTTCGCGATGGGCTCGGTCGTCACCGAGGCGGTCGCGGCGGCGGAGCAGCTCCTGGAGCGCGGCGTCTACGCCAACGTGACGCTCGTCAGCTCGCCCGAACTGCTGCTCGGGATCCTGGGCGAGCGCGACGGCTACCGCCACCTGCTCGAGACGCTGGGCGTCAGCGGCGACCTCTTCGCCGTCGAGGGCGCGGGCGAGAGCGAGGCGGGGCTGGTGTCCATCGCCGGGCGGCGCGTGCCGGTCGTGGCCGTGTGCGACGGCGAGGCGGGCCTGCTCGACAACATCGGCTCGATCGTGGGCGTGCGCCAGGTCACGCTGGCGGTGCGCAAGTTCAGCAAGTGCGGCCGGCCCGACGAGGTCTACGCCTACCAGCACATCGACGGCGCGAGCATCGTGGAGGCCTGCGGACGCGTGCTGTCCGAGACCGCGCTGGAGGACCTGCGCGTCAGCCCCGCGCTGCTCGAGCGGCTGGCGGGCCGCGCGTCGCCCGGGCGCCGCGACTGGCGCGCGCTGTGGCCCGACGCGGGCGGGCACGCTTGAGCGGCGCGCGCGACGGCGCACCGGACGATCCCCCGCCGTTCGCGCCCTTCGAGGTCGTGAGCAGCGAGCGCATCTACGATTCGCCCTGGGTCGGCCTGCGGCGCGACGTCGTGCGGCCTCCGACCGGCGCGGACAGCGACTACCACGTGGTCGAGATCTCCGACGCCGTCGCCGTCGTGCCCGCGCTCGCCGACGGCGGCGTCGTGCTGATCGGCCAGTACCGCTACCCGCACGGGCGAACGCACTGGGAGATCCCCGCGGGCCGTCTCCACGGCGGCGAAGCCCCGCTCGACGCCGCCGCGCGCGAACTGCTGGAGGAGACCGGCTACCGCGCGCGCCGCTTCGAGGCGTTGCCGGGCTTCTACCCGGTGAACGGGATCAGCGCGCACTTCGCGCACCTGTACGCGGCGCTCGATTGCGAGCGCGTCGCCGATCCCGCGCCCGAGCACACCGAACAGCTCCTCGTGCGCACCTTCACCCGCCGCGAAATCGAACGGCTGATCGACGCCGGACGGGTGCGCGACGGGTTCGCGGCCCTGGGCCTCTTGTACTGGCTGCGCCGGTCGGGCTGACGCCCGGGCCGCGCCGACCGGCGGCGGGGGCCGGACCCGCCCCGCCCGCCCGGGTGGGCGCCCGGCCCGAATCCCCGGTTTTTGCTAGCGCGCGTCCGGGGTCCCCCAGCACCATTCCGCCCTTGTCGCTCGGCTTCCCCTTTTGGATTGGACCAACTGGAGAGAGCTGGCATCTGGACCGAGGTTCGATTCGAAATGGGTACGCGTCTCTACATTGGCAATCTCTCCTTCACCACGACCGAAGCCGCGCTCCGCGCGGCGCTCGAGAACGGCGGCCGCAAGTGTCAGGAGGTTGCCCTGATCACGGACCGGGAAACCGGACGTCCGAAGGGCTTCGCCTTCGCGACGATGGCCAACGAGGCCGACGCCAAGGCGGCGATCGCCGAGTTGGATGGGCAGCAGCTCGACGGACGCCCCCTGCGCGTCAACGAGGCCGAGGACCGGCCGGCGCGCGGCGGTAGCCGCGGCGGCGGCGGCGGCGGCTTCGGTGGCGGCGGCGGCGGTCGCGGCGGCTACGGCGGCGGCGGCGGTGGTCGCGGCGGC
>CAZKIO010000105.1:0-6445 GCA_964552795.1 uncultured Planctomycetaceae bacterium
GACATCCTGACCATGGCCGCAGCGCAGACCAGATGGGGTTGCCCGAACGGCTACAGCCGGAGGACCTCGCATCCCGTCCGGCTCCAGGTCCCTGGGAGGAGGCGGCACCGAAGATCAGGGAACAGGCCATCCCGTATCCGGCACGCATGCGCGAGGGTCAACTGGACACGATGGCCGAAGGCGATCCGGCCGATCCCGAGTGGGTTCAGCGCAACCTCGCCGGTGATCGTGAGTTGACCACCGTTCAACTCGAAATGGTCCGGGAGTTTGGTGCCCCCTATCAAGACGCTGTCCGCCAGTGCATTCGAGAGCGTCATGCCGCGATCGAGGCCGCCAGGGAGCGAAAGTGGCTCTCGGGTGACTATGTCCGCACGGTCGTCTCCAGCCGTCTCGTTCCGCAGAGAGTCGCGGACCGCGACAAGGGTCGGGCATTCGTGAGTTCGAATGGTGGCAGCGCGGACGGTTGGATCGTCACGATCAGCGTCTACAAGAGCGACGTTCCCGAACTCGACGAAATCGACATGCGTCGACACCAGGCAATCCATGCACGGAACGAGGCGCTGAAAGACTACATCAAGTCACTCTGATAACCATGGATCCGGCTTGTACAGTTCGGGGCCGGTTTCATCTCTATCTCGGTGACGAACCACCAGGCCCGCGGAGTTTCGCCCGCGCTGCCTCGGCCTCCTCGGACCGGCCCAGCGCGTCGAGCACGATCGCGCGCGTCGCGTGCGCGCGCGCCAAGCCCGGTTCGATCTCCAGCGCGCGGTCGACGGCCGCCAGCGCGCGCTCGTATTCCCCCAGCACCGCCAGGGCGCGTGCGTGCCCGAAGTGCACGGCGGCCCACGCCGGATCAATCTCGACCGCCGACGCGTAGTCGCGCGCGGACTCCTCGACGCGTTGCAGGTCGAACAGCGCGTCCGCGCGGCCCTTGCGCGCCAGCACGTCGCGCACATCGGCGGCCAGCGCGCGGTCGAACGCCGCCAGCGCTTCCTCGTGACGCTTCAGGGCGGCCAGCGCGAGTCCGCGCCCGACCTCGGGCGTGCTCCACTTGGGATCGAGGCCCGCCGCGCGCTCGAACGCCTCGACAGCATCGGCGAAACGCCCCAGGTCGAGCAGCGCGTTGCCGCGGCTGTTCCACGGCGACGGATCGGCGGCGTCGAGCGCGGTCGCGCGCTCGGCGGCCGCGAGGGCCGCCGCAGGCTGTCCGCTCGCGCGCAGCACGATCGCGAGGCGCGCCTCGGGCTCGAACAGCCGCGCGTCGAGGCCGGCGGCGCGCCTGTAGGCCTCCACCGCTTCGTCCGTCCGGCGCAGCGCCTCCAAAGCGTGCCCGCGCTTCGTGTGGTGGAACGCGTTGCGCGGCGCGATCTCGAGCGCGCGGTCGCAGGCGACGAGCGCCTCCTCCGCGCGCCCCAGGCCCAGCAGCACGCCCGCGCGGTTCACGTGCAGGCCGTCGTCGTCCGGATCGAGCGCCACCGCGCGATCCAGCGTCGCGAGCGCCTCGGCGCCGCGCCCCTGGTCGACCAGCACGAGCGCCTGGCCCTCCAGCGACCGCGCGTCGCGCGGATCGAGGCGCGCCGCCTCCTCGAACCGCGCCAGCGCGTCGTCCGTCCTCCCCTGCGCGCGCAAGACGTGCCCGCGGATGCGCACGGCGCGCACGCGCAGCGACGGGCACAACACCTCGGCCTCGCGCGTCAGCTCGGTCGCCTCCTCCAGCCGCCGCAGGTCGCTCGTGTAGCGCAGGATCGCCGTCGCCAGGGGCGTGCCGCCGACCGCGTCCCACGCACGGTCGAGCTTGCGCTCGGCGGCGAGGCAATCCATCGCCGCGCGCTGCGCGCGCTGTTCGCTCGCGACCTCGCGCGAGCCGACGAAGGCCAGGATGCCCAGCACCGCTCCCAGCGCACCGGCGCCGGTCGCGATCAGCTTGTGGACGACGTCCAGCGGATCGCGGCGCGGTTTCGCTCCCGCGGCGTCCAGACCCCGCGGCGGTTGCACGGCGTCCGGCGGAACGCCATCGCCCTTCGATCGTCGCCGCGAACGTCCCACGCCTCCATCCCACGATCGCGGGCCTCGGGTGGGAAGAGCCCAGATCGCGCGCCCTCCCCGAGTCCGGACCGGCGGCCCCCGGATGCGCGCTGGCATGGCGTCTTGCACCCCCCCGCGGGGTGAGATACGAAGGACGGAGAGCGAGAAGCGCCCTCCCGCCCCCCTTTGGAAGACCTGGAACTCGTCGCCGGACTGCGCAAGAGGAGCGATGAGGCCGTTCGAATCCTCCTCGATCGCTACCGGTCGCTGTTCTTCCACTGCATCGGGAACTTCGAGACCGATCCCTCCGCGCGCGAGGACCTGCACCAGGACATCGTCCTGTACGTGCTCGACCGCCTCGACCAGGGTTCGTACGACCCCGAGAAGGGCACGTTCGGCACGTGGCTGTACCGCGTCGCGTGGTGCCGCTGCGTCGACATCAAGCGCAAGACCGGCGCTCGCCGCCGGCCGCAACTGACGACGGCGGGCGACAAGCTGCCCGAGCGGGTCGATCCCAGCCCCAGCCCGGGGGACGTGGCCGGTACGGAGGAGGTCGGAGCGCTGGTCCAGCGCGGAATGGCTACCCTGGAGGATGAGGAACGGCGGCTCCTGGAGCTGCGGTTCGTGGACGGCAGGCCGCTGGTGGAGATCGCCGAGGAGCTCGACATCTCGCTCGAACAGACCAAGTACCGCTTGCGGCGCGCCATGACCGGCCTGCGCCGCGTGCTCCTCAACGAGTTCGCGATCGAGGAGGCCGTGCGATGACGCCCGACACCCCGAAAAAACCCGATCAGGGACACCCGGAGGACGGGATTCGTGCGGATGAGGGGCCGGCGATGAAGAGTTCCTCGATCGGGCCCCGGCTCCTCCCCACCGACCTCCGCGATCCGAACGCCGCCCACGACGCCCTGCTGCACTGGGATGTGCAGGACGAGCAGATCCTGAGGCTGCTCGCTGACCATCCCGAGCACAGGGGGCGGCTCGAGGGCCTGCAGCGCGCTGATGCATGGTTGAGGCAGCGCGCCCAGCAGGCCATCCAACGAAGGCCAGAAGGTGGCACACCGGGGTCGGGGCCCGACCTTCTCGTCTGCCCCAGCGCGGACGAGCTTTACGATTTCGGCGGCGGGCCGGGCGCAAATGCCCTGCCGGCCCCGCGGCGGCAGGCGATCGACGCGCACCTGGCCGTCTGCCTGCCCTGCGATCAGTTGATCCTGACCCTGGCCGCGTCGCCGCCGTCGCCCCTCCTGGCGGGGGCGCCCTCGGCGGCGGAGACGGAGCTGGAGCCGGTCGAGCCCCGACGGACGCCCGCGCCAATCCGCCGGATGCCGCGCCGGGGCCTCCTGACGCTGGTCGCGGCCGCCGCGGGCCTCGTCCTGGCGGTCGGGGTCTGGCGCTCCTGGTCGACCACGACCCACGCCGCCTGGCCGGAGGCGCCGCTGCTGCGCGGCGCGACCGGCGAGGCCCTGCTCTACCCCCGCGGGAAGGTGCTGGCGCGGACCCCGGACCTCGCCGACGCGGTCCCGGCCCTCGCCGAAGGCCTGACGTTCGAGGTCGAGCCCCAGGCGGGCGCGACCGGGTACCGCTTCGAGCTCGCCCGCCACGGCGGCGGCGCGTTCGACCCCATCGGGAGCGGCGAGGCCTGGGAGTCCAGCTCGCCGACCAGCCTGCGGGCCGGGGTGCCCGCGGCGGGGCATTACACTTGGAAGGCGCTGGCCAGCACGCGGGGGCTCGAGATCGAGCTCGGCAGCCGCGATTTCGAGGCCGTGGCCGATGCCGAACTCCTGCGCGAACTGTCCGGGATCCTGCGCGGGAGCGAACCCGACGCGGCGATCCGGGCCGTGCGGTTCCTGCACGAGCGCGGGTTCGTGGCGGATGCGCGCGCGCTGGCCCGCGGCCTGCCCGCGACCCCCGGGCGCGACGCGTACCTGGGCCGGGCCCCGGGCCGGTAGGACGGGCATGGCCGCGGTCCTCGCGCTGTCGCTGCTGGCGGCACTGGGGCCGCTCTCGGGCGCAACGCCGCGGCCGATCGGGGCGCCGGCCGCGCAGCGCGACGCGGCCGCCGACCTCGCGGAGTTCGCGGCCGAGCTGGCGCGGCTGCGCGCGGGCGACGACACGGTGCTGCCGAGCCTGCGCGAGCGCGCCGACCGCCTGGCCGCCGCCGGCCGCACCGATCCGCGCGACGTCGTCGGGTTCTACGCGTCGCTCTCGCCCGAGGAACGCGCGGAAGGCCTCGCCGTCGAGCGGCGCTTCGAGGCGTTGTGGAACGAGGTGCGCGGGGCGCGCGGCGCGACGCCGCGCGAGTGGGCGCCGCGGCGCGACGCGATCCTGGCCGAGCTGTCGGCGATCGCCGCCGAACGGCGCGGCGCGGCCGATCCGACGCCGGGGGCGCGCGCGCTGTCGCTGGCGGCGCGCCTCGCCGAGCAGCGCGCGCGCGAGGACGCGAGCCTGGACCTCGTCGACCTGCGCGAGCTGGTCGAGCAGGCGACGGAGCAGGCCGACGAGGCGCTCGCGATCTTCGAGCGCACGGGCCTGGTGCGGCCGCGCCTGGAACCGCTGTGGCTCCTGGCGCGCACCGCCGACGCGCGCGGCGAGTGGCGCGAGGCGCGCGAGGGTTTCGCCGACGCGCTGGAGCTCGCGCGGGAGCTGTCGGACCGCGACTACCAGGTGCACGCGCTGCGCGGACTGTTCACGCTGGCCGAGCGTTCGGGCGATCGCGCGGAGGAGGCGCGCCTGCTCCTGGAGATCGCCGCGATCCGCGCGCCGGCCGAGAGCTGGTGGCTCGCGCGCCGCTGGGCCGCGTACCTGATCCAGAGCGACCGCGCGGAGGCCGCCGCGCGCTTCCTCTCGGCGCACCGCCCGCGCCGCAAGGTGGACGAGCGCGAGTGGCACGATCTCTTCGGCAGCGCGTTGCAGCGCCAGGGAGATTTCGAGGCCGCGCTGGCGCACTACCGCGCCGCCGACCTTCTGTCCGAGGGCGAGGGCGCGGACGCGCTGGAGCGCCAGCGCCGCATCGGCGAAGCGCAGATCGCGCTGGCGGCGGGCAACCCCGCGCGCGCGCTGGCGCTGTGCGAGGGCCTCGCGCAGGAGGTGCGCTCGCCCTCCGCGCTGAGCCAGTTGCAGCACACCTTGGGCGCGGCGCAGCGCGAGCTGGGCGATCTCGCGGCGAGCGAGCGGTCGCTGCGCGCGTCGCTGGACCTCGCCGGGCGCCTGGAGGTGTCGCTCGAGCGCACGGGCGGCGAGAGCGTGTTCGGCGAGGTCGTGGGCCTGGAGACGCTGGCGCTGCTCGCCGCCGTGCTGGCCGAGCGCGGCGACGCGCTGGAAGCCGTGCGCGTCGTGGAGGAGTTCCAGGCGCGCGTCCTGCGCGAGGAGCGCCGCGCCGCGCTGTCGCGCGCGGACGTCGCCGCCTGGGCGGGCGCCGTCGAGCGCGGCCTCGTCACGTGGGTGGTGGGCGCCGACACGACGGTCGCCGCGCACGTCGCCGGCGACGGCAGCGCGGTCGCCGAGGTGATCCTCGTGGGGCGCGAAGCGCTGCACCGCGCGATCCGTCGCACGCGCGAGGCCGCGATCGCCGGCGACGAGGCGCGTGCCCGCGCGCTGGCGGCGGAGATCGAGGAACGCATCCTGCCGGCGACGATCCGCCGGCGCCTCGCGGGCGGCGGGCGTGTGCTGTGCCTCGCGCACGGACCGCTGGAGCGCATGCCCTTCGACCTGATGCCGATCTTCGCGACGGGACCCGCGCCGCTGGTGCTGCCCGGCCTCCCCGACACGGCGCCCGGTCCGGCGCTCGCGGCGGAAGACCTGCGCGAATGGTCGGTGCTCGGCGGGCCCAGCTCGGCGAACGGCGAGAGCGTGCTGCCCGGCGCGCGCGCCGAGGTCGAGGCGATCGCGAAGCTGTGCCGGACCGAGGCCGTGCTGGGCGACGCGTTCAATCGCGGCGCCGTGGTCGCCGCGCTGAAGAGCGGCCGGCCGCTGCACGTCGCGACGCACCTGGTGCACGGCTGCGCGGAGGACGGTCACGGCAACGCGGGCCTCTTGCTCGCGCGCGGGCAGATCCTGTGCGCGCGGGAGGTGCGCGCGATCGCGCCGCGACTGCCGCTGGCCGTGCTGGCCGCGTGCGAGACGGCCGAGGGCCGCTTCGTGGACGCGCAGGCGCTGCAGAGCGTGTCGAACGCGTTCCTCGCGGCCGGGACGCGCAACCTGTGCGTCACGCTGTGGCCCGTCGAGGACGCCGCGGCGCGCGCGTGGTCGCAGGCCTTCCACGAGGCGCTGGAGCGCGGCGCGCGTCCGTCCGAGGCGGTCGCCGGCGCGCGCGACGCGCTGCGCGCGGCCGGCGTGAGCGTGGCCGAATGGGCCGCGTTCCGACTCGTGGGCCGGGACTGAGAGCGCGGAAGCGAACGGGGTGAACGTGAACGCGCCGCTC
>CAZKIO010000106.1:0-6415 GCA_964552795.1 uncultured Planctomycetaceae bacterium
GGCGGCTACGGCGGCGGCGGTGGTCGCGGTGGCGGCGGCGGCGGCGGCGGCCGCGGCGGCTACGGCGGCGACCGCTACTGATCCGCGCAGAACTCCACGCGCGCCGCGCTGATCCGCGAGGGTCGGCGCGGCGCGCTCCTTTTTCCGCACCCGCGCTTGGCGCGATCGCGCGCCTAGCGCAGCGCCACCAGCTTGAGCGCCGGTCCGGGCCGCTCGACGCTCCACAGCGCCGTCAGCGGGAAGTCCATCTCCGTCGGCAGGAACGCCTCGGTCGCCGGCGGACGGTCCACGGGCGTCGGACCCAGCGACCACACCAGATCCCCGATCGCGGCTGCGTCCAGCGCCAGGCTCGGCGCGCCGTCCCCCGGACGGCGGTCCACGAGCAGCACGTGGGTCACGCCGAGCGTGGCGAGGACCGCGCGCGGATCCGGCCCGATCTCGCGCGCGAGGCAGGGGCGCACGCGCGCGGTGCCGGCGCGCTCGTCGAACTCCAGCAGTTCCTCGATGCGCACGCAGTCGGCGCCGCCGCCCGCTCGGCCGGCGTCCAGCTCCTGCTTGCGGTGCTGCTCGCGCGGCCGCAGACCCTCGCCGCACGACGCGCGCACGCGCTCCAGCAGGGCGATGCCGCCGCGGTCGGGTTCGACCAGCGGTCCGTAGCGGTCGATCGCGATGCGCCGCCCGGGCGGCGACTGCGCCAACTGGCGCTCGGCGATCGAGCGCGTGTCCTCGCGCGTGAGGACCCAATCGAAACGCGCGGCCTGCAGCAGCGGCACGGCGAGCAGCAGCGCGACCGCGGCCTTGCCCAGCGGCTTCTGGAGCCAGCACTCGCACGCGAGGCCGGCCGGCAGCGCCAGCAGGACGGCGAGCGGCAGGAGGTAGCGGACGTGGTCGCTGCGCTGCGTCAGGAAGAACGCGGCCCACAGGAGGGTGAACGCCGCGACGGGCCGCAGGCGCCGCTCGCGCAGCGCGAGCACGAGCCCCGCGAGGCCCAGGAGCAGCACGACCGGGTCGTAGCCCACGAACGCCTTCGAAAGGCGCGTGAACGACGCCCAGCGCACCTCGAACACGACCGGGATGCCGCCGACCGAGAGGCTCGCGTGCTCGTCGAGGTCGCCGCCTCCGACGACCGCCGCGCTCGGGGTCTGGCCGTGCACCAGCAGGTAGGGGTGGCCGAGCAGGAAGCCGGCGGCGGCGAACGCGACGAGGCACAGCGTCCCGGCGACGAGGCGCTGGCGCAGCGCGACGCCGCGCCACGCCAGCGGTCCGAGCAGCCACGCCAGGAACGGCAGGCCCAGGGCGCCCAGGCCGGACTGGTGGCACGCGAACGCGAGGCCCGCGCACAGCCCCGAGAGGACGAGGGGCAGCGCGCGCGCCGTCTTGCCGTGCGCGATCGCGCCCCACGCGCTGAGCGCCAGGAAGAACACCATCGGCACCCAGGGGCGCTCGTGCGTCGAGAGCTGCAGGTGCAGGAGGCCCGTGGCGACGAGCAGGCCGGCGATCCAGGCGCCTGCGCGCATGCCGGCGGCCAGCGCGGCGCGGTAGATCACCCACGACGTGAGCGCGCCGAGCAACGCCACGAGTCCGCGCGCGATCCACGCGGCGTGCTGCGGATGCTCGAGGAGGTGCTCGCCGTACTCCTTGGGACCCTGCCACCAGCCGGCGAGCGAGCCCGCGAGGTACTGGACGCCGTAGGCCGGCACGAGCAGGTAGGGCACCAGGTTGGGATAGGTCGAGTACTTGCCGACCGGCGGCACGAAGTCGCGGTCGCGCGCCATGCCCAGCGCCTGGCGCACCATGTGCGCGTCGGGCACGTAGCCGCGCTCGCCGCCGTGCTGCAACGGCACCACGCGCAGCGCGAGCGGCAACAGGAACAGCAGGCACAGCGCCGCGAGGCGCGCCGCTCCCGGGCGCTTCCTCGCGGGCGCGGGCGCCGGTGCGTCGGGCGGGGTCGATGGTCCGGCGGCAGGCTTGTGCGTCGGTCGCATGCCGGACGAAGGTACTAGGCCTCGGGGTCGATCTCGAAGCGCTTCAGGAAATCGTCCGTGGTGGGAACCTCGTCCAGCTTGGTGATGAGCAGTTCCATCGCCTCGTACGGGTTCATGCGCTGCAGCACGCGGCGCAGGATGTGGATGTTGCGCAGCTTCTTGGAGGTGAGGATCTTCTCCTCCTTGCGCGTGCCCGACTTCTCGATGTCGATCGCCGGGAAGATGCGCCGGTCGGCGAGGCGCCGCGAGAGCACGAGCTCCATGTTGCCGGTGCCCTTGAACTCCTCGAAGATGAGCTGGTCCATCCGGCTGCCGGTCTCGATCAGCGCGGTGCCCAGGATGGTCAGCGATCCGGCCTTCTCGGTGTTGCGCGCGCTGCCGAAGATCTGCCGCGGGCGCTCCATCGCGCGGCTGTCGAGGCCGCCGGACATGGTGCGTCCGCCGCCCGCCGCCAGCGTGTTGTAGGCCCGCGCGAGGCGCGTGATGGAGTCGAGCAGCAGCACGACGTCCTGCCCCAGCTCGACCAGGCGCGTGCAGCGCTTCCAGACGGACTCGGCCAGTTGCACGTGCGTCTTGGCCGGCTCGTCGGACGTGCTGGCGAAGACCTTGCCGCCGGTCGAGCGCTTCCAGTCGGTGGCCTCCTCGGGACGCTCGTCGACGAGCAGCACGAAGAGCTGGACGTCGGGATAGCCCTCCTCGATGCCCTTGGCGAACTGCTTGAGCAGCGTCGTCTTGCCGGTGCGCGGCGGCGCGGTGATCAGGCCGCGCTGTCCGCGGCCGACCGGGCACAAGAGGTCGACGATCCGCATCGACACCTCGCCCGTCACGTCGCCGGTCGCGTAGTGGAAGTCGGGGTCGATCGAGGTCAGGTCCTTGAACTTGGGCAGGCCGCGCGCGTCGGCGGGGCTGCGACCGTCGACCGTGCGCACGTCGGCCAGCGCGTACTTGTGCTTCTGGCCGCGCACCAATCGCCCGGTGACCAGCGCCCCCTCGCTCAGGCGGTGCTGCTGGATCAGGCGCATGGGGACGAAGATGTCCGAGCGCGCGGGCAGGAAGTTCGTCGCCTCCTGGCGCAGGGTCCCGAAGCCCCCGTGCTCGAGCACGAGGATGCCGCCGCCCTCGGCGGGCGCCTCGGCTTCCTGGGCCCCGGCGGTGCCGCGCGGTTGCCAGCCGGCCTGTCCGCC
Organism: uncultured Planctomycetaceae bacterium; assembly: GCA_964552795.1. GTDB lineage: Bacteria > Planctomycetota > UBA1135 > UBA1135 > JAEUHZ01. The sequence goes on from CAZKIO010000106.1 coordinate 3,170, forward strand.
GGCCTGCCCTCCGGAATGTCCGCCGCGCTGCTGACCGCCGCGTCCGCGCCGGCCTCCGCCGTGGTGCGCGCCGCCGTGCTGGCCGCGCTCCTTCCCGTCGCGGCGATCGTGCGCGGGGGTCGCGGGGCCGCCGAACTCGCCGTCGACCCCGTCGTCGAAGACCTGCTCGACCGCGCCGCTGCCGAATTCGGCCTCGGCGTCGTCCGCAGCGCCGATGCGGCCCTCCTCCACCTGTCCGTCCTCGAGGGCCGTCTGCGGGGCGGGGCCGCCCTGCGGCACCCCGCCGGTCTCGTGCTGGCGGTTGCGGCGACGGCGGCGACCGCCGCGGCGGCCCCCGCCGCGACGGCGCTCGGGCCGGCGCCAATCCTCGCCGCCGTCCGGGCCCGACCGCGGTGCCTCGGAAGGTCCGGACGCGCGGGGCTCGGGGCCCGCGTCGGGACGGAGCCCGCCGCGCGGCTGGGGGCCGCGGTCCCCGGGACCGCGGTCCTCGGGGCCGCGATCCGGCGGTGCGGAGTGGCCGCGTTCGGGGGACGGTCCGCCGCGCGGGGCGTCGCCGCCTTCCGCGCCCGCGGAACGGCGGGTGCGGCCGCGCCCGGAGGATCGTGTCGGTGTGTCTTCGGAAGCCAAGAGAACCTCGTCGGAGGGTTTGCGATTCGAGCCCCGGCCGCCGGTGGAGGGCGGAGGGGCGGGCTGCGTGCGGTCCGCAGCGTGCGCGCGCGTCCTGGAGCCCCTGCCGGCGTCCTGGACCCAGGGGGTCGGACGCTGGAGAGGCCTTGGCCGGATCGTGCCCGTCGGACGCCCGACCGGACCCGCGCGGGGCCGTGGCGTCTTCCCGGAGTCCGAGCGCCCGTTCTCGACGGGCTCCTCCGGTGCATGGCAAGTGCCGGTGTGAGGCTGCGGGTCGCTCGTGCGCTCCAGCCCGATGGGCGGTGGCGCGGGTCGGACCCGGGGGCGGTCTCGCCGCCCGTGACCAGTTCTAGGATGCCGTGGCAGCCCGGGGCACGCGACAGGAAACCGGATTTCCATCCGCCCCCTGGGATCCGATCGGCCCCCCGCGACCACGGCGTGGCCCGGTGGACCGGCGGGAAGGGTGGTCGGGGCGAGAGGATTCGAACCTCCGGCCTTTGCGTCCCGAACGCAACGCTCTAGCCAAGCTGAGCTACGCCCCGGCGGAAGGCGGGGAACGATACGGCCCCGGCCCCGGGACGTCAATCGGCCCCGCGCGGGCGCCCCCTGGAGCGGATCGGGAAACCTACTTCCCCAGGTCCACGAAGACCCCGCCGTTCTGCTCGGCCATGGCGCGCATGAAGTCCTTCTGGAACTCGCCGATGGCGATCGTGTGGATCACGATCTTGCGCAGCTCGTTGGCGTTCCTGATCTCGCGCAGGATGTCGGCCGGATCGACGAAGTCCCCCACCGTCGGGCGCCCGTCCGAGAGGAAGAAGATCGTGTCGACGTCGGTGCGGTAGTCCTTGCCGCCGGTCGAGATCTTGCTCTGGTCGACGCCCAGCGCGGCCATGATCGCGCCGTAGGTGTTGGTCTTGCCCATCTCCAGGTTGGCGGTGCCCGTCAGGCCGACCGAGGCGAGATCCTCCTTCGACGCGCCGCCGATGGCGACGAGGCCCTTGATCCAGTCCTTGACCGACGACTTGTTGAGCACGTTGGCCGGCACCAGCTTGCCCTTCTTCCAGGGGTCGATCTTGGTCGCGAACGAGATCACGTTGAACTGCACGTAGGACTCCAGGCGCTCGATCGTGCGCGCCAGCTCGGTCTTGACGATGTCGATGCGCTGGTAGCTGGGGTAGTTCCCGTCGCTGAAGCGCTCCTTCTCGACGACCTCGGCCTCCATCGAGCCGGACACGTCGATGACGAACAGCATCGAGCGGCTGGGCGTCTCGATGCCGTGGTACTCGGCGACGCCCGACTTCTGGTAGTTCCACTTGGACTTGCCGGTCGTGACCTCGCGGCTGCCGCGCAGGTAGGCGATGGCCTCGGCCGTGGGCAGCTTGTAGGCGGCCTTGTTGGCGTCCCACCACGTGCGCCACGCGGAGGGCTCGGTGAACTCGTTGCCGGTCAGGTTGGCGAGCGCCTCCAGGATCTCGGGGACGAGGCGCCCCTCCTCCACCTGCAGGCGCGCGACGAGCGGCTCGATCGCGTCCTGGTGGCGCTGTTTCGTCAGCGCCGCGATCGCCGCCGTGCGCACCTGCCACACGCCGTCGCCGATCAGCGCGCAGGCCTTCGGGATCACGAGCGGCGAGTTGAGCGCCGTGAGCGTCTCGACGGCCTGGCCGCGGACGGCCGGTTCGGAGTCGTCGCACAGCGGCACGACCGCTTCGGCCGCGGACGCGTCCTGGGCCGCGGCGATCACCTGCATCGCGCGGCGGCGCACCTCCCAGGACTTGTCGGAGAGGCACACCTGCGCCGCGGGCGAGCCGCCGGCGTACTTGCCTTCCGCGAGGACGCGCAGGAGACCGATGCGCACGGCCTCGTTCTTGTCGCTCTTCAGGACCTCGAAGATCTCGGCCACCGGCTCGGGCGTCTGGAACTTCGAGAGCACGCGCACGGCGGCGCGCACGACGTCGGGATCGGAGTCCTTGAGGATCGGGACGAGGTTGTCGACGACCGCCTTGTGCTCGATGCCCTCGAGGGTCAGCACCGCCTCGACGCGCATGGCGGTGACCTTGTAGGTCTTGAAGTACTTGCGGAAGTTCTGGACGGTCTCGTCCTGCGCCGCGAAGGCGAGCGCGCCGAGGAGCGCGAGGAGCGTGCAGGCGAGGAAGGCTCTGGAAAGGCGGTGCAGCATGCTGGGGAGGTCCGCGGCGCGCGCGGCGGGACCATCCTAGCCCCTGAGGCCGGCGAGGTTGCGACTGTACGGCTGGTTCGAGGTCGAGAGCGGCGTGGTGTCCGCTACGGCCGACGTTCTCGAGCCCGTCGACGCTCCGCGCCATGCGCGGCCGCGTGCGGACGCAGCGCCTCCCTGCCGGGACCCCGGGCGTGGGAGTCTCCTGGAATCGGCTGCCGAGGTCTGGCCCCAGCCCATCGAGCCCGGTCCGGACGCGGCCTCGCAACCCGGGGAATCCGGATGCTTCCCGCACTCGCGCTCCTGCTCGCCCCCCCCGGAATCCGATGACCGAGATCCTCGCCGCGTACCCGCGCGGTGAGCAGCTCACTTCCGCCGTGAGCACCGACGGCAAGCGCTGCTTCGTCGCCGACGGCGCCGCGATCGCAGTGCTCGACACGACTGCG
>CAZKIO010000107.1:0-5785 GCA_964552795.1 uncultured Planctomycetaceae bacterium
GCACCGCCAGCCTGTCGGCCGACAGCCTGGTCCTCGCGGGCAGCGGCATGCCCGATTCCTCGGCGCTCTACTTCCAGGGCACCGGCGCGTCGAACAGCGGCGCGGGCACGCTCTTCGGCGACGGCCTGCGCTGCGCCAGCGGGTCGGTGGTCCGCCTGGGCACCAAGCTGAACACGCTGGGGAGCTCGTCGTACCCCGCGGCCGGCGACCAGCCCGTCTCGGTGCGCGGCGGGATCGGTGCACCGGGTGTGCGCACGTACCAGGTCTGGTACCGCAACGCCGCGGCGTTCTGCACGGCGGACACGTTCAACCTGACGAGCGCCTACCACGTCGCGGGGGGCGCGTGATACGGCGCCAGGACGACTAGGGCACGACAGCGGACCCGGCCGTTGCGCGGCCGCCGGCGGCTGCGCAACGGCCGTACTTTCCAACGTGCGCTAGGGGTCCTGACTCCCTATCACGCGCCCCACAGGACCTGCTGTCCGTTGGTCAAGTTGAACGTGCTGGGCGTGCAGAACGCCGCGGCGTTGCGGTACCAGACCTGGTAGGTGCGCACGTCGCCCGGCGCGCAGCCTCCGCGCACGGAGATCGGCGCGTCCCCCGCTTGCGGGTAGTGCGAGGCACCCGCGCCGTTCGAGCGCGTCGCGAGGCGCACGACCGATCCGGACGCGCACCGCAATCCGTCGCCGAAGGCCGTGCCGACCCCTCCGGCGGCGCGCTGCGTGCCCTGGAAGTACAGCGCCGACGAATCCGGCATGCCGCTGCCCGCCAGCACGACCGAGTCCCCGGACAACGAGGGCACGCCCGTGACCGCAAGGTGCGCGCCCGCGGCCGAGATCGAGTTCGAGCAGCCGTTGCCCGTCGCGCCGTGGTTCCCGCACGGGCACGGCGTGGCGTTGAACGCGCCGTCGCCGAAGCAGAACGCGTGGAAGTACGCGGCCTGCGGCCCGCGGTCGCGCACGAAGATGTCGCGCTCGCCGTTCACGTCGCCCGGGACCAGGTTCGTGGCTGCGCCGTCGAAGGCGATGTAGCGGCCGTTGCCCGCGATCGAGGGGTACAGCGCGTGCCCGTCGGCCGGGTCGCCGGCCCAGCCCTCGGTGATCTTCTCCGTCGTGCCCGTCAGGCGGTCGTGCACGAAGATGTCGTAGTAGCCGTTGGTGTCGCCGGGCACGAGGTTGATCCCGCGGCTGGGGAAGGCCACCCAGCGGCCGTCGGCCGAGATCGACGCGTCATAGCTGTAGCCGTTGGACTGGCCGCCGGCCGAGTCGACACTGACGCGCACGGTCGTCTGCAGCACGAGGTCGCGCACGAACACGTCGCTGAACGAGTTGGTGTCGCCGGGGACGAGGTTCGACGCCCAACTGTTGAAGACCGCGAAGCGGCCGTCCGCCGTGAGCGTGGGGAGCTGGCTCGTGTCGTCGGCCTGCGCGCCCAGGCTCGAGACCGAGATGCGCTGCGTCGCGCCCGTGGCGCGGTCGTGGACGAACAGATCCAGCAGGCCGTTCGTGTCGCCCGGCACTAGGTTCGATGCGAAGCTCTCGAAGGCCACGTAGCGCCCGTCGTGCGACATCACCGGGTTGCTCGAGTCGCCGTCGGCCGGCGTGCCGTCCGACGCCACGCTCACGATCGTGGTGACTCCCGTCGCGAGTTCGCGCACGAACGCGTCGCGCACGCCGTTGGCGTCGCCCGGGACCAGGTCGCTGGCGACGCTGTGGAACGCCACGAAGCGCACGTCGCCCGAGAACGTGGGGTAGCGGCTGCCGCCGTTGCCGACGCCGCCGCCGGGGGTCGCCGACAGCAGGGTCGTGAGGCCCGTGTCGCGGTCGTGCAGGAAGCAGTCCGGCGCGCCGTTCGCGTCCCCGGGCACGAGGTTGGTCGCGTACGAGAAGAACGCGACGTAGCGCCCGTCGGCCGACAGGATCGGATCGTGGCTGTTGCCGTTGCCCTGGGTGCCGTCCGAGGCGACGCTGACGCGCGTCGTGGTGTTCGTCAGGCGGTCGCGCACGAAGATGTCGGGCGCGCCGTTGGTATCGCCCGGCACCAGCGTCGTCGCGATGCTCTGCCACGTCACGTGGCGGCCGTCGCGCGACATCGAAGTGTAGAGCGAGAGTCCGTCCGAGGCCGCGCCCGCGCTCGAGACGCTGATGATCTCGTTGGTCTGCGCGGCGGCGCAGGGGAGCAGGCCGAGAAAGGCCGCGGCCGGGCGGGCGCGGAACATGGTCTTCACCTCCGTCGCTCCATGGTGCAGCCTGGGCCGCGAATCGGCGAGCGTGCGCAACGCATCGCCGCTAGGAACGCCGCCAGCGGCGCACTACGCCCGTCTCCAGGTCCTCGTGCACCGCCTCCCACAACCCCGGAAGCTCGCGGGAGCGCCGCAGGAAACCGACCTGCGCGCGCGCGTACGGCTCGCCCAGACCGCCCGCGTTGAGGCACAGGCAGCGGCCGATCTGCTCGGCACCCGCCGCTTCGTGGATGTGCCCGCAGACCAGCGCGCCGTCGTGCGCCAGCGCCTTCTCGCGCACCGCCTCGCTGCCGACGTGACCGTCGCGCCCGTGCACGACGTCCAGGCTCGTGCGCGCCGGCGGCGTGTGCGAGAGGATCACGTCGCACGCCGGCAGGACGCGCGCGCGCGCCGTTTCCTCGTCCCACTCGTACGCGAAGCCGAAGCGACCGGGCCCCGCGCCGCCGATGCCCGCGACCGCGAGCCCGGCCACGTCGAGGACGCGGTGGTCCGCGTTGCGCTCGCCCGCGAGATCCGGCAGATCGTGGTTCCCCGGCACCCAGGCGTAGGGCCTCCCCAGGGCCTCGACCCGGCGCATCAGTTCCTCGATCGAGGCGAGGTAGCGCGCGTCGCGTTCGGGAGTGCGCCGGCGCACGTACGACAGATCGTGCGACCCCAGGTCCCCCACCAGCAGGATGCCGTCGGCGGGGCTGTCGGCGATGCGCTCCAGCACGCGGCCGAGCAGGTCCCAGCGCGCGTGTACGTCGCCGATCACGGCGAGTTCGACGTCTCCTTGCGTGGACATGGAGCGGGCCATTCTAGGGCGCCGTGCGCCCGTTTCGCGCGGAACCGCGGGCCCTGCCGGCGGTTTCTGGAGCACGAGAACACGATGAACGCCGCCGCACGTGCTCCGATCGGCGCACGCGGCGCAGCCAAGGAGGCAGCATGAAGTTCCGCATGAAGACGACGATCCTCGCCCTGGGCGCCCTGACCTTGCTGGCGACGGTGACGCGGGCCGGACCCGACGGCCGCAGGGGCCCGCGCTTCGATCGCCAGGGCCAGACCGAACGTCAGCAGCACGCCCGCGAGCGCGGCGCGTTCCTGCGCGGGCTGGAGTTCAGCGACGCGCAGCGCGCGCTGGCGCTGCAGCATGCGCGCGCCGTCGAGCCGCTCGCGCGCGAGGCGCGGCGCGAGGCGTTGCGCCTGCGCCTGGAGGCGCGCGACCGCCAGCGCACCGGCGATCCGGAGGCGTTGCGCGCCGACCTGCGCCAGCGCCTGCAGGCGCTGCGCGAGCGCGCCCGGGCCGAGATCCTGCCGCACGGCCGCGTCCTGGTCGCCGCGCTGACGCCCGAGCAGCGCGCGAAGATCGAGGCGCGCCTCGCCGAGCGCGGCCGGACCTTCGACGCCGAGCGCGCCGCCGCCAGGGTCGCGCGCTGGCTGGCCGCGCCGCGCACGCTCGACCGGCTCGAGGCGCGCGCCGGCAGGTGATCTCGCGGCCGACCCGGGGATGGCGGCGGGCGGGCCGCGCCCGGATGCGCGGCCCGTTCGCTTCTCCGCCGTGCTCAGCGCGCGATCGCCCAGGCCGCGAGGCGCGGCGGCGCGGCCTCCAGCACCAGCCGCTCTCCGCTCGTGGGGTGCGCGATCTCCAGCCGCCGCGCGTGCAGCGCGATGCTCGCGTCCGGCAGCGGCTCGGTGGCCCCGTACTTCAGGTCGCCCAGGAGCGGCAGCCCGAGCGTCGCGCAGGCCGCGCGCAACTGGTGCGCGCGCCCCGTCTCGGGCACGAGTTCGACTAGCGTGCGCGTGGCGCCCTCCGCCAGGACCCGCCAGCGCGTGCGCGCCTGCTTCGCTCCGGCGGAACCCGACGGCGCGGCGCGCACGCGGTTCGCGCGCTCGTCCTTCACCAGCCACTGCTCGACGAGTCCTTCGCGCTGCGCGGGCCGGCCCGCGACGACGCCCCAGTACACCTTGCGCGTCGCGCGTTCGCGGAACTGGGCCGAGAGCCGTGCCGCGCCCTTGCTCGTGCGCGCGAACACCACGACACCCGACACGGGCCGGTCGAGCCGGTGCACGAGTCCCAGGAACGCCGCGCCGGGCTTCTCGAACTCGATGCGCACCCACTCGCGCGCGAGGTCCAGCAGGCTGGGATCGCCGCTCGCGTCGGGCGCGGTCGGCACGCCGGCCGGCTTGGCGACCGCGATCACGTGGTTGTCGACGTGCAGCACGTCCAGCGCCGGCTTCATGGCGCGAGGCCGCGGCTCCAGCGCGCGCAGAAGCCGGCCGGCAGCGCGCGGCCGCCCTCCTCCTCGCGCAGCACGAGCTCGCCGGCTTCGACGGACCCGCCGCCGATCCCCGCCAGCAGGTTGTGCAGCGTGAGCGGCGAGCAGCCGATGGCGTAGGTCGACAGCACGATCAGTGCGCGCTCGCCGACGAGCTGCGCGGCGGCCTCGATCAGCGGCGTGATGCCCTCCTCGAAACGCCACGTCTCGCCCTTGGGCCCGCGGCCGAAGCTGGGCGGATCGAGCACGAGCGCGTGGTAGCGGCGGCCGCGGCGCACCTCGCGGCGCGCGAAGGAGAGGGCGTCGTCGACGACCCAGCGCACCGCGTCGCCGGCGAGGCCCGACCGCTCCGCGTTCTCGCGCGCCCAGGTGACCGACGTCTTCGACGCGTCGACGTGCGTGACGGAGTAGCCGGCGCGCGCGGCCAGCACGCTGGCCGCGCCGGTGTACCCGAACAGGTCGAGGAGCTCGGGGCGCTCGACTCCGAACGAACCCGCGCGCTCGATGAGGTGACGCCAGTTGCCGGCCTGCTCGGGGAACAGGCCCACGTGCTTGAAGGGCGTGGGCTGCACGACGAAGCGCGCGTCGAACGCGGCCACCTCCCAGGCCGGGTTCGCGCCGCGCGCCGCGGCGTGCGCGTCCCGGCGCGCCTCCCAGCGCCCGCCGCGGTCGCTCTCGCGCACGAACGCGAGGTCCGCGCGTGCCCACTCCGACGGCGCGAGGCGCGGGCGCCACAGGGCCTGCGGGTCGGGCCGGCGCAGGACGACCGGCCCGAACCGCTCCAGCTTCTCGCCGTCGCCGCTGTCGAAGAGCGCGTGGTCGGGCAGCGGGACGGCGGGGAACTGCGCGGGCTGGATCACGGGCCCGCAGAGCATACGCGCTGCGGCCGCGCGCTACTCGCGTCCGTCGAGCAGGTTGCCCAGGCCGAACGCGCGGTCGAGCACCGAGCCCTCCTCCTTGCGCGACCCGCCGGTCTGCGGCGCAGCCGAGTAGATGCGGTCGGCGAGGCGCGAGAGCGGCAGGGACTGCAGCCACACGCGGCCGGGCCCGGTCAGCGCGGCGAAGAACAGGCCCTCGCCGCCGAACAGCGCGTTCTTGATGCCGCCGACGAACTGGATGTCGTAGTCGACGCTGGGCTGCAGCGCGACGAGGCACCCGGTGTCGACGCGCAGGCGCTCGCCGGGCTTGAGGTCGAGCGTGTGCACGTGCCCGCCGGCGTGCACGAAGGCCAGGCCGTCGCCCTGCAGGCGCTGCATGATGAAGCCCTCGCCGCCGAACAGGCCGACGC
>CAZKIO010000108.1:0-4277 GCA_964552795.1 uncultured Planctomycetaceae bacterium
GGCTGCGCGCCGCCCATGCCGCCCAGGCCGCCGGTCACGACGAGCCGGTTCTTCAGGCTGCCGCCGAAGTGCCGCGCCGCGGCCGCCGCGAACGTCTCGTACGTACCCTGCAGGATCCCCTGGGTGCCGATGTAGATCCACGAACCGGCCGTCATCTGGCCGAACATCATCTTGTTCTCGGCCTCGAGCGCGCGGAAGTGCTCCCACGTGGCCCAGCGGCCGACGAGGTTCGAGTTCGCGATCAAGACGCGCGGCGCCTGCCGCGTCGTCTTGAACACGCCGACGGGCTTGCCCGACTGCACCAGCAGCGTCTCGTCCGGTTCGAGTCGCCGCAGCGTCGCCACGATGCGCTGGAAGCTCTCCCAATCGCGCGCGGCCTTGCCGCTGCCGCCGTAGACCACCAGGTTCGCCGGATCCTCGGCCACCTCGGGGTCGAGGTTGTTCATCAGCATGCGCAGCGCGGCCTCGGCGCCCCAGCTCTTGCACGTGCGCGCGGTCCCGCGCGGCGCGCGCTGCGGACCGGTCGGGACGGCGTCGAAATCGGCGCGGGACGGCGAGGAAGCTGTGGTCGTGCGGTTCATTGCGCTCTCGTGACGGGCCGGCTCCTGAAGGGCGCGGGCGGCCCGACAGGATAGCCGCCGCGCGGCGCTGCGTCTGCGCTCGTCGCGGCGGCGCCGACGATCTAGACTGCGGTCCACGGATGCACATGCTCGCACGCCGCGCCGCCGCCCTTCTCGCGTTCCTCTGCGCCTGCGCTGCTCCCGCTCGCGAACCCGCGGCCGGAGCGCGGCCGGAGCGCGTGCTGCACGTCGGCGTGCTGCTGCTCGAGGGCACCTACAACACCGAGTTCGTCGCGCCCATCGACGTGCTGCACCACGTCCGCTTCCACGCCGATCCGGGCACGACGGTCTTCACCGTCGGCCGCTCGCTGTCGCCCGTCACGACCTTCGAGGGACAGCGGATCCTGCCCGACCACACGCTGGAGGGCGCCCCGCCGATGGACATCCTCGTGGTCCCGAGTGCCGAGGCGAGCATGACGACCGACCTCGCGGATGCGCGCCTCGTCGACTGGATTCGCACGCGAGGCGAGCGCGCGCGCTGGGTGATCTCGCTGTGCGACGGCGCGTTCCTGCTCGCTCAGGCGGGATTGCTCGACGGCCGCCGCGCGACCACGTTTCCCGCCGACGTGACCGCCCTCCGCGACCGTTTCCCGGCAGTGATGGTGCGCGAAGGCGTCTCGTTCGTGCGCGACGGCAACGCCATCACGTCCGCAGGCGGCGCGCTCTCGTTCGAGGCGGCGATGCACCTCACCGAGCTCGCGTGGGGCGTCGAGGTCGCGCGCCGGGTCGGGCGTGGACTCTGCATCGAATGGCCCGCGCGCGACCTGGCCTTCGAGTCTTACCCCTGAGCGTCGCTACGGCTGCCAGTTCGCCTCGATGCCCTGCGTCAGGTTGAACGGCTCGCTCGTGCAGAACGGCGCGGCGTTGCGGTACCACACCTGGTACGTGCGCACGCCCGGAGCGGTGATCAGGCCGCGCGTGGAGACCGGCGGATCGCCGGCGCCCGGGTAGGACACCGTCCCGCCGGCGGCGGTGCGCGTCGCGAGGCGCACGATCGCGCCGCCCGCACAGCGCAGCCCGTCGCCGAACGCGAGGCCCAGCCCCGCGTTCTCGCGCGTCGTGCCCTGGAAGAACAGCGCCGTCGTCGTCTGCGGCAGCGTCTCCGCGGCGAGCCGCAGGGCGTCGAGCGTGAGGCGCGTCTCGCCGGTCGCGCTGAGCCGCCCGCCGAACCCCGTCGAGTTGAGGCAACCCGCTCCGAGCCCGATCGGCGAGTGGTTGCCGCAAGGACACGCCGTGACCGAACCGTCGCCGGCACAGAACGACAGCGGCAGATCGTAGAGGTAGCAGATGCGCAGGCCCGCTGTCGCGCTGGTGGCGAGGCTCTGGACGATCTGGGTCCCGCCCGCGACCGAGGACGTGCCGACCGCCGTGACCGGCAGGTCGATCATCCCCGGCGCGCCCGCGGGCCCGCGGAACAGCGCGAGGTCGGAGGGCCCGACGAGCGTCGTGCGGATCCCGCCGGTGTTCGCCAAGAGGTAGCCCGTCGCGCCCGACGGGCCCGCGAAGTCGAGGACCCCGTCGAAGGCCGCGAGCGCGACCGGAGCATCCGCCGCCGGCTGCGTCGACACCAGCACGGTCCCGTCCGGCCGCTTGACGGTCAGGAGCGCGGACAACTCGACCGAGGCCGCGGCCGGACCCGCCGCGAGGTTCTCGACGGCGTAGGTGCCGTCGACCGACGCCGAGAGCAGGATGTGCACCTCGCGCAGCGACCCCAGCGCCGGATCGAAGCGCGTCATCCGCAGCGTCGTGGACCAGTTCGTCGCCGCGTGCGGCGTGCTCTGGATGGGTGCGCAGGCCTGTTGCGCCGCGGCGGGCGCGGCGAGGAGCAGCACAGCGGCGGTCGCGATCCAGGAGAGCGTGCGGTCCACACGTCCATTCTACGACGCGCGAGCCGCGGGCGGCGCGTTGAGCGCGGCGTCCGCGACCGGCAGACTGCGACGCGATGAGGCGCGGGCTGTTCGCGGCGGGAGCGATCTGGGGCGGGAGCATCCTGCTCTCGCGGATCGTCGGGCTCGTGCGCGAGGGCGCGCTGGGCCGCACGCTGGGCGTCGGCGCCGACGCGGACCTGTACCAGGCGGCCTTCACGGTCCCCGACTTCCTGAACTACCTGCTCGCTGGTGGCGCGCTGGCGGTCGTGTTCGTGCCGCTGCAGGCCGCGCACCTCGCGCGCGGCGACGAACGCGCGGCGTGGCGCTCGGTGCTGTCGGTCGGGAAGGCGCTCGCGGTCCTGCTCGCGGCGGCGGGCGTCCTCTTCTGGCTGGCGATGCCGGCGTTCGTCGTCGCCGCCGCGCCGGGCTTCGACGCCGCGCAGCACGCGGAGCTCGCGCGGCTCTCGCGCATCCTGCTGCCCGCGCAAGCGTTCCACATCCTCGGCGGCCTACTGACGGCGGCGCTGCTCGCGCGCGACCGTCACCTGGTGCCGGCGCTCGCGCCGCTGGTCTACAACGCGACGATCGTCGCCGTCGGATTGAGCACGGGCACGGCCGAGGGTTTTGCCTGGGGCGTCCTCTTCGGCAGCTTCGCCGGACCGTTCCTCCTGCCGCTCGCCGCCTGCGTGCGGCTGGGCCTCGTGTGGGAACGCGTGGCCGTGCTCGGCAACCCCGACCTGCGCGCCTGGATCCTGCGCTCGCTGCCGATCATGGCGGGCTTCTCGATCGTCGTCGCCGACGACTGGTTCCTGCGCGCGCACGGGACGCGGATCGGAACGGGCGCGGCCGCGACCTTGGCCTACGCCAAGGCGCTCTTGCGCGTGCCCGTCGGCGTGTTCGGCCTCGCGGCCGGCGTCGCGGCCTACCCGACGCTCGCGCGCCTCGCCGCGCAAGGCCGCCACGAGGAGCTGCGCGGCACCCTGTCGCGCGCGCTGCGCGTCGTCGTCGTGCTCGCGCTCCTGGCGCAGGCGGTCTTGACCGCCGCCGGCGCCGACGCGGCCGCGCTCGTGTACGGACGCACGCGCCTCAGCGGGGAGGAGATCGCGCTCGTGGGCGACGCGCTGGCGTTGTGCGCGCTCGGCATGGCGGCCTGGGCTGCGCAACCCCTGCTCGCGCGCGGGTTCTACGCGCGCGGCGAGACCTGGGCTCCGGCCCTCCTGGGCACGGCGGTCGCGCTGATCGCGTGGCCGGTCTACGCGTTGGCCGCCGGAACGCTGGGCGTCCTGGGCCTCGCGTTGACGAGCGCCGGCGCCATCACGGCGCACGCGATCGTGCTGCGCGTCGTGCTCGGCCGGCGCCTGGGCCCCGCGCGCGCCGGCGCCGCCGCCGAGCTGCTGGCGTTCAGCGCGCGCGCGCTGGCGAGCTTCGGCGTCGCCCTCGCCGCGGGCCTGCTCGCGGCGCGCGCGCTGCCCGCGGCCGAGGCGCTCGGCGGCTCGCTGCTGCGCGCCGGCGCGGTCGGCGCCGTCACGGTCGGCGTGTTCGCGGGAGCCGGCGCCGCCGTGAACCTGGGCGAAGTGCGCGCCGCGCTGGTGCGGGCGCGCTCGCGCCTCCTGCGGCGCGGCGCGAAGGCGGAGACGAGCCCCGACGCGCCTTGAGAAGACGTCGGGCTGCCGCGTTCGATTCGGGATCCGTGGTGGAGGCCGAGGCCCCGGCCGAGAAGCGCGCCGCGCGATCTCTGCCCTTTCAAGTTGCGCGCACGCCCTCCCCCGCGGGTCCCGGCATGCGGTCT
>CAZKIO010000109.1:0-4230 GCA_964552795.1 uncultured Planctomycetaceae bacterium
CATCTTTTCGCGCCCCCGAAACCAGAACGCCGACGATGGCAATCACCCCGGCAATGCCGGCGACCCATGCGACGGCCCCGCGCCGACTGGTTCGCGAAACCGGCCGGCTCGCCCGCGCCTGCGCCTTCTCCCGCGACGCCGCCTTGCGCCGCGCCTCGGCCTCCATGCGCTCGCGCACCCGAGCCGCCTTGTCGAAGTCCGATTCAGCCACGCGGCGCGCCTCGATCTCCGCCCGCGCCGCCGCCTCCGCCGCGGCCCGGCGCTCGGCCTGCGCCGCGGCCTCGCGCTCCGCCTCCGTGCGCTCGAGGACCGCGCGCTTCAGGTCCCGTTCCGCCAGCAGCCGGGCCTCTGCGGCCTGCGCCTCGCCCGCCTCCACCTGCGCGCGCGCCTTCAGCGCCGCGGCCGCCCTTGCGGCCGCTTCCGCCTGCGCCTGCGCCCGCACCTGCCGCTCCTGCTCCGCCTTCGCGCGCCGTTCGCTCGCCGCGGCCGCGCCGGACTCCGCGTCGGCGCGTGCATTGGCCTCGTCCAGCGCCGCGCGCGCGGCGGCGGCCGCACGCTCGGACACCTGCGCCGCCTCGCGTTCTGCCTCGGCGCGCGCCAGCGCGGCGAGGCGTGCCTCTTCGTCCGACTTGCGCCGCGCCTCGGCCGCTTCCGCCTCGCCGGCCTGCGCCTGCGCGTGCGCGCGCGCCGCGGCAACCGCCGCGGCATCCGCCTCTGCCTGCGCCTGGGCCTGGGCCAGCAGCGCCTGCTCCGCGCCCGCGCGCCGCCCCGCTTCGCGCGCCGCCGCGTTCTCCGCCTCCGACCTCGCCTGCGCCGCTTGCGTGGCCTTCAGCGCCGCCGCCGCATGGCGCTCCGCTGCCTCGGCGGCCTCGCGCTCCACCTCGGCGCGCGCCGCGGCGGCCAGCCGCGCCTCCTCGTCCGCGCGTGCGCGCGCCTCGGCGGCCTGCACCGCCGCCGCTTCCGCCAGCGCGCGGTCGCGCGCTGCGCCCGCCGCGCGGCTGTCGGCCATGGAACGCTCGCGCGCCTCGCCGAGCGACGCTTCCTCCGCTTCCGCGCGCCCGGCGGCGGCCGCCGCCGCTTCCGCGTCCGCGGCCGCACGCGCCTCCGCGGCCTGCTTCAGGTCCGCCTCAACTGCCGCGCGCTCGCGCGCGGCGGCCGTCGCGCGCCGTTCCGACGCCGCCAGTTCCGCGGCCTCGTGCCGCAGCGCCTCCTCGGCCACCAGCCGCACCTGCAGTTCGGCCATCGCGCGTTCCTCGGCCTGGGCGCGCTCGACGGCGGCGGCATTGCGGCGCTTCTCGGCCTCCAGCCGCGCCTGCAGTTCCGCCGCCGCGCGCTGGTCTGCGGCGGCGCGCTCGGCGGCGTTCTTCGCCGCCAGCGCGTCGGCCTGCGCGCGTTCCTCGGCCGCCTTGCGCTCGGCCGCCTGCGCCTGTTCGCGTCCGCGCGCGGCCTCGATCGCCTGCGCCTCGGCCTCGGCGAGCGCCTGCGCGCGGGCGCGCCCGGCCTCCTCGGCGCGCGCACGCTCGGCGACCTCCAGTTCCAGCGCGCGTTCGCTCTCCAGGCGCGCGCGGGTTTCCTCGAGCGCCCTTTCCGCGGCCTCCTCGCGCTCGCGCGCCGCCATTGCCGCATCCGCCTCTGCCTCCAGCCGTGCATCCGCGGCGCGGCGCAGGTCGCGCTCGGCCGCCTCGCGCTCGCGCGCCCGGCTGGCGGCCTCGGTCTCCGCAGCGGTGCGGCTGCGCGCGGCTTCCCGCGCCTCGCGGTCGGCGGCCAGCTGGCGTTCGGTCGCCTCCTTCGCCTGCAGCTCGGCCTGCGCGCGCTCGAGCGCCTTGCGCGTCGCCGCCTCCTCCAGCACGCGGCGCTCCTCCGCCAGGCGCGTCGCGCGCTGCTCGGCCTCCGCGCGCTCCACCGCTTCCGCGAGGGCGCGTTCCTCGGCCGCATGCCGGTCGCGCGCCATGCGCGCGGCCTCGGCCTCCGCCTCCGCGCGCGCGGCCACCCGCTCCGCGGCCTGCGCCTCGCGGCCCTCGCGTTCGCGCATCGCCTCCAGCGCGCGCCGTTCCGAGGTCGCCTTCTCCTCGGCCGCGGCGAGCGCCTGCGCCTCTGCGTCCGCGCGCGCCTGCGCCAGGCGCGCGGCCTCGGCCTCCAGCCGCGCCCGCTCCGCGGCCATTGCGGCGGCGGCGCGCTCGGCCTGCTCGCGCGCCTGCGCCTGCTCCAGCGCCGCCTGCTCCGCGCCATGGCGCTCGCGCGCCAGGCGCTCGGTCTCGGTCTCGGCGGAGGCGCGCGCATCGGCCTCGCGCCGCAGCTTGTCCTCGGCGGACTTGCGCTCGCGCGCCGACTCCAGCGCGCGCTGCTCGGCGGCGAGGCGCTCGCGCGCCAGTCGCCGCGCCTGTTCCTCGGCGGCGGCGCGTTCGCGCACCGCGGCTGCCGCGGCCTCCTCGGCCTCGGCGCGTTCGCGCGCGTGGCGCGCGGCCTCCTCCTCCTGGCGGCGGCGCCCCAGGGCGAGCGCGGTCGCCTTCTGCTCGGCCTCCTCCTTGGCGCGGGCCTCGGCGGCGGCCTGCGCCTCGGCGCGCTCGCGCTCGGCGACCACGCGCGCGGCCCGGGTCTCGGCCTCGGTGCGCGCATGCGCGATGCGCCGCAGCTCGGCCTCGGCCTGCTGGCGTTCGCGCGCGAGGTCGAGGGCGCGGCGCTCGTCGGCGACCTTGGCCTGCGCCGCGCTCTCGGCGCTCTTCTCCGCCTCGATGCGGCTGCGCAGCGCCTCGGCCTGCTCGCCCGCATCCCCCTGCTTGAGCGCCGCGCGCTGCCGGTCCGCGGCCTTCAGCTTGTCGAGCAGCTTGCTCACCGGCCCGCCGCGCTGAAGTCCAGGTTGATGATGTCGCCCAGCGCGTCGGCGTGGGCGGCGCGCACCTTCTTCATCTCCGGCAGCGCCTTGGCGAAGGCCTCGACGATGGCCGGGTCGTACTGCTTGCCGGCGCCGCGCCGGATCTCGAGCGCCGCCTGCTCCACGCTCATCGGCTCGCGGTGGAATTGCGTCGTGGTCATGGCCTCGAACGCGTCGGCCACCGCCACCACGCGGCCCGGCCACGGGATCGCCTCGCCCTTGAGTCCCTTCGGGTAGCCGCTGCCGTCCCAGCGCTCATGGTGGGTGAGCGCCACCAGGCGCGCCAGCTTGAGGTGCGCCTCGTCGTGCTCGCCGATGATCGCCGCGCCGTATTCCGGGTGGCGGCGGATGCGCTCCCAGTCCGGCGCGCTCAGCTCGCCCGCCTTGCGCAGGATCTCGGAGGGCACCGCGAGCTTGCCGATGTCGTGCAGCGGCGCGACCGCGCCCAGCAGCTCGGCGGCGGCGGGCTTGGCGCCCGCGGCGAGCGCGATCAGCTTCGCGTACTGCGTGATGCGGCGGAAGCGGTTGCCGGCGGCCGCGCTCTCGTGGCATTCCATGGCGCGGCCGAGGCACTCGATCATGTCCATGTGCGCCTCCTGCAGCTTCGCGGTGCGGTCGCGCACCAGGTCCTCGAGCGCCTCGCGCTGGTTGGCGAGCGCGACGTGGGTGCGCACCCGGGCGAGCAGCACCGCGGCGTTGATCGGCTTGGCGACGTAGTCCACCGCGCCCAGGCTGAAGCCCATCATCTCGTCGCGGGTCTCGCCCTTGCCGGTGATGAAGATCACCGGGATGTGGGCGGTGGCCGGGTTCGCCTTCAGCGCCTTGCAGACCTCGAACCCGGTCATGCCCTGCATCTCGACGTCGAGCAGCACGATGTCCGGCTGAGGGTTGGTGGCCGCGTGCAGCAGCGCCGAGGCGCCGTCGGCGGCGGTCTTCACCGTGTAGTGCGTCGACAGGACCTTGGCCATCAGCGCCAGCAGGTCGGCGGCGTCGTCCACCACCAGGACGACGGCCTTGTCCGCGGATGCCGGGGATTGCGCCATGGGGCTAGTTTACCGGCAGCCCCGCGTAGAGCCCCTTCGCGGCGGCCAGCCGCGCGGTGATCGCCGCCAGCATCTCCAGCAGCGGGGCCGCGACGCCGGCGCTGCGCGCGAAGGCGAGCGGCGTGGCGAGGATCGCCTCGACCTCCATCGGCCGCCCGAGCTCGTAGTCCAGCAGCATGGACGGCTTGTGCAGCGTGGCGCCCGCGACCTGCCCGCCGCCGGGGCGCTTGGGGGCGCCCGCGATGTCGACGCCGTGCGCCAGCGCGATGGCGCGGCCCTCGGCCACCAGGCGGCCCCGCAGCGCAGCAAGCGCCG
>CAZKIO010000110.1:0-3894 GCA_964552795.1 uncultured Planctomycetaceae bacterium
GCTGGCAGGATTTCGGCACCGGCGCGCAGGGCGACATGGCCTGCCACCTGATGGATCCGGCGCTGTGGTTCCTCGAGCTCGGCGCGCCGCTCACGCTGCGCTCCGACGGGCCGACGCCGAACGGCGAGACCTACCCCGACTGGTCCGAGGTGCGCTACGAGTTCCCGGCGACACGGCACACGACGCGCGGACCGCTCTTGCTCACGTGGCACGACGGCGGCCGCAAGGCGCCGCGCCAGCTGCTCGATGACCTCGAGGCGGGCGAAGTGGTGGCCAACGCGTGCCTGCTGGTCGGCGAGCGCGGCGCGCTGCTCGCGAGCCCCTACGAGCCGCCGCGGCTCCTGCCCGAGGCGCGCTTCGCGCACGTCGCCGTCCCGCCGGGCGTGCAGCTCGACCACTGGAAGATCTGGGTCGACGCGTGCCTGGGCCGCGGGGACGCGACGACGCCGTTCGCGTACGCGGCGCACCTCAGCGAGGTCGCGCTCCTGGGCAACGTCGCGCTGCAGCACCCGCACGAGACGCTGGCGTGGGACGGGGAGCGCGCGGTGTTCCCGGGCCGGCCGGAGGCCGACGCGCTGCTCGGCGCCCGCTACCGCGCGGGCTGGCGCGCCTTCGAGCCGGCCTGAGGGCCCGGCCGGCGCGTTACCGGCGGATCGCAGCCGGATAGCCCCGCGGCCGGATGGCCCGCCGGCCCGCCACCGGTTGCCGCGCCGCGGGCAATCGGGAAGATGGGCCCCGGCGCGGTCGTCCAGGCGGAGTCCTCCGCCGGCTCCCCGCCGAGCGAACCCGAACCGTTCCCCGTTCCGCGCCGCATGCAACACGCCCCCGCACCGACCACGCGCTCCCGCGATTCGCAGGCCTTCATCCGCGACGTGCGCGAGCGCGTCGCCACCGTGGTCGTCGGCCAGGACGTGGTGGTCGAGCGCCTGCTGATCTCGCTGTTCACGGGCGGGCACGTGCTGCTGCAGGGGGTGCCGGGACTCGCCAAGACGCTGCTGGTGTCGGTGCTGTCGAAGTCGATCGACCTCGCGTTCGCGCGGATCCAGTTCACCATCGATCTCTTGCCCTCGGACATCCTGGGCGCGGAGATCCTCGACCAGCGCACCAACGAATTCCGCATCCGCAAGGGGCCGATCTTCACCAACCTGCTGCTGGCCGACGAGATCAACCGTGCGGCGCCCAAGGTGCAGGGCGCGTTGCTGGAGGCGATGCAGGAGCGCAAGGTGACGATCGGCAGTGAGACGTTCCGGCTGCCGGCGCCGTTCCTGGTGATCGCGACGCAGAACCCGGTCGAGCAGGCCGGCACTTTCGAGCTGCCCGAGGCGCAGCTCGACCGCTTCATGCTGGTGCACCGCCTGGATTATCCGACGCAGGAGGAGGAGCACGAGATCCTGCAGCGCAATGCGCGCCTTTCGATCCAGCGCCTGGACAAGGGCGCGATCGTGCAGACCGAATTCGACGTGATGGAGAAGCAGCCGGTGGGCTCGGCGGAGGACCTGGTGGCCGCCATGGAGGCGGTCAACCGCGTGCACGTCAGCGACACGTTCGTGCAGCACGTGGTCGGGCTGGTCGACCGATCGCGCCGGCACCCGGCGGTCGAGCTGGGCTGCAGCCCGCGCGCGGGCATCGCGCTGGTCAAGGCCTCGCGAGCGCGCGCGCTGATGCACGGGCGCGACTACGCAATCCCCGACGACCTGTTCGCGCTGGCGGAGGACGTCATGCTGCACCGCATGCGCCTGCGGTACGAGGCAATCGCCGAGGGCCTCTCCGGCCGGGACGTGCTGCACGAACTGCTCAGCACGCTGGGCGGCTCCGCGGACCGCAACGGGAGCTGACGCGTGGCGTCGCGACCCGGCAGCGCGCGCGACGACGGCCGTGACCGCGGCGGCATGCAGGGGTTCGTCGAGGACTTCCGGCCGCTCGACTCGCGCCAGTTCGTGGTGGCCGTGCGCAAGCTGGCCGACAGCCTGGCCTACGGCATCGACCGTTCGCCCTACGTCGGATCCGGCATCGAGTACGCGCAGTCGCGCCTGTACGAGGCGGGCGACTCGGTGCGCGCGATGGACTGGCGCGTGACGGCGCGCACCGGCAAGCACCACGTCAAGGAGTACGAGACGCCCAAGAGCGTGCCGACGTACCTCCTGATCGACACGTCGGCGTCGATGGCGGTGGCGTCCGCGCATCCCACGAAATACGAGATGGCGCTGCACATCGCGGGCGGCCTGGCGCTGGCGTGCCTGGACCGCGTCAGCCCGGTGGGCGTCATCGGCGTGGGAGAGCGGCCGCTGCGCATGCAACCCAGCCTGTCGCAGGCGCGCGTGCTGCAGTGGCTGTTGATGCTGCGTTCGTACCGCTTCGACGAGCGCACGACGCTGGGCGCGCGCGTCAGCGAGCTGGGGCCGAGCCTCGCGCAGCGCTCGCTGGTCGTCGTCCTGAGCGACCTGCACGACCCCGATGCGTTGCCGGCGCTCAAGCGCCTGGGGCAGCTCCACGACTGCGTCGTGATCGAGTTCCAGGACCCGGCCGAGACCGGCATCCGCGGCGCCGGGTTCCTGCGCGCCCGCGAGGCCGAGACGGGCCGCGAGTTCGTGACGCAGAGCCGCCGCGGCTGGCTCGACGCCGGCCGCACGGCCGCCGAGCTGAAGCGCGCGGGCCTCGACCACCTGTGCATCCGCTGCGGACAGCCCTTCGCGCACGCGCTGCGGCACCTGTTCCGCGCGCGCGGCTGGATGGGACGGGGGACGCGATGAGCGCGCACGCGCGCACCGGGCCGCGTCGCGCGGCGTGGCCTCTGGCGGCGCTGATGGTCGCCGCCGGCGCGCGGCTCGCCGGCGCGCTCCCCCAGGCCGGGCACGAGTCCACCGTGGGGTACCCGGCCGTGATCGAGGAGCTGGTGCTGCCCGGTTCCGAGCTCGAAGCCGCGGCGCAGACGCAGAAGAGCCCGATCGTGCTGCGCGTGCGGTCCGTCTCGCCGCACGGCGCGCTGTTCCGCTACGACCTCGAGTGGTCGGGCCTCGAACCCGGCGAGCACGACCTCGGCGATTACCTGCGCCGCAAGGACGGCACGAGCACGGACGAACTGCCGCCGATCCCGGTGCGCGTGCGCTCCGTGCTGCCCGCGGGCCAGGTGCTGCCGCACGCACCCGAGACCGGAGCGCTGCCGCGTTTCGGCGGCTACCGCGCGCTGATGATCGCGCTGGCCGTGCTGTGGACGGCCGGGCTCGTGTGGATCCTGCGGTCCCGGCGCAGGCGCCGCGTCGCCGTCGCGGGGGCGCGGCCGCGGCCGCGCACGCTCGCGGAGCGGCTGCGCCCGCTGGTCGAACGCGCGATGGCCGGCCAGCTCTCCGCGGCGGAGCGCTCCGAGCTCGAGCTCGGCCTCGTCGCCTGGTGGCGGCGCAAGCTCGACCTGCACGATCGCACGCCGCAGGAGACGCTCGCGCTGCTGCGCAAGCACGCCGAGGCGGGCCCGCTGCTGCAGGGCCTGGAGGACTGGCTGCACCGTCCGGCGCCGCCGGCCGACGTCGACGTCGCGCGCCTGCTGGCGCCCTACCGAGACCTGCCGGCCGACGCGCTCGAACTGCCGGAGTCCGCAGCCGCGGCGCCCGGAGGCTGACGCGATGCTCGACGTCCTCGCCACCTTCCGCAACCCGTCGGTGCTGTTCCTGCTCGTCGCGCCGGTCGCGCTGGTCTTCTGGATCTGGGCGCGCCGCGGCCGCGCACTGGTGCTGCCCTTCGACCACGGCCGGCCGGCGCGCGGGCGCTGGATCCGCGGATTCGTCGGCACCGCCGAGACGCTGCCGGCGCTGCTGCTCGCGGTCGTGATCGTGATCCTGGCCGGACCGCAGGCCTGGGACGAACCGCGCTCCAAGCGCGTGCTCACCAACATCCAGTTCT
>CAZKIO010000111.1:0-3889 GCA_964552795.1 uncultured Planctomycetaceae bacterium
CTGGTCGACATGGGCGCGTTCGAGCGCGCGCCGAGCGTCGAGACGGGGCGCTAGCCGCCCCGCCGGGGGCCGCCTGCGACGACGCGGATCCAAATCCCCCCTCGACGCGCGGTTTCGGCGGAGAATCTGCCACCATCGGCGCCGGACCGGCAACGAACGCAAGCGCCGCCGCCCGGAGCAAGGAGGCTTCACGATGTCCCTGTCCACTCGCAGCCTGATGCGCATCGCGGTCCTCACCCCGCTGCTGAACGGCTCGCTCGCCACCGCAGGCGTCCTCGTCGTGGCGCCCTCCGGCGGCCAGTACGCGCAGATCCAGCCCGCCGTCGACGCCGCGAGTCCCGGCGACGTGATCCTGGTGCGCAGCGGCACGCACTCCCCGGTCACGGTCGTCGCGAAGTCGCTCACGATCTCGGCGGACACAGGTGCTGTGGTCACCATCGCCGGCACGACGACCGTGCGAGACCTCGCGGCGGGCCAGGTCGTCGTGCTCTCCGGCCTCCGGGGCACGGGTGTCACGTCGAATTCCACTTCCGACGACGCCGGGCTGGGTCTCCTGCTGCGCGCCAACGCCGGCCTCGTGCGCATCCAGGGCTGCGAGTTCACGGGCGCTCGCGGCTGGGGCGACGGCGGTTCGGGCGGAGCCTTCTGCTGCGACCTGCCCCTGCACGACAACGGCTGGGACGCAGCGCGCATCGACGCCTGCCCGGCCGGAACCACGTTCACCGCCACGACGCTGCGCGGAGGTCGCGGGGCCTACGCCAACACGAACTGCTACTGCGGCACCGGCGACACGGGTGGTGACGGACTGCGCGTGAGTGCCTCGATGGTCGCGCTGTACGACTGCACGCTGGTCGGCGGACGCGGCGGCGACAACGGCGGCTCAGGCGGTCCGGCCGGGATGGGGCTGCGCACCCTCGCGTCGGGCGGCGCGCTGGCATCGGCCTGCGTGCTCACGGGCGGACGCGGCGGAGACGGCTACGACTACATCTATTCGGAGGGCGGGGCCGGCGGGAACGGCGCGCAGGTCGGCGCGGGCACGGCGCTGCAGCACATCGGCTGCACGTTCCAGGCGGGCGTCGGCGGCCAGGCCTGCTTCGGCTTGTTCCCGCCTGGGCCCAACGGCAGCCCGACCGGCGGCGCGGGCCAGATCTTCCTGTTCAGCGCGCCGAGCGTGACGCTCGCGTCGCCGCTGATCGCGCGCGAGAACACTTCGCTGCCGCTGACGATCGGAGGCGCGCCCGGCGGCCTCGCGGTGCTGCGCATCGCGCGCATGCCGGGATTCCAGCCCGTGCCGAGCCTGCGCGGCGTGCTGCTCGTGCAGCAGCCGCTGCCGGCGAGGATGCTCATCCTGGGCACGATCCCCGCCGGCGGCACGCTGCTGGCCAACCTTGCGGTCCAGGACCTGGGCGCGGGCGTCGCGAGCGCCACGTACTACCTGCAGGCGCTGGTAATGGACGCGGCCACCGGGACCACGCTCGGCACCGGCGCGGCGCTGACCGTGCTCGATTCGCTGTACTAGCGGAGCCGACGGACGATGGTTCGAGAACGAAGCGTCGAGCCCACGCCCCCCCCGGCCGGCTGTCGCAGCCGGCGCCGGAAACCCGGCTGCGCGCCGGCACTTCCCGACGAATCCGCCACAACCTGCACCGGTCCGGCAACGGATGAGTGCGCCACCGCCCGGCGCGCAGAGGATCCAGCATGTCCCCGTCCGCACGCAGTCTCCTCCGCCTCGCGGTCCTCGTCCCGCTGCTGAACGGCGCCCTCGCGGCCGCGGGCGTCCTCGTCGTGGCGCCGTCCGGCGGCCAGTACGCGCAGATCCAGGCCGCCGTCGACGCCGCGAGCGCCGGCGACGTGATCCTGGTGCGCAGCGGGAGCTACGCGCCGGTCACGGTCACAGCGAAGTCGCTGACGATCGCGGCGGACACCGGCGCGTCGGTCACCATCGGCGGCACGACGATCGTGCAAAACCTCGCGGTGGGCCAGGTCGTCGTGCTCTCCGGTCTCGTCGGCACGGGTGTCACGTCGACTTCCACCTCCGACGATGCCGGACTCGGTCTCCTGCTGCGCGCCAACGCGGGGTTCGTCCGCGTGCAGGGCTGCGAGTTCACCGGTGCGCGCGGCTGGGGCGACGGCAGCGCGCCGTTCGACGAGTACGGCTGCTGCTCGCTGCCCCTGCACGACAACGGCTGGGACGGCGCGCGGGTCGTCGGGTGCGCGGCCGGCTCCGCGTTCACGGCCACGATCCTGCGCGGAGGCCGCGGCGCCAACGCGCACGGCAGTTGCTTCTGCGGCCGGGGCGACACGGGCGGCGACGGGCTGCACGTGGGCGGCTCGGTCGTCGCACTCTACGACTGCACGCTCGAGGGCGGTCGCGGCGGAGGCAACGGCGAGAGGGGCGGCGCAGCCGGCGCCGGTCTGCGCACCCTGGGCTCGGGCGGCGCCTTCGCGTCGAACACCCTGCTGGCGGGGGGCCGCGGCGGCGACGGTTACGATCACATCTACGCCGTGGGCGGCGCCGGCGGCAACGGCGCCCAGATCGACGCCGGCACGGCCCTGCAGCACGTGGGCTGCACGTTCCAGGCGGGAAGCGGCGGACTGGCCGGCCATGGCAGCTTTCCGCCCGGCCCCGACGGCAGCCCGACCGGCGGCGCGGGCCAGATCTTCCTGTTCAGCGCGCCGAGCGTGACGCTCGCGTCGCCGCTGATCGCGCGCGAGAACACTTCGCTGCCGCTGACGATCGGAGGCGCGCCCGGCGGCCTCGCGGTGCTGCGCATCGCGCGCATGCCGGGATTCCAGCCCGTGCCGAGCCTGCGCGGCGTGCTGCTCGTGCAGCAGCCGCTGCCGGCGAGGATGCTCATCCTGGGCACGATCCCCGCCGGCGGCACGCTGCTGGCCAACCTTGCGGTCCAGGACCTGGGCGCGGGCGTCGCGAGCGCCACGTACTACCTGCAGGCGCTGGTGATGGATGCAGCCACCGGGACCACGCTCGGCACCGGCGCGGCGCTGACCGTGCTCGATTCGGCGTACTGAACGGGGCGGGCGCGGCCTGCATTTCCCGGGCGCGGGCGGCGGGGTGCGGCTACGCTCGCGCCGAAGTCCGGACCTGGAGCCTCCCCTGCATGTCGCCGATCCCCGACCTCTCCCGTCGTGCACTCCTCGCTGGTTCGGCCGCGGCGGGCGGACTGCTCCTCTCGGGTTGTTCGCTGCTCGGCGGACGGCGCGTCACGCGCGGCCGGCTGCGGCACGCGGGCATCGGCGTCGGCGGCATGGGCGCGATGGACCTGGAGCGCATCGCGGCGCACGCCGACGTCGACGTCACGGCGCTGTGCGACGTCGACGCGGGCATGCTGGAGAAGGCCGCGCAGAAGTTCCCGCAGGCGCGCCTGTACCGCGACTGGCGCGAGCTCCTGGCGCGCGAGGACCTCGACTCGGTGCACGTGTCCACGCCGGATCACATGCACGCGCCGATCACGCTGGCGGCGCTCGACCGCGACCTGCACGTCTACTGCCAGAAGCCGCTGACGCGCACCGTGCGCGAGGCGCGCGCCGTCGCGCGCGCGACGCGCCGCGCGCGCACCGCCACGCAGATGGGCATCCAGAACCGCTCGAACCCGCCGTACGCCGCGGCATTCGAGCTGTTCCAGGCCGGGCACATCGGTCGCGTGTACGAGGTCCACGTGTGGACGGACCGTCCGGCCGGCTGGTGGCCGCAGGGCGTCGGTCGGCCGGAGGGATCGGATCCCGTGCCCGAGACTCTCGACTGGGACCTGTGGCTCGGCGTTTCGCCCGCTCGGCCCTACAAGGCGAAGAGCTACCACCCGTTCGCGTGGCGCGGCTGGCAGGATTTCGGCACCGGCGCGCAGGGCGACATGGCCTGCCACCTGATGGA
>CAZKIO010000112.1:0-3823 GCA_964552795.1 uncultured Planctomycetaceae bacterium
CGTCCGGCCACGTGGTCGTGTCGACGATGCGGCAAGACGAGACGCAGCAGGGTCTGACGCGGTGGACACCGTGAGCACGACCTGAACATCCGCCGGGGCGGCCGGACCAGGGCCCGGTCGCCCCCCAGGCAACCCCGGCACGATCCAGGACACGAGAACCACAGCAAGCCAGACGACCCCATGAACTCAACTTTCCCCAGTCCCATCACGTCACGAGCCTCGACTGCCGGCAGAGGGATCCTGCGTCGCGGTGCGTGTCTTCTGGCATGGTGTCTCCCCATGCTTCTCGGGACGGGCACCTCCCAGGCTCAGGTGCAGCGAACCAAGATCGTGGGTCCCGATGTCGAGTACGAGGACAACTTCGGTCACGCGGTGGCCATCGATGGCGACTGGGTCCTGATCGGGTCGCCCCTCGACGACGACATCGCGGAGCAATCTGGTGCTGTCTACGCCTACCGCCGCAGCGGATCCGACTGGAGGTTCGTGCAGAAACTGAAAGCGAGTGACGCCATGTTCGGAGCACAGTTCGGCCAAGCGGTGGCGATGGAGGGATCGATCGCTGTGATCGGCGCTGACCTGGACGATCCCATGGGCGTCAACAACGCCGGGTCCGCGTACGTGTTCGAGCGCGTTAACGACGCGTGGATCCACCGTGCCAAGCTCTGGGCGGGGGATGCGAGTCCCAACTCGAGCTTCGGTGAAGCAGTTGACGTATCCGGAGGAGTCATCGTGATCGGTAGTTGGAGAGCAACGGGGGTCTCCTGGCTCTCAGGACTGGCTTACGTGTTCGAAGGAGCGGGGAGTTCATGGGTACAAACCGCGAGACTGATACCCAGTGACGCAGGCCAAGGAGACGCATTCGGCTGCTCCGTCGCTGTCGATGGCGGACGGATCCTTGTAGGTGCCTCGGACTGGCACGAGCCTCCGGCCGCGAGCGTTGGGTCCGCCTACGTCTTCGAGAGGCAGATGTCCGGGGCGTGGACACAAGTGCAGAAGCTGACTCCTCCCGGGGCCATGAACAACTACTTCGGCTTCGATGTCGATCTGCGGGCTGATAGGATCCTCGTCAGTGCGACAGCCGGTGGGGCAGCCGGCTTGTTCTCAGGCACCGTCTACGCATATCAGCGCGTAGCGGGATCGTGGCAGTTGACGCAGGAAATCGTCGGGCTGGACACCAAGAGCGGTGACTACTTCGGGGTGTGGATCGCATTGGATGGCGAGCGTGCACTCATGTCGGGCCAAGGGGCCGACGACTATGCATTCAACAGCGGCGGCGGCTACGCATTCTCGCTGCAAGGGTCGACCTGGGCGCAGGACGGCAAGTTGCTCCCCGAGGACTCCTACCCGAGTCACGGCGTCGGGATGGAGCTCGCACTGTCCGGCTGCACCGCGGTATTGGGCTGCCCATTCGACAACTCCGCCTGCCCTCAGGATCCTTCGTGCAAGTCCGGCGCCGCCTACATCTTCGACCTCCCGACAAATGCAACCCAGTACGGCTCCTGCGCGACCAATGCGCCGTGCGGCAACGTCGACACGCACGGCGGGTGCCGCAACTGGACCGGCCACGGGGCGGTCCTCCAGGCACGCGGCAACACCGCCTTCTCGGCCGACGATCTGGTCCTGCAGGTGCGCGATCTGCCGCCGAACGGCAATCACCGCCTCTACATGGGACCGCTGGCGACGTCCGCGCCGTTCGGAAACGGCCAGCGTCTCGTCGCGCCGGGGAGCCTGGGCTACTACCGCTACCCGATCCAACAGGCCAACGCCCAGGGATACTCGAACTTCGGGCCCGGGATCATCGCGCACTCGCAGGGCTTCGGCGCGCTGGGCCAGATCCTCCCCGGCCAGACCTGGCGCTTCCAAAGCTGGCATCGCGACGTCGCGGGCCCGTGCGGCAATCTGTTCAACCTTTCGAACGGTCTTGCTGTGACGTTCGCGCCCTAGGGGCCTGTTCGCGTCGTGACGATCGCCGCGAGGAGAGTGGTCCGGTCGGACTGCTGAGCAGCGGTGATCGGGGACGAATCCGCAGCGAGACGGAACGGGTCGAAGGTCTTGCACACCAGGCTCCACGCGTTCGCTGGGCAACAGTAGGCTCCCAAACGGTAGCGCTCTTAATCCGCTGCGCTTCGCTGGCTGCGCTCCGCCGCGATGCACCCGAACGAGGCCATCGGCCCCGACGCCACGACCGTCGCGAGCAGTTCCCGCGCCTCTTCCGCGCGCCCATCGAACTCGAGCTTCATCGCCGCACCGAACCCGCGCGTGGCGAACTCCGTCGTCCCCGGCGCGACGTCGCGCAGCAATTCCTCGCGCGACAACTCGCCCCGGAAGTGCCGCACCAGGGCGTGGTACCCGTCGTTTTCGATGATCGTGCGTTCGCCCGTCGTCGCCGCCAGCACCTCGGCAGCGCGCGCTTCCCTCCCCAGCCGTTTCAGCACGATCCACCACCAGTACGCGTGCGACACGAGGCGGTCGTCGTTCGCCCGTGCGCGCTCCGCGCCCAGCGCGTACACGCGCTCCGCGCGCTCCAGGTCCCCGCTCAACATCAGCGCCAGGCCCAGGTGGTAGTCGATGTTCGAGCGCAGCGTACCGATGGGCACGCCCGCGGCGTTCGGCTGCCCGTCCGGCTCGACCTCGTCCGGCCTCAGGCTCGCGACGCGGTCGGCGCGCTCCAGGTCCTCGATCGCCGCATCGAACCGGCGCAACGTGATCCAGCGGTGCCCGCGGAACCTCAGCAGCCACGGGTCGTCCGGGTGCCGCTCCAGCCCGCGCGTGAACACCTCGATCGCCTCCTCGTACCGTCCCAGGTACCCCAGGCGCCGGCCGACCCACACGCACGCGTCCACGCTGTCGGGTTCCGCGCGCCAGCGCGCCTGCGCCGCCGCGAGGTCGCGTTCCCTGGCCGCCACGGCCGGATCGGATGGCGTCGCGGAGCAGGCGGCCGACGCCGCCGCCAGGAACAGGGCGCAAGCTCTCGGGAACATGGCGCCAGCATCGCCTTCCGCGGGGCGCGCGTCACGCTCACGGCCCCCTGGTTTCGGCGTCCGCTCCTGCGTACCCTGCGCCGCTTCCCCCGGTCTCGCGCTCGGCTCGCTCAACTTGATCCGCACCCTGTTCGTCCACCCATCCCGTTCCTGATGGTCAACGGCACCACTTGGAGCCTCGCGCGCCTGGGCGCGCGCCTGCGGCAGGCGGGCGACCTCACGCGTCCGCCCGCGAAGAAGCTCGCCCGCGTCCTCTCCATCGCCAGCGGCAAGGGGGGCACGGGCAAGAGCATCGTCGCCACCAACCTGGCCGTCGCGCGCGCGCGCCGCGGCGAGCGCGTGTGCCTGATCGACTTCGACGCGGGCATGGCCAACGCGCACCTCCTGCTCGGCGTCGCGCCCAAGTTCGACCTGGGCCACGTGATGGACGGCGGGATCACCGCCGGCTACGCGCTGACCGAGGCGGTGGGGGGGCTGCGCCTGCTGTCGGGCGGGGTGGGCCGCAGCGCCCTCGCCAACCCCACGCGACGCGAGCTCGACCGGCTGTTCGAGGCCCTGGAGCCGCTGGAGGAATCGTTCGACCTGCTGATCATCGACCACGGCGCGGGACTCTCGTACGCGACGATGGCGCACCTCGCCGCCGCGTCGACGCTGCTCGTCGTGACGACGCACGAGGTCACGTCGCTCTCGGACGCGTACGCGCTCTACAAGCACGTCTCGGGCGTGAACCCGCGCGTCCAGACCGGCCTCGTGATGAACCGCGCGCCCGACGAGGCGACGGCCCTCGCGGCCTGGGAGCGCTTCCGCGGCGCGAGCCAGCGCTTCCTGACGCGCGCGCCCGA
>CAZKIO010000113.1:0-3451 GCA_964552795.1 uncultured Planctomycetaceae bacterium
GCCGGCGCCGCGCGCCGACGCCGCGCGCGCACCCGCCGCCGGCGCCGCGAGCGTCGAGGTCTGGCTGCTCTCCGCGGCCGGGGCGGCGACGCACGCCGAACCGATCGTCGTGCCCTCTTCGCTCGCGGTCGACGTGGGCGACGCGCGCATCGCCTCGAGCGGCGACCGCCTGCTCGTCGCCTGGACCGATGCGCGCGACGGCGACGCCGACCTGTGGGTGCGCACCGTCGATCCGTCCGGCGCGGCCGAGCAGCGGCTCGGCGCGGAGGTGCGCATCAACTCCGACCGTGCCAGCAGCGACCAGTTCAACCCCGACGTGGACGCGGTCGGCGAGCAGGGATTCACGGTCTGGCAGGACCGGCGCAGCGGGATCTCGCGCATCTACGCGCGGCGCTTCGACGGCGCGGGTCCCGTGGGGGACGAGATCTCGATCCCCGCGGCGGGCGCCGACAAGCCGGCGCCCGAACTGCCCGGCGCGTCCGAGCGCCCGCGCGTCGCGTTGCGCGCCGACGGCAGCGCGTTGATCGTGTGGAAGCACACCGCGGACGAACGCTCGCGGCTCCTGGCGCAGATCGTCGCGGCGGACGGTCGCGCGGCGAGCGGCGTGCTCGAACTCGACGACGAATCGAGCGGAGCGCTGTTGGCGCCCACGGTGTGCGCCCTCGCCGGCGCGCGCGGCTGGCTGGTCGGCTGGCCGCGCGGCCCGGGCGCCGGCGTGTGGTGCCGTCGCGTCACGCCCGAGGGCGGGCTGCCCGGCCTCGTGCGGCGCGTCAGCCAGCCGGGGGAGGACGCGCTCGACGACGTCGACCTCGCGCTCCTCGACGACGGGCGCGTGATCGCCGCGTGGACCGAGCACCGCGCGGGCGCGCCGCGCGAGACCGGTTGGCGGCTGCGCGCGCGCTTCCTCGATCAGGAGGGCGCGACGCGCGGCGCGGAGCTCTCGTTCGAGGCCTCGCGGCGCGGCGAGGACTGGGATCCGGCCGTCGTGGCCGCGGGCGACGGCGGCTTCCTGATGGCATGGTGCTCGGGCCTGCCGACCGATCCCACGCGCGACGTCAACGCGCGCCTCTTCGACGCGCAGGGCCGCGCCGCCGGTCCGGTGCTCACGCCTTGCGTTCTCGGCAACGAGCAGGACTTCCCCGACGTGGCGCGCCTCGCCGACGGCAGCTTCGTGGTCGCCTGGGAGGACGACATCTCCTACTACGACCAGGTCTACGTGCGCCGCGTGCTCGCGAGCGGCAAGGAGCTCGGTCCGATGCTGCGCATCGGTTCGCTCGAGACGCGTTTCGTCCCCGATCGCGTGACGCCGCGCATCGCGGCCCTGGGCGCGGGCTGGGCCGCGGTGTTCACGGACCGGCGGCGCTCGCTTGGGCTGGACGTGCGCCTGAAGATCGTGGGACCCCGTTTCGACGCCCTGGAAGGCGGTTGAGGTCCGGCGAAGGCGCGGAACCTCCGGCCGGGCCGTCCCGTCCTAGCCCGTGGATCCACGCCGACGGCACCTTTGGGCCAGAGCGGATGGCCCGACTCGCCTCAGGAGCGGCGTGGAGCCCAACGGACGCCGGCGTTCCCCGCCGGCGTCCGTGTCTTGGGAACGGGGTCGGCGCGGTCGCGTGCGATCGCGCGCGCGCTATCCTCTCCGGCTCGCAACGCCTCCCGGCAACGCGCACATGAACGAACTCGATCGACCGCCCCAGCTCCTCGCTCGCCGCTCGAAGTCCCAGGCGCACACCAAGATCGTCGCGACCATCGGGCCGGCGTCGGAGGCGCGCATCGGCGAGCTGATCGACGCGGGCATGAACGTGGCGCGGATCAACTTCAGCCACGGCACGAGCGAGGACTTCCATCGGCGCCTGCAGCGCATCCGCGAGGCGGCGGCGGAGCGCGGCGTGCCGATCGGGATCCTGAGCGACATCCAGGGCCCCAAGATGCGCATGGGCCGGTTCGAGGACGGCCGGCGCGACGTGCACGTGGACGACGTCGTGCGCCTGCGCGAAGGCCGCGGGATGTCGGCGCCCGGCGAGGTCGTGCTGGAGTTCAGCGGGTTCCAGGAGGCGGTCGAGCCCGGGCACCGCGTGATCCTGGCCGACGGACAGGTCGAGCTCGTGGCCGAGGAATGCGAGG
Source organism: uncultured Planctomycetaceae bacterium (assembly GCA_964552795.1). Classification (GTDB taxonomy): domain Bacteria; phylum Planctomycetota; class UBA1135; order UBA1135; genus JAEUHZ01. Next base: position 2,122 of record CAZKIO010000113.1, read on the forward strand.
GCGGAGTGATCGTCACGCGCGTCGTGCGTCCCGGGACGCTGGGGGACCGCAAGGGCGTGCACTTCCCCGATTCGGCGGTGAGCTACGAGCTGCCGACGCCGGAGGACCGCCGGAACCTCGCGCTGGCGCGCGAGGCCGGCGTCGACATGATCGGCGTGTCCTTCGTGTCGCGGAAGGAGGAGATCCTGGCGGTGCGCGAGCTGTGTCCCGAGGCGCTGATGGTCGCCAAGATCGAGCGCATGGCGGGCCTGGACAACCTCGACGAGATCCTGACCGTCACCGACGGCGTGATGGTCGCGCGCGGCGACCTGGGCGTGGAGGCCGAGCTGGAGCAGCTCCCGCTGATCCAGAAGTCGATCCTGCAGGCCGCGTTGCGCGCGGGCAAGTTCACGATCACCGCGACCGAGATGCTGGAATCGATGATCGAGAGCTCGCGGCCGACGCGCGCCGAGGTGGCCGACGTGGCCAACGCCGTGCTCGACGGCACCGATGCCGTGATGCTGTCGGCCGAGACGGCCGTCGGCGCGTTCCCGGTCGAGGCCGTCGCGACGATGTCGAAGATCGCGCGCGCGGTCGAGTCGAGCCAGCGCTACCGCGACATCCCGCGGCCCAGCTTCCGCGCCGCGGAGACCAACTTCTCCAACGCGACGGCCATGGCCAGCGTGCAGGTGGCGCAGGCCCTGCGCGTGCCGCTGATCGTGTGCTTCACCGAGACCGGCAACACGGTGCGCCTGATCTCGCGCTACCGGCCGGACGCCGAGGTGATCGCGCTGACGCCCAACCAGCGCACGGTGAACCACATGACGATGCTGGCGCACGTGCGTCCGTTCCTGGTGCGGCGCGAGCGCAACCTGGAGGACATGCTGTCGATGGCCAGCGAGATGCTCGTGATGAACGGCCTCGCCCAGTACAACGACCCGATCGTGTTCGTGGCCGGCGTGCCGGCCGGCGTGGCGCGCAGCACGAACGTGCTGAAGCTGCATCGGATCGGCGAAGAGGTGAAGTTGCACTAACGCCCTGCCCCACGGACGGGTCCGCAGTACCGGCTCGTGAAGGCCGTCCACTGCACAGGTCGGAGACGGCACGCGACGGACCGAGAGCCGCGCTGGTGATCACCCCATCGAAGGGTGCTCACCGGTGCAGTACCCGTTGGCCGCGAGATCAAGCCCGCTGGCCCCGCGCGGCGCGGCCGCCGCTCGAGCCCGGGGATGGTACCCCCAGGGTCTCTGCCGGCCGCCTATCGGGGGCCTCGGAGTCGGGGTACAGTTCCTTCGACCCCGCTCTCAGGTCCTGGCGCTCCCGGCGCCGGAGAGGAGTCGATCGATGGCCC
>CAZKIO010000114.1:0-3054 GCA_964552795.1 uncultured Planctomycetaceae bacterium
GGGCGCGCGCATAACTCGCGTTCCCATCGCGAGTTAGTGGAGCGGGCGACCGGGTTCGAACCGGCGACATTCAGCTTGGGAAGCTGACACTCTACCAACTGAGTTACGCCCGCAGCGCGGATGATGAAGGTAGCACCGCTCCGCGCTGGACCGCAAGCTCAGCACGTCTCGTGTGCACCTCGCCGCGCCTGGCCGGCCTGCGGCACCGCTCCGCCGTGCCGCGTGGCGGCGGGTGCCACGCGGGCTTACCATCCGGAGGCTTGGCGCCCGCGCCAGCCGGCCCTTCCCGGCCATGAGCTCCTCCGACCGGAATCCCGGCGCACGCGGCACGCCAGCGGGCATGCCGCCGGATGCGCGGCCTGCCCAGGCTGGTTCGCCGACCGCGCCCCCGGCGGCCCACGAGCTTGCGCGCAACTTGGAGGGCGACCCGCATCGCCCGGGTCCTCCGCAGCGTCTCGGCGACTTCGAGCTCGGTCGCCAGCTCGGCCGTGGCGCGTTCGGCATCGTCTTCGAGGCGCGCCAGGTGTCGCTCGCCGGTCGCCGTGTCGCGCTGAAGGTCCTGCCGCTCGTGCCGGCACTCGGTGAGCACCACCTCGCGCGCTTCAGACGCGAGGCGGAGAGCGGTGCGAAGCTGGCGCATCCTCATCTCGTCGCCGTCTACGGTCTGGGCGAAGCCGACGGTGTGCACTTCATCGCGCAGGAGCTCGTCGAGGGCGGGCGCACGCTGGCGGACTGGATCAAGGACGTGCCCAACCCGGGCGCGCTCGACGGGTCCGCCGCGTACTACCGTCGCGTCGCCGAGCTCTTCGCGCGCGTCGCCGACGCCCTGCACGTCGTGCACACGGCCGGCCTCGTCCACCGCGACATCAAGCCGACGAACATCCTGATCACGCGCGACGGCCAGCCCAAGCTCGGCGACTTCGGCATGGCGCTCGACCGCGAGGCGTTGACGCTGACCGAGTCGGGAGCCGTGCCCGGAACACCGGCGTACATGAGCCCCGAGCAGGCGCGCGCGGACGCCCAGGCCGTCGACGCGCGCAGCGACATCTTCTCGCTGGGGGCCACGTTCTACGAGGCGCTGACCTTCGTGCGCGCGTTCTACGGGTACTCGCTGATGCAGGTGCTCGACAAGATCCTGCGCGGCGAGCCGCGCGACCCGCGCACCGTCTGCACGGGCGTGCCGCGGGATCTCGCGGTCATCTGCCTGAAGGCCCTCGAGCGGGATCCGGACCGGCGTTACCAGACCGCGGCCGACTTCGCGGCGGACCTGCGCCGCTTCCTCGCGGACGAGCCCATTCACGCGCGGCCGGACGGTCCGCTGCGGCGCACGCTGAAGTGGGTGCGGCGACATCCGACGCTCGCGTCGACCGGCGTGCTGCTCGTCGTCGCGCTGGCTGTCGTCACGAGCCTCCTGGTCAACGTCGTGCGCACGCGGGACCGGCTTCAGCGCTTCACGGACCGCGGCCAAGCGCTCGCGCTGCGCGAATCGAGCGCGGAACTCGACGTGCCCCGCGAGGAGCTCATCCCAGGCCTCGAAGCGTGGCTGGTCGAGGCCCGCGGACTCGTGGATCGGCTGCCCGCGTACCGCGAGGAGCTGGCGCGCACACAGGACCAGGGGCTCGTCGATCTGGTCGCGTCGCTCGAGCTGCTGCTGGCGGACGCCGATCGCGACTCGATCGCGGGGGTAGAGCGCCGGCTCCAGTCGCTGCTCGGCTTGCGGCGGCGCAGCATCAACTCCGCGGCGGCCGCGTGGAGCACGGCGGCCGCGGAGATCGCGGACGAGACGCTCATTCCTGCGTATCGGGGATTGCGTCTGCCGCCCCAACTGGGTCTCGTGCCGCTCGGCAGGGATCCCGACTCGGGGCTCTACGAATTCCTCCACGTGGAGTCCGGCGAAGCGCCGGGGCTCGATGCGCGGCAGCGGCGCGTGGTGAACGCGGACACCGGGTTGATCCTCGTCCTGATCCCGGGCGGAGCGACGACGATCGGGGCCACGCGGGACGACGAAACCGCGCCCAACTTCGACCCGAACGCGAAGGACGTCGAGCTGCCCGCGTTCACCGTGGAGCTCGCGCCGTACTTCCTCTCGAAGTACGAGATGACCCAGGCGCAGTGGGCGCGTATCCGGGGCCGGAACCCGAGCATCTACAGCCGCGGCCAGAGGAACGTGGGACCGACGAATCCCGTCGAACACGTCAGTTGGCTCGAGGCCGCCGACACGCTGAGGAGGGTGGGGCTGAGACTCCCGACCGAGGTGCAATGGGAACACGCTGCGCGCGGCGGAGAGCCCAGCCGGTGGAACTGCGGTCCGCAGATGGAGTGTCTGCAGGCGAGCGCCAATCTCGCCGACCGTTCGCACAGGCGTGAGACCGAGCAGGAGTCGTCCGTGGATTGGGACGACGGATTCGGGCTGCACGCGCCGGTCGGTTCCCTGGGGGCGAACGGGTTCGGCCTCCACGACACGATCGGCAACGTGATGGAGTGGTGCGCGAACCCATGGGACCTGTACCGGGTCGCCGTGAACCCGTGCGCGGACGACGAGCGTTCGCTGGAGCCTGCTTCCCTGCACGCGCTTCGTGGGGGCGCCTACGATGGCGCGCCGGCCGAGTACGGACGCGTCTCCCAGCGCGTCCGCGTGAGTCCGGAGCTGAAATCGGCCAACTTCGGCGTGCGCCCGGCGCGGTGCATCGACCCGTGAGCGCCGGGCGCCGTCCGTAGTTGTCGATCCCTAGAGCTGCCAGGTCACGCGCACCGCGTTGGTCAGGTTGAACACGTCGGGCGTGCAGAAGTCCGCCGAGTTGCGGTACCACACCTGGTAGAAGCGCACGACCCCGAGCTCGTGCGGCACGCCTCCGCGCAAGGAGACGGGCAGCGCACCGCTGGGCGGATAGGTCGCCGTGCCCGCGCTCGTCTGGACGAAGCCGAGCCGGATGACCGTGCCCGATCCGCAGCGCAGTCCGTCGCCGAACGCGGTTCCGGCTCCCGAGCCCGCGAGCGACGTGCCCTGCAGGAACATGCAGTGGAACGCGGGCGTGAGGCCCGTGGCGTCGAGCG
>CAZKIO010000115.1:0-2782 GCA_964552795.1 uncultured Planctomycetaceae bacterium
CTCGTCCTCTCGACGGACTACGTCAAACCGGAAGGGATATCGTTACACCGCACAAACCTCGCCCTGACGCTGGAGCGGGCCGGTCGAACCGACGAGGCGCTGCGCACCTACGAGGCGGCACTGGAGGTCGCGCCCGAGTGCGTGGTAGCGATGCAGGGGGCGGCGAGCTTGACGCTGCGGGCGGGACGGAGGGACGAGCGCCTCGCTTCGTGGCTGGCCGTCGTGTCACTGCGCGGGGATGGCGCAGGTTGGCGGGAGTGGGCAAGCCACCAGCAGAGCCGGTTGTAGATCCGCGATGCACCTCGGGCGCCGCCCCGGCTTTCAAGATGACCGTGCACGGCTTCCAGACGGCTCGCGGCACTCATTGCGGACCGTCGCATGCCTGGCTTCCGGAACGGGATCACCGCCACCATGATCGGCCCGTTCCCGTCTTCTCAGTCGTCCGGCCCGCGGTGCGCCACCGCTTCCTGGTCCACCCAATCCGCCTCTTCCCAGCTCATGCCACGACGCCCCGGCACCTTGCGCGTCGGCCCAGGCATGTGGATCCGGCAGGAGAGCGGCCCGTAGCAGAACGTCTCGAAGCGGTGCTTGCGCACGCTTGGCTTCCAGTGGTCCACGATGATCTCCACCGGCATCCGGCAGCCCCACATGCAGCGGACGCAGGCGGTGTCGTAGGTGACGGAGGAGAGCCGGCGATGCCCGCGCTCGCGGTACGTCCGAAGCGGCGGTGGCTCGCCGCGCCACGGCGGACCGGCGCAGACCTCCTCCGCTGCCTGCTCCACGATGCGGAGCTTGCTCACGCGGTAGAGTTCGGCCACCTCCATGTTCGGGTTCGCCACTGGCCAACCCTCGCCCTCGACCAACTGATCCGCGCAGAAGCGGTGCTTCTCCTGGTCGAGCTGGCTGATCGCAACGCCGAAGTCGCGCTGTTCGCCGTCGATGAAGCCGTCGAGCCGCAAGACGTAGCCGAGGTACTCGTGCTCGCGCTGGTCGAAGGACCGCGTCAGCCGGATGCGCGGCTGCACGGAGTGGATCAGGCCAGTCCACGCAACCTTGGTCCCTGAATGGCGCGGGTCGGGGGCGTCCATGGTCTCCTCGGGCGGCGATCCTCGCGCAACACGCCGGGCTCCGCCAGCGCGGAGGTTGGATCCCTCCCGTGGCCGCCGGGGGGGCGCGCACCCCTGGGAGGCCGCGTCCGCGGTGACATGGCTCCCGGCGCGACCGCCAGGCCGTGGCCCGGAGAGAACAGTTCGCAAATCCGTGCCGCTCGGGGAGCCACTCGCTCGCAAAGCCGCGAACCGGCGTCGCGCGGCCGGTGAACGGCCCCCCGCCGGATCCCCCATCCGGCGCATCGTGCGCGGGGTTCCGCGCTCTCTGTTCGCGGCGGAGCGACCGGGCACCGCTCGCAACCCCACCCCCAGCGACCGGACCCCGACCGAACCGGCTCTCGAACTCTCGGAGAGCGGCCGAGAGCGCGGAAGTGGTTAACGGACACATTTCGCTTACGCTCCGATGAGTGGGGCCGGCAGCTACCGGGCGCAGCATCGCTTCCACTTCCTGCCGCTGCCGCGCGGGCACGGTGCAGGACTTACGCAACGCCGCGACGCCGGCGCTGAGGTGCGAGCCGATCGTCGGCTTCTCCTCGACCCGCACGTTGTACGGAGGGTCCATGTTCACCAGGTGGATCGGCGCTCCCGCGAGCAGCCGCGCGACGTCGGCCTCGCACGCGCTGTCGCCGCACAGCAGCCGATGGCGCCCAAGCAGCCACAGGTCGCCGGCCACGGTGGTGGCGCGATCGGGCAGCGCCGGAACCTCGTCTTCGCTCACCTCGAGCGGGCTCAGCGCGATGATGTCGTCGAGCACGCCCTGCAGCTCGGCCTCGTCGTAGCCGACGCCGTCCAGCTCGCCCTCGAGCTGCAGGCTCTCCAGCAGCCTGCCGAGCGTCGGCAAATCCCACTCGGCCAGCTCGGCCGTGCGGTTCAGCGCGATGCCCAGCGCCGTCGCCTGCGTCTCGCTGAGGTCCAGCTCGACCACGTCGGCGTGCGTCCAGCCCAGCGCGCGCATGGCCACCAGCCGCCCGTTCCCGCCCACGACGCGCCCGGTGCCCTTCTGCACGACCAGCGGCTCGGCCTGGCCGAAGCGCGCGAGACTCGCGCGGATCGCGTCGAGGTTGCGCTCGCCGTGCTGGCGGGCGTTGGCCGGATCGAGATGCAGGGCGTCGAGCGCCACGCGGCGGATCGTCAAGCTGTCCAAGTCGAAGGCTCCAGGCGCGCACGCGGTCGGCGGAGCGGACGGCCTTGGAATGCTGGGCCTTGGATCCGTGCTCGTCGCCTCGGTAGGTGCGTCGCGCCCGCATTAGGCGCGGATGGACGCGGACCGCGATGAAGCGTGCACGCGCCGCCGTCGTGCGAGATCAGCGCGACGCGGTGTCGCGCGCGCGCAGCGGGAACCAGCGGGGAACCAAAGTGGAACTTTGGAGCGAAGTTCCCCGCTCAGCACGGGGCGTTCCACTGTGTTCCCCGCACAATGGCAGTCGAGGGGCCTTGCAGGGGCCGCCAAGGCCGATTCTGGGCTTGGCGCGCGCTGGCGCGGGCCCGGAATCGGGGAACCAGAGAGGAACCGAAACGCGGGGGTCGGGGAACTTCGCGTAACGCGCGCGCGCCAGATCGGCAGGGAATCAGGGCTCGGGCGGCGGGTGCCTGCGATCAGCTTGGGGTGGGACGCATTGTAGCCGTTCGGGCAACCGCATCTGGTCTGCGTCGCGGCCATGGTCAGGATGTCG
>CAZKIO010000116.1:0-2302 GCA_964552795.1 uncultured Planctomycetaceae bacterium
TCGCCCGCGAAGACCAGCGGCACGCGGCGCCGGTCGTCGCGCGGGACGCCCACGTCGGCCAAGAAGCGCGCGAGCGGCTTGCTCCCGGGCGCCCCGAGCGGATGGAAGCGGTCGCCGGGCCGGAGCCAGCGCACGCACAGCGGTCCCGCGAGCCCCGCCGGGTCGAGTTCGGCGCACACCGGCGAGCGCTCGACGTCGTCGGCGCGGCGCGCGGGCACGAACTCGGCCGCGATCCGCCGGCCGTCGGGCAGGTCGACGCAGCCGGGCAGCTCCAGCCGGCGCGGCCCGTGCGCCTCGCCGGGGAACGGCAGGAGCAGCTGGCGCGGGTCGCCGCGCCGGCGCGCGTCCGGCGGCGGCGGTTCCAGGTCCAGGCGGTCGGAGCGCAACTGCAACCGCCAGCCGCCCGGGAACTGGTGCCAGCCCGTGCGCCCGCCGAACAGGTCTTCGATCAGGCGGTCGAGCGTGGCGCGGCTGGGGGATCGGCCCGTCGCCTCGGCCAGGAGGCGCGCGATCGCGCGGCGCGCGACCGGCCGCTCGAGGCGCGCGAGGTCCGCGCGCGCCAGCGTTCCGCCGAGCAGGAGGTCGTGCGCGCGCCGGCGCGCGGCGGCGTGGCGCGGCGGCGACCACGCGAGCTGTGCGCCGCGCTCCGCGAGGCGGTCCTCGAGCTGCGCGACGATCGCGCCGAACGCGTGCAGGTTCTCCAGCGCGTCGGGACCGCAGGCCTCGGCGATCGCGGGCAGGAGGTCGTGGCGCACGGCGTTGCGCGCGTGGCGGCGGTCGAGGTTGCTGCCGTCCTCGCGCCACGCGAGGCCGTGGGCCGCCAGCGTGCTGCGGATCTCGGCGCGCCGCACGGAGAGCAGCGGCCGCGCCACCAGCAGCGACGCGCCGGCGGAGTGCAGCGACTCGCGCGCCGGCGGCCGGCGCGGCAACGCCACCGGCGGCGCGCGCAGGAGGAGCTGCGGGCGCAGCGCCGGCAGCGCGGCCAGCTCGCTGCCGCGGATCCAGCGCAGGATCAGCGTCTCGAGCGCGTCGTCGGCGTGGTGCGCGGTCAGGATCGTGCGGATCCCGGCGGCGCGCGCCGCGGCCGCCAGCGCGGTGTAGCGCGCGGTCCGCGCGCGGGCCTCCAGGCCGGAGGGATCCGGGTCGAGGACCGCGCGCCGCAGCTCGAAAGCGACGCCGAGCTCCTCCGCGAGGCGCGCGCAGAAGCGCGCGTCCTCGTCGCTCTCCTGGCCGCGCAGCCCGTGGTCGACGTGCACCGCCAGGATGCTCGGCCGCGGACGCGCCGCGCACACGAGGTGCAGCAGGTACACGCTGTCGGCGCCGCCGGAGAAGGCGACGCACACGGGCTCGTCGGCGCGCAGGTCGAGCGCGCGTGCGAGGTGTCCCCAGCGCGCCGGATCGAAGGCGCCGCCGGGGTCGGCGTGCGGGGTGTCCGTGTCCACGGGGTCGCGCTGGATCCGCGCGTTCGCGGCGGTCCGCGAGGCGGCGCGGGAGCCGGCGGCGCGTTGATCGCCGGCCCGGCGGAGTGTACCGTTCCGGGCCGTTTCGGCGGGTGTTCCGGAGGGCGAGTTCCCCCCGGGAAACCCGATTTTCCCCCTCCCCGAACCGGCTGGGCGGCCGCCGCGCGCGGCCCGCGGCCGGACCACCTCCGCGGCCCGCCGGGACCGCGCCGGAGCACCCCCCATGGGCATGCGCGTTTCCATCAACGGCTTCGGCCGCATCGGTCGCAACGTCTTCCGCATCCTGTCGCAGCGGTCCGACGTCGAGGTCGTCCACATCAACGACCTGACGGACTCCAAGACGCTGGCGTACCTCCTGAAGTACGACTCGGTGCACCGCGCGTTCCAGGGGACGGTCGAGGCCAAGGAAGGCGCGATCGTGGTCAACGGGCGCACGATCCCGATCACGGCGGTCAAGGACCCCGCGACGCTGCCGCACGCCGCGAACAAGATCGACGTCGTGATCGAGTCGACCGGCGTCTTCACCAACCGCGAGGGCTGCACGAAGCACCTGACGGCGGGCGCGGGCAAGGTGATCCTCACGGCCCCGGCCAAGGACGGCAAGGACGGCGTGCCCGAGATGGACGCCACGATCGTGATGGGCGTCAACCACGAGACGCTCAAGGCCGAGCACAAGCTGATCAGCAACGCGTCGTGCACGACCAACTGCCTGGCGCCGATCGCCAAGGTCATCGACGAGGCCTTCGGCATCGAGAAGGGCCTGATGACGACGGTGCACGCCTACACGAACGACCAGAACATCCTCGACCTGCCGCACAAGGACCTGCGCCGCGCGCGCGCGG
>CAZKIO010000117.1:0-1594 GCA_964552795.1 uncultured Planctomycetaceae bacterium
GGGCGACGGCGCGGGCGGCTTCGCGGGCGGCGTCGCGGGCTCCTTGCGCGCCGTTTCCGCCGATGCGGGCGGCTCCGCGGCGGCCTGCGCCGCGTGCGGCCGGGCGCGGTGGCCGCCCAGGCGCTTGCGCCGCCGCACCTGCGCGCGCAGGCCGCGCGCCAGGCGCGCCAGCTCGTCGCGGGGATCCTGCTCCGGTTCGTGCTCGGGCATCTCGCGGTCCATGGCGCTGAATGTAGCGTTTGCGCGGCGGGCGTCCCTTCGTGGATGCTGGGCGCGTGCGTCCCTTCCACCTCCCGGCCGCCGCCGTCCTCTGCTGCGCGGCCTGCGCGCCGGAACCGGCGCCGGCCGCCGCCGCGCCCGCCGCTCCGGCGGTCGAGCGCCCCGCGGAGCGTCCCGCCGCCGCCCCGGCCGTGGAACGCGCGGCGCGGGTGACGACGGAGGCGGTGGCGGCGCTGCGCCGCGCCCTGGAGTTCGGCGACGTCGAGGCGGCGCGGCGCGCGATCGCCGGCGCCGACGCCGCCGGGCCCGAGGCGACGCTGCTGCGCGCGCGCCTCGCCGTGCTGGAGGGGCGCTACGTGGACGCGATGCGCCTCGTCGAGGTCGCCAAGTCGGAGCGGCCGCGCGATCCGGACACGTACGCGACGGCGGCCGAGGTCTACGCTTCCCGCGACGCCTTCGACACCGCCTGGATCGAGATCCGCCGCGGCACCGACGCGTGCGGCGAGACGGCCGAGATCCTGCGCGCCAAGGGGATCGCCTGGATCTCGCGCGAGAACGGCGCCGAGCGCGGGCTCGCGGCGCTGCTGGCGGCGCGCAAGCTGGATCCCGGGCTGCCGTTCTGCGACCGCGCGCTGGGCCAGGCGCACCTGCTCATGGCCAAGGCGGCGCTGAAGGCCGAGAAGCTCGACGACGCTCTGCGAGAGGTGCGCGCGGCGCTGGCCCACGACCCCGGCGACGTCGACACGCGACGCCTCTTGGCGGACGTGCTGGGCGGCCTGGGCGATTTCGAAGGCGCGATCGCCGAGATCCGCGCGCTGGTCGCTCAGGGATCCCCGCTGCGCGGCGAACTCGCGCTCTTGCACAAGCGCGCCGGGTTCGCGCGGTTGATGGCGCAGGACCGTGCGGGCGCGATCGAGCAGTTCCTCGAGGCGCGCGCGCTGGGGCTATCGGACGAAGAACTCTCCAGTGCCGCCGACATCCTGCTGGAGGAATCGCGCGCGCGCCTGGACGCGGGAACCGCGGCCTACGCGCAGAAGGACCTCGCCGCCGCGGAGACCGCGTTCCGCGCGGCGCTCGACCTCGATCCCCTGTGCATCCCGGCGAAGAACCACCTGGCGGTGGTGCGCTTCCAGCGCGGCGACCCGACCGAGGCCGCGCGGCTGTGGCGCGGCGTCCTGGACGAAGCGCGTGCGGCCGGCATCCGCCTGCCCGAGCCCGTGCACGTCAACCTCGCCAAGGCCGAGGTGCTGCGCGGCGAGCGCGCCGCGGCGCGCGCGGTGCTGTCGGACTACCTGCGCGACGAGCCCGAGGGCGAGTGGACCGGGATGACGCGCGCGCTGCTGGCGCAGATCGAGTCCGAGGAGCGCTGAGGCGG